>CACWOH010000046.1 GCA_902762435.1 uncultured Bacteroidia bacterium | reverse complement strand
TTTTTTTGTCATAAAAACCTATCTTTGTAAGCGCAAAAAGAATTGGCCATATGAAAAAAGCACTGATCCTCATGGCGCTGGGATGCGCCGCCCTCTTCTCCCTCTCCGCCCAGCCGAAGCCGGGTTCCTTCGAACAGACCTGGAAGAAAGGCCCGGAATGGCTGAAGAACGCCGTCATCTACCAGATCTATCCCTCGTCCTTCAAGGACTCCGACGGCAACGGCATCGGGGACATCCCGGGCGTCATCTCGAAGCTCGACTACATCCAGAGCCTCGGCGTGACCGCCATCTGGTTCAACCCCGTGTTCGTCTCCGGCTGGATCGACGGCGGCTACGACATCCTGGATTTCTACCGCATCGATCCCCGTTTCGGCACCAACAACGACCTGGTCGAACTGGTGCAGAAGTGCCACGAGCGCGGCATCAAGGTGCTGCTCGACCTCGTGGCGGGGCATACCTCCGACAAGCATCCCTGGTTCCTCCAGAGTGCCGAGGACACGAACCTCCGCTACTCCGACTACTTCATCTGGAGCGACCGCCTGCCGGACGCCAAGGCCGAAAAGGACCTGGAGGAGATGCTGAAGGATCCGAACTTCATGCAGAACACCCGCGGCAAGTGGATGAAGAGCGACTATCCGCGGGCGAAATACTACAACAAGAATTTCTACGCCTGCCAGCCCGCCCTCAACTACGGCTACGCCAACCCGGATCCGAACCATCCGTGGGAGCAGTCCGTGGATGCGCCCGGCCCCCGCGCCGTCCGGCAGGAACTCAAGAACATCATGGCCTTCTGGTATGAGAAGGGCGTGGACGGCTTCCGCGTGGACATGGCCGCCAGCCTTGTCAAGAACGACAGGGACAAGAAGGAAATCGTCAAACTGTGGCGCGAGATGCGGGAATGGTCCGACGCCAACTATCCCGACCATGTCCTGATGGCCGAATGGAACGACCCGAAGTACTGCCTGGCGGCCGGCTTCAACGTGGACATGTACCTCAACGGCACCGGCTCCACCAACCGGCTCCTGTACTTCGACCGGAAGCACCAGGCCAACGGCGGCGTCTATTTCAGCCTCAACGGCTGCCAGCCCTCGACCATGGACCTGTACGGCAACCCCTGGCCGGAGGACAAGGTCGACCGGACGGTCACGCCCGCGAAGGCCCTGAAACTCTATTATGATTATTATACCGGCGCGGTCGAATGGACGAAGGACTGGGGCTATTTCGCCACCCTTACCGGCAACCATGACCACCTCCGCCTCAACACCGGCGACCGCAATACGCCCGACCAGCTCCGCGTGATGCTCTCCTGGGTGCTAACCACCCCGCTCCCGATCCTCTATTACGGCGACGAGATCGGCATCCGCTCGCTGGTGGCCCTCCCGAACGTGGAAGGCGCCAACCACAATACGAAGGAGCGTGCCGGCGGCCGGACCCCGATGCAGTGGGACGGCTCCGTCAATGCGGGCTTCAGCACCTGCGACCCGTCGAAGATCTACCTCCCGGTCTGCCCCGAGTGGACCCCGGCGACCTCCTATCCGGCCTATCTGGAATGGAAGGCGGCGGGTGCGAAAAACCCGACGGCGCCCGGCGCCATCACGGTCGAGAGCCAGGAAAACGACCCCGCTTCTCTCCTCAACTGGACCCGGTCGTTGATCGCCCTCCGCAAGGCGAATCCGGCCTTCTGGGCTGACAGTGAGTTCGTTCCGGTCTTCAATGAGGCAAAGCCCTACCCGATGGTCTATACCCGCAGCGACGGGAAGGAGACCTGGATCGTGGCGCTGAACCCGACGGGCGTGAAGCAGACCGTCGTCGTTCCCGCGACCCCGGGCCTGCAGCGCGGTTCCACCCTCGCCCCGGCGCTTTCCTGCGGCAAGGTGACGCTCCGCGCCACCGGCCGCGGCGACATCCTCACGATGGGACCGACCTCGGTCTACATCGCGAAGATGCCGTAAGGCGCGTGCCTGTTACGGGCGGAAGACCTTTTCTGACGAGGGTGACTAAAAAGTCGAAAGACCGATAGTCACCCTCTCTTTTTTGTTATGTAGCCAAGGCTCCGGGCCGCCAGGCCGCCAACCGCAGGAGGAACCCCGTTCGCTTTGCTCACTCCGGCCCCTCCCCCTGCCCGTGT
>CACWOH010000045.1 GCA_902762435.1 uncultured Bacteroidia bacterium | reverse complement strand
AGATCGGCATAGGAAGTAACCGGGGAGTTGCCAATGAAATGCAGGATCCTCGGGCTGGCGCTCATCGTCAGGTCCACGGTATATTTGGCCGTGTAGGTCCCGGTACCATCTCCATTCACGACGGAAGTTGCGTTCGTCAATGTGGCCGGAGCGAACTCCTTGAGGATGCCGCTGCGATTGAAGACAGCCACGTGGATCGTCTCGATCTCGGGGTCATGCCCCATCCCGGCCTTGGTCTGCGCGGGCATCGGGACGGAGAATTCCACCGTCACCTTCGGCCCGTCGGCGGGTTCGCTGTCCGGGCCCTGCACCGGGTCAAGCCCCCTTGCGCAAGCAGTGGCAAGCAAGGCTGCAGTAAAAATATAGATATACTTTTTCATATGCATTCTTCTTACGGTTTCGGGGTAAACTTATACTTATCTACCTTATCGGTCCAGTACCAATAATCATACACGCAACGAACGGAATGATTGGCGTTACCTGTAGGAGTATTGAAATTCGCAGAACCGCTATCGCCACCGAAGTATCGCCCACTGGATGCCCAATAACCATATCCAGAAGTATTGAAGAGATCTCCGACCAGGCCTTTCTGCTGTAAAATGTAAACATAGTATACTTCGGCC
This sequence comes from uncultured Bacteroidia bacterium, assembly GCA_902762435.1. Taxonomy (GTDB): domain Bacteria; phylum Bacteroidota; class Bacteroidia; order Bacteroidales; family UBA932; genus Cryptobacteroides. The sequence continues at coordinate 7,564 of CACWOH010000045.1, read as the reverse complement.
TCGGTAGGAAGCCGCCAGCGCCCGGCCGGATAACCAGCTTCCTGATAAGTTGCACAACGGGATTCAGCCTGTCGAAGGTTCTGAGGGAAGTTTCCGCCGCTTCCGGGGCGGCCCCATCTGGACGAGATCAAGAAAGCCGGAGCAATAGGCGCAGAGTAATAGGTCTTTCCGCCTTCACGCCTGATTTGCGTATTACCGGAACCGACCTTAATGGAACTCTCCATGCTTGACCAAGAAGCAGAAGTCAGAGCGATATTATTCCCCGTCGAGCCACTTTGAGAAGTCAGATAGGGAGTAAGATGATAATTATTCGGCCAATCATTATTCCGACGCGGGTCGGATATGGCATATTCATAAACGGAATTAGCATCACCGGTTAATGTATATGAACCAGAACCCTCGCTAAAAGCAGAAACTGTTATCAGGGTCGTCTTCGTAGGAGTTTTCCCATCATAGCCTAAGCCTCCATAAGGCGTTAGCAGATAGTTGTATCCATTATTTGTATTACCAGCATTCAAATTTGCATTACCGTTAGGAAGATTAGCCGTATATGTAAACTGAGTTCCCGTAAAATTCGCACTGCGATAGCCGGCATCCGTGTTATGCCAAGTATACGAAATCGCATTCCTGAACGGAGATGAGGGGGCATGATCCAAATACTGGAAGAAACCATCAATAAACACATTGCCTCCTTCCAGTTGGTCGATATAAATAGCGGGATACTGAATGACGGTTATTACTTCGGTTATGTAGGAAGCATCATCCGTGTGCCGGATTTTAAACTTGTAGGTAATTGGAGCAACATCCTTTGCATTTGCTCCATTGTTCCCAAAATCGTTGATATTCTTGACCAACTCATGTGTCACCACAACCTTATCAAGGCCATCAGGAACAATGGAGAATTCGGACGACGTCAAAGACTTCGTTCCGCCGTTTCCCGTAAAGAAAGGATACGAGGTACCAATTATGTCAACCGTCAAATCATGGCTGGATTTGATGGGAATCTCAAGTCTGTCACCATACATCTCAAACTTGGTCTGGCCAATCTTGAGATAACGGCCGGCCGTCTGCTCTCCGCCCATCGTTTCCGCCTGGTTCCAGTCCACGACATAGTAATTGCCGGTCACCTCCACCGGGACCTCATCCGCAGGCTTGGAATCCGGTGTGCGAGTCCCGTCTTCGTTGATAGCCGTCCCCATCCAGGGCAGGATGATCTTGATGAACGGGGCCTGAGCATCGGTCGGGGCCCAACTGATCGGGTACGAGTACATCGGAGTGCTCTCCACCTGATAAATAGGGATGGTCTTCTCCACGGGCACCAAAGCACCGTCTTGCCAAATGTGCTCTGTATATGTCTTCGTTGTTTCTGTAATCGCAGAAGCAGGGACAGTGCTGTCTTCCGTCCCACCCGTGAACATCGCATATCGCGGCGTACTGTAATAACTACCTTTCGTGTCATCGGAATAGGTCAGCGGCGTCCCTTGCAGGGTACCGTCCTTGGCGGCCCAGAGAAGATAGACCTGCAGTTTGTTGATCACGGACTCCCATTCTTTGATAGGCTTTGTCGTGCCGTCGGGATTCGTTTTCGACTGGGTAACATGCTTGGCCGCATCAATCTTCAGCTGGATCTTGGCAGCGACCCGCTTCAACCGGGCCGGAACCTCGACAGCCCTGTGCTCGACCAGCGTGAATTCCTGGGCGGACTCCGTGGCCATCACGAAACGATTGTCCGGATTGACGACCCCCTCCTTGGCGTCTCCCGTGTAGAAAGAGGACGAAAGAGCTATCTCTTTCAAGTTGGCAACAGTCTTCGTTTCGGGAAGTTCGGTCCCATCCGGAAGGTTGGCAATCACATAGACATAACCCTTTTTCGGCGTCGTCAGGGCGGAGAACTCGTCCAGAACCAGGAACAGTGGCTCGCCGTTCGCCGATTCTCCCGAAGTCACGAGATTGGTACCGGCCGCATCACTGTAGATGAAATACAGGAAACGGTCTATCGTGTTTTCTTTGTATTTATTCTCCCCCGGAATGGTGGCTTTCGTATTCAGTTCGGTACAGACCGGAGCCAGGCGGATGCCCGTCCCCTCGTCGGCGAACATGGTATTCAGTTTATCGGGCGAGCAGGCTGTCGCCATTACGGCCAACAGGCCTGCGATATATGCTAACTTCTTCATAATCTGCTAGTCATTCGTTTGAGGGATTACAAAACGCCACCAACTGAACGTACCGTCGCCGTGTGCGTCCTGGATTTCCGAGTCGGCGCTGTAAGTGGAATTGTCATCAAAAGCAAGCGTATTGCTGAAGAGCGCCTTGATGATGATGGCATGGTCTTCGGTGCGCTGGGCATCCGTCACATTCGGGTAGATGCGCAACTTGACCGGATTGCCCATGATCCGCCCCACGAGGTCGGAGGTTTCGACTTCTTCATCGAGAACCAATTTGACCTGGAACGCATCCGAGCCCAGACCGGCCACACCTTCCGGAAGGAGCTTCCAATACCCACCTTCCGGAGCTGAAGGCGTAAACGTCACCTCGAACCAACGATGCGCGGCATCACGCATGTCCATGGTACGAACATTATAGTCTCTAGTACCAGCAGGATAATAATTATTGTAGCCAGGATCCGCGGAGTCCGTCGGCTCCAGGCACCCGGTAATCTTGAACGGGCTCGTCAGAATGTGCTCGGCAAAACTCGTCGTGCTATTCTTGAGTTCCCAAGGCATAGCAACACCGGAGAGCTGGATGGCAAATTTCCAGACCTCGTTCGGCATCGCAATACCGTAGATGCGGTGCTTCTTGCAAGCGGCGAACTCGACAAAATCGCCCGCAGCATAGGTTTTGTCTCCAACGGTCGTTGCCTTGGCATATGAAAGATCGAGACTGCGTTCAACCTCCTCGTCATTTTCATCCAGCACCGTGAACCTGAGCGTCAATTGGGTCAGGTCCTGCGGAAGCGCGAACACGGTAAAGTTCAAGGTCTTCGCATCACCGGCGCCCTGAGATGATTCAGGCTTGATGGTCGTCCCGGTCGGGAAGGTGATACCCACCACCTTGTTAGCATCCGTCGCCGTCGAGAACTCACCGGAAAGTGCTTCTGCGCCGGAAACAAGTTCGAAACCGGTGATGGTAATCTCCCCGGCGTCCTTTTCCGCTTCCAGGGTCACCTCGAAAGCGGTAAATGCAGGCTCGAACTCCAGGCGGACGTTGGATCCGTTTCTGACGCCGGCCGTGGCAGCGGTAAGGTACCCATATTTCGGCATGTTCTTGGAGAGATCGCCATCTTCCTGGTCGGATTCAATCTCCAAACCGGTAAACGACGCGGAGGGTCCGGTTTCCTGATCCTTTGCCGTGGTTCCCGAGGAGACCGGATAGATGCCGTAGAACGTGTAGCTTTCCTCACTGCCCCACACCAAGCCATTCACATCCTTGTCCGTCGTAGCGGGATTAGGCACACCGGGATCGACCGGATAGTCCGTATCGGCATTGACAATCTGAGCTTCGCTCTCCCGGGCATTGTCAGGATTGCTTACGCTCACCACACGGTAGTCGGCATAGTGTTTTTCACTATGGTAGCGGTCCTCTGCTTCAGGGCTGAAGATACGAACTTCATCATTCACTACCCATTCGATACGCTGCCAGGTAGCTTCATTTGGATTAGTCACTTTTTGCCAACCATTGTTCGCTCCCGTTGCTTTAAAATAGTCACCGTAAACGGTTTTCGTCTCGGGGCGCGTGCTCGCCGAAAAGCGGATCATGTCGTAGCGTCCTTCCTTCTGGCATCCCGCCAGCAGAAGGCTCATTCCTGCGAGGAGCAGGAGGGTTTTGCTGAATGCTTTCATTTTCCTACTCCCATTGATGATTGAACTCGGTGCCGGAGAAATCGTGATTCTCGACCGCCTGACCCGTGGACACGATCGTGGTGTTGTCCACCACGGAGCCCTCCAGGATCGGCTTGTCTCCCTGGAGATTCAGCTCCAGGAGGATTTCCGGCCTGATGAATTGTTTCTTCTTTTTCATCTTATCACTGTTGTAATTATCTTTCTAAAACATTAACTATCAAATCTTTTCCAGCCAGGCACGAGGCACGCTGGCCTTGGCGAACCAGCTGTCCAGCAGGCGCACTACCACATAGGTACGGCCCTTGAACTCCAGCACGTAGCCCTCTACGCCGGCAAGCGCGCCTTTCACCACGCGCACGCGGTCGCCCAGCGAGAGCGGGCGGTCCATCAGTCCGCCTTCGTCGGTGGAAAGGTCCAGCACCCGCCGGAAGTCGTCCATCTGCTTGTCGGGGACGACCAGCAGGGAACGCGTCGCAGGATCCACCAGATACTTGACCGGCACGGCCTCCTCGTTGGCGAGGGCGCAGGCCTGCTGCTTGGTGGCCCTGAGGAACACCAGGCAAGGAATCAACGCGCGCTCATAGCAGGCATGCCCGCGCGTATGGGAACGCTTTTCCGTCGGGATGAAGTTCTCCACGCCGAGTTTTTCCAGCCGGCCGCCCACGGACAGCTCCGCTCCGCAACGCGTACGCGCCGCGAACCAACGGACCTGATCCGTATTTTTCACCGACTGAATCTGCCTCATGCTTTTCGCCAAATTTAGGAACTTGCAAATTTATTACATTTTGTCGGCAAAAGCAATCATTTCCGACCTATTTCTATCAAATATCGGTCAAAAACGGAGGATTCTCCTGCCGACACTGCCAAATGACGGGAAATCAGTTTGTTTTTTATTGAGTTTGCTTTACTTTTGCAGGCAGAAAACAAAAAAGCAGATGAACGAGAAACGCACCCTCCGCCGGCGACTGGCCGTGGACACGTTGCTGTCCACTTCCGGGTCCGTCGCCGCCATCCTCCTGATGCGCGGCGTATCGGATCCTGTGCCCGGATTCGTCGTGCTTCTGGCCTGGTGGACGGGCTGTGCCGCTCTGTTTTCCCTGGCGGGCCTGCTGCTTACCGGCAATTCCCAGGTCGTCATGCGATACGCTTCATTACGCGGGTATTCGCGCCTGGGACGCGCGCTCTTGATCAAGGAGGCCGGAATGATCATCCTCGTACTCGCCGGCCTGCTGAAACTGCCCTCCACCACCCTGGCCGTCGTGGCTTTGCTGGCGGACCTCCTGTTCTCTGCCATCGCCTTGTTCGCCCCCCGCATCCTGGTACGCAGCGTACGTCGCGAGGAGCGTGAGATCCACGCCGCCACGGGACGCCGCACCGCGCTCGTTGCGGGTATCGGACGGGAATCCATCCACCTGGCGGACGAATCCGAAGCGTCCGGCCGCTTCTCCGTGCTCGGCTATCTGTCCAACAACCCTGCCGACGCGGGCAAGGTCATCGGCAACCGCATCGTCTATGCCGCCGTGGCGGCGGAAGATATCGACGCCCTGCAGTGGCGCCTGGGCGGTGTGGACTGCATCCTCTTCCCGAAAGGCGGCGACCGCGACCGTCCCAGAGAAACGGAGTCCGGCAAAGCCGCCGATGACACCAGCATCCCCAACAACGACGCGATGACCCTGCTGGGCCACGCCGTGAAACGGAGTTTCGACATCGTGCTCTCCAGCCTGCTGATTATCGTCTTTTCACCGCTGGCGCTCCTCTGCGCCCTGGCCGTGAAATGGGAAGACGGCGGCCCCGCCATCTATTCCCAGGAGCGGATGGGCCGCGGCGGCAAGCCTTTCAACATCCTGAAATTCCGTTCGATGCGTGTCGATGCCGAGGCAGAGAACTCCCCAGCCCTATACTCCGGCGACGACGACCCGCGCTTGACGAAGGTGGGCAAGTTCCTGCGCCAGCACCACCTGGACGAACTGCCGCAACTCTGGAATGTCCTTCGCGGCGACATGTCCTTCATCGGCTACCGGCCCGAGCGGCAGTTCTACATCGACCAGATCATGGAGGTGAACCCGCGCTACCGCTATCTGTTCCAGATCCGCCCCGGCGTGACCAGCTACGCCACGCTCTACAACGGCTACACCGACACGCTGGACAAGATGCTCACGCGGCTCGAACTCGACCTGTACTATCTAAGGAACCACTCACTGTGGTTCGATGCGCGTCTGCTCGCGCTGACCTTCCTGCGCATCGTGGGCGGTCGGAAATTCTAAGACAGATTTCCTTTCACGAGTTCGCCGATCGTGGCGACAGTTTCCCGCGGTGCCACGCGCAGCGAGAACGGCAGGCGTTTCAGGAAAGCGCCGGCCGCCTGCATCTTACGCGCCGTTTTCCCGGCCCGGACAGCCTTTTCGCGAGCCGGATCGAAGAGGCCGAAAGCGCCCCCTTCCAGCACGATGCGGCGCAGCGGGGTGGGGTCGCCCGGCGTGAAGTCCGGCAGGCAGCAGGCCGGGTCGAGCCCCAGGTCGGCAACCAGCAGCGAACAGAGGACGCGCTGCCAGCGAAGCAGCCGGGCGCGTTTCAGATACGCACGCAGCTGCTCCTTATCGTATTTCCCGTCCGTCCGCGCCAGCGCCAGCGCGAGATCGCAGAGCTGCTTGCAGCCCACCCCGGCGCCGATCGCGTGCTTGAGGATGTGGGCGGAGAGCATCAGCAGATCCGCATTGGTTGAGGGGATCTCCGGAAGATCAGCATCCGACAGGTGAATGTCGAAATAGCGGGGGTGCAGTTCCACGGTCACGTCCCGGAACTTGAAGACATATGCGCCGTCGGGAGCGGTCCGGGCGCCCGGGAACTTCGCGCAGGCACGGCCGAACTCGTCCTCCGGGAAATACAAGTCGATGTCGCCGCTCTCGCGCAGCAGCGGATGGGCGTAGTACTTCCCCGCCTCGCTGCCCTTCTGGACCAGCGGGTGCAGACCGGTATCCCGGAAGCGACCGAGCAGTTCCTGCTGCGTCAGTTCCATCTGCTTGTTCCGGCGCTCGATGCGGTCGATGTCGGCAAGCAGTCGCAGGCGTAGGTCCGCCGGAGGCATCTGATCCTCAGGAAGATGCGCAATGCCGCGATAGAGCAGCCCCAGCACGGCCTGCCGCCGGGCGGTATCCAGCAGGGCCTGCCAATCTTCCGCCGGGGGCACGGCGTCCAGGCTCAGGTCCCGTTCCCACAGGCCCGCGCGCAGCAGGGCGAAGAATATGTCCGTCAAATTCGGCATTCCGGGGTAAAGATACGGAATTCCGGCGAAATCGCGTATCTTTGCCCCATGCATCTGAAAGAAGGTTTTGTCCTGCGCGAACTCGGCGACGAGCACATCGTGATCGGCGAGGGGCTGACCGTGGATTTCCAGCGGCTGGTCTCGCTCAATTCCTCGGCGGCGTTCCTGTGGCGCAGCGTTGAAGGTAGGGATTTCGGCATAGAGGATTTGACCGCCCTGCTGCTGGACGAGTACGAGGTGGGCGCGGAGGAGGCGGCCGAAGCCGCCCGTGACATCGCCCGGAACTGGATCGATGCGGGCCTTGCAGAAGAATAAATCCGCAAAAATCGAACTACACCCTTGTTATTCCAGGAGATTCCGCTATCTTTGTCGGCGGAATGGTGTCTCCATTTCATAGTTTTTGCCCCGAGTTTACCTAGCAGGCCCGGCGGCGAAGCCGTTTTCTGAACAAATAAACAAATAA
>CACWOH010000044.1 GCA_902762435.1 uncultured Bacteroidia bacterium | reverse complement strand
ACGCCCCACATCTGGTGGAAGGTGTTCATGTTGAACGGGAGGTTGTACAGTTCCCCGCGGTAGTTGGCAACGGGGGAGTTGGTGTAGCGGTTGAACGGAACGAGCGCGTTCACGAAATCCCAAACCTCCTTGTTGGAGGTGTGGAAGATGTGCGGGCCGTATTTGTGCACATTGATGCCCCGGACTTTCTCGCAATATAGATTGCCTCCCAGGTGCGGGCGCTTGTCAATCACCAGGCACTTCTTTCCGGCCTTCCGCGCCAGGTGCGCGAAAGTGGCCCCGAACAGGCCGGATCCGACGATTAAGTAGTGGTATTCTTTTATCAACGCTTATCGCTTTATCGATTTATAAAGAGTGCCCAGCGCCCGGCAAAGATCGTAGTATAAGAAAGCCGGATGCTTCCGGGTGCCCCGCTTCCTGTAGTCCCGCACGAAATGGAAGGTGCCGAACACGTTGACGTCCTTCGCTTCGACGCAAAGGTCATAAATCTCCCGGCTGGCCCGGTTCAGGGCCCGGTCGAATCCGGCCAGGTCGGATTGCGGGAGGTACTTCGGATAATTGAGCAGGTAGTGGAAATAAACCTGCTCCGAAAAGGACGTGACGATGGCGCGTAGCTGGGCGGCGTTGGCTGGAGGGATGCTGCCCTTGAGGGCCTCATATTTGCCCGCCAAGCCGAGGACGACCTGGTTTTCCATCCACATATGGTCCTTTCTGTAGGCAATATCCACGCTTTGCCCATCCCGTCCCTGTTGGTAGCGGTAGAGGATCTCGGGATAGTAAGCAACGGACGAGACCCCGCATACCGGGATCGACGACCACTCCAGGTCGGTGTAGGAAATGCCCTCCGTCTGGCGGTACTCCAGTTTTCGGAAGAGGTCCGTCCTGTAGGTGATGTTGACGTGGCCCAGGACGCGGATGCCCTTTTCGAGCAGGATGTCAAGGGGGTGGACTTCCTGCGCCGGGATCGGGAAAGAGCTTCTGGCATGCTCGGTGTCGTCGGGATAGGTTATGACGCTGTCCGTGAGAATGAGATTGGCCCGGGTCTCCTGCAGGAAATCGAGGTAGCCGGCAAATGTGGCGGCAAACCGGTCGTCCGCATCCAGCACCTTGACATAGGTGCCGCGGGCTTCGGCCAGCCCCCGGTTGACGCAGGATCCGTAATGCCCGTTGGGCTTGTCGATGACCCGGAAAGTATCCGGATAACGAGCTTCGTAAGCATGCCCGATTTCGGACGTCCGGTCCGACGATCCGTCGTTGATGACGAGCGCCTCGAAAAGACGCATGCGCCCTTCATCCACAATCAGGGAAGAGAGGCATCTGTCCAGATATGCCTCCATGTTATAGGACGGGATGATGAGGGTCAGGACCTTGTTCATCGGGCAGGGGAAGCGGTGATCCGCAGTTTGTAAAGGCCGAGCCGGAAGAAGTAGTGGAGCCGGTAGGCGGGAAACCGGTTGTCCAGGAACCTGGCAAAAGCCGACCTGTCGTAGGAATCCTTGTCGGCCAGCAGGCGTTCGGAGTAAAAGCGGAACAGGGGCCGGTCCTTTTCCCAGGCACATTTGTCCATCTTCCCGTGGGCGTACCGGAGTATGGTGCGCTTCATCCGGGTGTGGAGCCGGGAATCTTTGTCCTCCAGGAATTCCTTGACGAGTTCCATGGAGCGGAAATCCTGCCGGGCAATCTTGTCGGCTGCCGTCTTGTCCTGCCGCGATTTCATATAGGACGCCTGGTTCAGGCAATTATAGTGGTAGACCGGCTCACCCAGATTGGCCAGTGTCCGGGCGTAGTATACCAGGGGGACCAGCACCTGCCAGTCTTCTCCGACGTTACAGCCCTCTTCGGCACGGATCTGATGCTCCGTATACAGGCTTCTCCGGATCAGGCGCCCCCAGATTTCGTGGCGGTGGATCTGCCCGGTCAGGTCAAGGAGCATCTGTTCGCGGTCCGGATAGTCGGGGCGGGTGCAGGGAATCTCTCCGTCGGGCGTATGCCGGAAATAGTCGCCGGAAACGATGTCGGCTCCTGTCTTGACTTGCAGGGAAACGAGTTTCTCTATGGCGTCCGGCTCAAGATAGTCATCCGAGTCGACGTGCGTGATGAATTCTCCGGCACAATGCTCCAGCGCCGTATTCCTGGCGGCGGACAGGCCCCGGTTGACGGGGTGCCGGACCATTTTGACGGCGGCCGCCCGGGCTGGGTATTCCTTGACCACGCTGCTCAGGATTTCGATGCTGGTGTCCGGCGAAGCATCGTCGACGAAAATGAACTCGAGCGCGTCGTATGTCTGTTCAAAAAGAGACCGCGCGCAGCGCTCGATGTATCGTTCGACGGCATAAACCGGAACGGTAACGGAGACGGTTGGGCCTGACATTTACAAAAAAGCCCCCCAGTGCATCCCCTTGCGGAGAAAGGCACCCGGGGGCTTTGTTATTTAAGGTTTTTAATACCTAGTCGTAGTTGAAGGTAATCTCGATACGACGGTTCTGGTGACGTCCGAGCCAGGTGTCGTTGTCGCCCACCGGCTGCGAGAAGCCGTGGCCCTCGTAACTCAGGCGGTTGGCGGCGATGCCCTTCTCGACCAGGTAGTCGACGATGGCCTTCGCGCGGTTCTCGGAAAGCACCATGTTGTATTCCTCGGTACCGATGTTGTCGGTATGGCCGTCGACCTTGGCGGTAACTTTCGGGTAGCGTTTCATCCAGTCGACCACCTGGTCCAGACCGAACTTGGCTTCCTGGGTGATCTCGTAGGAGTCGAACTCGAAGAGGGTGGTGTTGCGCAGGAACTCGTTGATCTCCTGGGTCTTCTGGGCCACGTCGGGCTTGATGATCGTGATGGTGTCGTGCACGGCGTACGGACGGTCCACGTACTTGATGGTCTCGCGGTCCACATAGACGGTGCGCGGTTTAAGCTTGCCGCCGAGGTTGAAGGCGAGACCTACCGTGGCGCTGAGGTTGCCGGCCGGACGACGGCCGCCGTCAGCATAGGCGGTGTTCGGGAAAATCGCGTAGCGGACGTCAGGGACGATGCGGACGACCTTGCCCAGGTAGATGGGGAACATCAAACCGGCGCCGCCGGCAGGCGTACCCTTGTCGATCTTCATATAACCTCCGTGAACATAGGGGATGATGTTCTTGTGCAGGCGGACGAGCACGTCGAGGTGGGCATAGGAAAGCCTCTTCTTGCCGAAGTCGATGAACTGGTCGCTGACGCTCAGGCCCTGCCAGCCCACGCGGAAACCGGCGAAGTCGTTGAGCCACTTGCCCACATAGACGTCAGCCGCGTAACCGGCGCCCTGGTGGGACTCCTCGCGGGAAACGAACTTCTTGCCGTCGAAGCCGACGTTGATGCCGCCGCCGATGCCGGCGAACCAGTTGTACTGGACATACTCGGTCTCCTGGGCGGCGGCGGAAAGGCCGGCCGCCAGAGCGAGCATCGTGATAACGAATCTCTTGATTTTCATATGGCTAAAATATTGATTATCCGATTATTTGAAGTGGTAGATGACACCGAGCTGCAATTTGGCGGCGAGGTCCAGCGGGAAGCCTGCATAACCCTGTCTTGTAGCATGCTCCGACTCATAGGGACGGATACCGTTATACCAGTCGTCGAAAGCCTCGACCCCCAGGTCGGCATAGATGCCCAAGCCGGAAAGGAAATCCCACTCGGCAATCACGCCGGCGCGGAATCCCGCCACGATGTTGAATCCGCAGGGAGTCTGGAACGGGTGGTGCGGATCGGTGAATCCGAAAGTGCAGGCACCGCCCAGACCGCCGTAAAGCTTCGGACTGAAGGGCAGGAAATTGTCCGCCAAAGCATTGAAGTTGAGGATGGCGTCGGCGAAGAGGGCAACGTCCTGGAACTGGTAGGGATAAAGGGCCTTCCCGTCATTGGTCTGGTACACATTGCTGCTGCTATGGTTCCGGCCATAGCTGGCCTGGACACGCATTCCGAGGCTGCCGGTAAAGTCGTAGCCAACAGCGATGGCGCCGGTCAGGTCGAAAATCTCCTTCCCGCGGCCTTGCTCGAAATAGGCAAAAGTGTTTTCGCTGACCGTGGCCAGCATACCGCCGGAGAGAGAGATGTTCCAGCGGCCGCTGTAGTTGAAGGGCGACTGTGCGGAAAGGGAGAACGCTCCCACAAAGAGAGTCGCCAAGAGTACTGCAATCTTGCGCATATTGTTATTTGTTTATTTGTTCAGAAAACGGCTTCGCCGCCGGGCCTGCTAGGTAAACTCGGGGCAAAAACTATGAAATGGAGACACCATTCCGCCGACAAAG
>CACWOH010000043.1 GCA_902762435.1 uncultured Bacteroidia bacterium | reverse complement strand
ATGTGCACTTCCTATAGCTGCCGCCGATGATCTCCGGTTTCACGTTTTCGTTCGGAAGGGTTACGGAAACCTGCTTGCCGGACGGGTTGAGCACCACCCTGCAGCGTTCGTTTCCGAGTTTGCGCTCATAGACCATCGGATACGGCTGGTCCAGGCTGCTGACCAGCTTCCAGGAAGCGTCGGCACCGAGCGCCTTGACATCCCTGCGGAGTTTCAGGAGCGTCCGGACATAGTTCAGCAGGGAGTTCGGGTCATTCTCTTCTTTCTCCACGGTCATACGGTCCGGATCCGGATCTTGCGGGATGTAGATCTTGTCGATGGGAGCCGTGGAGAAACCGCCGTTGGCCGTACCGTCCCAGAGCATCGGGATGCGGCAGCCGGCCCGGAATCCGGAGCCGTCGGTCGAAGGGGCGGCCGGGTTCTGCTTGAGCCCGATCTCGTCGCCGTAGTAGATGAACGGCACGCCGGGCATCGTCAGGAAGAAGGTCATCGCGACCTTGAGTTCCTCCGGCGTCGTGCGGCCCTCGGTGCACACGCGGTTGAAGTCGTGGTTGCCCGTGGGCATACATACATATCCGCTTCCCTTCACGGCATCGTACTGGTAGGAATAAAGGTCATGCCAGGTCTTCAGTTCGCCCAACCCCGCCTTGTCGAAGTAAGGCGTGGAGATGGTAGCATTGGGACCGAAGCCCCGGCGACCATAGAAGAACAGCGTGGAGTAGTTGTACTGCCCGTCGTGGCAGAAGAAGTCCAGGTCGAAGCCCGCCTGTGCGACGGACTGTGCCGGGTTGAACCATTCGGCGATCAGCACGCCCTCGGGGTACTCCGCATCGAACCAAGGCATCAGGTCATCCTTCCACAGCTTGATGGTGGCCGACTTGTCCGGGTCGTTCTTCACCAGGCTCGCCGCCATATCCACGCGGAAACCGTCCACCCCCTTGTCCATCCAAAAGGAGATAATGTTCTTGAGTTCGCGCCGCATCGCCATCGGACCGGGCGCGTCTTCAGGGCCGGCTGGGTGTCGAAGAAGTTCTTGATGTAGTAGGGGCCGCGGGGTGCATCCGTCGCGACGAATTTGTTCAGCAGCGGATCCCCGTCCGGCTTGAAGGACGGCCAGATAAAATAGTCCGAATAGCGCAGGTCCGCACCCTCTCGCGACTGCAGGAACCATTCGTTCTGGTCGGAGGAGTGCCCTGCCACGAGGTCCATCACGACCTTGATGCCGCGGGCGTGGGCCTGGCGGATCAGTTCCACGAGGTCGGAGTTGGTGCCGAAGCGCTTGTCCACCCGGTAGAAGTCGATGACATCGTAACCGCCGTCCGTCCAACCGGACACATACACCGGGTTGAGCCAGATGGCGGACACGCCGATGGACTTGATGTAGTCCAGGCGCGAGATGATGCCCGGGATATCGCCGATGCCGTTGCCGTCGCTGTCCTGGTAGGACGAGGGATAGATTTGGTAGAACACGGCGTCAGCCAGCCAGGAAGGCTGCGCCGGATTGCGGGCCTGGATGCCGCTTGCGGCAAGCAGGCAGGCCAGCGCGAAGGTCAGGAGTCTGGATTTCATACAGGAGTTGGTTTCAGCGTTTCACAAAGATAATCATTTCCGGGCAATTAACATTTTTTCGTTATCTTCGTCTAGTATTCGGAGCCGGGCTTCCGGTGCACCGCCTGCGGCTCCCGTAACAATCCATATATGATGAAAAGAATACTACTGATCCTCGCCCTGGCGCTGCTGCCGCTCGCAGCCTCCGCCGCCAGGCCTTCCCGGACGCTCTCCCGGTCGGAACTCGCCGCCATCGTCGCCGAATTCCGCGGTTATGACGGCGTGGAAGTCGTGAAACTGAACCGTCTGGCGACCGGAGCCATCAAAGGCGCCGTCCGCCTGGCCGCCAAGTCCGATCCCGACGCCCGCGAGGCGTTCCGGATGATGAAGGGGCTGAAGAAACTGACCGTCCTGGAGTATGACGGCGCCACGCCCGACGTGAAAGCGCGCCTCAACACCCGCCTCGCGCAGGCCCTGGACGGCAGCGAGCTGCTGATGGAAGCCAAGGACGGCAATTCCTCCATGCAGGTCTTCGGCATCGTGGACGACGCGAACGGACTGGTCCGCGACTTCGTCCTCCACGCTCCGAACGACTGCGCGCTGATCTGCCTGACCGGCACGGTCTCGATGGACACCCTGGGCAAACTGATGACGGAATGACCCCCGCGCGTTTCCAGACGGAGTACCTTTCGCAGGCCGCGACTTTCTACCGCGTAGCCTTCTATATCCTGGAGGACGCGACGGAAGCTGAAGATGCCGTGCAGGAGTTGTTCCTGCGGCTCTGGAACGGCCGGGACGCCCTGGACGGCATCCGCAATCCCGCGGGCTACGGCATCCGGGTGCTGCGGAACCTCTGCCTGGACCGCATCCGGCGCAGCCGGAAAATGCTGACGCCGCCGGAGATGCCCGAGCCGGAACTGCCCGGCCGCCAGGATGAGGCGGTGGACGAAAAGGAACGGCTCGCCAAGGTCCTGGACGCCATCAAATCCCTGCCCGAACGGCAGCGGGAAGTCCTGACGCTCCGCACGCTCGACGGCCTCTCCTACGAAGAGATCTCCGAACGGACCGGCATCAATTACCTCACCTTGCGCGTGCTGCTTTCGCAGGCCCGCAGAAAATTAAGATACATCATATGAAAACCCTGGAAGAAATTGAAAACCTCAGCCTCGAAGAACTCGAGCGGAAAGCGCTGGAAGCGCCCGTAACCGTCCCGGACGGCCTGGAGCGGCGCCTGCGGCAGACCCTGGCGGCCCGCGAACTGGCGGAATCCGCCCGCCCGCACCCGGCACTCCGGCTCGCCCCGTTCGCGGTGGCGGCCGTCGCCGCGGCGGCCATCGTCCTGCTCCCGCAGCGCGGTCCGAAGGACAGCTTCGACGACCCGCTGCTCGCCTATGCCGAAGTGGAAAAGGCCTTCCAGACCATTTCGGACAAGATGTCCGCCGGCGTGGACCTCGCCCGCGAGGCCGGTTCCGCCGCAGAACTTCCCAAAACCATCCTCAACAAGACCCAATCGAAATGAAACACTTTATTATCCTGATCGCAGCCCTGCTGCTCACCGTCTCCGCCGCCGCCCAGAACGGCCGGAGCATCTACCAGAAATACTCCGACGAGGAGAACGTCTCCGCCGTCTACATCTCCCCCGCCATGTTCCGCCTCATCGGCAAGATTCCCGAGGTCGACACCGGCGACGGCGAGGTCAATTTCTCCTCCATCATCCGTTCGCTCTCCGGGATGTACATCATCAACAGCGAGAACGAGAAGATCAACGGCAACCTGCGCGCGGAAGCCGAGCGCTTCATCAATTCCGGCAAATACGAGATGCTGATGGAGGCCAAGGACTCCGGCCAGACCGTCCGCATGTACACCGTCGGCAACGAAAAGACCGTGGAAGGATTCGTGATGCTGGCCGCCGAGCCCGCCTCGGTCACCTTCATCTGCCTGGACGGCCGGATGCCCCGCGACGAATTCGAACAGCTGATGGCCAAACAGATGGCTGACTGACGGACGATGTAACATCTTTCCGTCCGCATGTAACATCCGAACCCCGGCGGCTTCTGGAGCGGCGAATCAGGCGGAAAGTGCCCTTAAATAAAGTGCCCGTAAATTTTGAATTAAGGCGGTTTTTATCTATTTTTGGAACTTCCAAGTGAATCATTCAATAATTGTTACACATATGGATAACAAAAAACTGAACTACACCGCTCCTTTCACGAGGAATCTGGACACGTATTTCGAGGGCGTCATCTGCGCCAGCGGCGCTGCCAGCGGCGACTTCAACACGAACGTGAACGCCTCCCAGGCCGGCCGTTATCAGGATGGCGGCGTCCAAACCTGGAATTAGTTTAACCTTTAAAGACTTTCGGGATGAAGTTCTATGCAAAACCGGCGTCCCTGATGACGCTTGTGTCCGTTCTGGCGGTCCTGGTTTCCTGCTCGGAAAAGGTTAACAGCGACGACACGACCGTGTACAACGGCACGTTCAAGATTTCCGTCACCGCATCCAAAAGCGGAAACACGGGCAGTTTCACCAATCCCTGGACCAAGGCCCTTGTCTCCGCCACGACCGAAGGGAAGGAAACGGTAAAGGCCGAATGGAAGGCCGGAGACATCGTCAACGTCTATCAGACGGCCATAAATCAAAATGAGGTTCAGGAACATGGCGCCAGCATGTGGAAGGTCGGCTCCCTGACCGCCCAGTCAGACGGTGTCCAGACCACCCTGGCCGGCACGATTACCGGATCCTTCACTCCAAGGACCAGCCTTATGCTGGCCTATCAGCACGCCGACGACCTCGTCTATGATTTTACGGGCCAGGACGGCACGCTCAAGACGATCGCGGACAAATATGACTATGCCTTCAACAACCTGTACATCGACTATATAGACGGGGACAATATGAGCGTTCACATCAATGGTAGTTTCAATAGTTTCCAGGCCATCGCCAAGTTTGTCCTGACCGCCCCGGACGGCACGGCCCTGAAGCCTTCGAAACTGACGCTCTCGACCTCCGGCGAATCTGATTTTATCCAGAAGTTCATGCCGCTCAGTATCAATCCTGCGGCGTCCGGTTCGTCAGGCGATCCTTACCTCAGTGTCCTTACCGTCGGTCCCATCGAGGTATTCCCTTCCGGCAACACCAACGAGATTTATGTCGCTCTTTCAGGAAACGGGAGCGGCTCGAGCATTATGACCGGCATGGCCGCGACTACCCTGACTGTCGAAGCGGTTGTCGGAAACGATATCTACAGCTACACCAAGGACAAGTTTACCTTCAACGTGAACAGTTTCTATGTATTCAACGTCACGATGACGCCGCCGCTGGTGTTTTCTTCCGACCCTTCGTTTACCGGATTCGGTCCCGAAGAGAATCAAACCAACGGATAATGAGGGAGGATAAGGAAATGAAAAAAGTACTCTTGCTGTTCTGCGCGCTTGCCGCATTGATGATTTCCTGTGAGAAGCAGCCCATCGAACTTTCCGGGGATGCGGCCGCTCCGGTGACCTTCCGCCTGGACGCGCGGCATCCTGCCGCACAGACCAAGGCCGTAAAGACAGGTTGGGAGCCCGGTGACGTGGTTTTCGTCTTCTTCTCCGGACAGGCCGCTCCCGCCTATCTCGAACTGAGCTGGGACGGTTCTTCCTGGACCGGGACCCCCAAGAACAACCTGGCACCCAAGGAGGGCGAAGAAGGCACGATGACAGCCGTCTATCTGCCGTTCGGCAATGACGCCGTGGTATCCAATGACGGAACGAGCTTTGTCTTCGACAAGACTTATTACACCTATTATCTGACCGCTTCGCTTCCGTACACCGTGACCGGCGGAGAAATCTCCGGCACATTCGACATGAAAATTCCCGCGGGCTATATCCAATTCTTCGTGGACAATGCCAGTGCAGCCGCCGCCGATGTCACCGAGCTCCGGGAGGCGCATCTGACCCCGTCCGCCATCGCCTCCATCGGCGCGGACGGCGTCGTTGCGACCGAAAGCCTCACCCACGGTGCACCGCTGCCGGGATATGTCTACGACAAGGCGGAAAAAGACGCAGGCGAAAGCAAAGGCTACCTTTTCAGCGGGATCCTGGCGGAAAGCGCGCAGGGCGCTGCGACGGACTACCACTTCACCTTCGTAAAGATGAAGGGCGGATCCGGCCGGACAGCCTCTTATTACACCTATGATCTCGCGGGGAAGACCTTCTACCGGGGAGAGGCCGAAGGAAGGGCCATCAAATTCCCGGCTACGGCGGACTGGACGGATATCTCGAACGGAATCATCCCGGTGGACCTGGGCATCGATGTGAACGGTAAACGGATATACTGGGCTTTCAAGAATCTGGGAGCCGAGAATGAATATGATACCGGCGATTTCTTCGCATGGGGAGAAACGGAGCCTTATTATTCCAGCCAGGATCCGCTGACCTGGAAAAGCGGCAAGGAGAGCGGCTATGCCTGGAATTCCTATGATGCCGACCTGAAAACCAGGTACACCACCGGTAATCTTACGCTCTCCGGCACGGATGACGCAGCCAGCGTGAACCTGGGAGGTTCCTGGCGCATTCCCACAAAGCAGGAATTGGCCGCTCTCGTAGACGGTTGCACTCAGGACTGGCAGGATAACTTCAGGGATAACGCAGGAAAGTTTACCGGGGTTTCCGGGTTCCGTTTCCTCAACAAGTCGAACAGCTATACCTGGATCTTCATTCCGGCCGCCGGCGGCTATTCCGGCACCTCGAAAATGGACAAGCTCTCCGGAGGAAGCACCCCGGTTTATTTCGGCGCCTATTGGACCTCCTCTTCTTTCGACCAGAGGCTGGCCTATGAATTCGTCTTCAAGAAGGACTGCCTGAACAAATCCTCCGACTACTGGTTCACCTATAATGACGAACGCTGTTTCGGCAGCGCCATCCGCCCCGTTATGGACTGACGTTTCCGTCAAAATAGAAACCCGATAGAAAAGAATGTGGCTTTTTTGCTAAATTTGCAGAAAAGCCACATTATTTATGAAAAGAGCCCTGACCGCGCTTCTCCTGGCGGTGCTTGCCTGCATCGCGGCAAAAGCGCAGAAACCCGACCCCAATTTCTTCATCTACCTGTGCTTCGGCCAGTCCAACATGGAGGCGGCCGCCCGCCCGGCCGAGCAGGACAAGGACTTCAATGAT
>CACWOH010000042.1 GCA_902762435.1 uncultured Bacteroidia bacterium | reverse complement strand
ATCACGTTCTGCAGTTCGCGGATATTGCCGCTCCAGCGGCCCTCCGTGAGCACCTGCGCCGCGTCGGGCGCGATTCCGGTCAGCGGCCGGCGGTACTTCTGCGCGAAGCGCTCCAGGAACAGCTGCGCGAGCGGGACGATGTCTTCCCGGCGCTCCCGCAGGGGCGGCAAGGCGATGTGTACCGTGTTGATGCGGTAGTACAGGTCCTCGCGGAAGCGGCCCTCCCGCACCAGCGCTTCCAGGTCCATGTTGGTGGCGCAGATGAGCCGGATGTCCACGGGGATGGCTCGGGAGCCGCCTACGCGCACCACGCTGCGGCTCTGGACCGCCCGCAGCAGCTTGGCCTGCAGGTGCAGCGGGATGTTGCCGATCTCGTCCAGGAAGAGCGTGCCGCCGTCGGCCTGCTCGAACTTGCCCGCGTGGTCCGTGTGCGCGTCGGTGAAGGCGCCTTTCACGTGGCCGAAGAGCTCGCTCTCGAAGAGCGTCTCCGTGATGGCGCCGGCGTCCACCGCCACCATCGCTTTCCCGCTCCGGAGGCTCCTGGCGTGGATCTCGCGCGCCAGGACGTCCTTGCCGGTTCCGTTCTCGCCGGTGATCAGCACCGTGGCGTCGGTCGGGGCGATCTTCTCGAGGGTCCTGCGGATGGCGGCCATGGGCTTGGACGTTCCCCAGAACATAGATCCTCCGCTGCGCTCAGGATGACAAACGTCCTTCCGGGCCTTGTCCCGGGCGGCCGTCAGCACCTCGACGAGCTTGTCGTTGTCCCAGGGCTTCACGATGAAATCGAACGCCCCGCGCTTCATCGCTTCCACGGCCAGCTGGATGTCGGCATAGGCCGTGAACAGCACCACCTCCACGTCCGGAGCCATCTTCTTGATTTCCCCGGCCCAGTACAGGCCCTCGTTGCCCGTGTTGATGGAGGTGTTGAAGTTCATGTCCAGCAGCACCACGTCCGGCCGGAACTGCTCCAGCGAGTTCACCAGCGTGGCGGGCGAAGGGATGGTCTTCACCTCCGCGAAATGCATCGGAAGCAGGATCTCCAGCGCCCGGCGGATCCCGGCGTTGTCGTCCACGACCAGTATTTTTCCAAGTCTGGAAGCCATATCGACTGTAAAGAAACTTTACAAAGATACAAAAATCATATCAACACGCTCACCCCGATGCCGATCAGCACCAGGCCGCCGGCGATCTCGGCCCAGCGGCCGAAGCGCACGCCGATGGCGCTGCCACCTTTCAGCCCCGCCACCACGGACAGGGCGGTGACGGCGAAAACGGACAGCAGCAGCGGCAGGAAGCCGGAAAAAGAGACATCTTCCATCGACTGCGCCACGCCCACGGCAAGCGCGTCGATGCTCGTGGCCACGCCGCCGACCAGCACGTTGCGCCAGCCGTCCAGGTTGCGCACCTCTTCCCTGCCCCGGATGCCCTCGATGAGCATCGAGCCGCCGACGTAGAGCAGCATCAGGAAGGCGATGATATGGGAGATTTTCTCGACCAGGCCGACGAACAGATATCCGAAGGCCCAGCCGACGGCCAGCAGGCCGGCCTGGATGACGGCGAAGGCGAGCGCGACGCCCAGTACGCGCTTACAGCGCGCGTCATGCAAGGTGACGCCCGAGCAGAGCGATACCGCGAAGCAATCCGCGCAGAGCGACACCGCCACCAATATGGCTTCCAAAATGCTCATAGCGGGCGCAAAGATACTATTTTTTTGCTCGTAAGTGACGCACCGACAGCTTTTTTACTTATATTTGCAGGCTTGCATCTCCGTATTGCGAGCTATCCCGTAAGTTTAACCCCCTTCCGACAAGTGTGCCGGGACCAACCAGGAAGGAAGCGATGATCAAGATTTTCTACAGACGAGGCGGCGGCATCGTCGTCTGCCAGTCCGAAACGGAGTTTGCTGCTATCGGCAAAGAAAACGTCCTCTGGATAGACCTCCTGCAACCGACAGGAGAGCAGAAGAGGGCCGTCGAAGCGTTTCTGGGCACGGAAATCCAAAGCCGTGCCGAAGCGGAAGAGATCGAAAGCTCCTCCCGTTTCTACGAGGAGGACGGCGTCATCTTCGCGAACACCAATTTCCTTTCCCCCGCCGACGACGAGATGCTGATGGACCCCGTCTCCTTCATCCTGTCCGGCGGCATCCTCACCACGGTGCGCGAGATTCCCCTGCGCTCCCTGGACACCCTCCAGCTCAAGATCCAGGCCCTCCCGGACCAGTTCCCGGACGGGTTCACCACCTTCGTGGAGATCATGGACAAGCGCGTGGACCTGGATGCGGACATCGTGGAGCTCATCTCCAAGGACGTGTCGCAGTTCAGCAAGCGCATCAACCAGAAGGAAGACATCAACGAAGAGTTCCTGCTGGACATCAACCAGCTGCAGGAGAACGCGATGACGGTCCGCGAGAACATCGTGGACAAACAGAGGCTCATCTCCAACATCGTCAAGAGCAAACTCTGCCCGCGCGACCCGGAACTGCGGAGCGACCTGAACATCATCCTCCAGGACATCGCCTCCCTGATCAACCACACCAACTTCACCTTCGAGCGTCTGGAATACCTGCAGGACACCGTCCTGGGCATCATCAACCTCGACCAGAACAACATCATGAAGATCTTCACCTTCGTGTCGTTGCTGCTGATGCCTGCCACGCTCGTGGCCAGTTTCTACGGGATGAACGTCACCCTCCCCTTCGCCGAGAAGTGGTGGGCCTGGCTGGCGCTGTTCCTGCTGATGGCCGCCCTGGTGGTCAGTATCTGGATCATCTTCAAACGCAAGAAAATGCTATGATAAAACAACTCAAGATCTGCGTCGCGGTGCTGGCCGGAGTGCTGGCATGCGGCAGCCTGAAGGCCCAGCAGGCCGATTCCCCGGACACGGCGAAGCCTTACGAGGTTTATTGCGAAATCGTTTCCACCGGCGGCGGTTTTTTCACGAACAAGACGACGGTGGAGGTGGACTTCGGGCAGTTCTCCAGTTTCTTCAGCAATGACCGGCAACTGGTGGACGAGCAGGGCAATCCCATCGTGTTCAACTCCATCCTGGACGCCGCCAACTATATGGCTGAGCGGGGCTGGGTCTTCAAGCAGGCCTATGTGCTCACGACCCTGTCGGACGGGAACTCGGGAACCCGGGTCCACCACTGGATCATGGCCAAGACCATCACGGACAAGTCCCAGATTACCGAAGGCCTCCGGACAGCCCGGATGAGATAGTCCGTCCGTTTCCTGAAAAACCTCCGGCAGCACGCTGGAGGTTTTTTATTTTTTGCCTATCTTTAAACACTAAAACTATATTCGATGAGAAGACTCCTCTTTGCCCTTTTCGCCCTGGCGCTCTCCGCCCCGGGCGCCCTTGCCGTCGAAGACTGGCAGAACCCGGCCCTGAACCAGCGCAACCGCGTGGAAATGAGCGCGTTCCTCGCCACCGACAGCCCGCGCATCCCGCTGGAAGGCATCTGGAAATTCCAATGGTACGAAAGCCCCGAACTCCGCTCCCCCGACTTCTTCAAGCCCGGCCTGGACGACTCCGGCTGGGGTGCGATGCCCGTGCCCGGGATGTGGGAGCTGAACGGCTACGGCGACCCGCTCTACGTCAACACCCAGTACGCCTGGGACGGACACGCCCCGAATACGCCGCCCACCGTTCCCACGGAGCACAACTACGTGGGCCAGTACCGGCGCAGCGTCGCCATTCCGGAAGACTGGGCGGGGCGGGACATCTTCCTGGCCATCGGCAGCGCCACTTCCAACGTCCGCGTGTGGGTGGACGGCAAGGAGGTCGGCTACAGCGAGGACAGCAAGCTGGAGGCCCGCTTCGACATCACGAAGTTCGTGAAGCCCGGCAAGGAATCGCTCATCGCCCTGGAGATCTTCCGCTGGTGCGACGGCACCTACCTGGAGTGCCAGGACTTCTGGCGCTACGCCGGCATCGCCCGCGAGGTGTTCCTGACCGCGCGGCCCAAGGCCCGCATCGAGGACCTGCACGTGAGCGCCGGAGCCAACGGCCGCTTCACCTTCGACGCCACGCTTACCCGGGCCGCCCGGGGCGTGCGGTACTATCTGTCCGGCCCGGGCCTTCCCGAACGGGAGGTCGCCGCTTCCGGCAGCGTTCCGGGCCCCGCGCTCTGGAGCGCCGAGACCCCCGCGCTGTACCACCTGCGGGCCGTGTGCTATGACAGGAAAGGCGACACGGAGACGGCCGAACTGGACTTCGGCTTCCGGGACGTGCGCATCGCGGGCGGGCAGCTGCTAGTGAACGGCAAGGCGGTGCTGATCAAGGGCGCCGACCGCCACGAGATGTCCGCCACCGGCGGCTACGTGGTCACGGTGGCCGAGATGATCGAGGACATCCGCATCATGAAGGAGCTGAACATCAACACCGTACGCACCAGCCACTACCCCAACGACCCGCGCTGGCTGGACCTCTGCGACCGCTACGGCCTGTACGTGATCGACGAAGCCAACATCGAGTCGCACGGCATGGGCTACGGCCCCGCCACCCTGGCGAAGAACCCCCTCTACGCCCAGATGCACC
Source organism: uncultured Bacteroidia bacterium (assembly GCA_902762435.1). Lineage (GTDB taxonomy): Bacteria > Bacteroidota > Bacteroidia > Bacteroidales > UBA932 > Cryptobacteroides. The sequence goes on along the minus strand of CACWOH010000042.1, from coordinate 1,768 downwards.
TGGAGCGCGTGGAGCGGATGGCCCGGCGGGACTTCAACCACCCGAGCGTCATCATCTGGAGCCTCGGCAACGAAGCCGGCAACGGGCCGAACTTCGAGGCCGCCTACGACTGGCTGAAGGCCTGGGATCCCTCCCGCCCCATCCAATACGAGCGCGGCGAGCCCGGGCGCGACACGGACATCTACTGCCCGATGTACGCCGGCTACGACCATATCGTACGCTATGCGGAGAGCAACCCCGTCCGCCCGCTGATCCAGTGCGAGTACGCCCACGCGATGGGCAACTCGATGGGCGGATTCGAGGACTACATGGACCTGTACCGCAAGTATCCGGCCCTGCAGGGCGGCTGCATCTGGGACTTCGTGGACCAGGCCGTCCGCTGGCCTTCCGCGAAGTCGCGTACCGGCTACATCTACGCTTTCGGCGGCGACTTCAACGACTACGACCCCACCGACAACTCCTTCAACTGCAACGGCATCATCGCCGCGGACCGCAGCCTGCACCCGCACGCCTACGAGGTCCGGCACGGCTACCGCTCCATCCTGACCTCCGCCCCGACAGCGCAGGCGCTCGACGGCCGCGTGCAGGTGTACAACGAGAACTTCTTCATCGACCTGGGCCGTTATATGATGCGCTGGGAGGTAATCGCGGACGGCGAGCCCGTCCTGTCCGGCCAGCTGGACGCCCCGAAGGCCGGCCCGCAGCAGACGGTCACCGCCGACCTGGGCTTCCGGGCCGCCGACCTGGAGAGCATTCCGGGCGAGCTCTACCTCAACGTCAGCTACGTACTGCGCCGCTCCGACGGCATCCTGCCCGCCGGCACGGAGGTCGCCTACGACCAGATCCTCCTGCGCGAGGCTCCCTACCGCCTGACGGAAGCCGACCTGCGCGGACGGCGCTGGGTGGCGGATTTCGACCCGGCCACCGGTGCCCTCAGCTCCTATAAACTGGAGGGGAAGGAACTGCTGGCCGCCCCGCTGATGCCCTGCTTCGGCCGTGCCGTGACGGAGAACGACCTGGGCGCACGCCTGGAGCGCCGGATGGGTGCCTGGCTGTACCCGGAGTTCAAGGCCGTGTCCGTCCAGCGCAGCGCCAATTGCATGGAAGTGGTCTATGAACTCACCGACGGCCTGGCCACCGTGACGATGCAGTACGTGATCGGAGCGGACGGCACCATCACCGTGACCGAGTCGATGACCGAGGTGCGCGAAGGCGCGCCGGAGCTGTTCCGCTTCGGCGTGGAGTTCGCGATGCCGGGCGCCTTCAACACCCTGCAGGAATCCGGCACCCACGTGGGCATGCGCTGGATGCGCCTGACCGACGCCGCCGGCTGCGGATTCGAGATCTCAGCCCCGCTCGCCTTCTCCGCCTCCGCCCTGCCCTTCGGACGCCGCGACATCGACCTGTCGGTCACCGGCGGCGGCAGGGGCCGCGGCGGCGACCAGCGCCATTCGCTGGAGCTCAGGGAAGACGGCCTCACGCACGTGAACGTGGACCTGATGCAGATGGGCCTCGGCTGCGAAAACTCCTGGGGCGCCATCCCGCGCCCCCAGTACCGCATCAAGGCCGAGCCGCGGGTGTTCAGCTTCATGCTGAAGCCGCTGCTGTAGCGCACGCCGCATACAAAAAACCTCCGGTTCATCGCCGGAGGTTTTTTTGTATGCTGCCTGGGACTAGCGGGCCTTGCCGTTGGATCCGAGGACGTTGATGATCTTGTGGATGTACATCTTCTTCATCTCCTCACGGGCCGGCTTGAGGTACTGGCGAG
>CACWOH010000041.1 GCA_902762435.1 uncultured Bacteroidia bacterium | reverse complement strand
CAGAAGCAGCGGCAGGAGCATGCCGGAGAAGCCGTAGCCGCCGATGGCGGACAGAGCGAAGGTGGCCAGGATGCTGCCCACATAGGATTCGTACAGGTCGGCGCCCATGCCGGCCACGTCGCCCACGTTGTCGCCCACGTTGTCGGCGATGGTGGCGGGGTTCCGAGGATCGTCCTCAGGGATCTTCTTCTCCACCTTGCCCACCAGGTCCGCGCCCACGTCGGCCGCCTTGGTGTAGATGCCGCCGCCCACCCGGGCGAACAGGGCCATAAAGGATGCGCCCATGCCGTTCATGACCATGATGTTGCCGATCTGGACCGGGTCCTGGATGCCGAAGCCGTACCGAAGAAGGAAGAACCACAGCGTCACGTCCAGGATGCCCAGGGCCACCACGGTGAAGCCCATGACCGAGCCGGCGGAGAAGGCCACCCGCAGTCCTCGGTTGAGGCCCTCGGAGGCCGCCTGGGCCGTACGGGAGTTGGCGTGGGTGGCGATCTTCATGCCGATGAATCCGGCCAAAAGCGACCAGACGCCGCCGGTCAGAAAGGCGAAGGGGGTGAATTTGGAGAGCATGTCGCCGCCGGACGCGAAGGCGATGACCATCAATATCACGAACACCGCCGCGAAGACCGGCAGGACGGTCTTGTACTGCCGCTGCAGATAGGCGTTGGCGCCCTCGCGGATAGCGCCGGCGATCTGCTTCATGCGCTCCGTGCCCTCGGAGAAGGTCATGACCTTTTTCGCCTGGATCAGGGCGTATATCCCTGCCATGGCCGCACCGACAAATCCAATCCAGAACAACGATTCCATAGCTGTACCTCTTTCCTGACTGTATTACGGGCGAAGCGCCCTCGTTTGGATCCGTAAACGTTTACGGAAGATGAAGAATAGAATCGGCGCCTGCCGTCTATCCGAACCGGCAAAAGCCGGAACGGCAAACGCCGATAAACCGGGATCCAGACCTACTTAACGGTCTTTCTCTTCTTAAAAATCACGACCAGCAGGATCACCGCGATCGCAGCAGCCCCGCAGCCGATGGCCGCCCACGGCACGGTGCGCTCCGCTGCCGCCGCTGTCGCTGCCGCCTCCGGCTTCGTCTCCGCTGCCGGCTTCACTTCCGCCGCCGGCTTCGTTTCCGCCGCCGGTTTTTCCTCTGTCTTGGCCGCAGCCTCCGGCTCCGCCGGCTGGCTCTGCTCGTGACGGATCGCGAAGCTGTCGATGGCGGTGTAGTCGGCGCACTTCTTCGGGCTCGCGTCGCCGGCCTCCGTCCTCTGATACGCGGTCACGACGATCCCTTCCTCCGTGACTTCCACGTAGGCGAGGTACTGCCGTTCATCCGACTGGCCGCCGGTCTGGAACCCCAGCAGGCCGTCCAGCTCTCCGCCGTACTCATCGAACTTCATGCCCATGGGGCTGATGGTGACGAAGGTGGTGGCTTCGCCGGGCTCGGCCTTTTCGCCGCTGCCGTTGACCGTGGCCCTAAAGTAGTTGTGGATATGCCCGTTGAAAAACAGGTCCACCTGAAGCTCTTCACACATCTGCTCCAGAAAGGCCGTCGCCGCGTCGTCCTTCTGCACCAGGCCCGCGTGGGCCAGGACGATCCGGTACGTACAGCCGGAAGCCTCGAAGACGTCCTTCGCCCAGGCCTTCTGCTGCTCATAGAACCGAAGCTTGTCCTGCGACGCGTCCGCGCCGTCGATGCCGGTATAGGGCTCTGTGTTCAGGATCACGAAGCACACGTCGCCGACCACGAAGGAGGCCGTCGTCTCCGCCAGCATCTCATCGTCGATCCCCCGGGGGAGATTGGTCCGTCCCTTGAAATGGGAATAGACCACGTCGCCCTTGGATTCGTGATTGCCCGGGACATACGCGGTGGGCGTCGTCGCCAGCACGCCCTGGAGCTGATCGAACAGATACGTCCATTCCGCCATGGTGTCGTCCTCCGTGAGGTCGCCTAGGTTCACGATGAAATCCGGATGGAGGGTGTCTGTCAGGAACGTCTGATCGGTGTACAGGAAGGGCAGATACCCCTCCTCGTTGGTGGACTGCAGATCGCTGACGAGCACGAAGGAGAATGCCTTTTGGGCGGGCAGGGTCCTGAACTCGTAGACGCTGCTCTGATAGTCGTTGGTCCCGTCCTTGGTGACGGCCATATACTTATAGTCCGTCCCCGGCTTTAGCCCGGTCAGGTCGACGGAATAGCTGGTGAACGTGCCGTGATCGCCACGCACGTTGACCCGCTCGATCTCGGTCACCGGCACGACGGTCCAACTGGATTCGTCCCGTTCTCGCCAGCGCAGTTCCGCGCTGAGCCCATCGGCCGCGGTGATCCAGTTGAAGCACATCTCGGCGGCGGTGGCTCCGGGCGTCAGGGTGAGCTGCTCCGGAACATAGCGGACCGTTTCCGAAACCACGTCCAGTCGGACCGTGCCCTCGGTGGGGAAGGAAAGCTTCCTTCCGTCCGCCTCCACGGTGCAGTAATAATAGTAGGTGCCGATATCCAGGGATAGATCCGCCGTAAAGCCCGCCTCGGTCCGCTGCATCGGGACCGTTTCAGTGCAGGCCGAGCGCTTCTTGCCCGTGCCCAGGTGGACCAGAGCCTCCCCGGCGGTCACACCCTCCGGCGCCAGCAGCGCGTCGATCCGCACGGTCTCGCCGGAATACGCGCTGTTCTTCATGGGCTCCGAAAGGCGAAGGACCGGCGCGGAGACGATCAGCCGCCCATCGATGCGGTCCTTGAGATCCACGGCATCCGCAAAGGCACGGATCATAGGATAGCCATCTGACTCATCGCCGACCCAGGTCCAGACATCGTCGAGATCCCAGCCCAGGGATTCATACAGCTCTTTGCTCCTGATCTGCTCGCTACCGACCAGGGCGTACGCCGCTTCTTCGGGATGGGTGCTGGATACGCCGCCCATGAGCCTCGTCCCGTTCCACACCACGTTGCCGTGGATGTGAGAGCCGGAATCGCCGGCATAGTTCCCGCAGAGGTAGCCGATGTTCTGGCTGTCGTCGCCGCCGTCGATCTCGGAGAGCAGCATCACGTTGTTGTCGACAGCCGTGCCGCCCTTGAGGTTGCCGATGAGGCCGCCGACGCTGTCCGCTTCCTCGCCGCCGATCTCGATGGAACCGGCCGCGTAGCAGTTGACCACCTGGCCGCCGCCGGAGCAGGAGGCCGTGATGCCGCCCGCCGCTCCGTTTTCGTTGCCCTTGCCGCGGACGATGATCTCGCAGTCGACGAAGCAGTTGCGGGCGATGCCGCAATAGCCGTTTTCGTTGCGCTTGATCTTGCCCGCCAGGCCGCCGGCGTTCTTTTCCCGGCAGTCGATCTTTCCGGTGCAGACCACGTTGTCCGCGTCACCGCACAGGCTCCCGGCCAGGATCCCGCAGGAGGACAGGCCCTTGATCTCGGCGTCCAGGATCGCCAGGTTTTTGACATAGCCCTCGCCGAAATCGTGGCCCACGTTGCCGAACAGGCCGCAGTATTTGTTCCCCATGCGCACGACGCGCAGGTTCCGGATGGCGTGCCCCTGCCCGTCGAAGGTGCCGAAGAACGCGCAGTGCACGCCCTCCTCCTTGCCGTTGTTGGCCAGAGCGCCGATGGGCGGCATATAGCCCTCGGTGTCGTTGCCGGTCTTGTCGGCGATGACTGCGCCGATCCGCTCCAGCAGGGGCGACATGTCGAGATCCTGGGTCAGCACGTAAGTGCCGCCGCAGGGCGCGTCGGGGGCGTGGTCGCCGTTGGTGTCTTCCGGCTTCCACAGCCCTGACAGATACAGAAGCTGCTCCGGCGCGGAGATGCGATAGGTGTCGGACGCCGGATCATAGTCCGGCAAAACGGCGCCGAGGGAAACGAGGACGTCGGTGCTCCACACGTCCTGCTCCCACCATTGCTCCGTGTCCGCTGCTGCGCTGCTGACGCAGAACAGGCCGCAGACCATGATAACTGCTAAAATAAGTGTCGAGATCCGTTTCATACCTGCGTCCTTCCATCCTGTATTGGCTCAAAAGACTCAGCGGAGGCGGCCGGTCCGCCCGGCCGTCCTCCGCAAAAGGGGATCGCGCGTGCCTCAGGCGGCGGGATACCAGCCGTCCGCCGTGACGCCGGCCTTCACGACCTCGTCCATGAGGGCGATGTCGGCGGGATCGTCGTTGGGCTCGTGCTTGACCTTGTCCGCCTGCATGGAGATCTTGTCGTACATGGCGAGGGCGCCCAGCTCCTCGGTCAGATCCGTGCCGTCCTCAAAGACCACGTAGAGAACGAACTCCTTGTCCGCCTCGCGGATGAGGTAGATGTTCTTCTCGTAGTTGTCGCCGTCGGCGTCCTTGTCCTTCCAGCCGGCTTCCACCACGCTGGCGCCCTTGTCGCCGTCCTTGGCGTAGATATAGACCTCGTTGATGGTCTTGCCGGTCTTGTTCTTGATGTTCAGGGCCAGGCCCGCATAGCCCGCGGGCACTTCCGCCGCGGCGGGCGCGGCAGCGGGCTCCTCGGCCTTGGGCGCGTACTCCACGCCGTCGGTGGAGACGCCGGCAGCCGCCACGGCGTCCATGGCCGCCATATCCTCGGCGTCGTCGGTGACCTTCTGCTTGAACTCGTCCGCCTTGATGGTGAAGACGGTGTAGTCCTCCACCGGCTTCTCCAGCACGTGATCCTCCTCGGTGTCATCAGCAAAGCGGACCCTGAGGGTCATGGCGCCCAGCTTCTCGGTCTCCCGCAGCACGTACACCTGGATCTCATGGGGCTTGCCTTCCTTGCTCTCATCCTCGGTGGGCAGCACGTCCGCCAGGGTCTTGAAGATGTTCTTGCCCTTGTCCTCGTCGTTGGGGAACAGATAGATCTTGGCGATGTCCTTGCCGGTCTTGTTCTTGACCATCAGCTTGAGGCCGGTGTAGCCCTCGGGCACCGCGGCGGCTTCGGCAGCGGGCGCGGGCTCCTCGGCGGGGGCGGGCTCCTCAGCGGGCTCTTCGGCGGCGGGCACGGGGATCTTGGCGAGCTCGGCGCGGGCGGCCTCTACGGCAGCCGCGTCAGCGGCGGGCGCGCCTTCGTACACGGGATACCACTGATCCACCACGTAGCCCTTCTCCAGGGACTCGGCCAGATACTGCAGGGGTTCGGGATCGCCGTCGTCGTACTGGACCTTGATGTCGTACTTATCCTCGGCGTTCTTCAGGGAAATCTCGTTGGGCAGGTGGCCGTCGCCGTCGGGTTTGAACAGGTCCTCGATGGGATAGGTGATGTCCGTGCCGTCGTCGAACTTCACGTACAGGTTATAGTTGTCGGTGTGGGGACGGAGGAAGCACTTGAAGAGGTACATGCCACCTTCCTTGGCCTTGCCGGGCATGAGGGACGCCATCTTTTCACCGGCAGCGGTGTAGAGGTAGTCGATCATGTTGTTGTAGGCGTTGGGATCGCCGCCTTCCTCATAGAAGCGGAAGTCCACGATGTTCTTGCTGGTCTTGTTCTTCAGCTCGATGGCGAGGAGCTCGTATCCGGGATAGACGTTGTCGGCAGTCTTGCCTACGGCTACCGCAGCATCCATGGCCGCCTTGTCCTCGGCCTTGTCCTCCAGCTGCACCTCCCAGGCGGCCGGATCGACGCCGTCCTTCATGGAGATCTTGGTGTACATCTTCAGCTCTCCAAGGTCCTTCTTGGCCTCGGTGCCGTCCGCGAAGACCACCAGCAGCTCCTGGGCCGCGCCGGCTTCCCGGACGATGTAGATGTTCTTCTCATAGTTGGCCTTGTCCGCGTCCTTATCCTGCCAGCCGGGGGCCACCACGCTGTTGCCTTTGTCGCCGCCCGCGGGGTAGATGTACACCTCGTCGATGGTGACGCCGGTCTTATTCTTGATGTTCAAACCCAGGGCTACATAGGTCGCCTTCGGCGCTTCCGGCTCTTTGGGGGCCTCGGTGGGCTGTTCGGCGGGCTTCTCCGCAGCCGGCGCCTGGGTAGCGACGGGGGCTGGGGTTTCAGCGGGCTTGGTCGTTCCGCAGGCGACGATCCCCAGGATCATCAGCAGGACGAGAACGAGAGAAAGTAGCTTTTTCATGGTGTGCCTCCTGTTTGTTTTTGTGTTATCTCACTTTGCCGAAAAAGACAAAGAGTGGAT
>CACWOH010000040.1 GCA_902762435.1 uncultured Bacteroidia bacterium | reverse complement strand
TACAACATCTAGCCGGACATGGCCGTTTGGGTGGTCATACTGATCGTCGTCGCAGTCGCGCTGCTTGCGTGGCTGCTGGCATCGCTGTACACGCGCCGGAAAGACATCCGGAAAGTGGCTTATATGATGGACGCGCTGGAAGACGGGGAACTGAACTTCCGCTTCAAGGACAGCAACAAGTTCAACCGCACGCTCAACCGCATCCGGACCATCTTCGAGACGCAGCGCCAGGCGCACGAGCAGGACTCCTGGACCAAGCTTATCCGCGTGCTCACGCACGAGATCATGAACACGGTTTCACCCATCGCCTCCCTGTCCGACGCCATGGCCCGCTCCGTGGATGAAAACGGCCGCAGCGAGCTGGACATCAAGGCCGGGCTGGAGACCATCAGCGACTCCTCCAAGAACCTCATCGGCTTCGTGCAGACCTACCGCCAGCTTTCCGGCGTGGCCCGGCCCGTCCGCAAGGCCCTGGACCTGCAGGAACTGATGGACGGCGTGCTCGCGCTGAACAGCGAATACACCGCCTCCTGCGGCGCGGTCTGCTCCTACCGCCCGGAAGAGCCGGACCTGATGATCTACGCCGATGAAGGGCAGATTTCCCAGATCCTGATCAACCTGATCAAGAACGCCCTCCAGGCCGGCGCAAAGCATATCGACATCAGCGCCGGGATGGGCAAGGACGACGAAGTGCTCATCCGGGTGGCCAACGACGGCGAACCCATTCCCGTCTCCGCGCAGGAGCAGATCTTCATCCCGTTCTACACCACCAAAAAGGAAGGCTCAGGCATCGGCCTGAGCATTTCCCGCCAGATCATGCGCAACCACAACGGCAGCATCGAACTGGTCCGGAGCGACGAAGCGGGAACGGAATTCCTGCTTGTCTTCCGTTAGAAAGGCGCCCGCAGGGCTCACTCGGCCCCCTTCCGCTCGAACTCGAAGCGCAGGGGCTTGTCGAAGTGGCGGCGGGAGTAGTAGGTGACCGCAGGGTCGCTCAAATCCATCACCAGGGTCCACGCGGTGCCCAGGAAACCGCTCTCCCGCTGCGGCTGGGACACGGCGGCGATGGCTTCCGTGAGCTGCCGCTTGTCCATCACGCCTCCGGCGTCGTCGATCCGCCGGCACAGGATGTCATAGCGGCGGTCGCCTTCTATCAGGCCCACGTTCCGCTTGGACGCGCACAGGTAGTGATTGGCCACGGCGGCGGATTCCACGACCTCCATCCGGTTGTCCACATACTCGACCACGACGCTCCGGCCGGAGGCGTCGGAAATGGCGTAATGGTGGGCTGCGCCGATGTCGGAGTGCATGTCGATCCCCCGCAGCAGTTCCAAGGCTTCGTCCACGGTGGCGGCGTTCTTCAGCAGGTAGCAGATGGCCGACGTGGTGGTCAGGGCAGGCTTCCCGCTTTCCTGGTGCGTCTGGGCGTCGTCGCCGGCCATCAGGTCCGCGACGGCCAGTCCCTTCTCGTTGAGGCCGTCCAGGGCGAAGAACAGCGTGGCGAGCGCCATATACTGGTTCTTACCGCCTTCCGGAAGCCATCCCTCCCCGAAACCGATGAACTCGAGGTTGAAGGTGGTGTAGGTCTCGTATCCCTTTGTGGGGACGGTATGCACGACCATGCCGGTCGCGGAATTGAAATCGAAGTTGCGGCCCATCAGGACGCCGCCTTCCGGCGTGCGCGCCGTGAGGGCGGAGCAGCCGTAATCCGCCGGGACGGATTCCCCGGCCCCGGGGTGATAGAAGCCCCCGGACAGGAACTCCATGACGTACCCGGACAGTTCGCCGGCGCTGCGTCCGCCGCCCTTTTCAACCAGGGCGGCGAAGCCGTCGTCGCCCCGGAATTCCAGGTAATACAGGCCGTCGTCCAGTTTCTCGACGGATTTCGCGCCCTTGAGCAGCGGGCCGAACTTCGCCCGCGCGCCGATCCCGAGCAGGAGCACCAGGGCGAGCAGGCCCCACAGGATGATTTTGATGATCTTTTTCATGGTTACTTGACTTCTTTGCTTGCCGACAGGTATTCCTGCAAGGCGCTGACGTAGTTTTTGAAGGCTTCCTGCCCGGCCGGGGTGATCCTGCAGGCGGTGCGGGGCATCTTGCCCTTGAAGCCTTTCTCCACCGTGATGTAGCCGGCGGTGGTGAGTTTGTCGATCTGCACGCTGAGGTTTCCGGAGGTGGCGCCGGTCTGCTTCTTGAGGTAGGTGAAGTCGGCTTCATCCACCCCGGCCAGGATGGACATCACGGCCAGCCGGAGTTCCGAGTGCAGGAGCGGGTCCAGTTTCGGGAGCATGGCTACTTGTTCTGAAGTTTCATGACCAGGCCGGTGACGAGCAGCAGGACACCGCCCAGCGTGAAAACCAGCAGCTGCGTTTCGCTCTTCACCAGCATTGCGAACACGGCCCCGCAGACCCCCAGCAGGAAGCCGCAGATGATGACGGGCCAGTTCTTCAGCAGGACGCCGGACATGCATTCGGCCAGCCCCAGGATGATGACGATGATGAGCGACACGTTCATGGGAACCAGGAAGATGGCCACGGCGCTGAGTGTGATGGCGAAGGCGCCGAAGACGCGCCACACGCCGCTGAGCATCTTGCTGACCTCGTTCTGCGGCACGGCGACGTCATATTTCCCCATCAGGGCGGCGGCCGGGTAGCCGATGACCGGCATGGCGAACCAAAGGAAGTTCCACTGCGGCTTGCCGGTCAGGTGCCATAATAAATAGATGACAAGGGAAGTGAGGGTGAGCAGCGCTCCCCAAAGCATGAAATACTTGGCGCTATTGCGAAGGATGCCTTCCCGGCTTTTGTTGAAGGTCTCGGCGATGAGCAGGAGGCTCTCCTGTGCCGTCATTTCTTTGATTTGTTCCATTGTATCAATCAGTTAACTTGTCCTAGGATTCCCAAAAAGCTGCGCAGTCTTCCGGAACCCCAATGCAAATATAAACAAGTTTACATTATAAACCAAATTTATTTGTAAGATTTTTGACGGGGGACTGTAAAGTGTAAACCCGAAAGTGTAAAGCAGTGTAAAGATCCTTTACACTTTTTGTCTCGTGGAATTTACAGTTATCTGCTTATAATCAGCATATTAGGTGTTTTGGCACGGTGGGTGTTACGTCTGTGGGTGATTAAACAATCAAACTATGCTGAATAGTATTCATATCAAATGGTTAGTATCGGCCCTGGCGCTTGCTGTGACAGTAAGCGCCACCGGCCAAAACAAGATGACGCTCCACGACTGCATGGAGTATGCGATTTCCAACGCCACGAAGATCCGCATCCAGCAGGCGGCCGTCGGAGACGCCCGGCTGGACCGGCGCGATGCGGCCCTGGCGCTCTTTACCCCGCAGATCAGCGCATCGACCTACGCCTACTACAACTTCGGGCGCAGCATCGACCCGCAGACGAACACCTACTTCAATACCACCTCGTTCCATAACAACTATGGCCTGAGCGCCGGTTTCGACCTCTTCGACGGCTTCAAGGCGGTGAACAACTACAGGATCTCCAGGACCGGGCTGCTGATCGCCGAATCGCAGGAGAAGCAGGTGGAGGCCGACATCTGCCTGGCGGTGATGGAGGCGTACTACAACGTGGTGTACTACAAGCGTCTCTGCGATGTGTATGAGGAGCAGGTGTCCGCCGCGGAGCAGGCGCTGGCCAAAGCCAGGCGGCAGGAGGAGCTGGGGCAGAAGGGCCACGCCGACGTGATCCAGATGGAGGCCGACCTGGCCGACCGCCGGTACGACCTCATCAACACGAACAACCTGTACCGCGACCAGAAGATGATCCTCGCGGACCTGATGTTCTGGCCGCTGGAGGAAGAACTGGAAATCGAAACGGGTTTCAGATCCTTCGGGCTTCGCCCTCAGGATGACAATATGGCTCAGGATGACAAGGCGTCTCTGGCCGACAGGGCAGCTCTGGCTGACGGGGCTGTCATTCTGAGGGAGCCGGAGGCAACCGAAGAATCTATCGTCTCCTTCGCCCTGGACCACAACCCGGCCGTGCAGATCGCTTCTTGGAAGCAGCAGAATGCCCGGCGGGAACTGAACACCGCCAAGTGGCAGCTGCTGCCTTCCGTGGGCCTGTATGCCGGTTGGAGTACGAGCTACTATACCTACCAGGGCTCCCAGACGGCGCCTTTCCGGGACCAGTTCCGGAACAACGGCGGCGAGTACGTGGAACTGTCGGTGAGCATTCCCATCTGGAACCGCCTGAGCCGGCATTCGGCCATCTCCCGCAAGCGGAATGCGCTGGACAAGGCGACGGCCGAACTGGACCAGAAGCGCCGCGACGTGGAGAGCGAGGTGCGCCGCGCCGTCCAGGACCGCGACGGCGCCGCCACGGCTTACAGCCAGGCGCAGCACAAGGCCGAGGTGCAGGAGGAAGCCTATAGCCTGAACCTCAAGAAACTGGACCAGGGGCTGATTTCCCCGCTGGAGTTCCAGACCGCGAACAACAATTACCTCAAGGCCCGGGCCGACGAGATGAACTCCCTGTTCAAATATCTCATCAAGCAGGCCGTGGTCCGCTATTACAATGGAGTAGAATATATTAATCAATAGATCCTTCGCTTCGCTCAGGATGACAATATGTTCTTATCGTCAATGTCATTCTGAAGGAGCCGGAGGCGACTGAAGAATCTAAAACAATGGATAAGATTATTGAGAAGAAAACCGGATGGCGCGTGGCGTTTACCAAAAAAGCCCTGCCGTGGTGGCTGGGGGCGCTGCTGCTGGCATTCATCGTTTACCTGATCGCCCGGCCGAACGACAAGACGCTCCGGGTGGACAAGGATACGGTCACGGTGTCGAGTGCCGTGAAAGGCGAATTCAACGACTATATCCGCATCAGCGGCCGCGTTCAGCCGATGACCACCATCCAGCTGAGCCCGCAGGAAGGCGGCATCGTGGAGAAGATCCTCATCGAGGAGGGCTCCCCGGTAAAGGCCGGCGATGCCATCCTGGTGCTGAACAACGACAACCTGGACCTGCAGATCCTGAATTCCGAGGCCGAGCTGGCGGAGAAGGAGAACATCCTCCGCAACACGCAGATCCAGATGGAGCAGCAGAAGCTGGACGTGCGCCAGAACGTGCTGGAGTATGGCACCAACGTGGAACGTCTCAAAAGGGCCTACGAGCAGCAGAAGGCCCTGTATGAGGACAAGCTCATCGCCCGGGAGGAGTATCTGAAGGCCGAGGAGGACTACCGGCTGGCCCGGCAGAAATACGAGCTCATGACGGAACGCTCCAGGCAGGACAGCCTGTACCGCGGCACCCAGATCGACCGCATGGAGGAGAGCCTGGACAACATGCAGCTGAACATGCAGATGATCCGCAAGCGCAAGAGCAACCTCATCATCAAGGCGCCCATCGACGGCGAACTCGGCCTGCTGGACGTGGTCCTCGGGCAGAGCGTCGCCTCCGGTACCAGGATCGGCCAGATCAACTCCGTCGGCACGTATAAAGTGGAGGCGCAGATCGACGAACACTACATCGACCGCGTGTTCGACGGCCTGTCGGCCACCTTCGAGCGCCAGGGCGAGACTTATTCCACCGTCATCCGGAAAGTCTATCCGGAGGTGCGCGACGGCAAGTTCAAGGCGGATTTCAAGTTTGACGGCGAGCAGCCGGACAACATCCGCAGCGGCCAGACCTACTACCTGAACCTCCAGCTGGGCCAGCCCGAAGAGGCGGTCATCATCCCGCGCGGCACCTTCTACCAGAAGACCGGCGGAAAGTGGATATACGTCGTTAACAAAGATGGCAACAAGGCCGTCAAAAGAGAGATACGCATCGGCAGGCAGAATCCCCAGTACTACGAAGTGCTTGAGGGCCTGGAGCCCGGCGAAAAGGTCATCACCTCCGGGTATGACAACTACGGCGATTCCGATGTATTGGTTTTTTAAGCGATGAAGAGTTTTTGGAACTTCCTGAAAAAGAATAAGTTATACGGGGCTATCAACCTTGTGGGACTCACGGTGTCGATGGCGTTCGTGCTCCTGCTGGCGGTGTATGTCCAGCGGCAGCTGTCCACGGACTCTTTCCAGCAGAATGCGGACCGGATCTATGTCATCGCCAACGAGCACAGTGTCTCGATGGGCTATTGGCTGGACAAACACCTCAAGAACAATTTCCCTGAAATCGAGAAGGGCTGCTGCGTGGCCAATATTGCTTCTGCTTCGGCCTTTACCATCGGAGGCGAATTGGTGTATGGTAGCACA
>CACWOH010000039.1 GCA_902762435.1 uncultured Bacteroidia bacterium | reverse complement strand
TTGAAGCCGCCGATGTTGTAGGTCTCGGCAATCTTCCCGTGGTGGAAGATGGTGTCGATGGCGCGTGCGTGGTCCTCCACATACAGCCAGTCTCGCACGTTCTCCCCCTTCCCGTACACCGGCAGCGGCTTGCGATGCCGTATATTGTTGATAAACAGCGGGATGAGCTTCTCCGGGAACTGGTAGGGACCGTAGTTGTTGGAGCAGTTCGTCACGATGGTGGGCATGCCGTAGGTGTCGTGGTAGGCGCGCACGAAGTGGTCGCTGGACGCCTTCGCGGCGCTGTACGGGCTGTGCGGCTGGTACTTCAGGTCCTCCGTGAAGAACTTCTCCCCGTAGGCAAGGTGATGCTCCCCGCTGGAAGCCTTCGTGCTGAACGGAGGCTCGATCCCCTCCGGATGCGTCATTTCCAGCGCACCGTACACCTCGTCGGTAGAGATGTGGTAGAAACGCTTCCCTTCCCAACTGCCCTCCCAGCAGACCTTGGCGGCCTGCAGCAGGGAGAGCGTCCCCATCACGTTGGTGCGGGCGAACGTGAACGGATCCTTGATGCTGCGGTCCACGTGGCTCTCGGCGGCCAGGTGGATGATGCCGTCCACCCGCTCCTCCTGCATCAGCTTCAGCACCCCCTCGAAATCGCAGATATCCATCTTCACGAAACGGTAATTGGGCCTGTCCTCGATGTCCTTGAGGTTCGCAAGATTCCCGGCATAGGTCAGCTTGTCCAGGTTGATGATCCGGTACTGCGGGTATTTGTTGACAAACAGACGCACCACGTGGCTGCCGATGAAGCCGGCGCCGCCCGTGATGATCAGCGTTCTATCGTAATTCATATCGGCGGTGTTATCAATATCGGACAAAATTAGTTAATTTTGCGAATAATGGCAACGAGGCCTCCCATATCTCTCTACACCGACGGCGCTTCCAGCGGCAACCCCGGCCCCGGCGGCTGGGGCGCGGTGCTCTGCTGCGGCGACGTCCGCAAGGAACTGTCCGGCGGCTTCGCCTGCACGACCAACAACCGGATGGAGCTGCTGGCCGTGATCAAGGGGCTCGAGGCCATCCGCTGGGAAGGCGCCGAGGTGCACGTATTCAGCGATTCCACCTACGTGGTTAATACCATCACCCAGGGCTGGAAACGCAAGAAGAACCACGACCTCTGGGCGCAGTACGACGCCCTCGCCGGCCGCTTCCGCCTCACCTTCACCTGGATTCGCGGCCACGCCGGGCATCCCGAGAACGAGCGCTGCGACCGCCTGGCCGTCGAGGCGTATTCCCGCCCCGGCCTGCCGCCGGACAGCGGCTACGACGAAACGAAAGAACCTACATTAATCTGATTCATATGCAAAACGGAAAAATCATAGTGGGCATCACCCAGGGCGACTCCAACGGCATCGGCTACGAAGTCATCATCAAGGCCCTCGCAGACCCGCGCATCCTCGAGCAGTTCACTCCGGTCATCTACGGCTCCTCCAAGCTCTTCGGCTTCTACCGCAAGACCATTCCCGAGGTGGAGCAGATGGACACCAACGCCATCTCCTCGGCCGCCGAGGCGCACGCCCGGCGCGTCAACATCGTGAACTGCCTGCCGGACAGTGCGTACGCCGAGCCCGGCCAGGCCACCACGGAATCCGCCGGCGCCGCCATCAAGTCGCTGGAAACGGCCGTGCGGGAACTCCGCCAGGGCCTCATCGACGTGCTCGTGACCGGCCCCATCAACAAGAAGGCGATGGCGGGCGAAGGCTTCGGCTTCCCCGGCCACACCGAATACATCCAGAATGCCTTCGGCGCTCCCGACGCCCTGATGTTCATGGTCAGCCACCGCCTGCGCCTGGCCGTCGTCACGGGGCACATCCCCCTCAAGGACGTGGCCGCGCAGATCACCGAGGAGCGCATCCTGAGCAAGCTGCGCCTCATCAACGACTCGCTGAAGCGGGACTTCGTGGTGGACCAGCCGCGCATCGCCGTGCTGAGCCTCAACCCGCACAGCGGCGACGGCGGCCTGCTGGGCACCGAGGAGCAGGACATCATCATCCCGGCCATCCGGAAGGCCACCGACGAGGGCATCCTCGCCTTCGGCCCCTTCTCCCCCGACGGCTTCTTCGGGCTGAACCATTTCGAGGACTTCGACGCCACCCTGGCGATGTACCACGACCAGGGGCTCGCGCCGTTCAAGGCCCTCTCCTTCGAGGACGGCGTGAACTTCACCGCCGGCCTGCCCCCATCTTCACCGCCATCGACATCTGGCGCAACCGCCACGACTGGGAAGAACTCCAGGAGGGCAAGATGCCCGAGCGCTTCCTCACCCGCGAGAACCGGAGCGGGAAGCCGCAGATCGCCTGACGGCAGTCTGCGCCGCCGGTCCCATCCTCAAGACAGGCTCAAAACAAGGACGGAGTGCAGATTCACTGCACTCCGTCCTCATTTTCGGCCTCTGACGAGGACCGCCGATCAAATCTCGTAGGTCACTTTGATGGAGACAATACGAGGAGACTCATTTTCGCTGTCTCGAGACATCGTTAGGGTAACCGAAGTCGCTGGATCGCCGGTCCATGTACCCGTCATTCCGTTCCTAGAATAAGAACCCGGAGATGCCGTTACATTCCCGCCGACAAAATCCTTGGCGGGCCAAACTTCCGTCCCGATTACTGCCGCTGTCTGCCTGTTCCGATGGAAATAAGTGATTTCTATACTGGAAATCTTAAAGCCATCAGTAGCTGTAACCGTCACGGTCCCATTCCCAGTATTACGTCCGATACGTAACGAATAATCAGAATAATACGTGATGAGATAAAGTCGTTTATCATCTCTCCAATCATCCGAATTCCCCAGAGAAACCGTTATTTTGTCCTGGGTGCTGGTTCCCGTATTACCGCTCCAGCTGAAGTTCGCGCGCTGGAATGTTCTCTCACGGATCTCGTGATGAACTGCTGTCAATGGACGTACAGGGCCATAATCCTCCACTTCGAAATACATACCTACAAGCGTCCTTTGTACCGAAAGATTGGCACGGATATCATAAAGGTAGATGGTGTATTCATTATTCGCAGACGGGGTGTCGATCACGTATTCATACCACGAGCCCCAACTCTTCGCACCGTAGTTCCAGTCGGTAGTCGTGCTGCTCTCTCCCAGCGAGTTCGTCGAACCCACCACCACATTGAAAGCGCCATGCACCGAAGTTGCCGTGTTGTCGCTATATGGGACAAGCGTCGCGGTATACATCCGGACCTTGATGGGATACAGATCCTGCAAGAAGTTCCCGTCAAGCTTGAAAGAAAGCTTATATACTTCACGATCTACATTTCCCACACGACGGGTCGTTCCGGAGAGTTCCTCGAGATACGGATCATCTGCAAATGAGAAGGACGTGATGGAATAGAGATCCACCATGCGCGAAAGGCCGGAATTCTTGGCCAGGATCTGGAAGGCGTTGTGCTTGAGATCGGTGGTCACATCCTCCATCGCAAAAGTTACCGTACCCTTGCCGGTCGATGCATCGTAGGCCACGGTCGGCGTAAGGTTCACCTTCGCCATATCTTCCGTCTCATCATCGTCCGCCTTGCCTTCCCAGGAAACCTCGAAATTCGCCGCCGTAAGGCCGGAAGTCGATGCAGAACCCAGCGCTGTATATTCAAAATTCACAACGCCGTTCCCGTTGGCATCTTTGCTGTTAAACATCTTGATCACGCTCTCCACCTTCAGGCGGAATTCGTCCGTACTGACCTCATCCACCTCACGTTGCACTTGAGCATACGGGTTGTTGGAATAGTTCTCCGATTCGACCGCCCCCTGGAACGTGCTCGAGCCCATCGAGGTCGTCTCCTTGTCGCTCGGCAGGTTCTGGATCGTCAGCACGAAGGAGTTGTTGCGAAACACCCGGTAGGTGGCTTTATTGTTGTCCTGCAGCAGCAGCGTATGATACCGCACCTGTTCGTTCGTAAAACTGCCGGATTTGTAAGTCGCCTTGACGATCAACTTCACGGGAATAGACATATTGGAGTTCTCGAAGAGGAACTGCGGATTGGCCTCGCCCGCAGGAGTCCAAATCGCAGAGTTGTTTTCGTCCGCCGCCGTAAAGTTATAAACCCCGGAGCTGCGGTACTCCGTCATTACCGTACCGTTCACATAATCATTCGTATACGGGAACTGCCCGGAAGCACTCATCGCCGCCACGAAACCCCGGTTCAAGCCATTGGTAATCGTCCATTCGACGGACTCGATGTCGGGATCGTTGTTAATCACCGTCACCTTCGCCCGGTCACGCAGCAACCACACCTTGTCGGAACTCTTTAACCAGGTCGCCATAGCCCCGGGATTCGCCTCGGCGTGGAAGCCCCAGAAGCGTACATTGTCCTCAATCCCCGAGGAAAGTGCCGCCGACTTCATCATAACGCGCTCCAGCGATCCCATACCGTAAGCGGAGATATCCAATCCGGTAGAGTTCGCAATAAAGTGGATACGGGAAGTGTTGGCCGGGACATAACCCGTCAGCGATCCGGCGGTGGCGGAAGAGGGGGTGACAGTTCCCTTGCGCGAGGCGATGAACTGCCCTTCTCCGTCAAAGCAAAGCATCAGGATGGAATTGTCGTCGCTTATCGCCGGTTCCGTACCGTCCACATAACTCCGGGTGCCGGGAAGGGCCTGAAGACCCTCAACGGAAAGGCACACGGCCATTTCACCGTCCGGGACCGGAATCTCCTCCGCGATATTGAACGGATTGCAGCCTGCCAGCATCATGGCAGCGGCAAATGTCATCAATATATATCTTTTCATATTCGTTCCGGCGTTTTAGTCAAACAATTTTGCATTAATGGTTTCAATCTCCTCTGCAGAGACATCACGGACACACCGTACGTACTTCGATCCCGACGCGGAACCGCCACTTCCATTCGGATTGTGGCCATAGGTGCCGTCCAGCGCCCAGTAATACTCTCCACTCAACACTTCAATCATTACCTCCGGATGAGAAGCCTGATTGTCCATCATATACTGGATTTCCTGTTTGGTCGGAAGCCGCCACCCAGTAAAATCTTTTCCGTCAATATGCTCCTTATACAACGCGCAATGCATTGCAGCAAAAGCATTTGAAGACACTGTACCAACAGCACCCAACTGAGATCCCAGCATAAAAGCAGGAGAAATCACATCATCTTTGGAAGTATAATAAGTGATTGAGCCCAAAGGACTGTCGCCCTGCCTATCGTAAACATTTCCCGATTGTGGACTAAGGCTAGGGCGCCCGATTGTATATTGGTCACTAGCAGAAGTTATCTGAAGGATATACATCTGATTGTTAGTCAGCAAGTCATCAGCCCCTTGACCTTCATTGACCCGCGATCCGAGATTACCGTTCTGTTGAACGTCATATACATAACCGCCAGAGAAGGTATGGGCATCAAAAAGAGCACCATCATTGTTACGATAGAAGGTGAATTTGTTTTCACGGATGCCGGAACTGGCATAACGCGATGAATTATTAGGTGTTACCCAATTATTATAATCATATGTCGAGTATGCCCCATCCTCCGCAGAAATGAAGTCCAGCGGGAAATGTACGACCGTGACGGTCTGCGACTTGGTGCCACAGGTAAGGGTAAAGCGAACCCGACGGGAGGTTCCGTTGGTCGGCACCCAGGAACTCAGGTCCACGGTCCCGGTGGTCGCTCCTGAGGCTTGATTTTTCGTAGCCGTAAAAACACCATCTCCAAGCGTCACCGTCTGCCAATTCCCTGTCCTATCTTTGTATTCACCGACAGGGTTGGAAAGCGTAACCGCTCCACTCGCATAGAACTTGATCTGCGTAGTCATCGGCGTGCCGGAAACGCCGCCCTTGAAGGAGTAGTTCGTAGGCGTTACCATGATATAGTCTGTCGGCACAGCGTTGATATCCGCTTCTTTGGCGGTAGCCCAAGGCATCACCTCATAAGTTAGCTGGACATCGTTGCTGGAAATCGCTTCGCTACTTCCGTAAGAACTGATAATCGCGTTGACCTTATAAAGGTTATTGCGCTCGGTATTGGTCTTGCCCACCTCGCAGAGCGGGATATAGTAGTAATGGAAAGACTGCTTTCCTTCATACCCTTCCAGGGGACCGGCGAGGAAACTGAGCAGGATAGCAGGAGTTTCATCATCGGCCGTACCAGCCGTCCAGGTGTGCGGATAGGCATAGGTTACGATGGTATAATGGCCGTTCTCGTCCGGGGATTCGACGGAAAGATACGCCGCGGCCCCGCTTGCGCTGTCCACGAGGAGTTTCTGTGCTTCTGCCTGGGAATTGGGCACTTCATAGGTCTTCGTGTTGAAGTGCAGGTATTTCCAGTCTGGCGTACCATACTGCATATGATCGGTGGCCAGTCGGGCCTTGAATTCATCGCTCAGCGAAAGATCGATGACGAACTTGACGGCAGCTCTGGTCAGGGTGACCTTCTGGTTATTCACTAATTGCGTAGTAAAGCTGCTGATGCTCCAGGAAGGGACAATCGCAGTCATCAGGAAGGACTTCGACGAAGTAAAGGTATTGTCGCCAGAAGTTGCATTGTTCTTTTGACGCTTGTAAATATCTCCTTCCGTGCGAACCAAAGACTCCAGATCGGCCGGTGCAGTGATACCGGTACCAGCCGTTACGGCCTCAACCGTACTGTTTGCCACGACGTACACCGTATAGGCGACATCCTTCTGCAGGCCGTCTTGAATCCAGTCATTGGAAAGCATATAACCGGTCTTGCCGCTACGGGTCACCTCCACCAGGGCATCCTGGCCAAGATGGTAATCCTTTTTCAAGGCGTTTCCCTCAAAGAAGAACACGTCCAGGCGGTTCACGACATTCTCATTATACTCTGTATCCTTCAAATCATCCTCTCCAAGAGCCCGGGTCGCAAGAACGAGATCCTGCCCATCCTGCACGACCGGAGAAATCAGGAGCACGGGATCGGATTCACCATTAAAATCCAATGTCCGGTTGCAAGCGCCGGCCAGGAAAAGGACCGGCAGCATCAATACAAAGAAAATATAGCGTTTCATCTTCATCTGCTCATTTATTTCTTGGGTGTGATGATTTGCGTCGTGTTGGCGGTATAATCCTCCACGCTCGAGAGCCAGAACGGCACCTTGGTATGATCCAAGGAGCCCGGCAAGTCGGAGTGGCAATATGCCACCGGCACGTTCATGTCCGTACGATACAGGCGGATGTTAGCCGACTCTCCCACGGTCGCATCTTCCGCTACGACGAAATAACGCGTTATGATCTTATCATCAAGATTCGCACTGGCGGGAATCGTCAACACATCCATAGGAGCGGTATAAATACCATTCTCAGCCTGCTGGGCCGTCGGATTCGTCGTGACGAACTTGAAATTGGAATTATCACTCCGGAGTTCCAGTTCCACACCTACGCTGACGGTTTCCAGTTCGAACATCGGAGAATACAGCGGACGGTTGGTCTTAATACGTCTCGTAACGGTAGTTCCGTTTTCTCCTTCCTCTTCAATATCCTCGTACTCGACAATACCTTTGGCAATCTGGATATACGTTCCAGGGATGTCCCAAGTGCTGTAGTCTCTATCAGAATCATACCGTTTTACCTCGGTAAAGAGCGTGGTAATATTCTCGATGGTTTTGAACTCGAATTCGCCACCGGCCACCCAGGGAGCGGTTCCTACGGAAATCAGCAGTTCGCCATTCGGCAGGAACAGGCCGTAGATGCGATGCTTCACGCATTTGTCGAACTTTATATACTCGCCGGGTTTGGTTTCGGACCCGGTGACCACATCCGCCTTACGCAGGGCCAGTTTGCTGGTCTCGCCCGTCTTCTTGGTGAACTCGACGTGCAGTTTCTCGAAATCCTGCGGCATGGCCAGGACCGTGAAGGTCAAGTCCGGATCCGTGCTGGTTTTAGACGGGGCGACCTTCTGGGAGAGGTTCACAACGATCTCGTTGCCCGTCTTGCCATCGGCCGTCGCCGAAGAGCAGGTGAAGGTGCGGTTTCCGCTTGCATCATACTTGACCGTGAAATCACCATAAAGTGCCGAGCCGTCTTCCGAAACCAGTTTGAACTGGCTCAATTCAATCGGGTCACCCTCACTGCGGAGAGAAATCTCGAATGCCGTGAAATCCGGATAGAACTCCAGTTTTACATTGGTTTTGGCATCACTGGCAGGTTTGGCCGCTTTACCGAAAGCGGTCATATAGCCGTACAACGAGAGGTTCCCACTCTCAGCAAAAGTCTGTTGGTTCGGAATATAAAGCGGGAACTCCCCACTGACGCCCTTCGGGGACGTTCCGGGTCCCTCATCCTCGTCGATACCCTGGCGGTTCATAGGATACACGGCATAAAACGTCGCGCTCGTGCTAGCGTCCGGCCACATCAGGCCGTTACCCACGTGGTAGGCGTCGCCGATCTTTTCCTGGTCGTACGGGTCGCCCGTACCGTCATTGCTCATATTCACCAGGGTGGCGGAACTCCAACCGGCTTCGGTATTGGCCGTTCCGGCCGTCACATTGGTCACGGAATAGTCCGCCCAGTGGTAGAGTGCACTCGCGGCGACGCCGGATTCATAACCGACACGGCGCACAGCATTGTCGCTATAGATGCGAATCTTATCACCGTTCACCCAGTCAATGCTTTGCCAACCGGTATTACCGGTTCCGGCGACGTACGCACCATATACGGTCTTCGTCTCCGGGCGGGCGCTCGCCACAAAGCGGATCTCGCCCTTGCCGCCGGAGATGCCGCCTTCCTTCTGGCATCCCGCCAGAAGGACACGATCGTGGTGTTGTCCACCACGGAGCCCTCCAGGATCGGCTTGTCCCCCTGGAGCGAAAGCTCTCCGAGGACCACCGGTTTGACAAACTGTTTCTTCATTGCCATTATCGTTTTCTTGTTTTCTTTCCGTTCTTTCTTACATCGTTTCCAGCCACGCGCGCGGCACGCTCGCCTTGGCGAACCAGGAGTCAAACAGCTCCACGACCACGTAATACCGGCCGCGCAGCTCCAGCACGCGCCCCTCTACGCCCGCGAGTACCCCTTTGATTACGCGTACGCGTGCGCCCAGGGAGAGCGGACGCTCCATCAGACCGCCTTCGTCGGTCGAGAGGTCCAGCACCCGCCTGAAATCGTCCATCTGCTTGTCGGGAACGGCGTCGCGGTTCGCGAGTTCGCAGGCGCGCTGCTTGGTGGCCTTCAGGAACACCAGGGAAGGGATGAGCGCGCGCTCGTAGGAGCCGCCACCGCGGGTAAGACGCCGGAGTTCGGACGGGACATAGCTCTCCACGCCCAGTTTTTCCAGCCGCCCGGCCACCGACAGTTCCGCCCCGCAGCGCGTGCGCGCTGCGAACCAGCGAAGATCCTGACGGAGGTCTTCCCTTCTATTTGACCTTTGTTCAGCCACTTAAGCAATACACTGCCTTGCCAAAAGGCCCCAAATCCGCCCAATGGACGGGAAAAACCAGGCCACAATTGTGCAAGGTAACTTCAATCAAACCGCAAAAGTATTAATAATTTTTTTAAAAAAGAAATGAAACCCCCACTCCTGAAACCGGGGGACATGGCCAGAAAAAGAATATGGGGAGCGGTTTCCCGCTCCCCATATTCCTCGTAATCGCCGGTAAGAAATCAGTTCCCAACTGAAACCGTGCAGGTTTTCTGCTCAAAGAACGGAGCCGTCCTGCCGGCGTGCACCTTATCAATTACGGCGAAGGTCGTGGCATTGGAATCCGCAGCGGTCCCGGTACGCGTCGTTTTGAACGTACAGGTATACTCCTGCTTGGTTTCCTCCGTTTCCGCATTGTAGTATTCGGAGTATTCGATGGTCTTGAGGAAGTAGAAGGAATTATGGTCCGTTCCGAAAAGGGACGGTCCATACTCGACAGGCAGGCCTTCCGAAGAATTGAAGGCTCCGTTCTGGGCTTCAATCTTCAAAATAAGCGGGAACATCGAATAGCCGAGGTCAGCAGGGAGCTTGATGGTCAGCGTAGTAGTCTGGCCGATAGTCTGGTTGGGCAAGTTCGAGGCGGAGAAATCCTGGAATTTCTGCGTACCCATCACCCGATAAGCGACGTCCCGGGACATCGGCTTCTCTTCATGAGAAAGACCCATCACAGTGAGGGTGCTCTTCAGATTAATATCACCGCTGCCGTTAAGTTCAACGGTGGCTTTCTTCCACTCCTTTGAAGCATCCGGTGTTCCGGTCGTGAAAGTGCCGTCTGCAATGGTAATAGCAGGAACCATCTCACCCTCATGCTCGGTGCTAGGGTATTCAACAATCGCCGGATTCTGGGAATGGGTGACGGTCAGGTCCAGGTCATCCCACAAGTATTCCGGGTCAGGCTCGGGAACGTCTTCCGTCGGTGCGGGCAGATAATACATCGTGTAATAGATGTCGGCGTAGATATGATCGGTCTCCGATTCCTTGCCATCCGTGCTGATGTAATCGATATACTCTACCCACAAAGTGGTGCCCCTGCCGTCGGAAATCTGCTCGAGGGTCCTGGTTTCCGCAGAGCTGGACACGTCGCCGATGGCGGGAGAAGACCAGGCCTTGGACTTCGATGTCTTGCCGGTGGAGCCCGTAATCTTGCCGATCTGGATGTTATACGCCACGCCGCGATAAATCGGGAAATACGCTCCGTTGGGGTCTGTCAACTCAATCTTGAACCAACGTTTAGTGGTAGAGCCGACGAAAGTTCCTCCGATCAACAGACTGGTAGAATTCTTTGAAGATTTGGGACGTTCATACAACCAAGTGGTCCAAGATCCGGTGAATGCTTCCGTGTTGGGGAGGGCCCTGTTAATCGTTGCCTCGGCGGGGAGGCTTCCGGCATATCCGTCCTCAACGATGGCCGAATGCGACAAGGGGCCCATAGGCACCAACTTGCCAGAATCGTCGAAATCCGCGGTATACACGGGGGCGAAACGTCTGTTTTTAACATCATAAGGGGCCACGAAACCGGCATTAACCGTATTGCCGATGCCAATATCCGTAATGGTAAAATTGGAATCATCCGTACTAGTCACCGTAATCTCGGCGAAATTGCGGATAAACGGAATAAGCTTCAACGCGTCCGAAAGCTCATCGGAGGCAAAATAACCGGTGTCGTCCACGATCTTCGTACCATCACGCTTGATGTAGTCGCCGACATTAACCCAAACCGTCTTGGTCCCCGATCCGGTAGGGACTTCACATTGATACTTCGTTCCACCAGGCTGGCCGTAAGTCTGGCCGTCGGGGGCCGTATAAACGCCACCCTTGTATGTGTAAGCATCAATCTTATCCAACTCGAAACGCTGCCAGTATGCAACCGCCCCATCCTTGGTGATCAGCGACTGCATCACGTTATCCTCACCGGTCGTGGTAGTAAGATCGGCATAGGAAGTAACCGGGGAGTTGCCAATGAAATGCAGGATCCTCGGGCTGGCGCTCATCGTCAGGTCCACGGTATATTTGGCCGTGTAGGTC
>CACWOH010000038.1 GCA_902762435.1 uncultured Bacteroidia bacterium | reverse complement strand
GCGGAGAGGACGAGATTCGAACTCGTGGTACGCTTGGGGCGTACGTCGGTTTAGCAAACCGGTGGTTTCAGCCACTCACCCACCTCTCCAGTCGTTCCCTGCGGCTTCCAAACTTGGATCTCCGTTTTGTTCGGGACGACAAAGTTACAACATTTTATTAGTTTTCCAATTATTTCTTCACGCCGAAGATCTGGAGGATCTTGTTGGCGACGTCGCTGTTTTCCTGGATGCAGCCGAATTCGCCGGAGCGGGGGCCGTAGGCGAACAGGGGGACCATCATGGGGGTGTGGCCCTTGGAGGCGAAGACGCCGGCGGCGAAGCCGTCTTCGGGGTTGGCGCGGCTGAGGATGGTGGCGCCGGTTTCGTGGTCGGCGCTGATGATCACCAGGGTGTGGCCGTCTTTTTCCGCGAAGCGGATGGCGGCTTCGATGGCCTTGTCGAAGTCCAACATTTCTTTCACCGTGCCTTCGAAGTCGTTGGCGTGTTCGCATTTGTCGATGCGGGCGCCTTCGACCATCAGGAAGAAGCCCTTCCGGCCGCGCCTGGACAGGTAGTCGATGGCCAGTTCGGTGGTGGCGGGCAGGTAGTCGCCGCGGTCCAGGTTCACGCTCTTCGGCAGATAGACGAGGCGCTCGGAGGTGGCCACGGCAGGGTCGGCGGGGTTGTACACCACCTTGAAGCGGCGCTGGATGGCCTCCTGGGTGCTCAGCGGCATGGATTCGAAGGTGGCTTGCGTGCCGGCGGAGGCGAAGGTGAGGCTGCTCGCCGGGAGGTCGGCCCAGATTTCTTCCTTGTCACCGCGGGCGGCCTGGTGCGCGAAGAACGCGGCCGGGGTGGCGCCGTTGAGGTCATCTGTGGACAGTACGCCGCAGGCGTAGCCCAGCGGGGCGAGGTATTCGGGGATGTTGGTGATGTTCCGCTTGGCGGGGTCTTTGCCAAGGTAGCCGTTGTTGGTCTTGACGCCCGTGGCGTAGGCGGTGCCGGAGGCGGCGGAGTCGGTGGTGAAGTTGTCCGCGGACTGGGTGCGGACGTAGCCGATGGTGCGCAGGTTGGTGAGGGTGAGGGAGCCGCCGTTGGCATACATACCCGCGTTCACGGCGCCCTGGCCCATGCCGTCGCCGATCAGCAGGATGACGTTGCGGACGCGGGTGTTCTTGCCGTCGATCCTGAAGGAGGGGGTGTAGGTGCTCTGCTGCTCTACGTACACGCTGCCCCGGTAGGCCTTGACTTCTTCGGGCTCGGTGCTCTGCGCGCCCAGCCAGAGGGGGGCGAAAAGCAGCGCGGACAGCGCCGCTGCGGTGAGTCTGATGGTGTTTCTCATACGGTATCCTGGTTTATTTCAGTTCTTTCAGTGCGGTTTCGATCTGGCGGGAGAGGGCCGTCCAGTGGGCCTGGGTGGCGGAATCGGACGACTTGGCCCTGGCGGCTTTCTTCTGGAGGTCCAGGAGCTTGCCCACCAGCAGGTTGCGTCCGTCGGAGGCCTGCGCGGAGGCGGCGCTCACGGAGCTGACGGCGGCGCTGACGAAGCGGCGCTGCAGGTAGCGGCGCCAGGGATCCACCTTTCCGCCCTTGCCCAGTTCGGAGAAGACCATCCCGGTAAGGTCGTCCAGGTATTCTTCCGGGCTGTAGGCCGCGCTGTCGAAGGCGGCGAACTGGCCCAGGCGGTCCAGCTTGGCGAGGCTGAGCAGGTTGGAGGCGCTCACCACATTGTTAACGAGGGAGTACAGCTTGACGTCGGGCTGGTCCGTGACGTCCCAGACGTAGGGCACGTCCACCAGCCAGGAGGGCTTGCGGAACAGGTTGGCGTCCAGCCAGTTCAGGGCGTTCTTCTGGCGGTCCTTCGGCACGGGGGCGTACTTGACGATGTCCGGCTGCTCGATGCTGTGGTTGGTGATGAACCGGCCGCCGATGTTGGCGGCCACGTGGCCGAGGTAGCGGCCGAACTGGCTCACCACGGCGTCGTACATCCGGCTCACGTGGACGTACATGTCGGCCTCTTCGGCGTTCCAGGCGGGAATCTCCGGGAGGATGCGCTTGAGGTTCATCACGCCGTAGGTGCTGGCGGCCACGGCGTCGTCGCCGAGGTCTTCGGTGAGGGCGCGCGGGTCGCCGTCACGGCCTTCGCCGCCGAACCACAGGCGGGGGTTCTGCGCGAGGCGCTCGATGATGACCTTGTTCCAGTAGTTGTGGTCTTCCTTGGCGGTCTTGAAGTACGTGGGCTTGTAGCCGAACTCGATGGCCCACTTGTCGTAGTCGCCGATGCGCGGGTACAGGCCGGCCTTGCCGATGCCGTCCTCCGGCTGGGCCACGTAGTTGAAGCGGGCGTAGTCCATGATGCTGACGGTGTGGCCGTTGGCCTCCACCCAGGCCTTGTCGCGGAGCTTCTCCACCGGGGTCTGGCTGCTGGAGCCCATGTTGTGACGCAGGCCCAGCGTGTGGCCGATCTCGTGCGAGGACACGAAGCGGATCAGGTCGCCCATCAGCTCTTCGTCGTATTTGATCTTGCGGGCGCGCGGGTCCACGGCGCCGGTCTGCACCTGGTACCAGTCGTGCACCAGGGTCATCACGTTGTGGTACCAGCCCACGTGGCTCTCGATGATCTCGCCGGAGCGGGGGTCGTGCACGTTGGGGCCGTAGGCGTTCGCAATCGGGGAGGCGAGGTAGCGGATCACGCAGAAGCGGGCGTCTTCCAGGCTCATGCCCAGTTCTTCGGCATTTTCCGGCCACTCCTCGGCGTGGATGGCGTTCTTCCAGCCGGCCTGCTCGAAGGCGACGTTCCAGTCGTTCACGCCGGCGATCAGGTACTTGCGCCACTGTTTGGGGGTGGCGGGGTCGATGTAATAGACGATGGGTTTTATGGGTTCCACCAACTCGCCGCGTTTCTGGCGCTCGACGTCCTCTGGACGGGCCTCCAGGCGGTAGCGGGCGATGAAGCGGATGCTCTCCACGCCCTGCTGGTCGTCGGTGAATTCGCTGTAGCCGCCGGCGAAGTAGCCCACGCGCGGGTCGAACCAGCGCTGCTGCATGGGCAATTCCGGCAGCAGGACGATGGAGGTGTTCAGCACGACCGTGACCGCGCCGGCTTGCCGGCCCGCGGGGAGGTTGCGGCTCTGCTGCTGGCCGCCCTGGCCGGGACCGCCGGCGGGGGCGTTGTAGGTGTAGGTCTTGGTCACCGTCACCTCGGTGTTGATGGGGTAGGTGCGGATGCTGTCGATGAAGGAGGCGTCGCCCTTGACGCCGCCCAGGTTGAAGCTGCGCTTGTCGCCGGGGGTGAGCGAGAAGACCTGCGTGTCACCCTCGAACAGGCTGTTCACCTTGATGCGGGTGCTGCCTTCGGGGCCGCCCTTTTCGGGCTTGAAGGAGGCTACGATGGGGTTTTCGGAGCTCACCTTCACGGCTTTGTAGATGTTCTGGTCTTCGTCGGCCCGGATGCTGTAGATGTCCGTGCGGAGGAGCAGGTTGCCGTTCGGAGCCTTCTCCCAGTAGATCATCTGCTCGTTCACCTCCTCGCCGCCGTAGGTGCCGGCGTCGGGGGTGTTGCTCACGAAGCGCGTCACGGCGAGCATGCGGCGGCCGAGCAGCGAGTCGGGGAGCTCGAAGTACCAGTCGTTCTCGTTCTGCGCCACGCCGAACAGGCCGGCCTTGACGTCCAGTTCGAGGGGCTTTTCCGCTTTTTCCTTTTCAGCGGGTTCACCGGCGGCGGGCGCCGGCCGGCGGGGCTGGCCGGAGGCCAGCAGGCTGACGGCGAGCAGCGCCGCCAGAACAGTCGTGTATTTCTTCATCATATGCGGATATTTGCACGTTTTACGGGTGTAATATACGCATTTTATCCCGTTATCCGTCAAATTCTTGCAATATTTGACCAAGAGGCCGCGGGGGATTTGCGCTTTCGGGAAAGCCTGTTTAACTTAACGTCACTAAAACCTTTTTGATATGAAACGAATCCTGATCCTCCTCGGCATGCTGGCCCTCGCCGCATGCTCGACAGCACCGAACAATCCCGTGCTCACCATCGAAGGCGGCCAGGTCCAGGGCGTCCAGCTCGCCGACGCGCCCGGCGTGACCGTCTTCCGCGGCATCCCCTACGCGGCTCCGCCCATCGGCGAGAACCGCTGGCGCGCTCCGCAGCCCGTCGTCCCCTGGGAGGGCGTGCGCGTGTGCGACACTTTCGGCCATCCGCCGTATCAGGCGGTCCACTATCCCGGCGGATACACCACCGAGTGGGGCTATGGCGACGAGGCACCCTACAGCGAGGACTGCCTCTATCTGAACGTATGGACCAAGGCGCCCGGGCAGACGGACAAGAAACTGCCCGTGGCCGTGTGGATCTTCGGCGGCGGCCTGCGTGAAGGCTGGGGCTCCGAGCCGGAGTTCGACGGCAAGAACTGGGCGGGCAAGGACGTCGTGCTCGTGTCATTCAACTACCGCGTGGGTCCGTTCGGCTTCTTCGCGCATCCCGAGATTTCCGCGGAGGATCCGGAGCACGCCACCGGCAACTGGGGTACCCTGGACCAGATCGCGGTGCTGAAGTGGGTGCAGAAGAATATCGCCCAGTTCGGCGGCGACCCGGACAACGTGATGATCTTCGGGCAGAGCGCCGGTTCCCGCAGCGTGAAGTTCCTGAGCGCCTCGCCGCTGACCAAGGGCCTGTTCAACAAGGCGGTCATCATGAGCGGCAGCGGCCTGGTGGATCCGCGCGTGCCCGTGGCGGCCCCGCCGGCCATGCCGGGCATGCCCGCGATGCGTATGCCGGCCCAGAGCCAGCTTACCCTCGCCGAGGCGGAGGCTTCCATCAAGGAGGTTACCGACTGGGCCGGGCTCAAGGACCTCGCCGCGCTGCGCCGCGCTTCCACCGAGACCATCTTCGCGATGGGCGGCCTGTACACCAACGTCACCGGCAAGCGCAGCGCGCTCTCCGCGATGCCCATCGCGCCGTACATCGACGGCTACGTGCTGACGGAGACCTTCGACGAGGCCTGCATCGACGGCTCGCTGGCGCAGGTGCCTTATATGATCGGCTACACGCTGAACGACTCCGGCAATATGGGCGACCAGATCCGCACCTTCTGCCTCAACCGTGAGGAGATGGGCGGCCGCGCCTACGCCTACCAGTTCGCGCGCCCGCTGCCTACCGACGGCCGTCCGAACGTGCTGCAGGGCGCTTTCCACTCTTCCGACCTGTGGTTCGTGTTCAAGTCGCTGGAGCATTGCTGGCGGCCTTGGACGCCGGGCGACTGGGACCTCTCCGAGCGGATGCTCACCGCCTGGTCCAACTTCGCCAAGTTCGGCGACCCGAACGGCCCGGACGGCGGCGAGTGGACGCCTTACACAGCGGCGAAGCCCGAGTTCATGGTCTGGAAGCTGGACGAGGCCGACGCCGAGGCCTCCGCGATGGGCCAGCCGCAGGTCCCGCCGCGTCCCGCCTTCGGCGGCCCCCGGCCGTAAGGGCAACCAGGAAGTCCTGATATCGGTTTACGGTGATATTGCGCGAAGATTGGTTTTTTCGCGAAACTTTATCTTATCGCGAAGATTCGCGCGTGACCAGTATCTAATTTATAATCAAATCTTTACAGAAACATGGGTGGTTAAAAATAGCCCCCATGTTTTTGTATTTTATTGACTGATTGAGACTTGCTGGTCACGCTCGCGAGCGAGCATTTGTTTTGTCCGGGGCATTTCCTAACTTTGTTAAAACTTGAATTATGAAAACAAGGAAATTCGTTGTCGGAGCTCCGCTCCATATTTATTTCCGGGCCCGGGGTGGCTGCGTTCTCTTCTACCGGATGACGGACCGGCTGTGTTTCTGTTCCGTACTGGCCGTGCTTTCCAAACGATATAAAGTGACCGTGATTGCCGCCAGTCTTATGTTCACTCATATTCATCTGATGGTGCGCGCGGCCGACCTGGCCCAGCTGCGTATGTTTATGTCTATGTTGATCAGGGTTTTCTCCCGTTTGCTCCGGGAAGACCGTTCTTTGGACGGGCCCCGCTTCGAAACCCCTTTCGGCA
Source organism: uncultured Bacteroidia bacterium (assembly GCA_902762435.1). GTDB lineage: Bacteria > Bacteroidota > Bacteroidia > Bacteroidales > UBA932 > Cryptobacteroides. Next base: position 1,391 of record CACWOH010000038.1, on the reverse strand, counting down.
GCGCACCGAAAGTCTCTTTATATCTTGAACAATCCTGTAGAGAAGAAACTCTGCAAGAAAGCGGTCGAAGACCGTTGGACATTTCTTGCCTTTTGTGATTGTGCGAATCCTTTTTCAGAACGGCTTGTGATGTTTGATCCTTTATCCCGGAGGGAACAGGAGCAACTGGCCGATTATCTGATAGGAGCGTACCGGTTCATTGACTATAAAGATATGCTGTCTTTATATGATTCAAAGCAGGATCTTCTGCTTGCCACCCAAGCGTCTGCAGGGAAAGGATTTGATGTCGGCGAGGTCTTTGATCCCGATTCCGATATCGCCTATTGCGAGATGGTCCGCGTCGCAGCAAAGCAACATCTGTTGGACAACTGGAAGTTATTACATCTGAACCCGGTGGAACAGTCTTATTGGGGTCGGGTTTTCAAAAGAACAACTTCTGCAACGGAGTGGCAGATCAAGAAATTCCTGGGGATTGAAGCCCCATAGTACGCTATGGCCCGCCTCCATATATATCCATCCATCCAATCATCCCCATCAATCCAATAATCAATCATCCCATTATCATCATCCATCCATCATCCATCCCCATCCCACAGCTTACGTGACCGGTAATTACTTAACAATTAACCATTTACAAAAACATGGGTGTCTATTTTCAATACCCTTGTTTTCAGTTCTTGTTGATTACTAACACTTTACTGGTCACGGGGGGGTGTATCGTCCTGAAAAAAGGTATGTATGTTTGTTTGTATATTTTATGTATGGTTTATGGTTATGTATCACATCTCTACCTCTTGTGTCGATCTGAAAAAGCTTAACGAAAAAGGAAAATGCCGGGGTCCGGGATCATTAACAGAGGGTCAACCCACCACCATTGGGCTAGCCCCGGTGTCGTATTTCTTTCTTTGAATCGCATTGGTTATCTTTGTACTGATGATGAAACCCGTCTGCCTGTGATGGAGATTGCCGGCGCCGTGAATGAGGCGCTGGCAATTTCTTCGCGCCTGGTGGTGACGGCGCCGCCCGGGGCCGGCAAGTCCACCGTGTTGCCGCTGACCATCCTGCTGGGCACCGCCCCATTCCTGTCCGGCAGCCCCCAAACCGCCCCGCCGGGAGCAGAAATACCCCATTTTGCTCCCGGGAACCCGAAAACTGACTCGCCGGGAGCAGAAACACCTCATTTTGCTCCCGGCGGCAAGATCCTGATGCTGGAGCCGAGGCGGCTGGCGGCACGGCAGATCGCGGAGCGGATGGCGTACCTGCTGGGCGAGCCGGTGGGGCGGACTGTGGGATACCGCATCCGCTTCGAGAGCCGCGTCAGCGCCGCCACGCGCATCGAGGTGCTCACCGAGGGCATCCTCACGCGGATGCTGGTGGACGACCCGGCGCTG
>CACWOH010000037.1 GCA_902762435.1 uncultured Bacteroidia bacterium | reverse complement strand
CGTGGCAGTTGGCACGACCGCCGGAACCTTTGTGGTTACCCCTGCTTCCCTTGAAGAGGACACCGAGGCCACCCTGACCGTCACCGTGGCCGCCACCGAAGCCTACAACGAGGCTTCCGAGGAGATCGCATTCACCGTCGCCGGTGAAGGTGGCGGAAGTGGAGATAGCGGTACTAAGGATAACCCTTACACGGTCGCTGAGGCCATCGCTGCCGTGGCGGATCTGACCTGGACCAGCAATACGGAGTATGACAAGACTGATGAGGTATATGTAACGGGTATCATTTGTTCGATCGCGAACAATGGAACCTATGGCCAGTCCGGCACCTTCGGAAATGCAAGTTACTATATTTCCGACGACGGCTCGGATACCGGAGACAAGTTCTATGTCTACCGCTCTCTGTATTTTGAAAAAGAGAAGTATACCAGTGGCCAGGATATCAAGGTGGGTGATACGGTGGTAATCTGCGGCGAGTTGATGAATTACAAGGGCAACACCCCGGAAACCGTTGCGAACGAGTCTTATCTGTATTCCCTCACGGCAGGTGCTGACATCGAGTCTTCCATCTCGGTCGCTGATATGTCGGTCGAGGTCGGTAAGACGAAGACGATCCAGGCTACGGTCACCCCGAGCAACGCCGTCGTTACATACACGACCACTTCCAGCGCAATTACCATCGACGGTAATAAAGTAACGGGTGTCAGCGAAGGTTCCGCTACCGTGACGGCCACCATCGCGGCCGTCGAAGGCAGCTACAAAGGCTCCAGCACGACCTTTACCGTTACCGTTACCGCGGCTACCGGTGGTGACGAGGATACCGCTACGCTGACGAATGATGAAATTGTTGCTGCTTTGTCTGCCGGTACGGAGACAGGTAATACGTATGGAGACTATTCGATAACCAGTGCTTCCGGTACGTGGGCTGGAAATATGAATAAAAAGAATGACTTGACATATGTTCAGATTCGCAACAATAGAGGAGCGCATTTGATGTCCCCGACTTTCACCAAAAATATTGAGAAAATAGAATTGACGATTAATGGTGGAAGTGGGAATAATGTCCAACAAAGAAAATTCTTTGCTATTGCAGCCGATACTGATTTGTCCAAGTTTGGCTCCACTAAAGATGATAACTACAATGCGAATAAGAATGATGCAACGTGGGCGGCTGTGACCAAGTACGGAAATGCACAATCTACCGCAACTAGTACAAATGTTGAGCAGACCGTTACGATTACGCTCGACTCGACTGTTGATACGAAGAACTTTAAAATGAAGCTCCGGGACCGGAGGCTCCGATCCGGTGGTCACCACGGGAGCCGCTAGCTCGGTGACCACCGCCGGAGCAACCCTCTCCGGCTCATTCTCCGGAATGACGGATGTCCGTGATTACGGCTTCCGCTGGGGTACTTCGGCCAGTTCTTTGACAAACGAAACGGGACTGAACAGCACGACCAAAACGTCTGGCAGTTACACTGTAAGCATTTCGAGCCTTGCCGCCGGCACGACGTATTACTATCGTGCCTATGTGGTGGATTTCAACGCCGGAACGATCCTGGGTGAGGTGAAGTCCTTCAAGACTTCCTCCGGCCAGGGCGTTGATACCTACCGTCCCTATATGCAGAATTACGAGATGCCGGCCATCAACTTCAAGTCCGGCACCAAGTACGATTCCGGCGATGAGACAAACGGCGGGTATATGTATTACAGTAACCAGACGACCAACTCGAGGCAGATGGTAGTCACGCACACCTACAAGTATAACAACAAGGTTTACCGCAACTATACTTGTCTGGTGGACGGTGACAAGCAGGCCCCGCTGTGGTCGGCCTTCGTGATGCACAAGGACGCGTATCCGGATAAGAATGCCGGCCGGAACAACGGCTGGAAGAAGGATCCGGCCGTTCCTGAAGATTGGCAGCAGGATTCGTCCGGCTCGACCGACGGCGAGACCTACAACCGCGGGCATTTCGTGGCTTCCAGCTATCGGCAGACGAGCGACGATGCGAACAAGCAGACCTTCTACCGCACCAACCAGGCGCTGCAGGTAGGCAACAACTTCAACGGGCTCATCTGGAACGATGTGGAGAAGGAGGTCATCGCAAATGCTCCTACCGGACGGGATACGCTCTATGTCGTGGTCGGCATCCTGTATGAAGGGACGCCGAAGTATCTGGACGGGGTCCAGATTCCCAGTCATTTCTACAAGCTCTTGATGCAGTGTGGATTCAATAGCTCCGGCGAAATGACGTCCGCCAAAGGCGTCGCCTACTTGTTCAAGAATCAGTCCTACTCCAAAACGGACGACTACAACAATTATGCGACGACGATCGATGCTGTGGAGTCGCGTTCCGGCTTCGACTTTTTCGCCAATGTCCCGAGCCAGTTCCAGGAGGCTGCGGAAAAACAATCCAGTCCCTGGTTCTGACAGTATCGTTTGCCCAAGGGCAGCATGAATCATCATCGAGGGTGACCATCCACGGATGGCCACCCTCTTTGTTTCTTTTTCCGGACAAATCGCTTATCTTTGTAAAGATGAGAAGAAAGACCCTCTGCCTGCTGCTTGCCCTCGCGGCGCTGCTGCCCTGCCGTGCGCAGGGGACGCGGGACCGTTTCTCGTGGGAGTACGGCGCGGATTTCCGGTTCCACTTCGACAACCGCGAGTTCGCCTACTCGCAGGATGCCATCACCCCGTCGATGACGGTGGCTGCCGTGGTGCTCACCCCGTCCGTGGGCTTCAGCGTACGGCAGTCCCGCTCGGTGGAGCACCGCCTGACGGCCGGCGTGGAACTCGCCCACGACCTGGGCTCGCAAACCGACCGGGACCTGTTCCGGGAGGTTCTCCTCTATTACGACGCCCACGTGCGGGCGCGCAGGGGATCCTTCGAAGGCGTGGCGGGCATCTTCCCGCGCCGGTTCCTGGAAGGGGAGTACTCCGAAGCGTTTTTCTCCGACTCCCTGCTCTTCGCGGACCGGAACCTGGAGGGCCTGCTGCTCAAGTGGAGCTCGCCCCGATTCAATGCCGAGTTGGGCTGTGACTGGATGGGCCAGGCGGGCTATGCGCGCAAGGAGCGTTTCCAGATCATCTCTTCGGGCGCCTGGCAGGTCCACCCCCTCATCTATCTCGGCTGGACGGGCAGCTTCTACCATTATGCAGGGTCCGAACTGGCACCCGGCGTGGTGGACAACCACCTGCTGGAGCCCTGGGTGAAGGTGGGATTCCTCCGGCCTTCCACCCGGCAGGAGATTACCCTGAAGGCCGGCTTGCTCGCGGGCTATCAGTGCGACCGCGTGCGCTCTTCCGAACCCGTCTTCCCCATCGGTGGGGAAGTGACCCTGAAGGGCCGATATAAAAGCCTCTCGCTGCAGAATGCGGTTTATTTCGGGAACAACCTGCAGCCGTTCTACGGCCGCCTGGACCTGGGCGGGAACAAATACGGTCACGACCTGTATTTCGGGGCGCCGTTCTACACCGGCTTCTACGACCGGGTGGAGTTCGCCTGGATGCCGGCGCTGACCCGCTATCTGGATCTGCGGCTTGCCGTGCGGGCGCATTTCAGCGGGGCCGGGTTCCTGGGCTGGCAGCAATGCTTCGGCCTGGTCGTCAATCTCGACGCGGTCCGCTGGCGTGAGTTTTATCCCGGGCGCTGCCTATGAAGTACTGGGATTTCCGGGAGAGCGGCAAACCGCGTTACGACTACATCGCCTACACGGACGGCAGTTATCTGGTCCCGAAGAACTTCGGGGCGGCGGCCTGCATCGTCCTGGACGGCGAGTGCTCCGGCATCCTGTACAGTTGGAGCGAGGTAAGCCGCTATTCCACCAGCAATCGGCAGGAGCTGGCCGGCATCGTCCACGCCTTGCTGCATACGCCGCCGGGCAGCAGCGTGCTGGTGCGCAGCGACAGCGAGAACGGCATCGCGCTGCTCACCGGGCAGGTGCGCAGCAAGAAAGACTGGGACCTCGTGCAGCTTTTCCGCCAGGTCAAGAAGGAGCGTTCGCTGCGCGTCACCCTGGAGTGGATCCGCAGCCACGGCGGGGATCCCTGGAACGAATATGTGGACAACCTTTGCATCGAGGCGCTGGACATCTTCGAACAGGATGGCACGCGGGTACGGGAAGGGGTTGCCCCGGATGCGCTTTTTGCTTACATTTGCAACCAGTAATACAGTTCGTCTTATGAAGATCGCAGTCATCGGCGCCGGAAACATGGGCGGCGCCACGGCCCTGGGGCTGGCAGCCGCCTGCCCGGAACTCGGCATCACCGTTACGGCCCGGCACGCCGCCACGCTGGAGAAATTCGCCGCGCGCGGCCTGCAGACCTCGCTGGACAATGTGGCGGCCGCCCGCGAAGCGGACCTGGTCGTCCTGGCGGTGAAGCCCTGGCTCGCCCAGGGGGTGCTGGAGGAACTGCGGCCGGCCCTGGCGGGCAAACTGCTCGTCTCGGTGGTCGCCGGCATCCCGGCGGCGCAGATGCTGGAGTGGATCTCGCCCTGCGGCGTCCGGGCGGCCTACACCGTGATCCCGAACCTGGCGATCGAGGTGGGGGAGAGCATGACGTTCATCCAGGAACTCTGCGGCACGCCCGAGACGCTCGCCACCGTGCGCGCGCTGTTCGACGCCGTCGGCAAGACGGACGTCGTGGACGAGCGCCGGCTGAAGGCCGGGATGATGCTGGCTTCCTGCGGAACCGCTTTCGCGCTGCGCTATGTGCGGGCTTCCGCCGAGGGCGGCGTGGAGCTCGGCCTCTACCCGAAAGAGGCCGTGGAAGCGGCGCTGCAGACGGTCAAGGGGGCGGCTGCCCTGCTGGAGGCGCGCGGGACGCATCCCGAGGAGGAGATCGACCGCGTCACGACGCCCGGCGGCATCACCATCCGGGGGCTCAACGCAATGGAGGAGGCGGGATTCACCGCTGCGGTCATCGCCGGGCTGAAGGCCTGACGCGAGTTCGACGCGGTTTATAAATAGATAAACAAAAAAGTACTATATTTGTGTTTGGACTTATTTTGACACAATGAAACAGGACATTCAAATCATCGACCTGATCAAGAAAGAGTATGAGCGCCAGAAATCCGGCCTCGAACTCATCGCTTCTGAAAACTACGTGACGGATGAGGTGCTCAAGGCCATGGGCTCCATCTGCACCAACAAATACGCGGAAGGCTACCCCGGCAAGCGTTACTACGGCGGCTGCGAGGTGGTGGACCAGATCGAACAGCTGGCCATCGACCGCCTCAAGGCCATCTACGGGGCTGAATGGGCCAACGTCCAGCCGCACTCCGGCGCCCAGGCCAACATGGCCGTGACGATGGCCGTCCTCCATCCCGGCGACACCTTCATGGGCCTGGACCTGAGCCAGGGCGGACACCTCACCCACGGTTCTCCCGTGAACGCCTCCGGCCTGCTGTACAACGCCGTGGCCTACGGGCTGAACCCGGAGACCGGCCGCGTGGACTATGACAAGATGGAGCAGCTCGCTCTTAAGCACAAGCCCAAACTCATCATCGGCGGCGCCTCGGCCTACTCCCGCGAGTGGGATTACGCCCGGATGCGCGCCATCGCCGACAAGGTGGGCGCCATCCTCTGGATCGACATGGCCCATACCGCGGGCCTGATCGCCGCGGGCTTGCTGGAGAATCCCGTGAAATACGCCCACATCGTCACCTCCACCACGCACAAGACCCTCCGCGGTCCGCGCGGCGGCATCATCTTGATCGGCAAGGACTTCGACGATCCGCAGGGGCGTACCACCCCGAAGGGCGTCGTGAAGAAGATGAGCCAGGTGCTCGACTCCTACGTCTTCCCCGGCGTGCAGGGCGGTCCGCTCGAGCACGTGATTGCGGCGAAGGCCGTGGCCTTCTTCGAGGCCCAGCAGCCGGAGTTCATCCAGTACCAGAAGAAAGTCATCTCCAACGCCCAGGCGATGTGCGGCGAGTTCCTGCGCCGCGGCTACAAGGTCGTTAGCGGCGGAACGGACAACCACCTGATGCTCATCGACCTGCGCGGCAAGTTCGACGAGGTGACCGGCCGCATCGCCGAGCAGCAGCTCGAACTGGCCGCCATTACCCTGAACAAGAACATGGTCCCCTTCGACACCCGCAGCCCGTTCCAGACCTCCGGATTCCGCATCGGAACCCCGGCCGTCACTTCCCGCGGCTTCGTGGAGAAGGACATGGTGGACATCGTCGGCCTGATCGACGAGGTGCTCTCCTCCTGCGCCGCGCACATCGACGCCCTGTCGCTCAAGAAGGGTGAAGAGCCCACCGCCGAGCAGAAGGCGTCCCTGGCCGCGCACAAGGCCGTCCTGGACGATGTCCGCAAGCGCGTCCACCAGATGACGGCGGGCGTTCCGCTGAACAAGTATTAGCGGACGGTCCGATTATTCCCGACACGGCGGCAACGAACTTGCCGCCGTGATTTCTTTTCCGTACCTTTGCGTCCTATGACGGACAGGAAACTGCTGAATATCGAATTGGGCCGCGTGCAGGCGGACCGCTACCGCGAACTCCCGCCCTCCGGCGTGGTGCTCGTGCTGGACAACATCCGCAGCGCGCACAATGTCGGCAGCGCCTTCCGTACCGGCGACGCCTTCAAGGTGGACAAGGTCTGGCTCTGCGGTATCTGCGCCTGCCCGCCCTCCGCGGAACTGCACAAGGTGGCCCTTGGCGCCGAATTCAGCATGCCCTGGGAGCACGTGGACGACACCCTCGCCCTGGTGGAGCGCCTGCGGGCGGAGGGGTATACGGTCATCTGCGCGGAGCAGACCGAGCACGCCGTTCAGCTGCAGCGGTTCCGCCGCGATCCGTCGAAGCGCTACGCCGTCGTGTTCGGGAACGAGGTGGACGGTGTCCGGCAGGATGTCGTGGACGCCGCGGACCTCTGTCTGGAGATCCCGCAGTCCGGCACCAAGCACTCGCTGAACGTGAGCGTTTCCGTGGGTGTCGTGCTCTGGCAGCTGCTTTCTCCGGCGGATTGACAAATTGTCACTGGCACGGACGTTGATTCTTCTTCCGTCGCCCCCGGCGCTGCCGGAGGCATATGGAATGAATAATCAAACACACAGCATTATGATCAAACCTTTAGCAGACAGAGTCCTGATCGAGCCCAAGGAGGCTGAGACCAAGACGGCATCCGGTATCTACATTCCCGACACCGCAAAAGAAAAACCCCAGCAGGGCACGGTCCTCGCGGCCGGCCCCGGCAAGAAGGACGAACCCATGGAGGTCAAGGTCGGCGACCAGGTCCTCTACGGCAAGTACGCCGGAACCGAAGTGACGGTAGAGGACAAGAAGTACCTGATCGTGAAGCAGTCTGACATTTTAGCAATTCTGTAATTATGGCAAAGGAAATCAAATTCGACGTGGACGTCCGCTCCAAGATGAAGGCGGGCGCGGACGCATTGGCGAACGCAGTTAAGGTGACCCTCGGACCGAAGGGCCGCAACGTAGTGATAGAGAAGAAATTCGGAGCTCCCCAGGTGACCAAGGACGGCGTGACCGTCGCCAAGGAGGTCGAACTGGAGGACCGCTTCGAGAACATGGGCGCCCAGATGGTCAAGGAGGTCGCCTCCAAGACCAACGAGCAGGCCGGCGACGGCACCACCACCGCTTCCGTGCTCGCCCAGGCGATCATCAACGTCGGCATCAAGAACGTGACGGCCGGCGCCAACCCGATGGACCTCAAGCGCGGTATCGACAAGGCCGTCGCCGCCGTGGTCGAGGAACTGAAGAAGCAGAGCCAGAAGGTCGGCAGCGACTACTCCAAGGTGGAGCAGGTCGGCACCGTTTCCGCCAACAACGACGGCTACATCGGCAAGCTCATCGCCGACGCGATGGCCAAGGTGGGCAAGGACGGCGTGATCACCGTCGAGGAAGCCAAAGGCACCGAGACCGAGGTGAAGGTGGTCGAGGGCATGCAGTTCGACCGCGGCTACATCAGCCCGTACTTCATGACCAACGGCGACAAGATGGAGGCCGAACTCAGCAATCCTTCCATCCTCATCACCGACAAGAAGATCTCCTCGATGAAGGACCTCCTCCCGATTCTCGAGCCGATCGCCCGCGAGGGCCGCGAGCTCCTGATCATCGCCGAGGACGTGGACGGCGAGGCGCTGACCACCCTCGTGGTCAACAAGCTCCGCGGTTCGCTTAAGGTGGCTGCCGTCAAGGCCCCGGGCTTCGGCGACCGCCGCAAGGAGATGCTCCAGGACATCGCCACCCTGACCGGCGCCGTCGTGGTGTCGGAGGAGCGCGGTTTCACCCTGGAGAACACCACCCCCGACATGCTCGGCAAGGCCGAGAAGGTTACCATCACCAAGGAGAACACCACCATCGTGGGCGGCGCGGGCGCCAAGGACGCCATCGCCGAGCGCGTGGAGTCCATCCGCAAGCAGATCGAGACCAGCACCTCCGACTACGACAAGGAGAAGCTGAAAGAGCGCCTGGGCAAGCTGGGCGGCGGCGTGGCCGTGCTGTACGTGGGTGCACCCACCGAGGTGGAGATGAAGGAGAAGAAGGACCGCGTGGAGGACGCGCTCAACGCGACCCGTGCCGCCGTGGAGGAGGGTTACCTCCCGGGTGGCGGCGTGGCCTACATCCGTGCCGCCGAGGCCCTCGCAGGGCTGAAGGGCGACAATGAGGACGAGACCACCGGCATCCACATCGTGGCGAAGGCCATCGAGGAGCCGCTCCGCCAGATTGCGTATAACGCGGGCGTGGACGGCGCCGTGATCATCCAGAAGATCAAGGAAGGCAAGGGCGACTTCGGCTATAACGCGCGCACGGGCGAATATGTACAGATGTACGAGGCCGGCGTGATCGATCCGACGAAGGTGGCCCGCGTAGCCTTGGAGAACGCCGCCGGCGTGGCCGGTATGTTCCTCACCACCGAGTGCGGTATCGTGGATATCCCGGAGCCCGCTCCGGCCGCTCCCGCGATGCCTGCCGGCGGGATGATGTAAAATATCCGCAAAAAAATTTGCAAGTTTAAAAATTGTTCTTACCTTTGCGTCCCCTTTCGGAAACGGGGGGACGCAAAGTTCTTTTAAAACCCTTTTGGTCCGCAAAAAAAATTCGATATTTCGATAAAAAAGTTTGCAGATTCAAAAAAAGTGTTTACCTTTGCAATCCCAATCGCAAGAGAGGGTTTGGCCATCAGCCGAGGAGGCTGGTTTTTTTAGCGCCAAATTTGAGAGATCATTGAAAAGACTGAAAAGATAAGTACAAGCAAGTACCGAGAAACAAAGAATCGAGAGCGTTGATTTCTTAGAGGAATCAAAGAGTGTCGGGAGAGAACTGAAAGTATAAGAATATACAAAGAAGAGTTTGATCCTGGCTCAGGATGAACGCTAGCGGCAGGCTTAACACATGCAAGTCGAGGGGCAGCGGGGGTAGCAA
>CACWOH010000036.1 GCA_902762435.1 uncultured Bacteroidia bacterium | reverse complement strand
GGCAGCGCCGACGGAATGGACGATCTCACTCTTCATCCTACTTTTTGACACATTGATGAAATCGTATAGGAAATCATCCTACGAAATGACACATTGACCCGGTTTTTTTGTTTCTATATCAGAGGCACTCCCATCCGTGCCGTCTTCTCCATCGACTAAAACCGGGTCCGGGCGGGCTATTCGGCGCCCAGGCGGGCTTCCGCCACGTTGATGATGTAGTCGCCGGTCTTTTCGCACTCGACGATGAGGTCGGTGAAGACGGTACCGATGTCGTAGCCGTACTCGTGGGCGTCCAGATTCTGGATATTCTGCTGCTTGAGGATGTTCCGGCAGGCATTGATGCGGTATTCGACATCCTGGGAGGCGGCAAGCCCGAGATCCTCCTTGTGGCCGGTGAGCAGGACGTTCATCCGGGTCAGGGCCTCGTCGATGAGGGAGAACATTTCCTGGATACCGGACTCCAGGCTTTCGTTGAACACCACTTTGTTCTCGTGCTTGCGGCGCAGGATGCGGGCCAGGTTGAAGCAACTGTCGCCGATGGACTCCAACTCGCTGATCTGGCGGAGCATGCCGCGGATCTTCTCTTTCGTTTCATCGGAAAGATGGGCGTCCCCGACCTGTCCGAGGTAGCGGCCGATTTCGTTTTCCATCCGGTCGCTGAAGTCCTCGGCCTTCCGGATCCGGTCAAAGAGCGCATTGAAGGCCTGGTCGTCTTCCAGGGCGTACAGCTCCTTCACCTGCCCGAACATCCGCTGCATGTTTTCGCCGAAGACGACGATCTCCTTCTGCGCCTGCAGGACGGAGATTTCTGGCGTCTTCATCAGACCGCCGCGAATGAACTGCAGGCGGAACTCGCTGTCCTCGTCGGTTTTCTTCGGCTTGATGAGGAAGCACACGAGCTTCTCGATCTGCGGGATGAACCAGATGAGGACGGCCGTGTTGATGACGTTGAAGCAGCTGTGGAAAGTGGCCAGGGCGAAGGACAGTTGGGTGGCGTTCTGCTCCGGAGCGGAAGGATCCAGCCCGACGATGCTGCAGACCATCCGCACGAAGGGGAAGAAGAGGATGAGCACCCAGATCACACCGAACACGTTGAACAGCAGGTGGGCCATGGCGGTGCGCCGGGCCTGGGTGTTGGCGGACAGGGCCGCCAGGTTGGCGGTGAGGGTGGTGCCGATGTTCTCGCCCATCACGAGCGCGATGCCCTGGTAGATGGTGATGGCGCCGGTGGAACAGAGTACCATCGTGATGGCCATCAGGGCCGCGGAACTCTGCACCATGGCCGTCAGGACCGTACCGATCAGCAGGAACAGGAGGATGGTGCCGTAGTTCGTCTTGAAACTCGCGAAGAAGTCCACCACGGCGGGGTTGCTGGCCAGGTCCATCTCCGTGCCGGTCTGCTTGAGCATGCCGAGGGCGAAGAGCAGGAAGCTCAGACCGAAGAGGAAATCGCCGAGGTAGCGGTGCTTGCCGATCTGGATGAGGATGATGCCCAGCAGGAAGGCCGGCCACACCACGTTGATGATGTTGAAGGAGAAACCCGCCGACATGATCCAGGCGCTGAGCGTGGTACCGATGTTGGCGCCCATGATGACCGAGATGGCCTGCCGGAGGGTCAGCAACGCGGCGTTCACGAACGACACCGTCATTACGGTAGTTGCGGCGGAAGACTGGACCGCTACGGTGACCAGCGCGCCGGTGGCGACGCCGGAGAAGCGGTTGGTGGTCATCGCGCCCAGCAGGTGGCGGAGCTGCGGGCCCGCCATTTTCTGCAGGGCCTCGCTCATGACCTTCATACCGTAAATCAGGAGGGCGATCGAGCCCAGGAGTTTCAAGGCGATAAGCATAGGGTCAGGTTTTCTAGCGCAAATTTACGATTTTTCGCGGTTTTTTCTTATATTGCAGAAAATACTTTAATTACCGTTAGAATGAAAAAAGGACTGTTTTTGTTCGCCGTCCTGGTCCTGTCGGCCCTCTCTCACGAAGCGGGCGCCCAGGCCATGCGGCTCAACGACCTCGAGTATTTCGAGGCGCGCGGCACGAACGTGCTGGTTTACAACAACATCTACAACGGAGGCTTCTATGACGAGAAATTCGCCGGCCTGGAGATCATCCAGCGGGGCGAGCGCCTCGCCACGGGCGGCGGCATCCGCCTGATGAACACCCCGGAGCAGTGGGATATCTTCGGCACGATGACGGCCCGGAAGGTCAACCCCGCCGACAGCAGCGTCGAGGTGGAGCTGACCTACACCGACTACGACTTCGTGTCCCGGATCCGGGTCACGCCGAAGGACAAGGGCTGCCTGGTCCAGGTCTTCGTGGACAAGCCCGTTCCCGAGCAGCTGGTGGGCAAGGCGGGCATGAACCTCGAGTTCTTCCCGGCCTCGTATTTCGGCCACAACTATCTCGTGGACGAGAGCGCCCGCATCCTGCCCAAGTACCCGATGCACGACACCGAGGTGCACCCCGTGAGCGAGAAGATCCCGCAGTACTTCAACGAGTCCACCTTCGACGACCGCGGCCGCGGCGACTTCCTGGTGCCCCTGGCGATGTCCACCGGCCACCGCATCGTGATGGCCCCGGAAGACGAGGCGCTGCGCGTGGGTGTGACCTCCGACCGCGAGATCAGCATCTACGACGGCCGTCATCTGGCCCAGAACGGCATGTTCGTCCTGCGTTCTCTGCTGCCGGGCGGACAGACCGGTAAGGTGCTGGAGTGGTATCTCGAGCCCAGCATCTCGAACAGCTGGATCCGCAAGCCGAACATCGGCTTCTCCCAGGTGGGTTACACCCCGGCCCAGAAGAAGGTGGCCGTGGCGGAGCTGGACAAGAACGACACGCCTGCAGCTACCGCGAAGCTCCTCAAGGTCAACCCGGACGGCTCCAAGACCGTGGCCAAGACCATCGCCGCGAAGTTCTGGGGCGAGTATCACCACCGCTACAACTACGTGCAGCTGGACTTCTCCGACGTGCGTGAACCGGGTCTGTACAGCATTGAGTACCAGGGCGTCGAGACCAACGCCTTCCCGATCGACAAGGGCGTCTACAGCGACAAGTGGCATCCTTCCATGGACATCTCCCTGGTCGTGAACATGGACCATATGGAGGTGAACGAGGCCTACCGGATCTGGCATGGCCGCGCCAACATGGACGACGCCCTCCAGGCTCCGGCGAACGTCCGCCTGCACGACGGCTATACCCAGGGCAGCGAAACCAACACGAAGTACCAGCCGCTCGAGCACATCCCCGGCCTGGCCATCGGCGGATGGTACGATGCCGGCGACTTCGACATCCAGGCGAACTCCGTGCTCAACACCACCCAGGACCTCGCCTACATCTGGCGGGAGTTCAAGCCGATGCGGGACCAGACCCTCATCGACGAGAAGACGCAGTATGCCGACATCCACGTGCCCGACGGCGTCCCCGACAACGTCCAGCTGACTGAACATCAACGCCCAGGTGGAGAACATCGGCTTCGTGGCCCAGGTCATCGGCCAGCCCGACATGCACCACTACCACCACCTCGGCGACGCGATGACGTTGACGGACGGTTTGGTTTACGATCCCACCCTGGAGCGCTATGAGGTGCGCGGCAATCGTTCCGGCACCCCGGATGACCGCTTCGTATTTACCAGCCGCTTCAGCCCTGCCGGCACGATGCAGGACATTGTGTCCCTGGCGGCTGCCTATCCGGCCCTGAAGGACTACTATCCCGAGGAGGCCGAGCGTTCCTTGACCCGCGATGGGAGGTCGCCGCATGGGCGGCGGCGACCCGCGCATCAACGCCGCCATCGAGATGTGGATCGCTACCGGCGAGGCGAAGTACAAGGACTTCTTCCTCCCGCTCGTCGAGAAGCAGCTGGATGCCGCCCCGGCACCCGTCGTCTCGAACGGAAATGTGGCGAACGGCATGTTCTCGACCCAGTTCATGGGCGGCCCCAACTTGACCGCGGCGCTCAAGATCTATCCTTATATGGACAAGAAGTTCCAGGACAAGGTCAAGGCGCTCGTGCCCGCCTACGTGGCGATGATTACGCGCGGCGGCCAGGACAACCCGTACGGCGTTTCCATCGGCGGCGCCAGCTGGGCCGGCAACGCCTCGATCATCAACAACGCCTACAACTGCTACCGGATCTGGAAGTACTTCCCGGACATGATCGATCCCGAATACGTCTTCGCGGGTCTCAACTACATCTTCGGTTGCCACCCCTACACCAATGTTTCCTTCGTGACGGCGGTGGGCGTGAACACCAAGAAGGTGGCTTACAGCAACAACCGCGCGGACTATTCCGTCATCCCGGGCGGCATCGTCCCCGGCCTGCTGGTCAAGGAGGATTTCTTCGAGAACAAGGACGACTATCCTTTCCACTGGGGCGAGAACGAGGCCTGCATCAACACGGCCCCGCAGTACGTGCTGCTCTGCCTCGCCTGCGACGAAATCGCCCGCTACCTGAACAAGTAACGGGCGAAGTTCGACAGGAAGTATAGTTTATTGTTTCATACGGTCACGGGTGTCGTTTCCGGCGCCCGTGCCTTTGTATTTGCTCTGGGCGGTGTTGAAGTTGTAGCGGACGGAGAATTTGACGCGCTGCGTGTCCATCAGGTTGGTCTGCCGGACCCTGTAGTGTCCGAAGTCCGTGGCCACGTCGTTGTGGGCCATGCCCGCCAGGTCGGAGCCTTCCAGGCGCAGCACGAGCGAGCCGTCCTTGAGGAGTGTCTTCTGCACCGCTGCGGAAAGGTCGAAATAGACGTTGGTCAGGAAGATGTTCTGGGTATAGCCGCGGCTGTACACCACGCCGCCCAGTTCCAGCTGCCAGCCGCCTTTCAGGCGCAGGGTGTTGAACATTTGCGCGACGAACAGGGGCTTGTCGTTGAAGCTGGTCCTGCGGATGCCGGAGGGCTCGTGGGCGTCGGGGGCGTTGATGGTGAGCCACTGCGGCTGGGCCAGGAAGGTATAGTTCAGCGAGAGCGGGCCGAAGGTGGGAGTCAGGTTCACATAGGCCGACAGGGAGCGGAACGGTTCATCCAGGTTGCGGGGCTTGACCAGCAGCACGCCTTCGTCGTTGTAGGGGTAGGACCAGGTGGCGATGGCGTCTTTGATGTGGTTGTAATCCATACCCAGGGTGACGAAGTTCCAGACGGCCGTCAGGCTGACGTTGTGCATGATCTGCGGCTGCAGGGCGGCGTTCCCGCTCTGCCACAGGTAGCGGCTGTTGTATCGGATGGCGCTGGAGAGCATCGAGAAGTCCGGACGGAGGGTCTTGGCGCTGTAGTTCATGAGCAGCTGCACGGGGCCGAAGGCGTTGGCATAGGAAACCGTCGGGAACCAGTTGCCATAGGAACGGCTGATATCGTTCAGCGGAGCCAGCGCGTCCTCGTAGTTGTAGCGGACGTGTTCGTACCGCACGCCGGCGCTGACCTGTCCCAGCTCCGGCAGGTAGAAGCCGTACGAAGCGAACCCCGCGATGTTGTCCTCTTTGACGCTGGCCGACGAGGCCGGCACCGGGATCCCGGTGAGGCTGTAGTTGTCCGAGCGGCGGGAGAAAGTCTCTTCCGTACCCACCTGCAGCTGGCCCTGCCAAATCGGGTAGGAGAGCACCAGTTTGGTGGCATACAGGCGGTTCCGGCTGTCGGAATCGGTGCTCACCCGGGCGTCGTACGACATCTCTCCGGTCTCCTCGGAACGGGAATTCAGGGTGCTGGCCGTGGTGAACCAGTCCGCGTTGAAGTCGATGTTCAGCTTGTCGCCCACCAGGCCGTTGTAATAGACGTTGGTGCTGACGTTGTAGGGAGCCACGTCGCCGATGAAGTCCTCCGTGACGGTGGTGATGTTGTCCATCAGCGCGCCGTCGCGGAACACCTTGTCGGTGATGACGGTGCGGCTGGAAAGGTGGGCCTGGCGGCCCCATTCCACCTTGCCGCCCAGGAAATGGTTGTCGGCGAACTGCCAGTTGATGCCGGCGTTGCCGCCCAGGTTACGGGTCATTCCGGTACCGTCGATGGAAGCCTGGTCCAGGAAGACGGGCGAGCCGGTGGTCTCCTTCTCGGCGTCGCTGAGCTGGAAGTAATTGCTTTTGTTGTAATTGATGCCGGCGAAGAGGTCCACCCCGCCCGTGCGGTAATTCAGGTTCAGGTTGGCGGCGGGATCGTTGAAAGAGGCGCGGCGCAGGGACTGGGCGTCCGAGACGGTCAGGTTGAAGCCGAAGCCGTCGCCCTGGCGCCTGACGGTGCGGATGCGCACCACGCTGCGCACGGAGGCGTCGTACTGCGCGCCCGGGTTGGTAATTACCTCCACGCTCTGGATCTCGTTGCTCTGCAGGCGGTCCAGTTCCGAAGGGTCGTTCATCCTGCGGCCGTTGATATAGACAAGCGGGGAGCCCTTGCCGATGACTTCGAGCCCGTTCTGGCCCTTGATGAGTCCCGGGGTCCTGGCCAGCACATCGTTGGCGTTGCCTACGTTCTCCAGCACGGAGCCGCGGATATTGGTCTGCAGGCCCTCGCCGGTGAGTTTGGTCTTGGGCATCACGGCCGATACGACGGCTTCGCCGAGCAGTTCCGTGTCTTCTTCGAGCCGGACGGGCGGGAGCTCCACCAGGTCGCCGGTCAGGTTGACGGCCTGCGAAGCGTCGCGATAGCCGACCAGGGATACCGTGAGGGTGTAGGTGCCGGACGCGGCCTTCAGTTCGAAGCGGCCGTCCTCTCCGGCGGTGGCGCCGCACACGACGGCGCCGTCCGCGCGGGAGAGGAAAGCGGTTGCGAAGCCGACAGGTACGTCGGATGCATCTATGATGGAGCCGCGGAGGGTGGTTTCTCCCTGGCGGGCGGCGGAGGCTTCCGGGATCAGAATGAGGCTGGAGAGCAGCAGAATGGCGATTTTCATCAAGGTCTTCATGGCGATCACTTGTGTAATAGTATAATAGTACACCGCAAAGGTAAGACGGTTTTTTGAAATCGCAAATATTTTTTTGATTTTTTTATCAAGCGGGGCAGCCTGGCCCCGATTCCGGGCAAAAACAAGTCAACCCCCCGCCGCGAAGCAGGGGGTTGACCCGAAAAGGGCGCTAATCGTGCCCGGCTAGTTGATCAGGTAGATCTTTTCCAGCCCCTGGTAATAACAGTGGACGGTGGCGCGGCCTTCCACGATCGGGCTGACCGTAATCCTGACCTCGGGGTTGCTGGCGCTCACTTCCAGGCGGGAGCCGTCGCGGACCGGTCCGTACACCTGGTAGCGGATCTGGTCGGTCAGGCCGTTGGCGTTGGAGCAGCGGAACGGCGTAGCCGGTATGGCGAGCGGTTTCCCGTCGCAGGTAATGCTGATCTTCGGCACCTCGGGGCGCACGCACGGCGTTCCCGGCTTGGAGAAACCGATGCCGTTGAGGTCGAACAGGCCCCGCGGACGCACCTGGACGCCCGGGCGCGCCTGGAAGCGCTGCCCGAATGCCGGCGGTTCGGGAATCTCCGGACCGGCCACCACCAGGAAGATGGCGTGCTTGCCGCTCAGGCCTTCCACGGCGGGAACGGGCACGCTGTAGTGCATCATCTTCCCGGCGTCGGAGGCCTGCACCTCCACGCGGGCGATTTCGCGGCCCTTCCACGTGTCGTTCTCATACGGTCCGTCCAGCATCACGCGGATGATGCTGTTGTAGTTGGCGGGGGTCAGGTAGAGGTCGAGCATCGTGCCGTCACCGGCCTGG
Source organism: uncultured Bacteroidia bacterium (assembly GCA_902762435.1). GTDB lineage: Bacteria > Bacteroidota > Bacteroidia > Bacteroidales > UBA932 > Cryptobacteroides. Next base: position 13,402 of record CACWOH010000036.1, on the reverse strand, counting down.
GTGCCCCGGAAGGCCTTCACGCCCTTGCTGTCCTGCGCCAGGCCGCCGAAGCCGAAATACTTGAAGCCGATGATTCCGCCGTTCTTGATGCCGGCGAGGTCCATGTTGTTGTCCCAGACATCGTGGTTGTCCTGCATCCAGTTCTGGTCGCTCATATAGCAGGCATAGCCCGCGGAATAATAGCGGTAGGGCGGCAGGCCGTAGATCTGGAAACCTTCGCTCGTGACCTCCGCGCCGGTGTAGGTCTGTCCGTCGGCGGCCGCGGCCACCCACTTCCCGTCCTTCGCATAGGGGTCGTAGGCCGTGATGCGGACCTGTCCGCCGTCGGCGACCTTCTTCTTGTCCCACTCGATCCTGACAGGCGCCACCATCGGCTGGCGGGCGTTGCCGAAGCCGCGCGGCGGACGGTGGTAGAACACGTACCACTGGCCGTTGATCTCCTGCAGCGAGCCGTGCGTGTTGTGGGCGGAATTGGAGGTCATCAGGTGCTCGCCGTTCTCGTCGGGCACCACGCCGCGTGAGTCCACGAGCACGCCGCCGGAGCGCCACGGCCCGAGGGGCGAGTCGCCGTAGCAGTAACGCAGGGCGGAGTTGGTGGATTCCAGCCCGTAGTCCGGGCCGCTGTAACCGGAGAAGACCATCACGTACTTGTTGCCCACCTGGCGGATGCTGGAGGCTTCGAAGAAGTTGAATTCGCCCGGGTTCTGGCCCTTGTAGAGCGTGGGGTACTGCGTTCCTTCCGGATCGCGCACCACGCCGTAACGCGAGCTGGCGGGCAGGAAGTAATCGTGGACCTCGGTGCCGGGACGGAGGGAATACATCGTGTCCGGATCCAGTTCGATGGCGGTGGAATGCTGGAAACCGTAATAGGCGTAGGCCCGGAAGCCGCGCGCGAAATCGGGATCCTTCTTGTCGGTCACCGTCTCGATGAAGACCGACGGGTCGAAGTCGATGATGGAGCCGGGCAGGCAGCCGCGGCCGTCCGGGGTGGCGTTGACCGGGGTGAACGGCCCGTCGGGGCGGTCGGACTTGCACACCATCGCGATGCGCCCGCGCCCGCGGGAGTGCGGATACAGGTAATAGGTCTTCTTGCCGGTGGCCTTGTCACGCACCTCCACGAGGTCGGGGGCGTACATCGTGTCCCACTGGCCGTCCACGTACCAGGTGAAGATGGGGCCTTCGTCGCGCCACTGCGAGAGATCCTCGACGGGCGCGGACCACATCCGGATGTCGCTTCCGCAGTAGGCGGTGTAGGTGATGTCGTGCGAGCCGATGATGTAGGCGCGGTATTTCCCGGGGTTGTCCGGGTCTTCGAAGACGCGGGGCTCTCCGTCGGGGAGATGCTCCCAGAGGGGGATGTAGGGGTTCTGGGCCGGGGCCGCGAGGGCGGCGAGCAGCAGCAGTGCGGTTAGCGAAAGACGTTTCATATCCAATTGGTTTTCTACAAATTTATCGTTTCTGTACCGAAATACCTAACAAGCGGTGTCAGAATCTTTAAAAAACCGTAAATTCGCGGAAACGAAAACGCCGCTTTCCGATGAAAAGAACAGCAACCGCCCTCCTTCTCCTTTTCCTGGCCGCCTTTGCGCTGTCCGCGCAGGAAATCCGCGACATCGACGAGACCGTGGTGATCCGCGCCGACGGCAGCGCCACCGTCACGCAGGTCTGGAACGTCAGCGTGGTCTCCGGCACGGAGTTCTATCTCCCGTTCGACAACCTGGGGCCGATGGACATCACCGACCTGAGCGTCATCGAGAACGGCGTCACGTTCGAATCGGACGGTGACCGCTGGGACACCGACCGTTCCCTGGAGCAGAAACGCGGCCGCTGCGGCATCGTCCGCAAGAGCGGAGGCGGCGTGGAACTCTGCTGGGGGCAGGGGGATTACGGCGACCACGTGTGGACGGTCAGTTACACCGTCCAGGGGCTGGTGATGCGGATGGGGGACTACAACGGCCTGTACTTCTCTTTTGTGAACCCCGGCCTTGCGGCGCCGCCCCGGCACGTCCGCGTGCGTATCCTGAACGGGACAGGCGGGGAATTATGGACGCCGGAGAACGTCCGCGTATGGGGTTTCCGCAGCGAAAGCGAGATCTATGTGGAGGACGGCGCCATCTGGGCGGAATCCCTGTCGCCGTTCGGCAGGAGCAGCGCGATGACGGTGCTGGTCCGCTTCGACCCGGACCTCCTCGAGCCGGCCGTCAGCTACCACAAGGACTTCGACGACGTGCAGAAGATGGCCCTGGAGGGGAGCGAGTACAAGAAGAAAACCACTTTCTGGGATGTCCTGAAGACGATTGCCCTGGGCTTTGTCGTGCTCTTGTTCTCTCCCATCGGCTGGATCCTGGTCGGTGCCCTCTACCTCTTTTATCTCCTGTTCACCTATTATGTCCTGGGGCATAAATACGAGAAGGGCATCTTCGGAAAACGGAGAATCGAGGGCTGGTACCGGGACGTCCCGCTGCAGGGGAGTATCCCTGCAGCCTATTACGCCCTGTCCAAGGGCGACCGCATCGCCGGGGCCGGGCTGGGCAAGGACCTGTCCAACAACCTCATCGGCGCCTATTTCCTGAAATGGGTGCTGAACGGTTCGGTGAACGTGGTGCCCGATCCGGCCCGGAAGAACCGGGTGAACCTGTCCTTCGAGAATCCGGCCCGTTTCGAGGAGCCGGTGGAGAACGACCTCTACCAGATGGTCCGCGAGGCCAGCGGCGACAACCTTATCCTGGAGGCCGGCGAGTTCGAGAAATGGTCCAAGAAGTCGTTCAAGCGGGTGTCCAACCTGCCGGAACGGGAGAAGACGCGCGGACTCAAGTGGTTCCAGGACCATCACTACCTCGTCAAGGACGGCAAGTGCAACGCCGCGGGGCAGGAGCAGGCGATCCACCTGGTCGAGTTCCGGAATTTCCTGCAGGATTTCACGCTCAGCAATGAGCGCGAAGCCGGAGAGGTGGCGCTCTGGCGGGATTACCTCGTGTTCGCCGCCTTGTTCGGCATCGCCGACAAGGTGGCGAAGCAGTTCGAGAAACTCTATCCGGCCGAGTTCTCGCAGCTCTCGCAGACGGCCGGCCTGTCCGGCGCGAACTTCTACGACCTGATGCGCGTCTCCCGCGAGATTTCCGCGTCGGCGATGCGCAACGCCCAGGCCGAGAAACTGGCCCGCAGCGGCGGCAGCGGAGGCGGCAAGGGCTGGAGCAGCGGAGGCGGCGGCCACTTCTCCATGGGCGGAGGCGGCGGCTCGTTCGGCGGCAGCTTCGGCGGCGGCAGCCGCTAGGGGTGCCCGTGCCTAGATCGTCAGGTTCAGCGTGACGCTCTCACCCGTGAGCGGGTTCCTGACCCGGAGGATGTAGTCGCCCGGGTCCAGGTGGATCAGGTGGTAACAGACGTCTTCCTGGAACAGGGACATACACCGGAAGTGCCCTTCTACATCCTCGATATAGTAGTCGTGATAACTCGTGGTCCGCTCATTTGACGCCCAGACTGTTTCTGCAGAGCCGTTATCCGCTTTCTGCAATTCCCAGGTAAAATCCTTGTAGCAGCGGAAATACAGGTAATCTTTCAGATTCTTCAGTTCAGCCTCGGAACTGTTGCGGATCGATGCCGTCAGGAATTCATCCGCATTCTCGGTGACGAACCCGACCTTGACGTCTTTCAGGGGCGAGGTGCTCTGGAAGCGGAATTCCGCAAAACGGTTATGGATGGGAATCCGGTATTTTCCGTCCACAATGTAGGCGGGCGCGATCCAGTCCCCCTGTCTGGGGTGTTTGCTGATTACGCAGGTCTGTTCCCTGAAATAACCGGGAGGAAACGGCTCCGAGATCTGTTCCTTGGCATTTCCCGCCTGGTCAAAGAGGACATAAGCGCATTCCACGTCCTCCTGAACGTATCGGATATACTGGGATAGAACGAATTCGTGTCCGACCGAAAAATCATACGGAAGGCCCAGATTCCCGGAAACATTGGTGCTGGAGAACCAGTCGGGCTCGCCGCCGGCATCCGGCTTGATATTGCAATAGATATCCTGCCAGTCGTTGTAATAAGCCAGATCCTTCTCGTGCCCTTCGACCGGGGTCAGCAGGAACCAATGTCCCTCCTTGTTCGGATTCGAGTACCCTTCCCGGGCGGCGGATCCGCCGCCCCAGCCGAAATTGATACCGAAATACCGGCCGCTATAGCCGTCGATGACCATCGCATGACCGCCGTCAGGCCGGAAACCGCTGTAGAGCACCGGACGTTTGGCGTCGATCTCGTTCCGGATGACCTGCTCCCATTCCGCATCCATGGTATACTCGCGATAATACCCCCGGATGTCCTTGTCATATCCGAAATACTGGGAAAGCCGCTTGACAAAGGAGGTCCCCGCTCCGGAGGCACCGGGTGTATAAGACATCTCCACCATCACGCCGACATCATAGAGCAGCCGGGCGATCTGGTCGTCGTCCCGGCCTTCCTGCCGGTTCATCGCTTCCCAGTCATATTTGTGGCCGAGGCTGTGGCCCGGAACCGTATTGGATACGCCATTATACTCATAGGAATAGGAGGGCAGCTCCCCCGAGCCCCGCTCCGGCCAGCGGTGGTAGTTCATGATGATGCCGATGGCCGTGGCTGTGCAGCCGGTGACGCATCGTTTCCCGTCAATGACCGGGCAATACCGGTTATAGGGGTCTCCCTGCGACCACCAGGCTGTCTGCAGCCGGACAAACTGGCTGGAAATCAGATTGTCGGAGGTCTTTGTGGCCACCCACTTCCGTTCCCGGGCCATCCGGAGGACATTTGCATAATAATCCAACAGGTCGCGCATGGCCTCGGGCATATCCTGCGTAGGGAAGGAACCGGACAGGGAATAACCCAGCACGGGCGTTGCCGCCTCCTCTCCCGCGACCAGGACATATCCCCCCGCGGATTCGTTGTCGAACGCGTACAGCAGGTCGCTTTGGCTCCGTTCGTCGGTAAGCCGCCAGGCCAGTCTGGTCCTGGCGGGGCCGGACGCCCGGGTCTGGGGCTGCGTGGCGAAGAAAGACTCCGCCACCCGCTGCGCCTGGTCCGGAGTCACGGGTCCCGCGAAGGCCGTCTGCAGGCAGGCCAGCAATAAGAGTATCGTGATGGTCGGCTTGTTCATAACGTTCGTTTTATTCATTGTGGTTCCGCATCTTGGAGAAGTCGATATGCATCCCGTCTTCCAGGTCCGTCACCTCCGCCCGTTCGATAAAATGCATGTATTTCGTCGTGACCGATATCGTATGGCTGCCCGACGTGCCGTAGGTATGGGATGCTCCGGCCGAATAGGGCATCGAGGCTTCGTCTCTCGGCAAAAGGTCCGAAAATGGCGGGCGCCTTCACCTGCTTCCGTTTTCCGGAATAGGTGACCGACACCGAAAGATCTCCGCCTTCCTGATAAACCTGGAACACATCCGGCTCGTCAAAGCCGTTCAGATATACCTTGATCTGCGCTTCCCGCAGGCCGGTTCCGGTATTCTTCTTCGCTTTCCAGACATACTCCGCACCACCTTTCTTTCCCTGGCTCTTGACGGCTTCGATCCAGTCTGCGTCGTTCTCCACCCGGTAATTGTCCGTCTGGTCTTCCGCCACCCGGAAAGAGAACTGCGAAGCGACGGAAGGAAGGAAAACCTCCTTTTCGGAAGCGATAATCGTGACAGGCTGCTGATAAACATGCAGGGTGTCCGTATATTCGTAGTTCCCGTCTTTATACTCTCCGCCGTAGAAGATAATCTGGCAGGACCGCACTTTGCGTGTGGTGTTCCGGGTGTAAGGAATCGTCATCTTGCAGCAATACTCGTTCTCCCAGTCAAAGCGTTTGGCATCGAAATCGAACATCTCTTCCGCGCCGTTTCTCCAGCCGTACCCGTACCATTCCACATTCCGTTCGATGGAAATCACCAATTCTCCGGCCTCGTAATCCAAAGACTCCGCTTCCGGGCAGACGACGCGGAAATAGGGCTCCGTTCCTTCCTGGACAAAGGTCAGGGTAACGGGCTCGACTTTACCGTCGTTGTCCCGGATGGTCACCTTTCCGGAGCGTGTTTCCACGCCTCCGTTCTCTTCGAAGACGAACACCAGTTTCCCGCTGGTCAGGGCCTTGGTCTCCACGAAGGAAATCCAGCTCCGCGCGCCGGAATCGATATCTACCCAGAAATCCGTATTGTATTGGATGTCAATTTCGAAGGTCCCCCCTTCCTGCGGGATTTCCGTCACGTCGCCCACCTCGATGACCTTTTTCTCCTGCTGGACGAAAGTCAGGATGACGGGCTCCGCCTTGCCGCTCTTGTCCTTGATGGTCACCTTGCCCGTCCGGGGATCGGTATTCCCGTTCTCTTCGAAGACGAACACGAGCTGTCCGCTGGTCAGAGCCTTGGTTTCCACGAAGGAGATCCAGGACTGGGCGGACTTCTCCACCTGCACGGTGAAGTCGGTACTGTACGTAATGTCAACCGTATAGGTGCCGCCCTCGGCGGGGATCTCCGTCACGTCCCCGACCTCGATGACCCGTATCTGCTCCTGAACGAAGGTCAATGTGACCGGCTCGGCCTTTCCGTTGTTGTCCCGGATGGTCACCTTGCCGGAACGGGAATCGTAAGCGGTGTTTTCCGCAAACAGGAACACCAGCTTCCCGCTGGTCAGGGCCTTGGTCTCCACGAAGGAAATCCAGTCCTGCGCGGCCGGATCCACTTCCACGGAGAAATCCGTATTGTACGCGACGGCCACTTCATAGGTGCCGCCTTCCGCGGGAATCTCCGCCACATCGCCTACCTCGATGACCTTCTTCTCTTCCTGGACGAAAGTCAGGGTGACTGTCTCCGCTTTTCCTTTCTTGTCCTTGATGGTCACCTTGCCTGTCCGGGTGTCGGGCTTCCCGTTCTCCTCGAAGACGAACACGAGGCGGCCGCTGGTCAGGGCCTTGGTTTCCACGAAGGAGATCCAGGACTGGGCGGACTTCTCCACCTGCACGGTGAATTCAGTATTGTACGCGATTTCGACTTCGTACGTCCCGCCTTCGGCCGCGATGACCGTCACTTCGCCCACTTCGATGATCTTCTTTTCCTTTTGGACGAAGGTGAGGGTGATGGGGCTGACATTCCCGCTCTTGTCGCGGATGGTCACCTTGCCGCTGCGGGCGTCCGGCGCCACATTCTCCGCGAAGACGAAGACCATCTTCCCGCTGGTCAGGGCCTTGGTCTCCACGAACCTGATCCACTCCTTCGCGGAGTCTTCCACCACCACGTCAAATTCTGTATTGTACGTGATATTCACCTCGTAGGTGCCGCCTTCCGCCGGGATTTCCGTGACGTCGCCCACTTCGATGACCCGCCTTTCCTCCTGGACGAGGGTGATCGTCAGCGGATCGGCCTTGCCGCTCTTGTCCCTGACGGTCACCTTGCCCGTCCGCGGATCGAACGCGGTGTTTTCCTTCACGTCGAACACCAGTTTCCCGCTGGTGAGGGCCTTGGTTTCCACGAAGGAAATCCAGGACTTGGCGTCCGCGTCCACCTCCACGGTGAAGTCCGTGTTGTACTGGACGGGCACCTCGAACGTGCCGCCCGCGGCGGGAATCTTCGCGACATTGCCCACCATGATGGTGTTCCGGGCCGCCTGGTTCAGCTCAACGCTTTCAGTCAGGCCTTCGCAGTAGAAAGTCAGCCTGGCGGAAACCGGATCGGGCTCGTCCGTGGGGCTGGCCGTCACCGTTACGCGGCCGTCGCCCTCGCCGGACGAGGGCGATACGGAGAAGCCCTTCCCGCTTACGTTCACGGTCCAGGGGTAGTTGGCCGAAATCTGGACGGTCTGCGTGCCGCCGTCTTCGGAGAAGGAAAGGTTCGACGGGCTGATCCGCAGATAGGGTTCCGGCTTGCAGGCGCCCAGGATGAGGGCGAGCGCCAGGGAGAAAACGACGGGAACGTGTCTTGTCGTCATGATCAGTGGGTTTTACAAGTTTCCTATTCCACGCGGTTCGGGGCGCCCGGCGTAGGCAGGCTCGAAAGCTGGAAGTCCTCGCACAGGCTGTCCAGGTCGAGGCCGTTCGGCATGCGGACGAGGCTCTGCGGCCCCGTGGCGAGTTCCGGACGGCGCGCGAGCATCCAGGCCGGGACGGGCGCAGGGGCCACGGCGATGCAGCCGCCGCCGCGCTGGTCGCCTTCGAGGGTGGCGAGATCCGGACTCGCGATGGTGCCGTTCGCGCTGGAATTGCTCTGCTTCGAGCCGTACACGATGGCGTCCAGCACGGTGCCCGTGGCGGGATCGACGAGCGCGACGGAACCGGCGTTGGCCGCCGGGGCGTAGCACAGGTACAGTCCGTCGCTCTTCTGCCACCCGCTTCCGAGGGGCTGGAGGGCGTCACCGCTGTCGTGCGCGTACTGCGTGGCGGGCGTAAAGGATATGCCGGTGCCCGGGCAGGAGACGTCCACGCCGTTCGCATGGTCCCGTTTCAGCGGGGCTTCGAGTTCCACCAGGCCGGGCTCGTGCGGTCGTTCCCGCTCGCCGAATTGGCGGACATAGGGCTCCGCGACCACGAGCACCTGCTTCACCTTGACAATTTCCTTGCGGTCGCCGGTGTCCACGGTCAGTTCTGAACCGGGTTCCAGGTGGGAGGTGCCGACGATGGTCAGCTGGGTTTCGCCGGCACTGGCAGCCCGGGCGAGGTTGCTCTGCGTGGCGGGGGTGCCCACCTGCGTCACGGTGACCTCTTCATACCGGCCGCCCAGGTCGATGCCCATCTTCTCTCCGACGGCGAATCCGGTCGTCGATGTGACGGGCAGCGTCGAGACGCCGGGACGGAAATGCAGCTTCGGCCCCGTGGAAATGGGGCTGAATACGGTCGTGGGCGCTGCCGCGGGCGCGGCGGGATCCGTTTCCAGCAGCAGGAATTCCCCGGCGCCCAGGCGGGTCCCCTGCGGGAAGGCCAGCGCCTCCACGGGCGCCCAGCCGCTGCGCCGGACCTGCACGGTCAGGCCGGACAGGTCGGCTTCCTCCGAACCGGCATTGTAGAGTTCCACGAACGGTTCAGTAAGGCCGATCTCGTTGATTTTCAGTGCTTCCGAGCAGCGGATGCGGGTGGCCAGCGAGGCGCTGCCGCCCTTCCAGCGCGCGGTGACCGCCAATTCCCCGGACGAGCGTCCGGCGGGTGCGCTCAGCGTGTACTGGACGACCTGCGTCTGCCCCGGCTCCAGGTCGGGGAAGACCTCCGTGTCCGGACGGATGCTCCAGCCTTCGGGCAGCGCCGTATCGAACGCGATGCCGCTGAAGGCTTCCGAAGTCGGATTCTCCAGGAATACGCTCACCAGGCGGTCCTCGCCGGGGCGCATCGAGGTAATGCGGGACAGCTCCAGCGGATAGGCACGGTACCGTACCGCCGCGATGTTCCGCTGGACGGCCGCGATGGTCTCGTCCGACGGGTAACCGACGGTCATCACGCCCTCGTAGAAAGTGCCGGCGGAGCCGTTGCCGTTGTCGCCGCCGTTGCCCAGCAGCATGCCGCCCTTCTTGTGCATCGGATAGTAGGCGTCGCTGTCCGGCGATCCGGGCCGGACGCCGCTGTAGAAGGTCGTGACGGGCTCGCCGGCGGCATCCGCGCCGCGCAGGTCCCACTGGTTGCCGCCGCCTCCGTTCACGTAGACGGACACGAATCGCCAGTCGGTGATGCTCGGGACGTCGTTCTGCTTGGCGCCGTAGCCGGAGAACAGGCCGGCTTCCATGTCGGCCATGATCCAGGGACCTTCGCCGTTGCCGCGGCCCCAGGCCGTGGAGGTGCCGTAGTAGGTGGTCTCCATCGTGCCGGTGCCCACGGCGCGGCCGTTGGTGGAGGAGTTGCCGTAGTCGAAGCAGCAGCCGCTGTCGAAGTGCGTGCCGTCGATCACGTAGTAGATGCCTTCCGGTTCGTCATCGACGGCGAGGCCGCGGGCGTCGTTGCAGCGGTAGCCCATCCCGGGCATCACATAGACGCCGTACACCTTGTGCCCGTCCAGCCAGGCCGGTGCCATGTCGGCGATGGCGGGATTGTTGAAGCCGCCCTTGTCGGGACCCTGGAAGGTGCCCGGCGGCGCGGGCAGCAGGTCGTTGCCCTTGCCGGACTGGTCGTAGATGACGGTGATCCGGCAGAGCGTGCCCTGGCAGAAGGCGTCCTGCTTCGCGGCGTCGGCGTAACCTTCCCGCGTGGCGCGGATGTCCAGGGCGGCGCCGTCCGAGTCGCGTTCCACGCGGTAGAGCGGTCCCTTGTAGCGGGAGTACAGCCGGCGCGTGGTGCTGTGGGCGGTGACGCAGGGCGTCCCGCCCCGTTCATAGATATCGCAGGGGCCGGCTTTCGATGCGGCGGGCGTGCAGCGGACGGCCAGGACGGCGCCGAGGGCGACCGCTCCCAGCGCCAGGACGGAGAACAGTTGGCTTTTCTTCATGGCTATTGGACAGGTTTCAGGCGGAGGATACCGATGGAATTCTCCGGCATCGTGAATTCAAAGGATTTGCGGACGGTGCCGAGCTGTTTGGCGTGCGGCACCACGGGCTCGGTGTACTTCACCCGGCGGCCGAAGCGGAAGGCCATGCCCACCATGCCGGGACGCTCCCCGGCGCGGGGTCCGCCGACCGTGGGCGGCGTGGCGTAGTCCGGGTGGCTGGAGTAGTAGTTCTGGTCTCCCTGGTTCTTCACGGAGGTGTCGTGCGAGGAGACGAACTCGACGGTGGCCTCGTAGCTCGTTCCGCTGCCGGTCTTGACGGTGAAGACCTTGTCCACGGCCTCGGCGTTGACGAACTTGATGAAGATCTCGCCCGTTTCGGAATCGATGGTGGGCGAGGTATAGACCTTCTCGTCCACGCTGCGGCCGTCCATCGCGCCGGACATCTCGAAGGCGCGGTCGCCCGCGACGGAGAACAGCTGCTGGTAGTAGTAGTTGGTGGAGCGCCACATGCCCCGGTTGTCGAACCAGATGAGGTTGGAGTTCCACTTGTTGAAGCCCTTCTTGCAGAAGAGCGGGGCGTAGGCCGCCATCACCACCATGTCGGAGTTGCGCTCCAGGCTGGTCCAGTAGGCCGCCTCGGCCATCGCGGAGGAATAGGCGTTGTTGGCGCGGTTGTTCGCGAACTCGCCCACGAAAACGCGCGTGGGCTGCTTGCGGTCATAGGTGTGGCCTTCTGCGCCGCGGACCTTGCCGGGCAGGTAGCGGTCGCCGTTGGAGTAGAACCAGTCGTCACCCTTGTAGTAGTGTTCGTCCACGATGGTGTCGGGATACTTCGCGTCGATCTGCGCCATATTGGCGTCGAATTCCTTGCCGGCGTCCGCCGCCCCCGCGGTGGAGACGATGACGATCTCGGGGTGCTGCTCCTTGATGGCCCGGTACATGATGTCGAAACGCTCCCAGAACTCCGGTCCCTGGTTTTCGTTGCCGATGCCCAGGTACTTGAGGTTGAACGGCGCCGGGTGGCCCAGGGAGGCGCGCAGGGCGCCCCATTCGGTATCGGTCCCGCCGTTGCAGAATTCGATGAAATCCAGGGCGTCCTTCACGAAGATGCTGTAGAAGCGGTCGCGGTCGGCCTGCGTGTCCAGCGGGGCGATGTACTGGTGGCCGGCGAACTGGCAGGTGACGCCGTTGTTCAGCACGGGCAGCGGCGTGGCGCCGAGCCCCTCGGCCATCAGCAGGTACTCGTAGAAGCCGACGTACTGCGAGGTCCAGTAGCCCCAGTGGTTGCGGAAGCCGATGCGCTCCTCGCGCGGGCCGACGGAATTCTTCCAGAACACCTGGCCGAAATAGTTCGTGCCCTCGGAGGCGCAGCCGCCCGGGAAGCGCATGAACTTGGGATGCAGGTCTTCGAGCGCCTCCAGCAGGTCCTTGCGGAACGGGCCGTACCGGCCTTCCTTCCAGAGTTTCGCGGGCTCGGGAACGAGGGTGACGAAGTCCAGCCAGAAGGTGCCGGGCTCGTCCGCCACGATCGCGAGGCGGCAGTCCACGGTGCGTTCCGCCTTCAGCGAGCCGGTGTACTGCTTCCAGCCGTTCGCCAGGCGGGGCACCGTGACGACGTTGGAGTTGCGCTGCCCGGCGGCGTCTTCCAGATACACGGAGACGGTTCCCGGATAGTCGGCGCCCTGCAGGTACAGGCCCAGGTCGTAACGCACGCCCTGCTCCGCGGGGATGGAGGCCGTCTGCGTGTTGTTGGAGTAGAAGGCGTCGGGGCCGCGCTTGTATTCGGAGATGCCGTAGCCGTTGGCCGCGATGCCGAAACCCTCGCCGGCCTCCTCGATGTCGAAGCGCACGCTGTACTGGGCGTAGCGCAGGTCGTCGTCATACTGGTCCGCCGGATCGAAGTCGTACTTGCGCTTCAGGTCCTTCACCAGCGGCTTGTCCGCCACGGCGCGGGCGCTGCCCTTCGATCCGTTCCCGCGCAGGACCGTCCAGCCGAAGAAGACGGTGTCGGAGGCGGAGAACTCCCGCGCGTCCGGGGCGGCCGGCACGTTGTAGGCCTGGAAGGAGTTGTTCTGGATCAGTTGCGCGCAGATGCCGCCGTCCACGCTCTGGTTGATGTCCTCGAAGAAGATGCCGGCCAGGGTGGGGCTCACCTCGATGCCCAGTTTGCGCGGCTTGAGGGTGAGGGTGCGCCGTTCGGGCGCCTTGAATCCCTGCAGCTGGAGCATCTTTTCCGCCATGCGGTAGCCCATCAGGCGCATGCCTTCGGTGTTGAAGTGGAACTGGTCGCCCGTGCTCTCGCAGCCGAGCGCGGAGATCACGTATCCGTTGGGCATCACCTCCGGCAGGTGCGACAGCACCACGTCGTTGAACGCGGCGCACACGCCGTCCCGTTCGGCATACTTCAACTCGCCGGCCAGCAGCGGGATCTTGTCGGGGTCGAGCCCGAGTTCGGCGCACAGGTCGTCGTGGATCTTCTTCACGCGGCCCGGCCACGCGGCGTCGTCCGGGTTGGACTCGCCCTGGTGCAGGAGCATCCCCTTGATCACGCCGTACTTCTGCGCCTCGCGGGCGGTCTCCACCAGGCGCCGGTAGGGGCTCATCCCGTACTCCTTGGCCATGTTGATGAGCCAGCTGCGCGAAGGGTCGGCGGCCTCCATCGCGAGGTATTCCTCGCAGGCGTCCTTGTCCCAGAGTTCAAGCTTCGCACCCGCGACGGACACGTTGATCACGCCCACGCGGTACTGCTGCGGCAGCTCCTCGATCATCTTGCGGCCGAAAAAGTCCACCGGGCCCATGTTGGTGCTCTCCCGGCAGATGGGCGGCACGGCCGTGTACCAGTGGTTCCGCACCCGCTCATAGCGGGGCATGTCCACCGCCGCCATGAACTGGAAACGCGGATCATTGAAGTCCTTGTCCTGCTCGGCCGGGCGGGCGGCCGCCTCCATGTTGGACTGGCCGAAGCACAGGTAGATGAAGAAATTGGGGTCGGGTTTCTG
>CACWOH010000035.1 GCA_902762435.1 uncultured Bacteroidia bacterium | reverse complement strand
CAGCGCCGACGGAATGGACGATCTCACTCTTCATCCTACTTTTTGACACATTGATGAAATCGTATAGGAAATCATCCTACGAAATGACACATTGACCGGAGTTTTTGGGAAAAGAAGTAGGATAGTTTGTCATAATTAATTGGTAATTAATAGTTTGATTCCTCCTTTGACGCGAGGTCGGGCCCATAAAAACAAAATGCGAGCTAGACACGATATAGCCTAACTCGCGGTGTGGACTCGAAGTACCACGGCGTTCAATGTTGTTCAGCAAAGATAGTGTATTTACGGAAAACTTCAAACTCTCCCCTTTGCGGTTAAAAGATGTCGTCTATGGCTATTGCCGTGATGGAGGTCGGGGCGTGACCAGGAAAGCTCTTCTAGCCAACGGTACATTGGTAGCGTGACCAGGAAATGATTAAAAATCAATACTTTATGAAATCATCCCCCCCTTTGAAACAGGGGCATGTTTTCGTATTTCGTTGATACAGAAAGAGTTGCTGGTCACGGGCCGGAGCCAGGACCAGGACTAGAACTAGGACCAAGGCCAGAATCAAGAACAGGAACTGTGTCGGAGGACGGGCCAAGGGATGGTGGGGCCGGGAGCGACGGGGCGGGGGCGCAGTGAGGCGGGCGCGGTGGGGCCGGGCGCAGTGAGGCGGGCGCTTGCACCGACAAGCCGTAGCCGCCCGCGGCTCATGAGCGGGAGGGGCCCGCCGCGGAGCGGTGGGAGGGACGAAGCGAAGCGGAGGGCTTGTGGGGCAAGCCGCCCGCGAACGCGCTGGGCCGGGGTGTTCATAACGTCCCGAAAAGTGGGACGATAATTACGAAAAAGGCCGTTTTCGTACATAACGTCCGGTTTTCAGGGACGATATGTACAGGGGCGGGGGCCAGGACCGGGGCAAACTCTGGGGCCGAGGCAAACTCTGGGGCGGCGGCAAGGGCCGGCGGCGGGGGCCGGGGCGGGGGTTATTTGCGGATGGCGGTGAGGAGGCGGAGGAGGTTGGCGCCGGCGAGGCGGGTGAGGTCGCGGGCGGAGAAGCCGCGGCGGCGGAGTTCGTCCCAGAGGGCCGGGAAGCGGGAGATGTCCTCGAGGCCGGCGACGGTGACTTCGATGCCGTCGTAGTCGGTTCCGATGCCCACGTGGTCGATGCCGGCCACCGACACGGCGTGCTCGATGTGGTCCGCCACGCGGTCCACACCGGGCCGCGGAAGTGCCTGAAGCTCAAGCTGAACGGCCTCCCAGGCAGCGCGCTTGGCGGGGTCGGCGGGATCCGCGATGAAGGCATCCTCGACGGACATTTTCTCCTCCAGTCCGGACTCGGCGAGGGTCCGCACGAAGTCGTCCGACAGGAACGGCGGGTAGATGCTGATGCACACCACTCCCCCCGCCTCGGCGATGCCGCGGATGAGCTCGTCGGGGAGATTGCGCCGGTGGGACGCGAGGGCGCGGCAGCCGCCGTGGGTGTAGGCGACGGGCCGGCTGGAGAGCGCCAGCACGTCGCAGATGGTGGTGTCCGCCGCGTGGGCGACGTCGATGAGCATCCGGCAGCGGTTCATCTCGGGAACCAGCGTCTTGCCGAAGGGGCTCAGGCCGCCCCAGGTTCCGACGCCGGTGCAGCTGTCCCCCACCTGGTTGTCCGCGCTGTGGGTGAGGGTGATGTAGCGCACGCCGCGCCGGTAGAACGTCTTCAGCAGGCCGAAATCTTCCTGGATCGCGGAGGCGTTCTCGATGGCCAAAATGACGGAATTAAGGCCGGCTTTCCGGTTGCGACGCACTCCGCCGGAGCACCTTGCAAACGCAACGGCGTCAGCATTTTGCGAGACTTGCCTAAAGCATTCATCCAGCAGGCGGTTGGCGTAGTCCGTGGCCGCCTGGCCCTGCAGGCGGGCGGGCACGTAGGCGGCGAAGAAAGAGGCGTCCACCTGCCCCCGGCGCATCTTGGGAAAGTCCACCTGGGCGAAGGCGTTGTCCACCCCGAAATCGCGGAGCCGGACCATCTGCGAAGGCGCGTCGCAGTGCGCATCCAAAACGATCATATCCTTGTGTTTCAGTCGATCAGTGTCCCCCACTCTTCCGTCCAGGCATCGAGGTCACGCTTGCACTCCAGGTAAGTGCGGGTAAGTTCCATAATATCATCCTTTTCCGTGGGCGCGGCGAGAACGGTCTCGATCTCTTTCATCCGCTTCTCCAGCTTGGCGATTTCGCCCTCCAGCCAGGCGATGCGGTTCTTCTTCTTGCGGTCCTCGCGGCTGAGCTGTTTGCGCTCCTCGTTGGCGGCCTTCTTCTGCTGCTGGACGGCCTCCTTCTTCGGCGCGTCCGGCGCGGCCTTGCGCTCCAGTTCCTGCAGGGTTTCCATCTTGCGCTTGGCGAGGAACTCGGACACGGTGCCGAGGTGCTCGCTCACGTGCCCGTCGCGGAACTCGTACATCTTGTCCACCAGCCCGTCCAGGAAGTCGCGGTCGTGGGAGACGACCACCAGGGTGCCGTCGTAGGCCTTCAGCGCCTGCTTGAGGATGTCTTTCGACTTGATATCCATATGGTTGGTGGGTTCGTCCAGCGCCAGGAGGTTGTAGCTCTGGAGCATCAGCTTGGCCATGCCGAGCCGCGCGCGCTCGCCGCCCGAGAGGACGCTCACGCGCTTGTCGATGTCTTCCCCGCGGAAGAGGAACTGGGCCAGCAGGTCGCGCAGTTTGGTGCGGATGTCGCCCACGGCGATGCGGTCCAGCGTGGAGAAGACGGTCTCGTTCTTGTCGAGGATATCTTCCTGGTTCTGAGCGTAGTAGCCGAGCTGCACGTTGTGGCCCAGGCGGGCTTCGCCGCTGATGGGCGCCAGCTCGCCGGCGATCACGCGCATCAGGGTGGTCTTGCCTTCGCCGTTGCGGCCGATCAAGGCGACCTTCTCGCCGCGCTTGATCTCGACGTTCGCGTCGCGGAAGACGACTTTCTGGGGGTAGCCGACGGTGAGGTCGGTGCCTTTGAAGACGACGTCGCCGGAGCGGGGCGCGGGCGGGAATTTGACCGTAAGGCGGGCGTTGTCGGTCTCGTCGATCTCGATGCGGTCCAGTTTTTCGAGGGCCTTGATGCGGGACTGGACCTGGTTGGATTTGGTGGGTTTGTAGCGGAAGGCCTGGATGAATTCTTCGGTCTTCTGGATCATCCGCTGCTGGTTTTCGTAGGCGGCCACCTGTTGCTGGATGCGCTCGGCGCGGAGTTCCAAGTATTTGGTATACGGGACTTTATAGTCGTGGATGTGGCCGAGCATCACCTCTACCGTGCGGTTGGTGACGGTGTCCAGGAAGCGGCGGTCGTGGCTGACGAGCAGCAGCGAGCAGCGGCGGCCCTTGAGGTAGTCTTCCAGCCATTCGATGGATTCGATGTCGAGGTGGTTAGTGGGCTCGTCGAGCAGGAGGACGTCGGGCTGGCGCAGCAGGATCTTGGCGAGTTCGATGCGCATGTTCCAGCCTTGGGAGAAGGTTTCCGTGGCGCGGCCGAGTTCGCTGTCGAGGAAGCCGAGGCCGCGCAGGGTCCTCCTGGCCTGGACTTCCGGGGGTTCGCTGTGGCTCATTTCGAGGCGGTCGTTCAGGCTGGTGAGGCGGTCGATGAGTTCGGCGTAAGCGTCTGATTCGTAGTCGGTCCGGGTTTCGAGTTCTTTTGTGACCGCGGCGATTTCGCGTTCGATTTCGGCCGTGCCTTCGAAGGCGGTCATGGCTTCTTCGAGGACGGTGCGGCCGCGGTGGTGTTCCATGATTTGCGGGAGGTAGCCGATGGACAGGTCTTTGGGTTTGTCGATGCGGCCGGAAGTCGGGTTTTGCTGGCCGCAGATCAGTTTCAGGATGGTGGATTTTCCCGCTCCGTTTTTGCCGACCAAACCTATTTTATCAGATTCGCTTACATGGAAGTTGATTTTGTCCAGTAAGACAAAACCTCCATAAGCTACTGTTACGTCTTCTATTGATATCATTACTAAATTGATATCTATTTATTGCTTCTACTTGCAAGACAGACAGTGCCACCAAAGAACCGTGCCGCCCGCGGCAATGAGCGGGAGGGGCCCACGAAGTGGGAGGGGCGAGCGAAGCGAGGGTTCGTGGTGGCAGCTGTCTGTCTGCAAGTGGTAATTATCATATAAATATCAAATTATCAAAGTATTCGGGGCGGTGGAAGTCGGGGCGCGGGGTGGCGATGGGGGCCCAGGAGAGGTAGTGCGGGACGGGCAGTTTGTCGCCGCATTTGTAGAAGTTGCCGCGGGCGCGGAGGCCGTCGAAGGCGGCGAGGCCGAAGACGGCCGCGGGGATGTCCAGTTCCACTTCCCAGGCGGTGGGCCCGGGCCGCAGGCCGAAGGGCTCGCGGCCCAGCGAGCAGCGCCGCGAAATGGCCGCGTAAGCCGCTTCCGGCAGGAATTCGCGGCCGTGGCGGCCGGCGCCGCGGCACAGGTACAGCCAGCCCGTGCAGGTACATTCCAGGTTGTAGTAGGTGCCGTCGCCGTGGGGGTCGAAGAAGAACTCCACGCAGGAGTCTTCCCAGGCGTGCTCGCGATCCGCGGCGCACACGGCGCGCACCGCATCTTCCTGCACGCGGAAGTGCAACTGCAGCGCATCGCCGCTGTGGCGGATGTCGAAGGACGCCTCGGGCCGGTACGGGAAGGCGTCCGGCCAGTTCAGGCAGGCTATTCGTCCGCTTCGGGATTCTCCGCTGACCTGGAGCATAGCAGGATGGACAATTCGTAGAGGAAATACAGCGGGAAGGCCAGCACGAACATCGAGAACGGGTCCGCCGGCGTGATGAGGGCGGCGAGCACCAGCACGACCACGACGGCGTAGCGGCGCCCCTTCTTCAGGACCTCGCGGCTGAGCACGCCCAGGCGGTTCAGCACCAGCACCACCGTCGGGAACTCGAAGGCGATGCCGATCAGCAGCACCATCGAGAAGAACATCGACATATAGGAGCCGATGGTGATGGTGTTCGCGACCGTGTCGCTGACGGTGTAGTTCATGAAGAACTGCAGGCAGACGGGCAGGACGATGAAATAGCCCACCACGACGCCCAGGTAGAAGAGCCCGGTGGACAGCAGGAACGCCGTGCGTACGGGCGCCTTCTCGCGCTTGTACAGGGCCGGTTCCAGGAACTTCCAGATCTCCCAGACCACGTACGGGAAGGCCGCCACGACGCCCACGGCGAAGGCGGCCTTGAGGTGGACGAAGAACTGCGCGCTCACCTCCACGTTGATGAGCTCCATCGCGAAGCTCCAGCCCAGCAGGCGGTAGACGCAGAAGTCCGGGCGCGTGGGGGCGAGGACGATGCCGTCGAAGAGGAAGTCCTTGAAAATCAACCCCAACACCGAGCACAGGCAGATGGCTCCCAGTGCGTGGAACAGCGTCCCACGCAGCACGTCGAGATGGTCCCAGAAGGACATCTCCTGCTTGTCGGAAGCCTGCTGCGCCACCTATTCGGTCTTGGTCGTTCCGTCGGTCTTGGGGGCGTCTTCGGGCTTGGCGAGCGGCTTGGCAGGGTCGGCCTGGTTGATCTGTTCCTCAACCTCGTTCATGCCTTCCTTGAAGCTCTTCACGCCCTTGCCCACGCCCTTCATCAGTTCGGGAATCTTCTTGCCACCGAAGATGAGGACGATGATCAGGATGATGAGAATCAGCTCCCAGGTGCCGATAAACAATGGATATACTAACATATGCGACAATTGGTGTTAATTCATATTCTGGATCGACGCCTCCAGGGCCTCGATGCGCGACAGGGCGTCCGCCTCCTTCTTGCGCTCGTTCGCGATCACGGCCTCGGGCGCGTGGGCGACGAACTTCTCGTTGGAGAGCTTGGCGCGCACGCCGGCGAGGAACTTCCGCTGGTGGTCCAGTTCGGCGAGCAGCTTCTGCCGCTCTTCGTCGGCGTTCACGAAGCCGGCCATGGGGATGCTCATCTTCACGGTGCCCACGAGGAACGACACGGAAGCGCCTTCCGCGGCGCCCGCGGCGATGGAGCCCACGTTCGCGGCCTTGCGGATGACGGGCAGCAGCTCCGGCGAGAACTCGCCGTTGATGAACAGGTCCAGCGACTCCTTCGGGGCGATCTGCTTCTGGGCGCGCACGGCGCGGATGGCGATGATGGCCTCGCGGGCCTGGTCGAACTGCGCGAGGAACGCGGCGTCGAACGGACCGGCCTTCGGGGTGCGCTGGTACATGATGGTCTCGCCGGGATGGCGGTCTTCCATAGCCTGCCACAGCTCCTCGGTGATGAAGGGCATCACCGGGTGGATGAGCTTGATGAGCTTCTCGAAGAAGAGCACCGCGGCCTCGTAGGTGCGGCCGTCCACGGCCTTGCCGTATTCGGGCTTCACGAGTTCCAGGAACCAGCTGCAGTAGTCGTCCCAGAAGAGCTTGTAGATGGCCATCAGGGCGTCGTTGATGCGGAATTTGGAATAGTGGTCCTCCACCGTCTCGATGGTGCGGGACAGCAGGTTGTCGAACCATTTCACGGCCACGCGGGCGGCGTCCGGCTGGTTGCCGGCGGGGTCCACGTTCCAGCCGCTCACCAGGCGCCAGGCGTTCCAGATCTTCGCGCAGAAGTTGCGGCCCTGCTCCACCTGCGACTCATCGTAGAGGATGTCGTTGCCGGCGGAGGCGCACAGCAGCATGCCGAGCCGGACGGCGTCGGCGCCGTATTTCTCGATGAGGTCCAGCGGGTTGGGGCTGTTGCCCAGGGTCTTGGACATCTTGCGGCCGATCTTGTCGCGCACGATGCCGGTGAAATAGACGTTGCGGAACGGGACGTCGTGCATGAACTCTTCGCCCGCCATGATCATGCGCGCCACCCAGAAGAAGATGATGTCCGGGGCGGTCACGAGGTCGCTGGTGGGATAGTAGTACGACAGGTCGCGGTTGGGCTTGTGCTCCGGATGGCCGGGCAGGGCCGGGTCGAACACGGAGATGGGCCAGAGCCAGCTGGAGAACCAGGTGTCCAGCACGTCTTCGTCCTGGCGCAGGTCCGCCGCCGTGAGGGACGGATCGATCTTCTGCGCCGCTGCAAGGGCCTTCTCGGCGGTTTCTTCAACGACCACCTGCCCGTCCGGCAGGTACCACGCGGGGATGCGCTGGCCCCACCAGAGCTGGCGGGAGATGCACCAGTCGCGGACGTTCTCCATCCAGTGGCGGTAGGTGTTGCGGTAGCGGTCCGGGATGAACTTGATGCGGCCGGACTCCACGTGGTCCAGGGCGCGCTTGGCAAGATCCTCCATCTTGAGGAACCACTGCGCGCTGAGCTTCGGCTCGATGACGGCGTCCGTGCGCTCGCTGTAGCCCACCGGCGAGATGTACTCTTCCACCTTCACCAGGTTGCCGGACTCCTCGAGCATCTTCTCGATCTTCTTGCGGGCCACGAAGCGGTCTTCGCCCACGAGGATCTGCGCGTTCTCGTTCAGGCGGCCGTGGTCGTCGATGATGTCCAGGACGGGCAGGTTGTGGCGCAGGCCGATCTCGTAGTCGTGGGCGTCGTGGGCCGGCGTGACCTTGAGGCAGCCGGTACCGAAGTCCATCTCCACGTAGTCGTCTTCGATGACGGGTATCTCCCTGTTGATCAGGGGGATGATCACCTTCTTGCCGCGCAGCCAGTGGTGCCGCTCGTCGGCGGGGTTCACGCAGATGGCGGCGTCGGCCATGATGGTCTCCGGACGCGTGGTGGCAATCACGAGGTATTCGTCCGTGGGGTTGCCGTGGCCGTCGGAGACGTAGTATTTCAGGTGGAAGAAGTGGCTCTTGGTGTCCTTGTGGATCACTTCGTCGTCGGAGATGGCGGTCAGGGCCACCGGGTCCCAGTTGACCATGCGCACGCCGCGGTAGATCCAGCCTTTGCGGTAGAAGTGCACGAAGGTGGCGAGGACGGCTTCCGACAGGGCCGGCTCCATCGTGAAGCGGGTGCGGTCCCAGTCGCAGGAGGCGCCCAGCTTGCGGAGCTGCTGCAGGATGATGCCGCCGTGCTCCTCTTTCCACTCCCAGGCGTACTTGAGGAATTCCTCGCGGGAGATGTCCTCCTTGGAGATGCCGCGCTCCTTGAGCCGGGCCACGACCTTGTTCTCCGTGGCGATGGAGGCGTGGTCCGTGCCGGGGACCCAGCAGGCGTTCTTGCCGTCCATGCGCGCCTTGCGGATGAGCACGTCGTTGAGGGTGTTGTTGAGCACGTGGCCCATATGCAGGATGCCCGTCACGTTGGGCGGCGGGATCACGATGGTGTAGGGTTCGCGGTTATCGGGTTCGGAGTGGAAGCACCGGTTCTTGAGCCAGTAGGCGTACCACTTGTCTTCTACTTCTGAAGGGTTGTATTTTGCACTGAGTTCCATATCTTGCAAAGATAGGTATTTTTTGGGACTTCCGCCTATTTTTCGGGAGGATCGGTTTTCTATTGAAAAAGATTTGCAAAACCTGGTTTTCTTTCCTATCTTGCACCCATCATTAGCTATGGATTTGACCGGTCCCGGTACGCCGG
Organism: uncultured Bacteroidia bacterium; assembly: GCA_902762435.1. GTDB lineage: Bacteria > Bacteroidota > Bacteroidia > Bacteroidales > UBA932 > Cryptobacteroides. The sequence continues at coordinate 3,247 of CACWOH010000035.1, read as the reverse complement.
GGCCTAAAAAGGAGGACGGTCCGTTCGGGCCGCCCTCCGTGTTTTTTTATTCGCTCTTCGGGATATCCGCCCGGAACGGTATGATCGGCAAGCCGTTGGCGCCTTTGAGGTTGCCTACGGCGAAGTCCTCGAAGCAGTAGCGGACGGCCACCGGCTCCGGCACGCCGGGCGTGGACAGCACCACCGTGGTGCCTTCGCGGAAGGACATCCGGACCTCGGCGTGGGCCGGCTGGAAGTGGCCGCCTCCGCCGGAGATCTCGAAGCCGCGGATCTCTTCGTCCAGCCCCAGGAAGCCCGAGCGGGCGTTGTCGAAGCTGACGATGACCTTGCCGTCCTCCACCTTCGCGGACTTGAAGCAGGGGTTGAAGGCGGGCAGGGTGTTGTAGCCGTATGCGAGGGCGAGGGCCTGGTAGCACAGGCGCTCGCCGATCTGGCGCTTCTGCGAGGCGTGGATCTGCGTGCGCTCCCATTCGTAGGCGAGGTCGTTGGTGCCCACCAGGCCGGCGTTGGGGATGCGCTTCGAGGCGATGAACTGCTGCTCGCGCAGGTACGGGCCGTGCTCGTCCTGCAGGCCGTACTGGCCGTCGTAGTAGTCGTAGGGCTGGAGTTCCACGATCAGGAAGGGGATGTCGCCGCATCCGATGTCGCGGCGCCATTCGGCGGCCATCGCCGTGAGGCGGTCCGCATACACCTCGTTGGCGATGCTGATGTTGGACTCGCCCTGGAACCAGAGGATGCCGGCCATGGCGAAGTGCGCCGCCGGGCGGAACATCGCGTTGTACATGATCATCGGCTTGTACATGTCGTTCACCGTGGTGCTGGTGGCGTTGGCGAGGTCCACGTCCGGGCAGTCCTTCAGGAGCTCCTCGCCCATCCAGGCCTCGATCACGGAGCCGCCCCAGCTGGCGTTGATGATGCCCACGGGCACGTCCAAGGCGCGCGACAGGCGGGTGGCGAAGAAGTAGCCGACCGCCGTGAAGCGCGGGCTGGTGGCGGGGTTGCACAGCTGCCACTCCCCTTCCGCGTCGTACTGCGGCTCGGTGGCGCGGCCCTTGCGGACCGTGAGCTGGCGGACGCCCTTGTACTGGCCGGAGAGGGCGATTTCCTCGAGCGAGCCCTCGACCGGGGTGCCCATGCCGCCGCCCAGGCTCATCTCCATGTTGCTCTGGCCGGAGCAGAGCCAGACCTCGCCGATGAGGATGTTGCCGGCGCGCACCGTGTCGCTGCCGCTGGAGGCGCTGAGCGTCTGCGGCTCGAACGAGGCGGCCGGGGTGTCCAGGCGCACTTCCCAGCGGCCGTCGCCGTCCGCGCGGGTGCTGACGGGAGACGCGAGCCAGGAGGCCGTGACGCTGACCGTGGCGCGCGGGTCGGCCGTGCCCCAGATGCGCGCCTGCGTGTTCTGCTGGAGGACCATGTTGTCCCCGATGAGGGAGGAGAATTTCAGGTTGCCCGCCTGGAGGGTGGACGCGAGCAGCAGGGCCGCCAGCAGTCCGAGAGTTCTTTTGACCATGGGATTCGTTTGTGTTTCGTGTGTACAAATTTAAGAATTCCCCATTATAATTGCTATCTTTGTGTCCGGTAAATAACGCATCTATGGACAATAACGACAATAAGCAGCCCCAGGGGCTCAAACTGGACCTGAAGCCCGAGGTGGCCAAGGGTTCGTATTCGAACCTGGCCATCATCACCCACTCCCACAGCGAGTTCATCATCGACTTCGCGACGATGCTGCCGGGCCTGAGCAAGCCGGAGATCGGCAACCGCATCATCATGACGCCGGAGCACTGCAAGCGCCTGCTGAACGCGCTGCAGGAGAACATCGGCCGCTACGAGGCCATGTACGGAGCCATCTCGCTGGGCGGTGCGCCGGAGCAGAAGGGCACATTCAATCTCGGTGATTTCCAGCCCAATGGCACCAAATCTTAAGGCCATCAGGGCCATCGCCTACGACCTGGACGGCGTGGCGACGGACGGGAGCATCATCGTGAGCGGCCCCACCCCGGAGGACCTCGTGCGGGTGGTGAACGCGAAGGATTCGTTCGCTTCACGCGTGGCCGCGCAGAAGGGTTTCATCGTGTCTGTGATCTCCGGCGGCAAGACGGAGGCGCTGCGCACCCGCTGCATCCATATGGGCGTGCGGGAGGAGAACCTCTACCTGGGCGTGCGGGGCAAGCTGGCCGTGTTCAAGGAGTTCTGCAGCCGGAACGGGCTGGACCCGTCGGAGGTGGCGTATTTCGGTGACGACATCCCGGATACGCAGGTGCTGCGCGCGTGCGGTTTCGGGATTGCGCCGGCGGATGCCGCGGAGGAGGCCAAGGCCGCCGCGGATTACGTGACGAAGCTGCCCGGCGGGCGCGGGTGCATCCGCGAGGGCATCGAGATGATCATGCGGGCGCAGGACAAGTGGCACTTCGACGAGGACCGCTACGACCTGATTTATTAGTGCAGATGGCTAAACGTATCATTCTGGGCAGCAATTCTCCCCGGCGCCGCGAGCTGCTCGCGGGTCTGGGGCTGGAGTTTACGGTGGACACCGGCAATACCTTCGAAGAGGCGCCCGTGCCCGGCGAGCCGGCGCACGAGGTGCCCCTGCGCCTGAGCGCGGGCAAGTCGCACGGGTTCCACCGGCCGCTGGAGCCGGACGAGGTGCTGATCACCTCCGATACGGTGGTGATCGTGGACGGCGAGGTGCTGGGCAAGCCGCATTCGCGGGAGGACGCGGTGCGGATGCTGCGGCTGCTGTCCGGCCGGGCGCACGAGGTGGTGACGGCGGTGACGATCCGCGACGCCGCCCGGGAGAAGACGTTCGGCGTGTCCACGCAGGTGCATTTTTCGGAGTTGTCGCAGGCGGAGATCGATCATTATATCGATGTGTATCAGCCGTTTGACAAGGCCGGGGCCTATGGGATCCAGGAGTGGATCGGGTATGTGGGGATTTCCGGGATCGAGGGGTCGTTCTATAATGTGATGGGGTTCCCCGTGCACCGCGTCTGGCGGGAGCTGCAGGCGTTTCTCTGATGGCCCGCGAGCCTTTTACCTATCCTTTTTGTTATACGCCCGCGCCCGACATCGTCGCCGCCGCGGCGCGGCTGATTGCCTTCCTCGATAACGCTGCCAGCGGGCAACTGCCTCCTGAAACGTCCTCCTTCGTCGGACCCCACCGCTGCGCTTCGCTTGCGGTCCCCCCTCTTAACGTGCCGAGGGTGGCAGTGTTTCAGGAGGCAGTTCCCGCTGGCACAGCGCTGGC
>CACWOH010000034.1 GCA_902762435.1 uncultured Bacteroidia bacterium | reverse complement strand
CCGGCGGGGGAGGTGCCAGACGGCGTATAGCGAAGCGTTCCAGCCGCGGCCGTAGCGCGCCGGGACAGTGAAGGAACCGGGGGCGTCCCGTTCATAGACATAAATCCGGTCGTCCCAGTCATCCACTTTGAAGATGCCGCCGCGCAGATACACGGCAAAGGCGTCCGTCTTCCGGCCGGCTTCGGCGTACCAGCTCCAGGCGAAGCCCCGGTACCACACGGCATCATACCTCCCGGAGAGCAGCCAGGGGCCGTATTCCGCCGCCAGAGCGGCTCGCAGCTCCACCCGCAGGTCCCGGTTCCGGCCGGAAGGAGAAGGGGAGGCGGCCACCGGGGGAGCGGGATCCGGCCGCCAGCGGGCGACCAGCCGCAGCTGGGGGCGCAGGACCGGCACCCGTGAAAGCGTATCGGCCGCCGTGGCGGAAATCGCCCGGAAGCGGCCGCTGTCCAGCGAGAAAACCGGCTTCCACTGCGTCACGGACTTGATCTGCGGCTGCCCGTCACCCGCCAGCCAAGCGGCCAGCGACGGGGGAGCAGGGGACACCCCGGTCCCTTTCAACCCGGCATCCAGCGTAGATTCGAAAGACGGCCCGGCATAGCCCACGGCCAAGCCGTTGTACTCCTTCGAAGCCGGCCCGAACCAACGCCCGACCAACGCCCATTTGTGTCCGTATTCCGGCACCCACACCGTCCCGGCAAGCGCCGAAAAGGCACCCTGCCAGGTCGAGGCCAGTTCGCCGAACAGTCCCCAGCCGCCGGGCAGGGACCACCGCGCCTCGAAACCTGCCGCCTCCGAGGTGGCCGTGAGTCCCAGCGTCGCCGTCCGGGCGGTATAGGTCAGGTTCAGGACCGGCAGGCCAGCCCCGGGGACCGTCCCCAGATCCTTCCAGGTACTCCCGAAAGAATAGCCGGCCGAAAGCCGCCAGCGCCCGAAATGCCAGTCCGTCGCCACCCCCAGCAGCGACGGCGAATACGAACCGGTGGGCGCAAAACCGTTCCCGTTCCGGCGGAAGGCGCCCACCGACGAGTATCCGCTCATCCGGAAGCCGCTCCACAGCACCAGCCCTTGTCCGAAACGGGCCTGGAAATGCCCCGCGATGACCTGCCCCAGCGCCCGTCGGCCATAATAAGCGGCGCTGAAGGTGGGGCTTCCCAAACGCGCATCAGACAAAGTATTGCGGGCAGAGAAATATACCACCGCCCGCTCGCCCAGCGAGGCGTCCAGCTTCACCCCGCCGGCTCCAGTCCAGGAAGCCGCCAGGTCATTCCGCGCCGTCCCGCGCACCGTCGCCGATCCCGACAGTTTCAGCGATTCCCGCTGCCCGGGCACGAAACCCGCCGTCCCCAGCGTCGCGAACTCCCGAAGCGCCTGCACGGTCTCAGCAGAAAAGCCGTCCACCAGCGCCAGCTCCGACCACGACAGCACGGCCCCCGTCCGCGTACGGTAATCCAGCAGGGAAGCCACCTGGAAAGGCGTCAGCAGACCGCTCGCCAGCAGCTTGCTGCGCCCGGCGGCGTTCAGGTCGACCGGATGCGCCGCCAACGCCTCCCATCGCGAAAAGACATCCTCGGAAAGTTCCTCGACGCACGACGCGCCGGTCAGCGTCAGAAGGGCCTGCTCGAAGCCCGGCCCCGGCCCGGAAGCGGCGCTTCCGGCAAAAAAGGGCCCCAGGAGCCCCCACAAAAGAAGAAGCGTTTTCATAGTCGTTCAAGTTTCATCCAAAATTATAAAATAATTCGTAACTTTAACCACTCAAACCAAACCCGATGGAAGATAAAATCAAACTTCACGACAAAGTCTTCAAGCCGTATATCCGGCACGACCGCATCATCGCGGCCATCGACGACGTAGCGGACAAACTCAACCGCGACTTCTACAACTGCCCGGATGTCCCCGTCATCCTGTGCGTGCTCAACGGTTCCATCCCCTTCACGGGCGAGCTGCTCCAGCGCATCACCTTCCCCTGCCAGGTCATCTCCATCAAGATGTCCTCCTACCAGGGAACCCAGAGCACCGGCACCGTCCTGAACGTGATGGGGCTGACCAGCAGCGTCAAGGGCCGGCGCGTCATCATCTGCGAGGACATCGTGGACACCGGCAACACCATCGTGGCCCTCAAGGAGATGCTCCTGGACAAGGAGGGCGCCGCGGACGTGCGCATCTGCACCCTGCTCGTCAAGCCGGACGTCTATGACAAGCCCGACAAGCTGGACTACGTAGGCATGGAGATCCCCAACGCCTTCATCGTCGGCTTCGGCCTCGACTACGACGAGCTCGGCCGCAACAACAAAGACATCTATGTAATCGACGATAACCCCATGAAGAAGTACTACATCCTCTTCGGCCCTCCGGGCGCCGGAAAAGGCACCCACGCAGGCGCCATCGCCCAGAAGTACAACCTCAAGCATATCTCCACCGGCGAGCTGCTCCGCGCGGAGATCGCCGCCGGCACCGAACTCGGCAAGCAGGCGAAATCCCTCATCGACGCCGGCATGCTCGTGCCCGACTCCGTCGTGGAGGGGATGATCGAGACCGCCTTCGACACCGTCAAGGGCGTGGACGGCTTCCTGCTGGACGGCTTCCCGCGCAACCTCTCGCAGGCGGCCGACCTGGACGAGATCCTCGACAAGCGGGGCGAGTCCGTCACGGCCGTCGTGGGCCTGATGATCGACGACGACATGATCTTCCAGCGCATCCGCGGCCGCGCCATCATCGAGGGCCGCGCCGACGACGCCTCCGACGAGACCATCGCCAACCGGATCAAGACCTACCACACCCAGACCGAGCCGCTCATCGACTACTACAAGGCGGCCGGCAAGTACTGGGAGGTGGACGTGGACGGCGGCACCATCGAGGAGAACCGCGCCCGCGTGCTCGCGAAGATGGAAACCATCGCATAGACAATGGCCGACAACTACCTCGAAAAGCGCTACGAGGAGGTCTTCGGGAAGGGCGCCAAACCCAAGGCGCCCGCCAGGCCTTCCCTCGACCGGCTCCTGACGCTGGACCGCAGCTTCCGCGGCTACGACAAATCCTACGTCGTGCACCGCCGTCAGCTGGACACCCTCATCGCGGTGAACCCGAAGGTCGCCTCCAGCATCAACATGCAGCGCCTGCGCTTCCGTCCCGTCGTCAAGGGGCCGGAAGCCGACCTCGTCAACCAATACATCCGGATGGGCAGGGGACTGCCCGAACTGCACCTGCCTTTCCCGGGCACGGAACCCGAAGCCTTCATCATCGTCTGCAGCACCGCGCCGGAGAACCCCGGCATCCTGATCGACCTGGGCATCTCCCTCCAGGCCATGACGCTGAAGGCCGTGGAGATGGGCCTGGGCTGCCTGATCATCCGGAACTTCGACCGAGAACCCATCCGCGAGGGCCTGAACCTCCCGCTCGAGCCGATCTGCGTGCTCGCCGTGGGAAAGCCCGGCGAGAAGATCGAGCTCGTGCCCGTGCACGAGGGCGATCCGATCGGCTACTACCGCCGCGACGGCGTGCACTATGTCCCCAAGCTGACCGCAGAAGACCTGACCATTTAACCTGCAACCAAGAATGAAAATCGCCATTGCCGGCACCGGCTACGTCGGCCTTTCCATCGCTACCCTCCTCGCGCAGAAGCACGAGGTCACGGCCGTGGACGTCATCCCCGAGAAAGTGGAGCTGCTCAACTCCCGCCGGAGTCCCATCCGGGACGAGTACATCGAACAATACCTCGCCGAAAAGCCCCTGCACCTGAAGGCCACCTTGGACGGAGCGGCCGCCTACCGCGACGCCGACTTCGTCGTGATCGCCGCGCCCACCAACTACGATCCGCAGCGCAACTTCTTCGATACCAGCCACGTAGAGGAGGTCATCGACCTGGTCCTGAGCGTGAATCCCGCGGCCGTGATGGTCATCAAGTCCACCATCCCGGTGGGGTTCTGCCGCAGCATGTACGCGAAGTACGCGGGCCGCGGGCTGAAGCTGCTGTTCTCGCCGGAGTTCCTCCGCGAGTCGAAGGCGCTGTACGACAACCTGTATCCTTCCCGCATCATCGTCGGATACGGTTCGGAACTGCAGGCCGAGGCGGAGACGTTCGCCGGCCTGCTGAAGGAAGCGGCGCTGAACGAGCCGCCCGTGCTGCTGATGGGCACCACCGAGGCCGAGGCCGTGAAGCTGTTCGCCAACACGTACCTGGCCCTGCGCGTCAGCTTCTTCAACGAACTGGACACCTACGCCGAGATGAAAGGCCTCGATACCCGTTCCATCATCGACGGCGTGTGCCTGGACCCGCGCATCGGCGCGCACTACAACAACCCTTCCTTCGGCTACGGCGGCTACTGCCTCCCGAAGGACACCAAGCAGCTGCTCGCGAACTTCAACGACGTGCCGGAGAACCTCATCGCCGCCATCGTGGAGAGCAACCGCACCCGCAAGGATTTCATCGCCGACCGCGTGCTCGCGCGCGCCGGCTACTACACCGCCTCCAGCGCCTGGGACAACGCCAAGGAACACCCCGTCACCATCGGCGTCTACCGCCTCACGATGAAGACCGGCTCCGACAACTTCCGCCAGAGCGCCATCCAGGGCATCATGAAGCGCATCAAGGCCAAGGGCGCCACCGTCATCGTGTACGAACCCGCTCTGGAAGACGGCACCACCTTCTTCGGCTCCCGGGTCGTAAACGACCTCGCCGCCTTCAAGGCGCAGAGCGACGCCATCATCGCCAACCGCTATGAAGCGGCCCTGGACGACGTGGCGGACAAGGTTTACACCCGGGACATTTTCAAACGGGACTAAGCCCGGCATACCACACACTGATACTGATAACCTGCATCTATGAAATTGACCTCTTTCTCCCTCCGGCCCTCGCGCCGGCGCCACACCACCATTGAAGCGTTCGTCTTCCTGGTCCTGCTGGTGGGCGTGTTCGTGGGCCTGGGCACCCGGATGGGAAGCAACAACCTGATGAACACCATCATGAACACGGCGCACAACCTGCTCCTGAACACGGTGTTCTACCTGATGGGCATCACGGTGCTCACCGGCGCGCTGTCCAAGCTCCTCTCCGAATTCGGCGTGGTGAGCCTGATCGAAAAGCTCCTGCGCCCGCTGATGAAGCCGCTCTACAACCTGCCCGGCGTGGCCGCCCTGGGCGGCGTGCTCACCTTCCTGTCGGACAACCCGGCCATCATCGCCTTCGCGAAGGACAAGACCTTCTCGTCCTATTTCAAGAAATACCAGCTGCTGTCGCTGACCAACTTCGGCACGGCCTTCGGCATGGGCCTCGTGGTGATGTTCTCGATGATCGGCGTCGGCTCCGTGGGCGGCGCGTTCGCGGGCCTTTTCGGCGCGGTGTGCGGCTCCATCATCTCCACCCGCATCATGCAGCGCAGCTGCCTCAAGGCCTTCCCGGAGCTAATCGAGCCCGTGCAGAGCGAGACGCCCGAGCAGATCGAGGAAGAGCACCTCGAGCACGAAAGGGAGCGCCGCGAGGGCGTGTTCATGCGTTTCCTGAACGCCCTGCTGGACGGCGGCAAGAACGGCGTGGAACTGGGCCTGGCCATCATCCCGGGCGTACTCATCATCACCACGATGGTGATCCTGCTCACCTTCGGCGCCGGCCCGGACGGCTACACAGGTGCCGCCAACCAGGGCGTGCCGGTGCTGCCGTGCCGCCAACCAGGGCGTGCCGGTGCTGCCGTGGCTCGCCGGCAAGATCCACTGGATCTTCGAGTGGCTGTTCGGCTTCAAGGACATGCGCCTGATCGCCTTCCCGATGACCTCGCTGGGCTCCGTGGGCGCCTCTCTCGGCCTGCTGCCCACCTTCCGCGACGCGGGCATCCTGGACGGCAACGTGATCGCCGTGTTCACCGCCATCGGCATGTGCTGGAGCGGATACCTGTCCACCCACACCGCGATGCTGGACACGCTGGGCTACCGGTCGGCCATCTCCAAGGCCCTGGGCGCCCACACGGTGGCCGGCCTGTGCGCCGGCGTCATCGCGCACTTCGTGTACCTGCTGTTCTCGCTGCTGTAGGACTTTCCCCGGAAATTGCGTAACTTGCCCTCCGTTATGGAGAAGCGGGAACGCAGAAAAATCGCCGTAGCGCTCATCCCCCTCATCGTGCTGGTGGGGCTGCTGGCGCTGGACATCAGCATCTTCGGCAGCGACGCCATCCTGGGCGCCTCGCAGGTGAGCCTGCTGGTGGCCACCGGCGTGTGTGTCTGGCTGTCCATGTGGCTCTACAAGACGCCCTGGACGGCCTTCGAGGAGGCCATCCGCTCCAACGTGGGCGACGTCACGAACGCCATCGTGATCCTGCTGATGATCGGCGCGCTTTCGGGCGCGTGGACGGTGAGCGGGGTAGTGCCCACCTTCATCTATTACGGGCTGAAAATCATCTCGCCGAAGGTGTTCCTGCTGTCGGCCTGCGTGATCTGCGCGCTGGTGTCGCTGATGGTGGGGAGTTCGTGGACGACGATCGCGACCATCGGCGTGGCGCTGATGGGCATCGGCAAGGCGGAGGGTTTCTCCGACGGGCTGATCGCCGGCGCCATCATCTCCGGGGCCTACTTCGGCGACAAGATCTCGCCGCTGTCGGACACCACGGTCATGGCCTCGTCGGTGAACCGCGTGCCCCTGTTCACGCACATCAAGTATATGATGGTCACCACGGTACCGTCCATCTGCATCGCCCTGGTCATCTTCACGGTGCTGGGGCTCTCGCACGACGGGGCGCCCGCGCAGCAGATCGGCGACTACTCGGCGGCGCTCGCGCGGACCTTCAACCTCTCGCCCTGGCTGATGGTGGTTCCGGCCGTGACGGCGGTGCTGATCGCGCGGAAGCGCCCGGCGCTGATCGTGCTGGCCATCGCGACGCTCCTGGCGTCGGTTTTCGCGCTGATCTTCCAGCCGGGGATCGTGACGGAGATCGGCTCGCGCGTGGTGGATCCCGCCGCGTCCCGGGCACGGATCTTCTTCGCCGGCACGCTGGAAAGCGTTTACAACAGCGTCTCGCCGAGCACCGGGAATCCTGAGGTGGACGCCCTGGTTTCCACCCGCGGCATGCTGGGGATGCTGAACACCATCTACCTGATCATCTGCGGAATGTGCTTCGGCGGCTGCATGCGGGCGAGCGGGATGCTGCGGGAGATCTCCCGGCTGATCCTGCCGCTGGCGCGCCGCCGCTTCGGCCTGGTCTCCACCACGGTCCTCACCGGCACGGCGCTGAACGGCATCGTATCGGACCAGTACCTGTCCATCATCCTGACTTCGGACATCTTCCGGGACACCATCGACCAGCAGGGCTACGAACGCCGGCTGCTGAGCCGCAGCGTGGAAGACTCCGCCACGGTGACCTCGCCGCTCTTTCCCTGGAGCAGCTGCGGCATGACGCAGTCCACCATCCTGCACGTGCCGACGGTGGCCTACCTGCCGTACTGCTTCTTCAACCTGATCTCGCCGCTGATGAGTATGCTGGTGGCGGCCGTGGGTTACAAGATCATCCATAAAAACCAATGAATATGCGTATCCATCCGACTTTTGCGGCCGTCTGCGCCGCTTTCGCGCTGGCTTTCCTGGCCGGCTGCAGCCCGGCCGAGGCGCCTGTCCTGAACGTCGAGGGCGGGCAGATTCAGGGCGTGGCGTCCTCCGTCAAGGGCGTCTATATCTACAAGGGTGTGCCGTTCGCGGCGCCGCCCGTGGGGGATCTCCGCTGGAAGGAACCCCAGCCGGTGGTGCCCTGGGAGGGCGTCCGGCAGGCCGACACCTTCGGCCCGGGAGCCTGGCAGGCGCCGCATGATTCGTCCAACCCCTGGACGAGCGAGTTCTACTGGGAGGATCCCGAGTTCAGCGAGGACTGCCTGTACCTGAACGTCTGGACGCCTGCGCCGGGCAAGGCCGGTGCGAAGCTGCCCGTGGCCATGTGGATCCACGGCGGAGCCTACACCGGCGGCTGGGGCTACGAGCCCGAGTTCGACGGCAAGGTGTGGGCGCAGAAAGGCGTCGTGCTGGTCACCATCAACTACCGGCTCGGCATCTTCGGATTCCTGAACCATCCGCTGCTCGCGGAGGAAAGCCCGCACGGGGTGTCCGGGAACTACGGCATCCTGGACCAGATCGCCGCGCTGAAGTGGATCCACGAGAATATCGCCGCGTTCGGCGGTGATCCCGAGAACATTACGATCCTCGGGCAGAGCGCCGGCGCGGGCAGCGTGAAGACGCTCGTGACCTCGCCGCTCACCGGGGACCTCATCAAGAAGGCCATCATACAGAGCGGGGGAGGCGTGAACCCGGTTCCCGGGCGTCCGCTGCCCCCGGAGACGACGCAGACGCTTCTGGGCAATGCCTGGAAGCAGGTCTTCGACTGGGCGGGATACGACACGCTGGAGAAGATGCGCGCCGCGTCCACCGAGGATATCTTCGGGCTCACGGCCCGCTACACCGCCGAGACCGGCAACCGCTTCCGCCTGAGCACCTCGCCGATGGTGGACGGGTATGTGTACAGCGAGAGCTTCGACGCCGCGGCGGCGGAGGGACGCATCAAGGACATCCCGTACATGATCGGCTACACGAAGGACGACATGGGCAACCCGGAGGCGGGCATCCGCTACTTCTGCGAACTGCGCAACGCGGCCGGAAAGCCGGTGTTCGCCTATCAGTTCGCGCACGAACTGCCGGACGACGAGGCGGGCTCGCACGACATGAAGGGCGCCTTCCACTCTTCCGAGCTGTGGTACATGTTCAAGTCGCTGGACCGCGGCGACCGGCCTTTCACCAAGGCCGACTGGGCCCTGGCCGAGCACGTGGTAAGCTGCTGGACCAACTTCGCGAAGACGGGCGCCCCGGGTCTCGGCTGGAATGCCTATTCAGCTGACGCTCCGGACTTTATGGTCTTCGATCTCTCCTCCGACGGCACCCGCGACGCCTCCGCCATGGGCACCCCGCTCGCGCGTCAGTAACGCTTCACCGGATCTTCGGCGTCGGCGATGGAGAGCGCGGCGCTGAAGATCAGGTTGATGTTGGCGAGGGTCCCGGAGAGGTCCCAGTCTTCCCGATATTCATCCGATGGCTTGTGGTACCACGATGCCATCGGATATTTGTTCGGCCGGGCGGGATCCACCGGATGCAAGCCGTTCTCGACGACCACGGCGGGCACGCCTTTCTTGACGAAGTTGTAATGGTCCGAGCGGAAGAACCAGCCGTCGGAGTTGTCGTCGTCGAAGAAGATGTATCGGCCCTGGGCGGCCGCGGCGGCCACGTAGTAACGGTCCAGGCCACTCTGCCCGCCGCCGAGGATGACCACGTCCTCCGTCAGTTCCGCCGGACCGATGCTCTCGAAATTGAGGTTGGCGGAGGTTTTCTCCATCGGCACGGCTGGGTGCGCGCAGTAGTATTCCGAGCCGAAGAGGCCGCTCTCCTCGGAGGAGGGGAACAGGAATATGATGCTGCGGCGGGGACGGTGGGGGAGTTGGGTGAACTTCCGGGCGGCGAGCAGCAGGCCGGCCATCCCGGAGCCGTTGTCCGCCGCGCCGTTGTAGATGGTGTCGCCGGTCTCGTCGGGCGTGCCGATGCCCAGGTGGTCCCAATGCGCGCTCAGCACCACGGCCTCGTCCGCCTTGTCGCTTCCCCGGAGGATGCCGGCCACGTTGCGGGTCTGCTGGATGTCATAGCTGACAGCCATCTTCACATCACCTTTTACCTTGAGGCTGAAGGACTTGAAGCCGGGCCTTCTGGCAGCGGCCTGCGCGGCGTCCAGGTCCATTCCGGCCGCAGCGAAGAGTTTGCGCGCACCGTCTTCGTGGAGCCAGCCCTTGACGGCGAGTTCGTCCGCGTTGCGGGTATCGGGATCGAACAGGGCGAGGTTGCCCTCCAGGTGCCCGTTCACGCACACGTGCCAGCCATAGCTGGCGGCTTCCGTGTTGTGGAGCACCAGGCAGCCCGCGGCGCCCTGGCGGCGGGCTTCCTCGAACTTGTAGAGCCAGCGGCCGTAGTAGGTCATGTTGCGGCCGCGGAAGAGCGTGGCGTCGTAATAGCCGGGATCGTTCACCATCGCGATGACGATCTTTCCCCGGACGTCGATGCCCGCATAGTCGTCCCAGCCGTACTCCGGGGCGTGGATGCCGAAGCCGCAGAAGACGTACTCCGCCTGCTTGAGTTCCACCTTGTCGGCGGCACGGGCGGTCCAGACCACCAGGTCGTCGGGGTAGAGGAGTTCGGCTTTCTTCTTCCCCTTGACAGTCAGCTTGTTCCGTTCCGGCCGGGCCGTGACGGCAATCATCTGGAAAGGCTGGAACCAGTTGCCTTCAAAGGCGGGTTCCAGGCCCAGCCGCTGCAGTTCCCCGGCCAGGTAGTGGATGGTGATGTCTTCGTAGGGGGTCATCGGCTTGCGGCCGCCGAACGCATCGCCGCCCAGCGTCGCCACCCACTGGCGCACCAGCTGCTCGTCGCTTGCTCCGGCCTGCCCGGGCGTCTGCGCCCACGCGGTAACGCCGCAAAAGAAAAATATCCCCGACAAAAGGGCGAAAGGCTTTGTCATATGGCTGCATTTGAATTCCCACGAATTTAAACATATTCCCCCGTTCCGGCAAGTCCGTTATTGGGAAACACCGAACCGTAATATAACTAACAAGGGCCTCCTTGTTGTTTCCCACGGGCCCAAATACGTGGCTTGGGAAACAAGGAGAACCAACAGGTACTGCTTAGAAAAGGGAGAGTGTTTCCCAGTTATTGTCAGGCCTGGAGGGCCTTCCAGAGGGCGTCTTTTAGTTCCTGCAGGCCTTCGCCGGTGCTGGATGAGATGAATACGCAGGGAATCTTGCGCGGCAGGTGCGGTTTGATCAACTTTTCGAGTTCGGCGTCGATCAGGTCGCACTTCGTGACGGCCAGCACGCGCTGCTTGGTCAGCAGTTCGGGGTTGTAGAGCTTGAGTTCCCGCAGCAGCGTCTTGTAGGCGCCGGCGATGTCTTCCTCCTCACAGCTCACCATGAAAAGCAGCACGGAGTTGCGTTCGATGTGGCGCAGGAAGCGCGTGCCGATGCCGCGGCCTTCGTGGGCGCCCTCGATGATGCCGGGAATGTCCGCCATCACGAACGAGCGGTCGTCGTAATAGCGCACGATGCCGAGGTTCGGCTCCAGCGTGGTGAAGGCGTACGAGGCGATCTTCGGCTTCGCCGCGGTGACGGTGGCCAGCAGGGTGGACTTGCCCGCATTGGGGAATCCGACCAGGCCGACATCTGCCAACAGCTTGAGTTCCAGGATGAAAGCGCCTTCCTCGCCCTCTTCGCCCGGCTGGGCGAAACGGGGCGTCTGCAGGGTGGCGGACTTGAAGTTGTTGTTGCCCAGGCCGCCTTTGCCGCCGCGGCAGAGGATGCGCTCCTCGCCGGCTTCCATCATCTCGAAGAGCACCTCGTCGGTATCGGCGTTCTTGGCCACCGTACCGATGGGGACGTCGAGGATGATGTCCGCGCCGTTCTTGCCGGTGCGCAGGTCGGAGCCGCCCTTCTCGCCGTCTTCCGCGTGGATGTTCTTGCGGTACTTGAGGTGGATGAGCGTCCAGAACTGGGGGTTCGCCCGCAGGATGATGTGCCCGCCCCGGCCGCCGTCGCCGCCGTCGGGACCGCCCTTCGGGACGTACTTGGCGCGGTGCAGGTGCGCCGACCCCGCGCCGCCGTGCCCGGAAGCGCAGTAGATCTTGACGTAGTCTATGAAGTTGCTTTCTGCCATGGTGGTGGGATTCTTCTGGGCAAAGGTAAACAAAAAAGGGGATTAATGGGAAAAGCTACCGGAGGTATTTCCGGATTTCCGGCTCCGGTAGATGAACCAGCGTGGCAAGTTGCCGGAATGAAATCCTATATCCAGCCCTTAGTGTTCTGGCCAGGGAAAGACGTTGCCCGGTATTTAAAGTCCGGACATCCCTGAAACCAAATTGTGACCGGACGGTTTCGGAACAAATCTTTCTGGCTTCCAAATCCTCCAACATGACACCCCGGCTATCTGCCATCGTGGCAACAATCTCGGCATCCCGCTTTTTCCCGGCGGAGCAATAATACCTGAAACAATTGTGTGTTTGATAAATCTTCTCAAAATGGCTGATATCTACATAATTGGATGGAAGAAGAAAGCCATTGCATACCAACCAGTTACCGGGGACTTCCCGTTTGGATCGCAATAACGACTTTTGCTCCCGGACAGTAAGGGAATCCATTCTCCGTGGTTGTGACAAACTACCATCCGCTTTGACAGACCATATAGGAATATGGTTCTCCGGACGGAAATACATCGATCCCGTACCCCATAAATAATCATATGGCATCACCCGTTTTCCATCTTTGGTAGGCTGGACAATCGTATAGGCAGCCACGTTGCGCAGATAATCTTCATCGGCTATCGGGTAAAGCTCCAGATAGAAAACCACACCGCCTGCCGAGCCTCTGTTGGACACGATATAATGAAGCGTTGTAGTTTCGTACAATTCTTTAAACTTTACACAATCAGATTCAAGACCATATAATAGTGCATGAGGATGTGAATCTTCGATTGAGAAGGAAAGAACCGCAACACCCGTGGCCGCAGCGCAGACCCCGAAACGATTGAAAGCAGCATAGAAATCTTCTACATCCAGAATGAAACCCCTGGCATCGTCGCCATTGGCGAACAGGTGGAAATAATTCATTGTTTCCATAATTCAAGTTTTAAGTCGTTCTCAAGATAGCGATAATCGGCAAAAGCGCCAAAACTAATAGCAGTGGGAAACGCAAACCCTAGTTCTGCGCCTTACATTATTCTTGATTGTTTCCCACCAAGCCAATTAGGGGCTGTGGGAAACAGCAATCTGCCTCTGATAACGGGAGCGGCTTCAGTTTGTTTCCCACCAGGGCAATTACGGGCAGTGGAAAACGATAATCCCCTCAGGAGAGGGTCCGCGAGGGGCTCGTGTTTCCCAGTTCTCCCCAGGCCACTGCCGCGCTTTACGAAACGTTAGAGGTTGAGGGGTAGCCTGCCAGCGAACGGAGCCGGAGGACAGGCGCAGGGTTAACCTCTCAGGACATTAATGGTGTGGCCGGTGAACGAGAGGTCGAGGGGGAGGCGGCCTTCGACTTCGCCGTCGAATTCGATCAGGTCGGCGGAGGATTCGTCGAGCGGGGCGACCAGCAGGGTGGTGCAGCGGCCGCTCCTGATGAGGTCCGACTCGTGGGCCGTGCCCGCGAACAGGCGGGGGACTTCCCGCAGCAGCTTCCCGAGCGGCGCCTTCGGCACGATCATATAATCCAGCAGCCCGTCGTCGTTGCGCGCGAGGGGCACCTGGCGCATGCCGCCGCCGGACCAGGGGCCGTTGCCGGTGGCCAGCGAATAGACCTCGCCGGAAAACACCTCCCGGCCGTCGGCCTGGACGGAAACCGCGATCGGCTTGATATGGAAGATCGTGTATCTCAGCGCATTCAGGTAGATCATCCGGCCGCGCATCCCGCGCTCCTTCTGCCGGTTCACCCGCTCGCAGACGTGCGAATCGAAGCCCGTGCCCGCGCAGTTTGCCATATAGCTCACGCGCCCGCCTCGGCTCACCGCACGCACGATGTCCATCCGTCCGAAAGACTCCTGCGCGATGAGGCGGATCACCTCCTCCACGTCGTCGGGCACACCGCAGGACTTGATCCAGTCGTTGCCGGAACCGATGGGCACGACCGCCAGGCGGAACTCCTCGGTGGGAACGCCGTTCTCCTCACACCAGGCGCAGATGCCGCCCAGCACCTCGTGCAGCGAGCCGTCGCCGCCCACGGCCGCGATGCGGCGGTAGCCCGCACCCGCGGCCTCGCGCGCCAGTTCGACGGCGTGTTTCTTATGGTCGGTCATCGCGGTGATGAAGGGGACGCCCTTCTGTTCCAACAACTTCTCGGCGGGGACCCACTGCGACATCGTCTTGCCGGAACCGGCACGGGGATTGACGATGAAGTACCACTCGGTTTTTGTTTCGGACATACCGCGAATATACGAATTATTTGCTAAATTTGCATATTTGGAACGAACTGGATTTATGGGAAAAGTCATCGCTATAGCCAATCAGAAAGGGGGAGTGGGCAAGACGACCACCGCCATCAACCTGGCGGCCTCCCTGGCCGTCCTGGAGAAGAAGGTGCTGATCATCGACGCGGACCCGCAGGCCAACACGACCTCCGGACTGAACTTTTCGCCGGACAACGACCAGCAGCGCACGCTCTACGAAGTGCTGATCGGCCGCATCGACATCTCCGACGCGCTGATCCAGACGGAACTGCCGAAGCTGCATATGATCCCCTCGCACATCAACCTGGTGGGCGCGGAGATCGAGATGCTGGAGGCGGAAGGCCGCGAGTCGCTGCTGAAGAACGCCCTCGCGCCCATCCGAGCGGACTACGACTACATCATCATCGACTGCTCGCCGTCGCTGGGCCTGATCACCATCAACACGCTCACCGCGGCCGACTCCGTGATCATCCCGGTACAGCCGGAATACTTCGCGCTGGAAGGCCTCGGGAAGCTGCTGCACACGATCACCCTCGTCAAGGACGGGGTGAACCCGGACCTGCAGATCGAAGGCTTCGTGGTGACGATGTTCGACGGCCGCACGCGGGTGCACAACGAGGTGCTGGGCGAGCTCCGCGACCACTTCAAGGACCTGGTATTCAACACGGTGATCCAGCGCAACATCCGCCTCAGCGAGGCCCCCTCGCACGGCAAACCCATTATCCTGTACGACGTGATGTGCAACGGCTCCAGCAACTATATGCACCTCGCAGCCGAGGTGCTGGAGCACAACGGAGACAGCGCCTTATGAGCAAAGAACACAGAGGACTCGGACGGGGCCTGGGCGCCCTGCTGGGCGAAATGCCCGACGCCGACCGGCTGCGCCAGCCCGTCGGCTACGTAAACAAGGAGATCGTCGGAACCCGCGGCCGCCAGGAGAACACGGCGGACATCCTGCGGATCCCGGTGGACATGATCGAACCCAACCCCTTCCAGCCGCGCATGTCCTTCGACCAGGCGGCCCTGGAAGAGTTGGCCGCCTCGATCCGCACCCTCGGGCTCATCCAGCCCATCACGGTGCGCCGCATCACCGACCGCCGCTACCAGATCATCAGCGGCGAGCGCCGCTACAAGGCCTGCCGAATGGCGGGGATGACCACCATCCCGGCCTACATCCGCGACGCCAACGACCAGGGCATGCTGGAGATGGCCATCGTGGAGAACGTCCAGCGCGAGGACCTCGACCCCATCGAGCTCGCCCTGAGTTACCGCCGCCTGCTGGAGGAATGCCAG
The DNA here is from genome assembly GCA_902762435.1 of uncultured Bacteroidia bacterium. Taxonomy (GTDB): domain Bacteria; phylum Bacteroidota; class Bacteroidia; order Bacteroidales; family UBA932; genus Cryptobacteroides. The sequence goes on along the minus strand of CACWOH010000034.1, from coordinate 5,794 downwards.
CTCACGCAGGACAACCTCGCCGACAGGGTGGGGAAGAAGCGCGCCACGGTGGCGAACACGATCCGCCTGCTGAAGCTGCCCGCCAAGGTGCAGCACGACATCAAGGTGGGCCTGCTGAGCGCCGGCCACGCCAAGGCCATCCTCGGGGTGGACGACCCCGCGGTGCAGGAGCAGCTGTGCGACCTGGTGATCCGCGACGGCCTGTCCGTCCGTGAACTGGAGGCGATCGTCCGCAAACTCCAGGTAAACCCGGACGCCGCCGGCAGCCGCCTGCGCACGGCCCCGAAACCGCAGGAGCTCCCGCAGGACTACTACCGCATCCTCGAGCACGTGGGCAAATATTTCACCAATGACATCTCGCTGAAGCGCAGCCCCTCCGGCAAGGGGACCATGACCATACGCTTCAACTCCGACGAAGAGGTCAGCGCATTTGTCAAAGCCTTGGAGGAAAAACAGTTCTGATGAAGCACCTGAAGCTCCACTGCACGATGCTGGCGGCGGTCCTCGCCGCCTTCTTCGCTTGCGTGGACGCTTCGGCCCAGTTCCGCAGCGAGGCCTTCAGCCAACAGTACAACGACGACGACCCCCAGAAGGCGGACTCCACGGAGGTGCTCTTCTCCTTCAAGGACTATTTCGCCGGCCTGCGGCACGAGAAGGAGATCGGCATCGGCACGATGGCCGGCGGCTCCGCGCTGCTGATCGGCGGCTCGCAGATCTACAACCGCCAGGCGTGGAAGCTGCCCATCGTGTACGGCGCGATCGGCGGCTCGCTCGGCGCGGGCATCTACCTGAACTCCACCGGCAACAAGGACGCCGCGAAGTGGTGCTTCATCGGCGCCGGGCTCGCGTACTGGGCCACGGCGATGGATGGCGTAATCAATTACCGTCCAAACGATTATCCGCACCCCGGCACAGCCACCCTGTACTCCATCCTGCTGCCCGGCCTGGGGCAGATCTACAACCATGAATACTGGAAGCTGCCCGTTTACCTGGGCGCGATGGGCTTCGCCATCCACTACTACTCCGACTGCCAGACGAACTACAACCGCTTCCGCAACATCTACCTGCAGGCGAACGACCCGGAGGTCGAGTACACCGGGCCCATCACGTCCGAGCAGGCGCTCTACTACCGCAACGTGTACCGCCGCTACCGCGACTACTCCGTGCTCGCGATCGCGGTGCTCTATCTCCTGCAGGTGATCGACGCCAACGTCTTCGCGTACATGCACAACTTCGAAGTCGATGACGACATCGCCCTGCGGGTGGCTCCGACGATGATCCTGCCGGAGCGCCAGTTTGCCTCCATCAACCCGGCCTCGCAACAGGCCGCCTTCGGGCTCAGGTTGGGCCTAAGTTTTTGAGAATGAAGACACTGACAAAGATACTACTCAGCAGCATCCTGATGGCCTTGAGCCTGCCGCTCGCCGCCCAGAACACGGAGGGTGGCGACGACTTCGACGCATTCTTCTCCAACGCCGTTTCCCGGCAGCAGCAACAGCAGGACACCGTCGTGCAGGAGCCCGCCCCCAAGCCCGGCTTCCTGGAGAGCCTGCTGGGCCGCCGCCGTCCCGGACGGAGGCAGATCGAGCAGGAGAACGAGCTGCTGCGCAGCGAGCTGGACTCGCTGCAGATGCTGGTGGACAGCCTGCGCGGCCTGGAGCTGGATCCCTATGAGCTCGCCGTGCTGGAGGGGAACGACCCCGACCAGAGCGCCGACCACTTCGAATATACGCAGGAAACCAGCGACAGCCTGCTGCACCTCTGGTACAAGAATTCCTTCATCACGGACTTCGACGCCGTGAACGAGTACAACATGGACTCGGTGCGCTTCTCGTCCAATGTCTCCGACGCGGAGATGATGCGCCGCCTGTCGGCGATGAATTCCTTCATCTCCCTGCCGTACAACGACGTCGTCAAGAACTACATCATCCTGTACTCGGAGCGCATGACCTCCCGGATGGGCCGCGTCATGGGCCTGAGCGCCTATTATTTCCCGATCTTCGAGGACATCCTGGTGCGCTACGACCTGCCGCAGGAGCTCAAGTACATGGCCATCATCGAGTCCATGCTGAACCCCGTAGCCACCTCCCGCGCCGGCGCGCGCGGCATCTGGCAGTTCATGTACCAGACGGCCCGCGGTTACGGCCTGGAAATCAATTCGTTCGTGGACGAGCGCCTGGACGTGGAGAAGGCCGTTGACGCGGCTGCGCGCTACCTGCGCGACGCCTACAAGATCTTCGGCGACTGGACCCTGGCCATCAGCTCGTACAACTGCGGGGCCGGAAACGTGTCAAAGGCGATCCGCCGCGCGGACGGCCGGCGCGACTTCTGGAGCATCTATCCCTACCTGCCGCGGGAGACGCGCGGCTACGTGCCTGCCTTCGTGGGCGCGATGTACGCGATGACCTACTACCGCGAGTACGGCATCGTGCCGCAGAACGTGGGCATGCCGGCGCAGACGGACACCTTCCACATCCACCGCAACCTGCATTTCGAGCAGATCCAGGCGGTGGTAGGCGTGCCGGTGGAGGAGCTGCAGAACCTCAATCCGCAGTACACGCACGACATCATCCCGGGCAACGACCACGCCTATGTGCTGAAGCTGCCCTTCAACTGGACGAACGCTTTCGTGGAAGCGAACTCCGAGGCGCTGTACGCCTTCAAGGCAGACTCGCTGCTGAACGGCAAGGTGCTGCGGGATACGGGCAGCCGTGCTTCCGGCGGCAGCCGCGCTTCCGGCGGTAGTTCCGGCAGCCAGCGCATCGCCTACAAGGTGCGCAGCGGGGATTACCTCGGGAAGATCGCGTCGCGCTACGGCGTCACCGTTTCCCAGCTCAAGAACTGGAACCATCTGCGGTCCAACAACATACAGATCGGCCAGACCCTCTACATCTACAAGAACGGCGGGCCTGCCATCTCGCAGGGTTCCGGTTCCGGCAGCTCCGGCAGTTCCGGCTCCGGCGCCTCCAAACCGGCCTCGAAGACGGTCATCTACACCGTCAAGTCCGGGGACTCCCTGTACAAGATCGCGAAGCTCTATCCCGGCGTCTCCACCGACGACATCAAACGCGCCAACGGCCTCAAATCCGACGCCATCCGCGCCGGCCAGAAACTTACGATCCCCATCCCCTAACGGCAGCGGCAGCTGCAGGCACAGTGCTCATGAACGGGGGGACCGCAAGCGAAGCGCAGCGGTGGGACGAGGGAGCGAAGCGACCGAAGGGTTTGAAGGGGCAAGCCTGCCTGCTGCCGGAGCAACTACTTCTTGTAGTACTTTGGCCAACAGGAAGATAAGTAAGCTTTAAGCTTATCTTCGGAGGGATTGGGCTGGGGGTCGTAGAAGACCGTGCCGGAGAGGGAAGGGGGGAGGAACTCCAGGTCGGCGAAGTGCCCGGGGAAGTCGTGGGCATACTTGTAGCCGTCGGCGTAGCCCAGGTCCTCCATCAGCTTGGTCGGCGCATTCCGCAGATACAGCGGCACGGCGGCCGTCTGGTCGGCCTTCGCGGCCGCAAGCGCCTTGTCGATCGCCAGGATGGCCGCATTGCTCTTCGGCGACGACGCCAGATAAATCGCACACTCGCTCAGCGGAATCCGCGCCTCCGGCATCCCGATGGAATGCACGATCCGGAAAGTCGCGTCCGCCAGCAGGAGGGCGTTCGGATTCGCCAGGCCGATATCCTCGGCCGCGAGGATACACAGGCGCCGCGCGATGAAAAGCGGATCCTCGCCGCCGTCCAGCATCCGCGCCATCCAATACACGGCCGCGTTCGGATCGGACCCCCGCACGCTCTTGATGAAGGCGGAGATGATGTCATAATGCATCTCGCCGCCCTTGTCGTAGATGGCCACGTTCTCCTGCAGGCAAGCCGTCACAATGCGGTTGTCGATCACCACCGGATCGGCCTTTCCGACCTGGGAATCCACCACGATCTCCAAGATATTCAGCAACTTGCGCGCATCGCCGCCGCTGTGGCGGAAGAGCGCCTCCGTCTCGCGGACCTCGATGTTGCGCTCCTTCAGGAGCACATCCTCGCGCAGCGCGCGGTCCAGCAGCTGCCGCAGGTCGTCCACCTCCAGCGACTTCAGCACGAATACCTGGCAGCGCGACAGCAGGGGCGTAATGACCTCGAAAGAGGGGTTCTCCGTCGTGGCGCCGATCAGGATCACCGTACCGGCCTCGACGGCCCCCAGCAGGGCGTCCTGCTGCGCCTTGTTGAAGCGATGGATCTCGTCGATGAACAGGATGGGCGCGCCGGAAGGGGAGAAGAGCGACTTGCCCTTGGCGGCGTCGATTACCTCGCGCACATCCTTCACGCCCGAACTCACGGCCGAAAGGGTATAGAACTCCCGGTCCAGCGTGTGGGCAATGATGCGCGCCAGGGTGGTCTTTCCGACCCCCGGCGGCCCCCACAAAATGAAGGAAGACAAAGCGCCGGAGTCCAGCATGGTCCGGAGGATGCAACCGGGGCCCACCAAATGCCGCTGACCGACGTATTCGGACAGGTTTTGGGGCCTCATTCGCTCCGGAAGAGGCGGTAACATATTTGTTAAACCCGCTGACACTTTTGTTTTATCGTCTAATATTCAAGCTTTTTAATATATGAGCGGCGACGCTTCTTCTGCGTATGCTCAAAATCGCGGAACTGACCCTGATTCTTGAGGTTCGTCTCCAGGATCGCGTTCGTTTCGGCCTCCCGGATGCCCATTTCGCTATACTTCCGGAACATGTCCATGAACACGAGCGAGTTCACGCCGGAGTTCTGGTAATCCGGATGCACGCCCACAAGCAGGAGCTCGGCCCGGTCATCGAACTTGATGAACATCGACTTCAGCAGCGGCCACCAGCCGAAGGGGAAGAGCCGGCCGCGGCACTTCTGCAGCGCCTTCACGATGGACGGCATGGACACGCCGAACGCCACCAACTCGCCCTTCTCGTTCTCCACCATCGAAAGGAAGCGGAGATCCAGGATGCTCAGGTAGAAGCCCAGGTACTTGTCCGCCATATGGTCGGGCAGGACCGTGAAGTTGTACAGGTCCTTGTAGCAGTCGTTGATGAGGCGGAAGACCTTGTGGCCATAATCCTCCTGGCGGATGATCTTCCGCGTGAGCGGGCGCAGGTGCACGTTCGCGCGTTCGGTGATGATCTTCTCCAGGCGCGGCCAGCGCTCGGGCATCACCTTGGGCACCTGAACCACATACTCGATCCAGTCCGCATCCTTCTCGAAGCCCATCCGCTCCAGGTAGTCGATATAGTAGGGGAAGTTATAGATCAGCGGCATCGTGCTCAGTTGGTCGAAGCCCTCGATGAGCATGCCCTCCGGGTCGAAGTCCGTGAAGCCCAGCGGGCCCACGACGGACTCCATCCCGTGCTTGCGGCCGAACTCGTACACCTTGTCCATCAGCGCTTTAGCTACTTCCTCGTCCTCGATGAAGTCGTACCAGCCGAAGCGGACCTCCTTGTGGTTCCACTGCTCGTTGGCCGCGCGGTTCACGATGGCGGCCACGCGCCCGACAGGCTCGCCGTCCCGGTAAGCCATCCAGAGTTCCGAGTCGCAGAACTCCTGCGCGGCGCCTTTCTTCTGGTCCAGGGTATCCATCTGGTCGAAGACGAGCGGCGGTACGTAATAGGGATTGTCCTTATAGAGTCTTTCGGGGAAATTGACGAACTTCTTCAGGTCGCGGCGTGTCAGGACCTTTTTGATTTCGACTGACATACAGGTTGGGTTTTAGTTGTTTTATCTATGCGAAGATAGCACTTTCGTAGGAAAAAATCAAAGATTTGGCTATATTCGTA
>CACWOH010000033.1 GCA_902762435.1 uncultured Bacteroidia bacterium | reverse complement strand
GCTCAGCTCGACGGATGCCGGACCCGACAGGGTCAGATACGGTTCCTTCTTGCAACTGGCCAGCAGAAGGGCCGCCAGGCAAAGGGTAAAGGCGAGAAAGCGTTTCATACTGAAATGGATTAGTGACTTCTAAATTAAATAAATCCAATCAAAAAAACAAATCCCGGACAGTTGTGCTGGGCTATTGCCCTGGCCGTCCGATTATTCTGAGACAGGACGGACAGAGAAGCCTAGAAATACGGACAGGCGATCAGTCTGAGGTTTTTTCCGTGTCTGAGGCTTCTTCCGCCTGGGGCGTATCCGAATGCTCGAGTTCAATGGGCTTGAACTCGATTTCGAGCAGTGCATCCAGATAATCCAGTGCCTGGCCCAGTGCGTCCTTCTGTTCGGGTGTCTTTTCCTGCATGGGATACGTTCGCTTTACGAACAGCAAAGATACAGCACCCCCGCGCGGAGACTTTTAGCATTCCGTCAATATTTTTTAGCATTTGGCGAAATCGTATAAAAAAGGATGGCCGTTTGACGAACGGCCATCCTTTAAAACACCGGGATTCAGAGGAATTACTTCGTTTCGACGGTCCAGCCGTCCGGAACGATTCCTGCCACATAATTCGCTGCCGAAGGGTCAGGGCTCCAGTTGGCGTCTTTGCTCATGACGAAGGTTCCCCCCGAGGGCACACCGGCAATCCAGTTCGAGAATGCATTCGCCTGCACGGTTGTTGCGAGCATCGTGATTTTCTTCAGCTTAGTACACTGCTGGAACATAAGCCCATATGTTCCATAAAGATTAACCACTTCTGCCGGCAGTTCCGGAGATTCCTCCAATGAGCTACAGCCCATGAACATAAGATTGTAGCCCAACATACCCACGGCGGTAGCAGGTAAAGCGGGAGCTTTGACAAGGTTTGTACATTCCTGGAACATGCCCATACACCCCGCAGCCTTCACTTCTTCGGCAAGGATATCAGGAGCCTTGGTAAGACTTGTGCATCCGCCGAACATATAACCATAGGCTGTTGCTTCTACTACTTTTGCCGGCAATGACGCAGGGACGGACGTCAGATTGATACAATCCTTGAACATGCTTTCATATCCCGTTTCGCCAACCGTGGTGGCAGGCAGATCGGGTGTGGCCGTCAGGTCCGAACATCCTTGGAACATCTTTCCATAAGCATTCTTCGGCACCGTCATGGCCGGCAGCCTCGGAACGGAAACCAGGCCTGCACAATCCTTAAATAATTCGTAGAAACAGTATTCGGTGAGATCCGGGCAATCATAAATCAGGCTCATGACGTTCCCGGAAGCCGCAAGCTGACCCTCTATGACAAATTGACTATAGATCAACTGGAGCGTCTGTTCTTCCGGGTTTGTCGATATGTTTACCGCTCGAGAGAAACCATTGGCGTTTTCGCCCCGGAAAAGGACATATTCGTCCTTGTCAAGGGAAATCGCGCTATAGTCCCAGTTTGACCAACTGCTGCCGTCCAGGCTGTATTCAAGCTCGGGAGCATTGCCTTCCACATTATTGAGGGCGACGGAACTTCCGTCCTCCAGGGCGGTGAATTTAAGACAATCATCTTCGGCAGGCACAGCCTTGGTTTCTCTTTCCGCTTTGTAGATGGTTCCTGCCTGCAACTCGCAATTTTCGATGCCGACGTCCTGATACCCCTCGATGCTGACGAGGTAGTTCTTTTCACCGTCCGGGGGGAACGCAACGGCGAACGTGGCCGTAGGCACGGGGTCGGGAGCGCTTGCCTCGGTATCAGCAACTACGACGGTTCCGGAAATCGTCAACGTGCCGTTGCTGACGCTCACCTGATGGGTACCGGTGGCCACGCCGTTGACCGTGAACTCTATGACGGCGTTCTCCGGAGAAAGGGAGAATCCGTCTTCGTAAGCATACGCCTTCTCGAGGCTGAACAGTTCGACGGCCTCCGCCAGCGTGCCGGCAAAGCACACGTCAGGAATAAAATTAAATCCGAAGAGGTAAGACACGTCAGCAGTAGCCATCCAGGGAGTAAACGCCCCGGCTTCAAAGGATCCGGACGGCACGAGCGTGGCTTCCACCGGGTTTGCCGTCGAGAGCAAATCGGTCGCCGTGCCCGTGAATTCATTCTCCGTAAAGATTTTACCACTGAACTTGCCGGAGCCACTATAATCAAGAGTTCCGGAGAAGGTCCCGGCCGTTTCGTGAGTGCCCGTAACACTCAGCTTATCGCCTTCGCTGAAGCTGAGTTTCCTCGTTTCGGTATTAAAGACCGCCTTCGTGGAAGGATCCGCCTCGGTACGGGTCACATCGACCGACACAGGGATGGAATGAACTTTCACGCCGTCCTGAGGGTCCGCTAATTTCTCCCGGGTACAGGAAACGGCGAGCATCATCGTGGCCGCCGCCATCGGCAGCGCCATCATTTTCAAGATGTCCATTGCTTTCATTTCGCGTCTCGATTTAATTACACATTTTCAATCGGCCACTCTCCGCCGGGGCTGACAGGTACATCGCCGGAAGCAGCGATGATCTCTTCCAGGAACAGTTCCACCACCTTGATACATGGTGAAACATAAAGATCTTTTACTTCCTTCATCATGTTTTAAAATAATTTAAAAAATTTAAAATAATTAAAAAACCTATCTTTCTTTTCAGTAATAGCAAAGCTAACACATCCCCCGGCGGGATGCGTTAGCATTTCGTCAAATATTTTTGACATTTCGTGAAACCGCAGGATTTATCTGCATCAAGGTAAAGCAGAAAGCAAAAAATAAGTCGGTATTTTATTATTTTTGTATTGTTCAAACGACAGATTTCATGAAAAAGCCGACCCTGATCCTCTTGTCCTTGCTCCTCTGTTGCATGCCGGCCTTCGCCGGAGCGGTGGAGGATGCTTTGTCCCATTTCGACGACAATCCCTCGCCGGCTACGGCGAATGCTTTTTTCGCCCGCCTGCTGGAGGAGGACTTCCTGGATGAACCGATGTCCTATGCCGCAGGCTCGCCGGTGCAGGAACTGAAGGCGAACGTATGGTACTGGGCCGGCGAATGGTTCTACGATATGCAGGCGTACGCTTCCGCGATCGCTTACGGACAGAAGTCGCTGCCCGAATTTCCCGAAGACGATGATGAGTCGCGCGCCGACTGCCTGAACTTGCTGGCCATCAGCTATTTCCGTATGTCGGATTTTCAGAAGGCTGCGGAATATGCCATGCAGTGTTTCGCGCTGGACGAGAAGAGCGGCGATCCGGACCGGATCAGTTCCTCGCTCAACACCATCGCCGGGATCTACGTGGGCGCGAACCAGCCCGCCGAGGCGGAGAAATACATCCTCCGGGCGCTTGAGTATGCGTCCAAGGTGGACAATCCCGCCCGGCTGGCCGTCCTTCAGGGGACAGCGTCCGAGGTGTTCCATGCTGAAGGGAAGGACACGGAGGCGCTCCGCTATGCCGACGACGCCTACAACACGGAGATGGCCCTGGGCCGGGAGTACAACGCCAAGGTGCGTTTGGCACAGAAGGCGTCCGTCCTCGTTGGACTGAACCGCTGGAAAGAGGCGGAAGCGCTGCTGGAAGAGATCATCCCGTATTTCAAAGGCGTGAGGGATGCGCATTCGCTCGGCATCGCCGACAACAAGATGGGCATGACGCAGATGGCGCTGGAACACTTTGCGGAGGCGATTCCGTACTACCGGGAGGCAGCGGAGATCTTCTCGGCCCTCCAGGATCCCTACAACGAGATCCAGGCCCGCCGCGGCCTGTACGAGTCCCTCTGGCGGACCGGCGATCCGAAAGCGGCCAGCGCCGAATTCTACCGTTTCAACGACCTCAAGGATTCCATTTACAAGGTAACGACCGCGGAATCCCTCGCCCGTTACGATGCCGAATACGGCAACGACTGGCTCAGGCTGGAGAACCATGCCGAACGGCAGGCGCGGGTCCGGGCGGTCCTGATCGGCGTGGGCGTGGCGCTATTGCTCTCGCTCCTCGCTCTGGGCATCTGGTACGTCATGCGCCGCCGGAGCCGGACCCAGGCGGAGATCAACGCTTCCCTCAGCCAGGACATCCGCGAACTGCGCGAGAAGTACAATCAGTTGCATATCCATTACGACAACATCCTGCAGACGCGGGAGCCGGCCGGCGGCCGGGAGTACGAACTGGCTCCGGCTGACCGGGAGTTCGTGGAGCAAGCCGTGACCGTCGTCAACGACCTCATCGCCAACGGCTCCGTCGATGCGGCAACGGCTGCGGAGCGCCTGCGCCTCAGTCCCTACCTGCTGCGCCAGCGGCTTTCCACCCTGCTCGGCGAAACGCCCCAGTCGTTCATCCAGACGGTCCGCATGCGTCGGGCCTGTTTCCTGCTGGACAACCATCCGGAACTCAATGTCACGGAGGTGTCCGAACTTTGCGCCTACTCCGACGTGGCCTCCTTCACCCGGTCCTTCAAGAAAACCTTCGGAAAGACCCCGACCCGATACTCCGCCAGAAAATAGTCCGCCCGTTCCCGGATGTTTTTGTGAAAAGTCAATTATACGCAAAGGCCCCGCAACATCGTTGCGGGACCTTCGTCCTTTACAGTGTTTCCACTGCTCTGGTGACGCCTGCAGGATTCAAACCTGCGACCTTTTGATCCGTAGTCAAATGCTCTATTCAGCTGAGCTAAGGCGCCATTTCAACCGGTACGGGACCGGTCTATGCTACTCTGCCGGGGTCTCTTTCACCACGCGCTTCGCTTCCTTGATGCGAGCCTTCTTACCAGAGAGGTTGCGGAGGTAGAAGATACGTGCGCGACGGACTTTACCGACTTTGTTGAGTTCAATCTTCTCAATCGAAGGGGACTCGTAGGGGAAGATCCTTTCCACACCGACGCCGTTGGAAACCTTGCGGATGGTGAAGGTCTTCGTGTACGGGGTGGCGCCACAGATCTGGATCACCACGCCGCGGAAGCTCTGGAGTCTTTCCTTGTCACCCTCTTTGATGCGGTAGGTCACCGTGATGGTGTCGCCTGCCTTGAACTGCGGGTACGTGGCAGTCTTGTTCTCGGAGAACGACTGCTCTACTAAGTTAATCAAATCCATATGTCAATGATGCTTTCGGTCGCAGCGTCATCAAACCGTTCGAAGAGAGGCTGCTTTCTTTTGGGACTGCAAAGATAGAAACTTTTCAGAATCCAGCAAAATTTTTCCAAAGATTTTCGCGGATTTCTTTTTATCTTTGAACAGATAATCTGAATCAACCGATGAAAACCATTTACCTCTCCTTTGCGCTCGGGCTCCTGCTGATCCTGCAGGCCTGCGGCGCTCCGGCCGGCCAGGCCCCCGGATCCGAACTCCCCGTCAGAAAACCCTGCGTCCTCGAGCGGCTGTATGCGGACATGCCCCGCGACATCCGGCTGGACACCCCGGACATCGCCTTCGTGAATGCGCTCTGCTCCGGCCGGGCGGACGCCGTGGCGGACCTGTTCCGCGAGAAGAAGATGTTCTGGGACGAACCCTCGGCCGTGGATACGCCCTACGGGCGCTTCGAGGGCCTGGACGGCATCCGCGGCTTTGCGGACGGCTTCCTGGCCAAGTTCAACGCCACTGCGGCCAGTTTCACCCCGGTCTTCCAGACCATCGGCGGCGGCCGCATCGCCCTGGAAGGGGTGTTCAAGTTCGTGGTGGACGGCGCCATCGAGGAGGTACCCTTCTTCGTGATCACGGACCTGCGCACGCCGAAGCTCCTGGAGGAGGTGCGGATGTACACGCACTACAGCTTCATCCCCGGCCAGACGCCTTACCGCAAGCCCATCTTCAAGCCCGCGCATTATGAAATGGGCGACCCGGGCCTGCTGACCGGCGCGATGCGCGCCTACTACGAGGCCCTGCACCACGCGCCCTACTGCGACCCCGACAAGATCCACGCGGCCTTCGCGGAGGACTGCATCGTGGGCGGTTATGACCCCTGGGGAACCCCGATCCTGTCCAGGGAAGAGATGAACCGGAACGCCCACACCTTCGGCTACGGGCTCTCAAAGTACATCCCGGCCTGTGTTGGGATGCGCTATGAGACCATCATCGACGACGGCCGGACCTGCGTGATCGAGTGGTGCCACATCGTCTCCAAGCAGGGACAGGAGGAGCGCAACCGCATCGCGATGTCCGGCTGCAGCGCCTATACGCGCAACGACGAGGGCTACCTGTGCTCCGTGCGCATCAGCGACTACGCGGGCCACGAGGGCGAGATTGACTGGACGAAGACGCCGGTTTCCCGGGAGGAAGCGTATTCCATCAACCTGGTGGACGAGTTCCGGGGCGGATGCGGGATGAAGCCGCAGGAAGAGTATTAATTTTGCTATCTTTGCACTTACGGTTAGTAGTATCTCGATGAAACGCTTGGTAGTGAAAATCGGCACGAACGTCCTGACGCGCCCGGACGGCAGTCTGGACGTGACGCGCGTGTCGGCGCTGGTGGACCAGGTGGTCCGCCTGCGAGAAATGGGTTATGCGGTGGTGATCGTGAGTTCAGGCGCCGTGGCCTGCGGCCGAACGGAGCTCCGCCTGGACGACGACCTGGACAGCGTGGAGCAGCGCCAGTTGTACTCCGCGGTGGGACAGGTGCGCCTGATGGACCTGTACTACAGGCTCTTCCGCGACTATGGCCTGTCCGTGGGGCAGGTCCTGACCACCAAGCGGAACTTCGAAACCGAACGCGAGCGCGAGAACCAGCGGGCCTGTATGGAGGTGATGCTCGCACACGGGGTGGTGCCGGTCGTGAACGAGAACGACACCGTGAGCGTTACCGAGCTGATGTTCACCGACAACGACGAACTGTCCGGGCTCATCGCCGGGATGGTCGGCGCCCAGACCCTGGTGCTGCTGAGCAATATCCCGGGCCTGTACGACCGCCGGCCCGACGCGCCGGGCGCCAAGGTGATCCGTACCGTACACGCCGGCGACGACCTGTCCGGCTGCATCCGGGAGGAAAAGAGCGCCTTCGGCCGCGGGGGGATGTTCTCCAAATACAGCACGGCTCGGCGCGTGGCCGCCGGCGGCATCCGCGTGGTGATTGCCGACGGCAAGCGGGAGCAGATCCTGCCGGACTTGCTGGAGCGCCCGGAAGAGACTGTTTTCACCGAATTCATTCCGTAAGCCCATGAACCTCTTTGAAGAAGCCAAGCGGGCGGCGGCGCAGGTGGCGCTGCTCCCGGACGAAACCCGCGCGGACGCCCTGGATGCCGTCGCCGACGCCATCGAAGCGCAGCAGGACAAGTTGTTGTCCGCCAATGCGGAAGACCTTGCCCGGATGGATCCGGACAGCCCGCTGTACGACCGCCTGCGCCTGACGCCGGAGCGCCTGGCCGGCATCGCCGCGGATATGCGGCACGTGGCCGCCCTCCCGTCTCCGCTGGGGCGGATCCTGGACGACCGGACCCTGCCGAACGGTCTGCGCCTGCGCAAGGTCAGTGTCCCCTTCGGGGTAATCGGCGTCATCTACGAGGCGCGGCCCAACGTAACCTTCGACGTGTTTTCGCTGTGTCTGCGCAGCGGCAATGCCAGCGTGCTGAAGGGCGGCCGCGACGCCGACGCGTCCAACCGCGCCGCCGTCGCGCTGATCCGCGGCGTGCTGGCGGAACGGGGCCTGCCGGAAGCGGCGGTGACGCTGCTCCCGCCCACGCACGAGGCGGCGGGGGAACTGCTTGGCGCCGTAGGCTACGTGGACCTGGTCATCCCGCGCGGCGGCCGCCGCCTGATCGACTACGTCCGGGACAACGCCCGGGTGCCCTGCATCGAAACGGGGGCCGGGGTGGTCAACACCTACTTCGACGCCCTGGGCGACCTGGAGACCGGCAAACGGATCGTGCTCAACGCCAAGACACGGCGCGTATCGGTGTGCAACGCCCTGGACTGCCTCATCATCCACGCCTCGCGGCTGGGCGATCTGCCCGCGCTGGTGGAGCCGCTTGCGGCGTTCGGGGTGACGCTATACGCGGACGGACCCGCGCTGGCGGCTCTGCGGGACCGGTATCCGAAGCTGGAGCCCGCCACGCCCGAGTCTTACGGAACGGAGTACATGGATTACAAGATGGCGGTCCGGACGGTGGATTCGCTGGAGCGGGCCCTGGAGCACATCGCCCGCTACGGTTCCGGCCACAGCGAGAGCATCATCACGGTGGACCCGTTCACGGCGGAGCGCTTCCAGGCGGAGGTGGACGCCGCCTGCGTTTACGTCAACGCACCGACCAGTTTTACTGACGGCGCGCAGTTCGGACTCGGTGCGGAAATCGGTATCAGCACCCAGAAACTCGGTGCCCGCGGCCCGATGGGCCTCTCCGAAATCACGACCTATAAATGGCTGATCGACGGCAACGGCCAGACACGGCCGTAAGCCCGGTTCTTATTGTTCTTTGATCTCCCGGTAGGGGACGTTCGGTACGGCGTAGAGCAGCTTGGCGCGCTCCCTTTCGGCGCGGCGCAGGCTGTCGCGGATCCGCTGCTCGCGCTGCCATTCGGCATTGTCGCGGGCCTGGCCTTCGGCTTCGAGCCGGGCGCGGACGTCATCCACGACCGGCTCCTGCAGACGGTCGATTTCCGCCTGCTGGCGCTCGATTTCCGCCTGCCGCGCTTCGCGCAGGGCCGTGCAGGAAGAGAACCCCAACAGGGTCAGGATTCCGGCAAAGAGGTATCTGACTGGCTTTTTCATGATGCCCAAAGTTAGGCAATTCTTTTCAAATGGCAAAACAGGAGTCCGCCCCGGTCGTCGCGCAGGTGCATCCCGCCGCCGAGGCAGTACTTGAAGTATTTGCAGTCCGCGCATTCGCCGGTGCGCATCCATTCCCGGTCGCGGTAGGGCCGGAAGCGGGTGTTCCACACATCCATCAGGCTGTCGCGGTAGATGTTGCCCTGGTGGTAGTCCGAGCGGATGCTCGCGCAGGCGGAGATGGCTCCGTCCGCCAGCACGGAGGCGGCGGTGATGCCGGCCTCGCACCCGTAGAAGTGGTCGCGTACGTCCCCCTCGTAGTTGCCGAGGAAGCCTTCGCAACCATAAGAGGCATGGATGCGGCCTTCTTTCCGCGTCTGTTTGATGAAATCCAGCACGCCGCGGAACTGCCCGTTGGGGAGCTGCAGTTCGGGATCGCCGGCCGCGCGTCCCATCGGGAACACGGTGAACAGCCGCCAGGCCGGCACGCCCCATCCGATGAGGGCTTCCCGGATGCGGGGGAGTTCGGCGTAGTTGCGCCGGTTCACGCAGGTCACCACGTCGAAGGTAAAGTCCTTCCGGTCCGCCAGCATGCGGATGGCCGCCGAGGCGCGCTCGAAACTGTGCGGCCGCCCGCGCATCCAGTCATGGCTGTCCTGCAGCCCGTCCAGGCTGATGGTCGCGCTGCCCATTCCGCCGGCGATCAGGCGCTCCAGCCGTTCTTCCGTGAGCGCGAAGCCGTTGGATACCATCCCCCAGGCGAAGCCCCGTTCGTAGATGCCCCGGCCGCATTCTTCCAGGTCGGGCCGCATCAGGGGCTCGCCGCCCGTCACGATCACGAAGACCGAATGCGGCGGGCAGTGGGCGTTGACGTCGTCCAGGACGCGGAAGAAATCTTCGCGCGGCATGTCCGGGGCCTGCGCGACGGCCTTGCAGTCGCTGCCGCAGTGCCGGCAGGCCAGATTGCAGCGCAGGGTGCATTCCCAGAAGAGCTGCTCCAGCGGATGGTGCGCCCGCACCTCCCTTTGGAGGGTGGCGTTGATGTCGAGGGCGATTTTGTGCCGGAGATCGAGAGGCGTCGCGTTCATCGCTTCAAAGATACGGATATTTATATCTTTTTGGTCAATTAATGCAAGAAATCCTTTTTTATAAATAATAACTTTGTATAGCCAGTATTGACGCGTATTATAACCAATTTCATTTGATATGAAAAAATCTCTTCTGATTCTGTCCGTGCTCGCCCTGTTCGGGTGCAGCAAGGCCGTCAACACCCCGGTCCTCACCATCGAAGGGGGCCAGGTGCAGGGTGTCACCACTGAACTCCCCGGCGTACTTGTGTACCGGGGCATCCCTTATGCCGCTCCGCCTCTCGGAGAACTCCGTTGGAAAGAACCCCAGCCGGTCGTTCCCTGGCAGGGCGTGAAAGTCTGCGACCGTTTCGGCCATCCGAGCTACCAGGCCGTCCACTATCCCGGCGGTTACACCACCGAGTGGGGCTATGGCGCCGAGTCTCCGTACAGCGAGGACTGCCTCTACCTGAACGTCTGGACCAAGGCCTCCGGCCAGCCTGAAAAGAAACTCCCCGTCGCGCTGTGGATCCACGGCGGCGGCTACCGGGAAGGCTGGGGCACCGAGCCCGAGTTCTATGCCGAGGAATGGGGCGCCAAGGACGTGGTGCTCGTGTCCATCAACTACCGTCTGGGTGTCTTCGGTTTCCTGACCCATCCCGAGCTTTCCGCCGAGAGCCCGCACGGCGTTTCCGGCAACTACGGTATCCTGGACCAGATCGAGGCCCTCAAGTGGATCAAGAAGAACATCGCCCAGTTCGGCGGCGACCCGGACAACGTGATGATCTTCGGCCAGAGCGCCGGCGCCGGCAGCGTGAAGACGCTGTGCGAGTCTCCGCTGGCCCGCGGCCTGTTCCACAAGGCCGTCATCATGTCCGGCGGTGGCCTGACCGTTCCGATGGCCGCTCCCGCCGCTCCGCCGGCAGGCCGTCCTGCCGCCGCGCCTGCCGCTGCTGCCATGATGCGCTTCCGTCCTTCCAACCTGAAGGAAGCCGAAGCCGCGACGAAAGAAGTGCTTGACTGGGCCGGCCTGACCGACCTCAAGAAGATGCGTGCCGCCTCCACCGAGACGATCTACGCCCTCAGCACCATCTACAACGGCGCCACCGGCAAGTTCGGCTACATTACCGGTTCCCCGATCGTGGACGGTTACGTCAGCCTCGAGAGCTTCGACGACGCTGCCAAGGACGGCACCCTCGCCGACGTTCCGTATATGATCGGCTACACCCTGAACGACATGGGCAACATGTCCGACGGTATCGCTGCGTTCTGCCAGAACCGTGAGGAGAAGGGCGGCAAGGCCTGGGCCTACGAGTTCGCCCGTCCGCTGCCTGACGACGGTTCCCACCCGGAGGTGACCGCCCGCCTGAAGGGCGCCTTCCACTCCTCCGACCTGTGGTTCGTGTTCAAGACCCTCAAGTACTGCTGGCGTCCCTGGACCCAGGGCGACTGGGATCTGTCCGAGAAGATGCTGACCGCCTGGACGAACTTCGCCAAGAACAGCGATCCGGGCCTGGGCTGGGCTCCTTGCACCAAGGACGCTCCCGGCTTCATGCTCTTCAAGCTGGATGCGAACGATGCCGAGGCTTCCGAGGTGGGTGCGCCCATCAAGCCGTAAGCTGACTGTCAAGTAGTTGTAAAGCGCCGGAGCCTATGGCCCCGGCGCTTTTATGTGGTTGCGACAGCGGGTTTTGTCGTCCCTTAAAACGACAAAAACTCGCTGTCGCAGCGAGTTTTTACGGTTAGTTAGTAGTGTATTACCTTATAGAAGGTTAATTATTGTTGGTTAGAAGTCTCCGGCACAGAACCGGAGGTGAGTTGTTTCATTTCCGGCAGCAAAGGTACGTACTTTTTTTAATTTCGCAAAGATTTTGCAAGAATTTTCAAAAAAAACTTGGAAAAATTTTCGCGAGATATTAAAATTTTTTATTAAGTAACTCCGGCCGGAGACGCTTCGTTCGCTCCAGCGCCTGCTCATCTTGCCAATTATCAATGAGTTTGGGGTTCCCGCTGAGCAGCACTTCCGGAACCTTCCATCCGTTGAACTCGACCGGCCGCGTATAGACGGGCGGGGAGAGTAGGTCGTCCTGGAAACTGTCCGACAGGGCGGAGGTCTCGTCGGTCAGGGCGCCGGGGATCAGGCGGACGACGGCGTCCGCCACGAGGGCCGCCGGGATCTCGCCGCCGCTGACCACGTAGTCGCCCACGGAGATCTCGCGTGTAACGAGGTGCTCGCGGATACGGTGGTCGATGCCCTTGTAGTGGCCGCACAGCAGGATGAGGTTCTCCTTGAGGGACAGTTCGTTGGCGATGCCCTGGCTGAAGCGCTCGCCGTCAGGGGAGAGGTAGATGACCTCGTCGTAATCGCGTTCGGCGCGCAGTTCCCGGATCATGTTGTAAACCGGTTCGATGCGCATCACCATGCCGGCGTCGCCGCCGTAACTGTAGTCGTCCACGTTCTTGCGCGGACCGATTCCGTATTTGCGCAGGTTGTGCACCCGGATGTCCACCAGGCCTTTCTTGATGGCGCGTCCCACGATGGAGTGGGAGAGCGGGCTCTCCAGCAGTTCGGGTACGACGGTGAGGATGTCGATTCTCATAAAGGGAAGTTTTGTCCTGCAAAATTACCCTTTTTATTTAAAATTAGTATATTTGTGGGTTATAACTAATCTAGAACTCTTTTATTATGAGCGAAAACGTCATTCCTGAAGAGAACAAGAACGTTCTTTCAGATGTAGCAGAAGTCAGCGGAACCCCCGCCGAACAGCCGGTCGAAACCCCTGTGGAACCCATCGGGGAAGCCCCTGCGGAGGCTCCCGAAGCCGCCCCCGAGGCTGCTCCGGAACCTGCCTCCGAGGCCGCTCCTGAAGCGGCTCCCGAGGCTCCGGTCCAGGAAGTGATTGAAGAAAAGGTCCAGGCCGTCGCGGATGCCGTCAAGGATGCCGCGGAAGACCTGGGGCAGAAGGTCGACAACCTGGCCGACAAGTCCCTCGCGGAGCTCTCCGACCTGTTCGGGAAGCTCAAGGACAGCGCGGAGCGGATGTCCCGTTCCAAGGAGGCCGAGGCCATCAAGTCGTCTTTCTACCGCCTGCTCGGCAAGCTGAAAGGCGAGAGCGGCGTGGCCGATGGCGAGGAGAGCAGCCAGAACAATCCCTTCGACGCGGTGGAGCAGAACTTCAAGGCGATGTACGCCGACTACAAGAAAGAGCGGGCCGAGTTCAACCGCCAGCAGGATGCCCAGCGCGAGGAGAACCTCGCCAAGAAGCAGGCCATCATCGCGGAACTCAAGGCCATCGTCGAGGGGCAGGAAGACGTCAGCGCCCAGTTCCCGGCTTTCCGTGAACTCCAGAACCGCTGGAAAGAGGCCGGCCCCGTGCCTGCCACGGCCTTCCGGGACCTGAACGATACCTACCAGTTCTATGTGGAGAAGTTCTACGACATGGTCAAGATCAACCGCGACCTGCGCGACCTGGACTTCCGCAAGAACCTGGAAGCGAAGGAGGCCTTCTGCGCGGCCGCCGAGAAACTCGCCGAGAACGAGAACGTGGTGAGCGCCTTCCACGAGCTGCAGAAACTCCACGAGCAGTGGAAGGAGTACGGCCCCGTGGCGAAGGAGAAGCGCGACGATATCTGGAACCGCTTCAAGGCGGCCACCGCCGTCATCAATAAGCGCTATCAGGCTCATTTCGAAGGTCTTAAGGAGCAACAGGCCGACAACCTGGAGAAGAAGACCGCCCTGTGCGAGCGCACCGAGGAGATCGCCGCCCGCGAGTGCAAGTCCTCCGGCGACTGGAACGCCGCCTCCAAGGAGATCGAGGAGATCCAGGCCGCCTGGCGCCGCATCGGCTATGCCACCAAGAAGGACAACCAGAAGATCTACGACCGCTTCCGCGCCGCCTGCGACGCCTTCTATACCCGCAAGCGCGAGTTCTACTCCGGCATCAAGGACAACATGAACGAGAACCTCGACAAGAAGCTCGACCTGATCGGGCAGGCGGAGGCGCTCAAGACAAGCACCGAGTGGAAGAAGGCCACGGACCAGTTCATCGCCCTGCAGAAGCAGTGGAAGGAGATCGGCGCCGTGCCGCGCAAGAAGTCCGAGGCCCTGTGGAAGCGTTTCCGCGCCGCCTGCGACGAGTTCTTCGCCGCCCGTGACGCCCACGCCGGCGGGGAGAACGACTTCTACGGGAACCTGAAGGCCAAGCGGGCCCTGATCGACGAGGTCGCCGCCTATGTGTCCGCCGGGGACGCCGCCGCCGATGAAGAGGCGATGCGCGCCTTCGCCGAGCGCTGGAACGCGATCGGCCACGTGCCCTTCAAGGAGAAGGACAACGTGAACCACGCCTGGCGCGACGCCATGCAGGAGAAGTTCCCGTCCTTCTCGGCCCAGCGCAGCGCGCCGTCCCGTCCGGGCAAGGCCCCGCGCAGCCCCAAGGACATCCTCATCGAGAAATACAACAAGCTCCAGCAGAACATCACGACCTACGAGAACAATATCGGTTTCTTCTCCGCCTCCAAGAACAGCGAGCCGCTGATCCGCCAGATGGAGGAGAGGATCGAACAGGCCAAGGCTGAGTTGAAGGAATTGGAGGCGCAGATCCGGCAGGCCGAGGAGGGCGAGGCATAATGGATAAGAATTCCGTTATCGGCTTCATACTCATCGCCGCCATCTTCATCGGCTTCTCCGTTTTCCAGTCCAACCAGGCGCGCAAGCAGGCTGAACTGCAGGCGCAGCTGGACTCCGTTTCCCGCGTGGAGGCGATCGAACGGCAGCTTGCCGAGGCCGAACGGGCCGGGGTGGCGCTGGGCGATTCCGCCGCAGCCGTGCCCGGTACGCCGGCTCCCATCTACAAGGATTCCTCCCTGGAGGCCGCTTCCCGCGTCGAGGGCAGCGTCGTGACCCTGGAGAACAGCAAGCTCGTCGTCCAGATCAACACCAAGGGCGCGCAGCCCTATGCGGTGCATGTCAAGGACTACAAGAATTACGACAGCACGGACCTGTATCTCTTCAAGCCGGGCCAGGCCGAGTATTCCGTCAGCGTATATGCGGGCGAGTACATCCGCACCCGGGACTTCAACTTCGAAGTCGCCGAACGGACCGACAGCAGCGTCGTGTTGCGCCTTCCGTTCGCCGGCGGCGGCTGCATCGAGCAGAGCTACGTCCTGCACGCCGACAGTTACCGCGTGGACAACCTGCTCTCCTTCAAGGGGATGCAGGCGGTTATCCCGCGCAATGTGAGCGTGTTCGACCTGGACTTCGACGTCACGATGCCCCGCATGGAGAAGGGCTACAAGAACGAGACGCAGTATTCCAAGCTGGACTACTATTTCGAAGGGGACAAGAAGCCCGTCGAGATCGGCCGCGGCCGCAATGCCTCGCGCCGGGTGGATTCGAAACTCAGCTGGATGGCTTTCCAGCAGCAGTTCTTCTCCGCCATCCTCCGCGCCCCGCAGCAGTTCGCCTCGGGCGAGCTGGCGGTGAACTTCTTCCCGCAGGACGACCCTGAGCGCAACCTGATGGCCTGCAGCGCCAAGATGCGCCTGGACCTGCCCGCCGGCGCGGACGGCAGCGTGCCGTTCGAATTCTACTTCGGCCCCAACCATTTCAAGACGCTGAAGGAGCAGGGGCACAAGTATGAGAAGATCATCCCGCTGGGCGGCTGGCTCGTGGGCTGGTTCACGCGCTACGCGATCATCCCGATGTTCGACTTCTTCCACCGCTTCATATCCAGTTTCGGCCTCATCATCCTCCTGATGACGCTGGTGATCAAGCTCGTGGTCTTCCCGCTGACCTACAAGTCCTACGCTTCGTCCGCCAAGATGAGCGCCCTGAAGCCCGAGATCGACAAGATCAACGCGAAGTTCCCGCATACGGACAACCAGCAGGAAATGATGAAGAAGCAGCAGGCCACGATGGACCTGTACAAGCGGGCGGGCGTGAGCCCGATGGGCGGCTGCCTGCCGACGCTGCTCACCTTCCCGATCCTGTGGGCGATGTTCCGCTTCTTCCCGGCCTCCATCGAGCTGCGCCAGCAGCCGTTCCTGTGGTGCAAGGACCTGTCGGCCTACGACGCCATCGTGGATTTCGGCGGCCGCGTGCCGCTGATCGGCGACCACATCTCGCTGTTCGCCCTTCTGATGGCGCTCACGATGTGGCTCTACTCCAAGATGACGATGGCCAACCAGCCCGCCGCGAACGACCCCAGCGCCGCTTCGATGCGCTTCATGAGCGTGTGGATGATGCCGATCATGATGTTCTTCATCTGTAACAACCTCTCCGCAGCCCTCAGTTACTACTACCTGCTCTCCCAGCTCATCGCCATCGTGCAGACCTGGGCGATCCGTAAGTCCATCAACAAGGACGCCATCCTCGAGAAGGTGCGCGCCTCCGCGGGCAAGCCGGTTCCGAAGAGCAAATGGCAGCAGCGCCTGGAGGAAGCGCAGAAGATGCAGGAGCAGATGCAGCGCGAGCAGGCGAAGAAACGTAAATAATGATCCGAGAGAACATTACAGCGATACGCAGGGAACTGCCACCGGAAGTGAAACTGGTGGCAGTTTCCAAATTCCACCCGGTCGAAGCCATCCGGGAGGCCTGTGACGCCGGGCAGCGCGTCTTCGGCGAGAACCGTCCGCAGGAGTTCGAAAAGAAGGTCGCGGAACTTGCGGACCTCGGCCTGGAGTGGCATTTCCTCGGGCACCTGCAGACCAACAAGCTCAAGCTGGTCCTTCCGTACGCGTCGCTGGTGGAATCCGTGGACAGCCTGCACCTGCTGGATGCCATCCAGGACTGGGGCAAGGCGAACGGCAAAGTGGTCAGCGTGCTGCTGGAACTTCACATCGGCGCAGAGCAGACCAAGCAGGGTTTCAAGGAGGAGGAAATCCTCGACATCCTGTTCCGGGCGGAGAAATACACGAATATCCGCTTCTGCGGCCTGATGGGGATGGCGACGCACACCGACTGTGAGGACGACATCCGCGCGGACTTCGCGCGCATCGCTGACTTCAAGGCCTATCTGCAGGACCTTTTCCCCGAGCTCTCCGATTTCCGCGAACTGTCCATCGGGATGTCCGGCGACTGGCGCATCGCCCTCGGCTATGGCGCCACCATCGTCCGGATCGGCACGGCCATCTTCGGCGAGAGGCAATACTGACAAGTCCGTCCCTACGGACAGATCCCGGGCACAACTGTCCGGGATTTGTTTTTTTGATTGGATTTATTTATTTTAGGAGTCACTAATCCATTTCAGTATGAAACGTTTTCTCGCCTTTACCCTTTGCCTGGCGGCCCTTCTGCTGGCCAGTTGCAAGAAGGAACCGTATCTGACCCTGTCGGGTCCGGCATCCGTCGAGCTGAGC
>CACWOH010000032.1 GCA_902762435.1 uncultured Bacteroidia bacterium | reverse complement strand
GAACTGCCAGTTGCCTTCCACGCCGTCGCGGAACAGGCTCACGGCGTCGCCGGGCGACCAGTAGAAGCGGCCGTCCGCGTCGCGGGAGCTCTTGGTGGCCGGGTTTGCCGGGCCGTCCGAGCGGGCGGAGAGGGTGAGGGTTTCGAGTGAGGGTTCCGCCGGGGGCTCCGGGGCCGCGATGCGTGCGCAGGCCCACAGACCTGCCGCCGCGAGGGCCGCCAGAAGGAATTTTACTAAGGTCTTTTTCGGCATCATACTTCTGTTGGCTAGAAACCGGGCTTGTCCTCGTCGCCGGCATTTTCCCCGCTCGTTCCGCCAGGGGACACTTCCACCAGCAGGCGCCGCAACGGCTCCAGGCAGATCTGTTCCAGGCGAGGAGCCTCGTATTCTTCTCGGTGCATAGGCACAAAGTTAGCAAAAATCTCAATCCACCAGCAGGTGGCTGCGGAGGCGGGCGATCTCCTCGGCCGTGAGGGGGGCGACGTATTCGCTGCCGAGGTCGTCCTGCGTCTCGCTCGTGGCCCAGTTGTACACCAGCTCGCGCAGGGGCCGGGACGGCTCGCCGAACTGCCCGCTGCGCAGGTACGGGATCAGCAGGCCGATGGTGTGCGTGGGGTCGTCTTCCCGCGGGATGCGGGTGCGCCAGTCGAAGCGGTCGAAGGAGGTGATCTCGAAGTCCTTGGAGAGGTCGCTGTCGCCCACGCCCAGTAGGGCCTCGATCAGGAAGGCGAGGGTGCCGGTGCGGTCGGCCCCGGCGGCGCAGTGGAAGTACACGACGCGCCCCTCGTCCAGCCAGCCGAGGATCTGCCGGATGGCTTTCTTATAGAGGCGCTCCGTCTGCCCGGTGCCGCCCTCGAAGTTCTTGCGGAGGGGGAGCTGGTAGTAGGTGAGGCCGTCGATGTGCGGGTCGTTCGCGTCGCCCTTGTAGCCGCGGAGGTCGAAGTCGATGGACGCGCCCAACTGATTGAGTATGACGTCCTTCGCGTAGGGGTCGTCGTTCAGGTGGTCGATGTTGGAGCCGCGGTAGAGCTTGCCGTAGGCGATGTGGCGGCGGCCGTCGGCGGTCTTCCATCCGCCCAGGTCGCGCACGTTGTAGACCGCGTGGCGGGGCCGGGCGCCCTGGTAGGTGCAGATCATCCGCAGCGGGCCCACGGGGGTGACGCCGCCCTGCTTGAGGGTCTGTGCGCCGCTGAGGACCTTGTAGTAGTAGTCCACGCCCGGCACGAGGTTGTAGATCTCGACGGGGGAGTCGGTGTCGGCGGCGATGGTTTTGGCGTCCTTGAAGAGGGGGTCGGTGGCGAGGAGGACGCTGCTGGCGCGGCCGCCTTCCCAGGAGATCCTGACGGGGCGCGGGCGGTCGTTGGCTTCGGCGAATTCGGGGCGGTTGACGTCCGTGCGGGTGAAGCCGGGGTCGTCGGAGTAGTCCACCTGCTCGAGGAAGAGCCGCGCGCCGGGGTTCATGATGTCGCAGTCGCGGAAGCTGTAGGTGAGGGTGACGGTCTCGTGGGTGACGATATCTTCGGGCTCGCCGGGGGCTGGCTGGTTGGTTTGTGTGGTTTGCCGGGCCTGCCTGTCGGCTTGTTGGGCCTGCCTGTCGGCTTGTTGGGCTTGCCGGAGCGTGCGGACGGGGCCGCAGCCCGGGGCGGCGAGAAGCGCCAGCGTGGCGAGGAGCAGGAAAAATCTCTTCATTTCGTGGATCGTTTGTACAAAGATAGCGAAATCTGCGGGAAATAACATCGCCCTCACATCGGCCCACTCGCTTTCATTTCCGTCAGTGCTATCCCCCAGCCAATAGATGCTTACGCAAACACGATCGCGTACGGCGGCCGTGACCAGTAGTTATTTGGTGGCCAACTACTTGCGAAATCATGGGTGTCGATTTTGAGGACCGATGTTTTTGGTTCTTGCTGATTACCAATACATTACTGGTCACGGGTGCAGTCTAGTCCTGAAATAAGTTAACAGAGGTTGAACGGGGAGAACCCGGCCACTGTGCATATCGTCCCACTTTGAGGGACGTTATGTACGAAAACGGCCTTTTTCGTGAGTATCGTCCCATCTTTTGGGACGTTATGAACACCCCGCTATCAGGACTTCTTTGTCCTGACTACTTATAACATGCTATAGTGAGAGAACTCTGTAAGTAATCGCAAATAAATATGGCAAACGCAAAGATTCTTCGCTTTCTTCCGGCTATTCGTCCCATTTTTAGGATTCTTATTGCAGAAGGAAAGAGTCAGCAATATCTTCGCAGAAACATATTAATGAAACAGGCTATGATTACTTCAATTCCCCGAACAATTATTTATTCAATTAACAACGATTTTGTTTTGCAATTCTGCAACAATATCGTTATCTTTGAATTGTCCTTTAGTACTGTGACCGATGAAATACAGTGAGTTGATCCGGCTATTAAAGGACGCAGGGTGCTGGATGGATTCTTCCGGAGCGGCACACGACAGATGGTATTCGCCAATTACGGATTCCTTTTTTTACGTTCCGCGGCACCAATCCAAAGAAGTACCGACGGGCACACTTAGAAGGTTGCTGAAAGAGGCAGGGATATGAAAATGAACCAATAGAGCAATATGCAAATCGTTGCTATTATTGAAAAGGGACCGGACGGCTATTACTCCATCCGGTCGGAGCAGAAGGTCGGACGCTATTTCTTCGGCGGCTATGGCGAGAGTGTCAAGGCTGCCAAGGAGGACTTTGTTGTGAGTGTCAGGGAGTCGCTTGATGCGGCCACGAAGGAGGGTACAGTGCCCCCGTCCTCGTTTGACATCTCATTCAAATACGATATCCCGTCTTTCTTCAACTACTTTGACTATCTGAATGTCAGCAAATTCGCCGAATTTGCCGGAATCAATGAGAGCCGGATGCGTGCGTACAAAAGCGGCCTGGCTTATCCTGGCGAGAAGACGACGCGCAAAATCATGAAAGCGATCGAGACCATCGGGCGGGAAATCTCCGCTGCCCGCTTCGCCTAGCAGCCCAGGCGCTCTTTTCCTGGTTTCCGGGGTGCGGAAACGCCCTTTTTATACCCCAGTTGCCTCTGTGGCAGGCAGCAACCGGCCGGGGGATGGGAAAAGTTTATTATCTTTGGGAGTAGTTGAAAAACCGACCGTTATGAGACGTTTGTATTCCCTTCTTCTTTTGCTTGCGATGGGGCCGGCGCTGTTCGCGCAGGAGCTGCCGGACGAGCAGACCTACGGATACTTATACTGCCACACGTCCGCGCACGGGGGCTGGATGGCCTACGCGCTGTCGCAGGACGGCATCCACTTCCACGACCTGCTGTGCGGCGATTCGGTGTTCGCGCAGACGGGCGGGGCCACCAAGGATACTCCCTGGGGCGAGCCGTACATCTGCCGCGCACAGGACGGGTTCGTCCTGGCCAGCCGGACCGCCTGGGGCGTCGAGACCTTCCGCAGCGACGACCTGATCCGCTGGCGGCGGGCGGAAGTTTCCGAGCTACCTTCCGGTTTAGATGCGGCCTGGCAAGACCATCTGCAGCAGGCAGTTGCGTCGCTGGGTGGCAGCCATCCCGCGACCTTCCGCCTGGCCGGCACGCCCGGCTGGCAGGTGGGCTACCTGGTGCAGGACGGCAACCCGCTGGAGCGCTACCGGTTGGCCTCGGCGGATGAGGATCTGACCGAGCTGCGGCGCCCGCAGGTGCTGGAGGGCGTCTATGGCCCGGGGCCGGGGTCGTTCCTGCGGCTCACGGAGGAGGAGTACCGGCGGCTGCAGGCCTGGAGCGACGCGGCCGAGCCGAAGCACCTGGCGTCGGACGTGCACAATCCGGTGTTCCCGGGGCTGCACGCCGACCCGGAGGTGCTGTACAGCGAGAAGACGGGGCGGTACTACATCTACCCGACCACCGACGGGGCGTTCGGCTGGCACAACCACGACTTCAAGTGCTTCAGCTCCAGCGACTTGGTGCACTGGAAGGACGAGGGGGTCATTTTGGATTTAGCCGACCTGGAGTGGGGGAAGGAGTACGCCTGGGCGCCGTGCATCATCGAGCGCGACGGCCGCTATTACTACTACTTCGTGGCGAACAAGAGCGTCGGCGTGGCGG
The DNA here is from genome assembly GCA_902762435.1 of uncultured Bacteroidia bacterium. Taxonomy (GTDB): domain Bacteria; phylum Bacteroidota; class Bacteroidia; order Bacteroidales; family UBA932; genus Cryptobacteroides. The sequence continues at coordinate 19,350 of CACWOH010000032.1, read as the reverse complement.
TCGCTGACCGGCCGGAGGGGCCCTTCCGCGACGCCCTCGGCGGACCGCTGCTGTCGCAGGAGGCGATCGGCTCGCCCAACCAGGTCATCGACCCGGACGTGTTCCGGGATCCTGCCACGGGGAAGTATTACCTGTACTGGGGGAACTCCTACCTGTGGATGGCGGAGCTGGCGGACGACATGGTTTCGCTGGTGCCGGGCACGATGCACGAGCTCATACCGCGCTCACGGATAGGGGATTACCACTACCTGGAGGGGACCTATGTGTTCGAGCGCGGCGGGCTGTACTACTTCATGTGGTCGGAGAACATCACGCGGTCCGCGCGGTACAGGATCCGGTATCTGATTTCCGATTCGCCCACGGAGTTCGTGCGGAACGGGCAGCCCGCCCGGGTGGAGGAGACCATTATCCTGCAGCAGGATCCGTCGCTGCAGATCTTCGGGACGGGACACAATTCGGTGATCTGCAAGCCCGGCACGGACGAGTGGTATATGGTTTACCATAGGTTTACGCGGCCCGAGGGCATCAAGATGGGCCTGTCCGGCGGCTATAACCGCGAGGTGTGCATCGACCGCATGTACTTCAATGAGGACGGCACCATCGTGCCCGTGAAGGTGACGCTGTAGGGGCCGCGCTGTCATCCTGAGCGAAGCGAAGGATCTCCCTGCCCGCCCTGTCATCCTGAGCGAAGCGAAGGATCTCCGGACAATGCTTTCCGGAACATTGTTATTTCAAAGAAATACTTGTATATTTGCCATTGGAAACTTTATTAGCCGTGGTTAAACGGCTCTTGTTTAAACTATGAGAGCATCAGTGCCGCGAGGTATTGGTGCTCTTTTTCGATTTAGATGGACGGTGTACTTCTATCCACCGAAGGACCACATCACTAATAAAGTTTCTATGACATTTAAAACAAGAGCCTGTTTCGTGTGCATTTTTGTACAAGGTACAAGTGTCAGACGCGTTCGCGTCCGCGCACATAAGCGTGTCCGCAACGGTAAAACCGAATCTGTCAAGGCCCACTGGCGCCATGTCTGGCGTTAGTCCTTAGCCTGACCAGCTTTGGGCTGGTGCTTCCCGTCCGTCCATCTGAGGAGCATTGCTCCCGGAAGCCACTCTTGCGGGTGGCTTCTTTGTGCCGGAACATCTCTCGGTACGGGGATTGGTACTGGTACTGGTACTGGCGCTGGTGTAGGTTCTACTGGGAAACATGATGGCTGCCCTGAGGCGCCCTATTGCGTTCGGCTGTTTCCCACCACCCCATTTTCGTGGCATGGGAAACGCCCGGTGCCTTCCTCTGCAATATGGGTGGGGGAGTTGTTTCCCAGTAGTTGTCTATTTGTCCGGAGCCATCCCGGAAAAGGGCATTATTCTGTCCGACCTCCTGTTTTGGCTGGCCGTTGTCCAGGATTAAGCCTTATTTCTGTCCGTCTCTCTGTTTTTCCGGCCCGTTATCCAGAAAACAGGCCTATTTCTGTCCGACCTCCCTTGTTTCAACCCTTTGTCCCGGGAAAAGGCGATTTCCTGTCCGACCTCCGGGTGGGGGAAGGCTTTGACACGAAGCGATTTTGATTGGCTCAGAAAGGACTATAGCTCAGGAACGATCGATTACCTACGAGTTACGTGAACAGGACATTTATTGAAAAATATGCGTACTTTTGCACTGAATCCGAAGGGCGTACCGGAACGGCTTCGCAGGGTGCTTGAGGCCTCGCGGACCAATTCTCTGCCACCCGACGAACGGATCAAATACTTCAGAGCTATGATTTCGGAAGAGGAAAAAGAGGATATCGCCATCGCCAACTACCAGGACGGCCTGGAGAAGGGTCTCAAAAAAGGCCGAGAGGAAGGCGCTGCCAAGCAGGCCGAGGAGATTGCCCGGCGGATGCTGGCAAAGGAATACCCCATCGATGCGATTATTGAAATCTCCGGCCTCCGCGCGGAACAGGTAAAGGCCTTGTAAAACCTTTCCGCGGTCTCACATTACCCCATCATATTCCGCTTCAGGAACCTGTCCAAAGTACTTCTGTTCACCCGGCAGCGGGCGGCGATGCGGCAGCGCGGCACGCCCTTCGCGAGCAGCCGTCGGATGAGATCCTCCTTGCCGGACAGCTTGTAACGGTCGTTGAGGCGTCCCGGCGGGCGCCCGAGCACCACCCCCTCGGCCTTCTTGCGGAGGAGCGCCTCCCGCGTTCGCTGGCTGATGAGCTGCCGCTCGATTTCGGCGGACAAACCGAACGCAAAAGCGAGCACTTTGCTCTGGATGTCCTCGCCCAGGCGGTAGCCGTCCTTGACCGTCCACACCCGGCAGTCGCGCGTCATGCAGAGATGCAGGATATCCATGATCATGAAGAGGTTACGCCCGAGCCGAGAGAGCTCCGAGCACACGATGAGGTCGCCCGCCCGGACGCGCCGCAGCAGCGCGCCCAACTTGCGTTTGTCGTACGGCGCCGAGCCGCTGATGGTCTCCTCGATCCAGCCGTCGATGCACAGGCCTTCGCGACGGCAGAAGTTGTCAATCTCGAAACGCTGGTTGCCGACCGTCTGACGGTCACTGCTAACCCTGATGTATCCGTAAATCATAATGCCGCAAAGGAACGGCGTTCCGGCAGTTTTGCAAACTGTTTACAAGCGTGTTGATAAAAACAAAACAAATGCGTCGTCTAAATACTTGTATTTAGGAAGAAAAAAAACTATCTTTGAAGTTGGCAATTTAACGGCCGTTTGATTGCCGCACACTTGAAACGATAACTAGTTAATAATTAAAAACATAAAGCTTTATGAAGAAAAAACAACTTTATGAGACTCCCTCCGTGGAGACTTATGAACTCGTAAACGAGAAGTTCCTCTGTGGGAGTTTCGACCCGACGAACAACACAGAGAAGCTTACTAATGATGGGAATGAGGATTTGGATAGTGTCCCTAGTGGAATGATGTAATGCGTGGAGTTATGAAAAGGATTATCAATACCGTTTTACTGATAGGAGCGTTATTCGCTTCTTTTGGTTGTCAAAAGACTGAATTGATTGAAAAAAACAAAGAAGGTCTTTACGAATATCATTTCTCCATTCTTAATGGCGAAGGCACCAAAGCCGTGATTGGCGATAGTAACATCGAATGGGTTTCTGGTGACCGTGTCGGCATGTTTGTCGGTAATTATAAGGGTTACGCCAAGGTTGATGTAACCACTGAGCCCAAGATGGTCGTCCTTTATAGTACTACCGCTATCCCTGTCGGAACAATGGCTTATGCCTATGCTCCTAATGACGATGACAACAAGACTAATGATCCAGATATGGTGAAGATTACTCTGAATGACATTCAGAGTGGTGCCAGTTCTTCTGCCATGCCTCTGGCTGGTATTCCCTTTGAAGTGCAGGAGGCAATTGAGGCTGGTAATCAAGAAGGAAATGGTGCTATTAAGTTTATGAACTTAGGTTCTGTCATTGTTTTTAATATTTACTCTTCTAACGAGAATTATCGTAACGAGACCATTGAATCAATCCAGTTCGAAGCTGATGGGACTATTGCCGGTGTTGGTTATCTTGATTTGACAGGCGTTAGTGCTACAGACGAGTCATCTTTGGAATTGGTTATGGATGAAGAGAAGAATACTGTTAAAGTCAATGAAGCTGTGGCCGTAACCGCCGATAATATGGCAGATGCAACTCCTATTAAGATGGTGGTTCTTCCTGGGACTTTCGCGGGAAATCTTATCATTACAACAAATGCTGCCACCTATACGAGGGAAATTCCTAGTAGGGCGTACGCTCGTTCTCACACTCGGACCTTTGGTGTCGATATCGCCAAGGCTGAGCGTACGGCTGGTCACGAGGAAACAGTCGTTAGCCTTCCCTATAACGAAACGTTTGAGAGCAATATCGGCAGCTTCGAAATTGAGAACATTGTGAAACCCGACGGGCTTGCCGCCGTGTGGACATATGATTCCAATTACAAGTGTATGAAGGCAACAGGACATCTTGGCTCTTCTGACTATCAAACGGAGGCGATGCTTGTTTCTCCTTGGATAAACCTTGCGGGTGTTAGCGGTGCTAAGGTTTCTTTTGATAATGCCTATAACTACACCAACACTCCTGCTACTGATTTCAGTATGTGGATTAAATCAGAGGGCCCCGATTCGGATTGGACAAGAATTACTATTGAGTATGGAACAGGCAAGTTTGCTTGGGCAACCAACAATATAGCCATACCTGTTGACTATCTGGGGCAAAAAGTAAAAGTTGCCTTCAAGTATACTTCAACCTCCACTGCTGCTGGTACCTGGGAGATTAAGAACTTTAGTGTTGCTGCCGAGAAAGCAGATCCTGATTTATCATATACAGTAACCACATTTGAAGCGGATGTTAATGAGGGCTTCACTGCTCCTAACCTCGTGAATCCTCACGAGCTCACAGTTACTTATTCTTCAAACAATACTGCAATTGCTACGGTTGATGCAGAAACAGGTGAAGTTGAACTTCAGGGGGGAGAAGGTACTGTAACTATTACTGCCTCTTTTGCAGGAAACGATGTCTACAAAGAAGGGTCCGCTTCGTATTCGATTACAGTTTCCGACAGTTCTGTTGAAGCAGTGACTTATTTCTATGAATCTTTTGATGAGTTCGACGGAACAGGAGGAAATGACGGGCAGTTTAGTGGCTCAATTGCTTCTAATGCAACTACGGATACGGACGAAGCCTGGACTACCCTCACTAAAGTTGGTGGCGCAGATGCTTGTATAAAATATGGGACAAGCTCAGACAATGGTATTATGACCACCGGTGTAATTGACGTTACTGGAAATGCTAAATTGTCCTTTAAAGCTGCTGGTTGGGCCTCTGGAACAAATACTCTTCAAGTTTCTGCAACAGGGGCCACGCTTTCTGGAGACACTAACATAACACTTACAAATGGCGCCTGGAAAGATTATAATATTTCAATCTCTGGTGCAACTGGTGAGGTCATCCTTACCTTCACCGGCAAACGTGGGTTTATGGATGAAGTTGCGGTGTATACTGGCGAAGCTCCTATCAAGCCTCTTCCTCTTCAGGATCCTGAATTATCATTTGCTACCACCAGTTATAGTGTTGAACCGGGTGAAGCATTTACTGCTCCGGCTTTGACCAATCCTTATAATTTGACGGTTTCTTATTCATCGGATAATACTAGTGTTGCTTCTGTTGATGCATCTACCGGAGTTGTTACGATTGGTAGTGTGGAGGGTGTTGCAACTATTACCGCATCCTTTGCTGGAGATGATACTTTCGAAGCTGGAAGCGCTAGTTATACCATCGAAGTAAAAACGAAAGGTTCTTCTTTAACGTACACAATGACACTCGACAGCAATACTAATGGGTCAAACAATGTTCATTTAACTTCTACTAATAACATATCATGGAATAATGTTACTTGGACCCCAGCTGTCACGTGGGGGGCAAGTAAGTATTGGGGTACCTCAAAGTCTTTTGCTCAAGTTGGATCCGCAAATAATCCTGCAACTTCTTTCTCTCTTACTACAAGCGGGTTTGCTGGTAAAAAAGTAAAGTCTGTTTCTGTTGATTGCTATTGTACAAGTGCCACGGGACCGACGCTGACTATTATTGCTGGAAACACTACCATGTTGAGTCAAGCAGCATTGACCAAGACAAACTCTACGACTATGTCCACTACAGGTGGTGATGTAACTTTAGGGGCATCAGATAATTTGATTATTCTATTTGAATCTACTGCTAAGGCTGGCATTTGTTTAAGCCAGATTACCGTCACGTACGAAGATTGAAGTCCGTCCGGCTCGAACCCGGAGGTAATAACAGGTAACGCTGCGAATGTGAGCGCGTCAGGGGCAACTCTGACGGCCACATTCGTGGACGGTACCAACAGCCCGACGGGAGCCATCTTCCGTTACGGGATGTCCAAATCTTCGCTGAACAATTCGGTCACCGGCTCGATTACCGGCAGCACGAACGGCTCGTTCAATGCGGCTCTCAGTAACTTGAGCGCTAATAGTGACTACTACTTCCAGGGGGTGCTGACCTTCGAGGACGGCTCCGAATCCGTAGGCGAGATCGTGCATCTGCGTACCGGTGTGACCAACCCCATCGGCTACCGTGGGTATATGAGCGGCTATGAAATACCGTACTTCAGCGTTGTCAGTGGCGGTCACGGCTCGGGCAACGAGACCTTTGGAACCACGAAGTGGCATACCTACTCCTCGTCTAATTCCACGTCCCAGAAAGTCGTCACGCACACCTTTGCTCACAACAATACCACCAAGCGCAATTATACCCTGCTCTACGATAAGAGCAAGCGGTGCGCGCTGTGGGTGGCATTTGCGATGAACTCGGGAGCTTTTCCTTGGCAAGTTGCACGCAAGGACGACTGGGAGTATGACCCGGCACTTCCGACTACCTGGCAGCCTGACCTGTCGAGCGCTTACCCGGAGCAGAAGCGTAGCGTCCTCTATTCCCGCGGGCATCAGGTCGCGTCCAACGACCGTCGGACGACCACGGAGCAGACCAAGCAGACCACCTACTTCTCCAACATGACGCCGCAACTCGACGGGTTCAACGGAGGGGTTTGGTCTACGCTTGAGGGCGATATCCAGAAGATAGGAAACGCCACCAGCGGCAGCGATACGCTCTACGTAGTCACGGGCCCCATCTTCGACAGCGGTTACACGACGACGGTCGATAAAAACGATGTCGTCTGCGCAGTGCCCACGCGCTACTTCAAGTGCATTATGAAGGTGAGTTTCTCCGGCGGGACGCCCGTCTCCGCGACCGGCGCTGCCTACCTCCTGCAGCACCAGAACAGCGGCGCCGAGCGGCAGAATGTGACGATCAACGAGATCGAGCAGATCACGGGCTTCAACTTCTTCGCGAACCTCCCGATCGCCCTCCAGAATGCTGCCGAAGCCGAGACACACCCCACCTCGTACTTCCCGCAAAAAGCCACATCGACCTCGGAATAACATCCGCGCTTCAACAAGACAGCAGCCTCCCTTACGGAGGCTGCTTTTGTTTTTAGCGGGGTGTGAAACAGGGCGTTTCGCACCCCGGATGGCGTTTCAGAAGGCTGCGGGGTGCAAAAGGGGCGATTCTGCACCCCGACAAAGCTGCGGAGCACAGGTTTCCGGGCTCTTAGGAGAAGAAGGATCAGCGGGCCCCGGAGAGGGCAGCGGTGGGGCTGAGGAGGAACGACGAAGGCCCAGGACGGCGTTTGTCTGACGACCGTTGGACGGCTCCGAAGGAGACGGCCAAAAGGGAGGAGTCAGCCGTCCAGCAACCAAGACGGAAAGGCCCGCCCTTCTCCGACGTTTGCCCGGAGGCCTGTGGCTCGCGGCGGGGGAGATCCTTCGCTTCGCTCAGGATGACAAGGGCCCTGGATGGCAGGGAAAACCGGTCAAATTAGGGCTAAAATGGGCGAAAAAGGGGATTAACAAAAATGTTATATAATATAACATCTTTGTTTCATACATTGATTTTTAATTGAATCAGTTTTCGGCGATGTAAGAGGCCAAAAATGTGAGGGCGACGGTGGCAAAACGGCGGATATTGGCCTTGCGGCCGAGGTCGCAGTGGTAGATTTTGGTCTTCGTACCGGCCGGACCGGCCACCGCGATCCACACCGTTCCCTCGGGATAGCGCTCGTCGCCACCCTCGGCAAGACCGGTCGTCGCCACGGCGAAAGTACTGCCCGTGAGGGCGCGGACACCCTCGGCCATCGCGGCCGCCACCTCGCTGCTCACCACGCCGTGCTCCCGGACAGTGGCCGCCGGCACGCCGAGCACCTTCTCCTTCACCGCGACGGCGTAGGAGGTCACGGAACCCAGGTAGTACTCCGACGACCCGGACACCGTGGTGATGAGGTGGGAAATCTGCCCGCCGGTGCAGGACTCGGCGGCGCTGAGCGTCCGGCCGCTACCCTTCAGCAGCGACGCGATCCGGTTTTGCGGCGGCTCTCTCATTTTTCTTCTTGTTGAGGAGGACTCTCTGGATATCGGCCACGAACTTGGGGCCGTTGCGGACCAGGCCGTTACGCACGGCAACGAGCGAAGCGCCCGCATCCATGGCCTCGACGGCCTGCGCCGTGGTCTCGATGTGCATGTTCGCGATGACGGGCAGGCGGCCCTGCGTATACGAGACGATATGGCGCAATTGATCCATGTTGCGGGCCTCGATACCATCTATGCCGTATAACTGGCTGTAATCGAGGATTTCGTCCAATTCCAGGGATGTTATGGCCTTGGGCAGCTTCACGACGATGGGCTTGTAGACGTCTTCGGCGAAACGGGCCTCCAGGATGGGGTCCAGGACCTCGGTGCCGGGGTCTTCTGTGATGTCCAGGACGAAGAAGTCGCAGAAGTCGTAGAAGAGGGCGAAGGAGGTGTTGAAGTCGCTGTTGATGCAGGCGGCGAGGATGTCTTTCGGGGGGTCTTTCTGGATTTGTTTGACCGCCCGGCGTACGCCGTCGACGCCCATGGGGCCGATTTCTACGAAGCTGAAGCCCAGGCCGTTAAGGTCGTTGTAGAGTTCGCCGTAGAGGTCGAGGCCGGCGCCGAGGCCGATGGGGTTGTAGAACGGGAGGCCGAAGACTTCGAGCTGGAGGCCGGAGGGGCGGTTGTTGTGGACGAGGCGGCTGATGGGGCGGCCCAGGGGGATCTTTTCGATGAATTCGAAGTATCGGAGCGCCAGTTTGGACGCCCGTTCGATGTTCATCTTCCGTACGAACGGTTTTATCGCTATGTTGTACAGACCCATATCACCGCAAATATACTATTTTTTTATTTACTAACTCCGGCGACAAGCAGGCTTGCCCCTTCCAACCTTCCGTTCGCTTCGCTCACTCCATCCCTCCCACGCCTAACGGCGCGGGCCCCTCCCGTTCATAAGCCACGGGCGGCTACGGTTGTCAGGGGCAACCTGCTTGTCCGCCTGCGTCTAAATAAAACAGTACGTCAACATTATTCAACATAAATCATAAAACTAATACACCAATAAAATAGCCACGGGCGGCACGGTTTACTTCGGCAACCTGCCTGACGACCTGCGTCAAATAATACTCTGAGAATGAGGAATTCGGTGGGGTTATGGGAGTTCCTGGAAGGATCCGTCGGTGTAGAAGATGATGATTTTGGAGATAGTGCGTTGAGTGGTAGGGGATTGAGTGCGGTTATCTATATGGATAGTTGATGCGGGAGGGGTGGGGAGGGGGTCGTCGAAGAGGGAGCCCTGGGTTTGGGGCGGAAGGGGAGAAATCGGGTCTGCAGGGGCCTCAGGGGTCGATTTTGCGGAGCTGTACATCTTGCCGCGGCCGGTGATGAGCCAGTCCAGGTTGAGGTCGGGGTAATGGCGGGCGGTGCGCTCGATGAAATCGAAGCCCGGTTTGTTGCGTCCGGCGAGGATGTGCGAGATGCTGGCGCGGGCGACACCGATGGTGTCCGCGAACTGCGACTGGCTGATGTTTTCGGCCGCGAGAAACTGCTGCAAACGACGGTTCATTTTTCTAATCCCTTTGTTTACAAAAGTAACAAGAATAATTTACAATTACAAGTGTTACAAATGGCAACTCATCAACAGCTTGTTGATAAGTGCTGCAGGATAAACCTAAAGCGATTTCAAAGATTATTCTATTTAAATAATTGGTTTTAAATATATTAAATAGTTTAAGGAAATGGGAAAATAGCCCTGGAATCCCGGAAATGGACCGGAAGGGGAGTGCGAACACTGATTGTTAACTAAAGGTAAACTTTCTAAAATACTGGGTTTGAGTATATTATTCCGACAAACAGCAACCGATAACAAGGGCTTATCGACCCGCGTATTACATTTTTCGCCGGCGGGCGGAAGAATTTACAAAATTTACAAATGTTTATCACGATTTTACATTTCCAACCCCAAAAACGGGTTTGCCGATGCCGTGATAAAAGCGTATCTTTGCAGTATGGTTCCCGAGCTTCATATCGAAGACTTTTCTTATCCGCTGCCCGACGAGCGCATTGCAAAATATCCGCTCCCGGAGCGTGACGCGTCCAAATTGCTGATTTACCGCGACGGAGCGGTGCGTGAGTCCGTATTCCGGAATCTCGCGCAGGAACTGCCGGCGGGCAGCCTGATGGTGTTCAACGACACGAAAGTGGTTCCCGCACGTCTCTTTTTCCGCCGCCCCACGGGCGCGAGAATCGAGATTTTCTGCCTGGAACCGGTACAACCGGCCGAATACAACACGAATTTCGCCGCTACGGAAAGCTGCCGCTGGAAGTGCGTGATCGGCAATGCGAAGCGCTGGAAGGACGATGTCCTGGCCTTCGATACCGGCGAAGGCACCCCGGAAGCGACACCCAAAACCCCGGAAACCGCCCCCCAGACCGCTGCAGCCACCTCCGACCCCGCCGCGCAGCTGCGCGACATCTGCCTGGAGGCCCGTTTGATCGACCGGGAGGCCCAGACGGGCACGGTGGAGTTCCGCTGGCAGGGCGGCGCGCCCTTCTCGCGCGTGCTGGAATTGTGCGGGCGGGTGCCCATCCCCCCGTACCTGAACCGCGACACGGAGGCCATCGACCTGGACCGTTACCAGACGCTGTACGCGCATATCCGCGGGTCGGTAGCCGCTCCCACGGCGGGGCTGCACTTCACGCAGCGCGTGCTGGACGACATCGCCGCGAAGGGCATCACCACCGAAAACGTGTGCCTGCACGTGGGCGCGGGGACGTTCCTGCCCGTGAAGAGCTCGCTCGTGTCCGAGCATCCGATGCACCGCGAGCCGTTCACGGTGAGCCGGGAGCTTCTGTGCCGCCTGCGCGACTGCAGCCAGCCCGTGGTGGCCGTGGGGACCACCTCCGTGCGCACGCTGGAATCCCTTTATTACGTGGGCGTGAGCTGCCTGGAGGCGGGGGAGCCGTGCGACGTGGAGCAGTGGGCGCCCTACACGCGGGCGTACGCCGCCACGCGCGCCGAGGCCCTGGACGCCATCGTCAAGTACCTGGACACCAAGGATTTGGATGCGCTCACGGTGGGCACGCGCATCATCATCGTGCCGGGCTTCCAGTTCCGCGTGGTGGATGCGATGGTGACCAATTTCCACCAGCCGCAGAGCACGCTGCTGCTGCTCATTTCCGCCTTCGTGGGCGGGGACTGGCACACCATTTACGATTACGCGCTCGCGAACGGGTTCCGGTTCCTCAGTTACGGCGATTCTTCTTTGCTTTTCCGCCGTTGATTGGCTATATTTGTGACCCATTTGTTCGAGCGATGTACGACGAAAGCGAATTTGGAGAGATCCGTCCCTATACCGATGCGGAAACCGTCGAGGCCCTGAAGCGGGTTTCGCGGCATCCGATGACGCCGGTCATCTCGAAATACCTGTTTCCCGACATGCCTGCCGGCACGCTGGCCCATATGCTGCGCGGTATCGGCAGCATCGACCAGTTCCAGGATGAGGTGATGTTCGGCGTGGTGGAAGCCATCCTGGCCCGGACGTCCAAGGGCTTTACCTGCAGCGGGGAAGAGAACCTCAAGGCCCTGGAAGGCAAGCGTTTCCTGGCGGTGTCCAACCACCGCGACATCGTGCTGGACCCGGCCCTGATCCAGTATGAGATGAAGCTCCTGGGCCTGCCGTACACCGAGATCTGCGTGGGTTCCAACCTGATTACGGGCCAGCTGACGGAGGACCTGATGCGTTCGAACCGGATGATCAAGGTGATCCGCGGAATCGGCGCCAGGCAGTTGTATCTCAGTTCGTTACGCCTGTCGCGCTACATCCGCGAAAGCATCACGTCCGGCCGCGCCTCCATCTGGATCGCGCAGCGCGAGGGGCGTACCAAGAACGGCTGCGACACCACCGAGCAGGGGCTCCTGAAGATGTTCGACCTGAGCGGCGAGGGCTGCTTCGAGGAGAATTTCTGCGCGCTGAACATCGTGCCGATGAGCATCTCCTATGAATATGAGTCGTGCGATTCGCGCAAGGCGCGCGAGGTGCTGCTGCGCCGCGAAGGGCCGTACACGAAGAAGCCGAAGGAGGACCTGCACAGCATCCTGACGGGCATCCGCCAGCAGAAGGGGCACATCCACCTGGAGATCGGCGAGCCGCTGAGCGCGGAGGAGATCGCCGAGGCGTCGAAGTGCGAGAAGAACGACCGTTACCAGGCGATCCGCCACGCACTGGACCGCCGGGTGATCGCGGGCTATAAGTTGTGGAAGACCAATTATATGGGCCACGACCTGCTGCACGGGAAGCGCGAATTCCTGGAGGCGGGGCTGTACAGCGCCAAGGAGCTGCAGGATTTCGAGAAGTACATCGCACACAAGCTCGGCAAGCTGGAGCGGCGCCTTGACCAGGCGGAACTGCGGAAGATCTTCCTGGGCATCTACGCCAACCCGGTGGACGCGAAGCGGGGGCTGTAGGCCGCCTTTCCCCTTTTGTTACACAATTTATATTATGTTAAGTAATGGCTGCAGCCAGCGGCCCTACCCCAGCATTTTGGCCAGTTGGGCGTCCGTGGCGTGCGGTGCGGTCTGCCGGACACGTTCGCACAGCCGGGCGTACGATTCCTTAGGGCTGCGGAATTCCGCCTCCGGGTCGAATTCGAACAGATCTTCCGGCCGGCACAGCGTGGCGAGCTGCCAGCCGCTGTATTCCAGGAATTGGCCCTTATAGACGCGTTCAAAGTCTCCGATGACCAGCCGGGTCTGCTGCTCCAAACGCGTCGTCACAGCGTCCATTTGCGCCTTTTTAAGGCCACAGATCCGCCGCAGTTCGCGCGTCGTGAGCGAGCCTGCGTGGACGACGGCTTCGTAGGCCTTCCGGTCGCCCTCCCTCAGCGCATATCTGGGCAGCGAGCGGCGCCAGTTCAGCAGGTCCCGGTAGCACTCCGCCGTGGCGAACGCGGCCTTCCCGCCCCAGAGGAACTTCCCGTAGGCGATATCCCCCGTCTGCACGGCGAAAATCTTCCAGTCCCACGGCCCCAGCGTGTCTTCCTCGCCGCCGAACCAGTACGCCGCCGGCGTCATTTCCTCGATGGAGAAGCCTGCAATGGGGTTTTCGAAGAACGGCACGATGCCGCAGGCGCGGATGGCCGCCTCCATCGCCTCCGGGCTGTCGATCGGGCGCCGCGCCTGCGGATCCGTAACTTTCAGAAAGATGGACATACTCCCCTGCTGTTATGATAAATAGTTGATAATTAACCTATTACCCACTTGCTTCCGGGGACGAGGGAGAGCAGCTTGGACACCACCGCGCAGCAGAGATAGCTCAGGGCCGCGATGAGCGGGATGGCCAGCCACACGGGCACGTGGGGGTTCGCGATGTCGCTGCCCACGATCCAGCCGGAGATGGGCGCCAGGAAGAACATGTGCATCAGGTACATCCCGTAGGAACGCTTGGCAATGCCCGTCACCACGGCCGGGGCCTTCTTCTGCCGGATACAGGAGAACACCAGGAACAGGCCGAAGGTGGAGAGCAGCAGGTTGGGCATGCAGAACTCCCAGGCCCACTCGATGTCGGGCGTGGGCATGACTACGCCGGGCTCGCCCTTCATCCAGAACGCCCAGAGCGTGAAGGCGGAGCCCAGCAGGAAACTCCCCCATCCTACCCATAGCCGGCGCCGGCGGCTCCAGCCCAGGTGCACCCGGATGTAGTGCGCCATGACCAGGTAGCCCAGGTAGCCGGAGCAGTACCACAGCGCGGTGAAGCCGTTCCAGAAGCACTCCCCCCACAGCTCTTCGGTGATGAAGCGGTGGATCCAGGGGATGAAGGTGGACAGCACGAACAGGCCCAGGAAGATGCGCTCGTCCTTCGCGGACGCCTTCTCCAGCCAGGGTGAGACCACCGGGATGATCAGGTACAGGCCGATGAGCGGGTACATGAACCACAGGTGCCCCGCCATGGACGGGAAGTTGAACGGCAGCAGTTTCAGGTCCCGGAGCGACTGCTCCCAACTCATCCCGCCCCACGCGAGCGGCAGGAAGGTGTAAAGCAGCAGGAAGCAGATGAAGGGCGGCAGAATGCGCGTGAAGCGGCGTTTGTAGAAGCCCGCCATCGTCTGTCCCGGCTTGAGCGGCACCAGCAGGAAGGCGGATACGATCATAAAGAGCGGTACGCAGGTGCGCGCGACGAAACCGTCGTAGAACGCCACCCAGAAGCGCGTGGCTTCGTTGGGCACCATGGCCACGTCGCCCGCCAGCCCGGAGGCGCTGCCGGCGTAAAAACACTCGCTGGCGTGCACCAGCATCACGAGGAAACACGCGATCACGCGGATATAGTCGATGAAGACGATACGTTCACTGTCCTGCATCTGAAGGCCTTTTTTGTACGGCTTAAAGTTACGAAATAATCCGAAAACGGGATAAACCGGTTTTTTTGTATATTTGTTAGAATTTAGCGCCTATGCCAAGACACAGCAAACTGGACATCATCCTCGAAAACCTCGTCATCGAATCGGTGGCGGCGGAGGGCAAGGCCATCGCCCACACGCCCGAAGGGCAGGTGGTTTTCGTGGGCTTCGCCGTGCCGGGCGACGTGGTGAACGTGCGGCTCGTGCGCAAGAAGAAGGCCTGGCTGGAAGGCACGATCATCAAGATCGTGAAGCCTTCCGAGTATCGCCTGGAGCCTTTCTGCGAGCATTTCGGGGTGTGCGGCGGCTGCCGCTGGCAGCCCCTCCCCTACGATATCCAGCTCGCCGCCAAGCAGCGCCAGGTGTATGATCAGCTGACCCGCATCGGCCACCTGGAAGTGCCGGAGTTCTCCCCCATCCTGGGGTCCGAAAAGACCGTCCGCTACCGCAACAAGCTCGAGTTCTCCGCTTCCAACCGCCGTTGGCTGACCGCGGCGGAGATTGCTGCGGGCGAGCCCGGCGGCCCGGGCCTGGGCTTCCACGTGGGCAAGTTCTTCGACAAGGTGCTGGACATCCGCGAGTGCCACCTGCAGCCCGAGCCCACCAACGCCATCCGCCTGTTTATCAAGCAGTTCTGCCTGGACAACGGGGTGTCTTTCTACGACATCCGCGAGAACCGCGGGCAGCTGCGCAACATGTTCGTGCGCACTACCGACGCGGGCGCCGTGATGCTGATCGTGTGCTTCGGCGAGGACTTCCCCCTGCGCGCTCCCCTGCTGGACGCCGTGCAGGCGCGTTTCCCGCAGATCAGCTCGCTCTGGTACGTCATCAACGACAAGAAGAACGACACCATCGGCGACCTCCCCTGCATCCTGCACAGCGGCGATGAGGCCATCTACGAGGAGATGGAGGGCCTGCGCTTCAAGATCGGCCCCAAGTCGTTCTACCAGACCAACACCGGCCAGGCGCACCGCCTCTACTCGGTTGCGCGCGATTACGCCGCCCTTACGGGAGCGGAGACGGTGTACGACCTGTACACCGGCACGGGCACCATCGCGCAGTTCGTCGCGTCCCGCGCAAAGCGCGTGATCGGCATCGAGTACGTGCCGGAGGCCATCGAGGACGCCCGGATCAACGCCGCCGGCAACGGCATCACGAACTGCGAGTTCTTCGCCGGCGACATGAAGGACATCCTCACGCCCGCGTTCATCGCGGAGCACGGCCGGCCGGACGTGATCATCGCGGACCCGCCCCGCGCGGGGATGCATCCGGACGTGGTGAAGACGATCCTCGAGGCCGCTCCCAGGCGCATCGTGTACGTGAGCTGCAACCCCGCCACACAGGCGCGTGACATGGAAATGATGAGCGGAGAATACCGCATTACCGCGGTCCAGCCGGTGGATATGTTCCCCCACACCTTCCACGTGGAGAACGTCTGCTGCCTGGAACGCTTACCTGAACAAGAATTGGAAGAAGAATGACACTTCAGATACTGCTCCTGCTCGCCGGCCTGGCCCTGATCGTATTCGGGGCGGACTGGCTCGTGGACGGAGCTTCCGCCATCGCCCGCAAGGCGGGCATCAGCGAGTTCGTGATCGGACTCACCATCGTGGGCTTCGGGACCAGCTGCCCCGAACTGGTCGTCAGCCTGACCGGCGCCATCCAGGGCAATGCCGACATCTCCGTGGGCAACGTCATCGGCTCGAACATCTTCAACACCCTGCTCATCCTGGGTATGACCGCCGTCATCGCCCCGGTGGCCGTGACGCGGAAGAACAGCCGCCGCGACATCCCCATCGCGCTGCTGGTGACCTTCCTGTTCGCCGCCTTCGCGCAGACGGGGCGGAAGATCTCGTTCTACGAGGGCCTGGCCTTCCTGCTGGTATTCGTGGCCTATATGGTCTATTGCTTCAAGTCGGACAAGGGGGCCGAAGAGACGGCTGCGGACGGCGGGAAGGTGCGGAGCGTGTGGCTGGCCATCCTGCTGGTGCTTGCCGGCCTGGGCGGGCTGATCTTCGGCGGCAATCTGTTCGTGAACAACGCCACCGCCATCGCCCGCGCGCTGGGCGTGTCGGACAAGTTCATCGCAATCACCCTCCTTGCCGGCGGCACTTCCCTGCCGGAGCTGGCCACCTGCATCGTGGCGGCCGCCAAGAAGAAGGACCAGCTGGCCCTGGGCAACGTGCTGGGTTCCAACGTCTTCAACATCTTGCTTATCCTCGGCACCTCCGCCGTGGTCATCCCCATCTCCACTTTCTCGCTGACCTGGGTGGACCTGGGCGTACTGCTTTCCAGCGCCGTGGTGGTGTGGCTGTGGACCTACACCGGGCACCGCGACCGCATCGACCGCTGGGAGGCCGTCCTGATGCTCCTCGGCTTCTTCGGGTATTACGCCTGGCTTTTCATGAAACTGTAATAAAACCTATATCATTATGAAACTGAGATTCCAACCTACGAAGTACCAGTTGATGAACGTTGCCACGGGCCGGGTTTTCGACGACCGCGGCTGGGACCTTTCCGACCCCCAGGGCGGGAGTCCCTCGCTCGTGCGCGCCGTCTATGAGCAGAAGCGCTTCAACCCCCGGGACGACCTCCGCGGCCTGTACCGCTATGCGGACTGGATGCCCGTCCGGCGCACCCTGAAGCATTCCTGCGCGCCGGTCACCTACAAGTCCAAGGGGCTGGCGAAGCATCTGGGGCTCAGCAACTTGTATATCACCTTCTCGGGTTGGAACCCGCGCCTCGGCGCCAAGATGCAGACCTGCTCCTTCAAGGAGACCGAGGCCTTCAGCGTGTGCGCCCGCATGGACAGGAAAGAGAAGCGCGTGCTGATCGTCCAGTCCGCCGGCAACACCGCCCGCGCCTTCGCGCAGGTGTGCTCCGACAACGGCATCCCCGTGGTCATCTGCATCCCCGAGGACAACCAGCACGACCTCTGGTTCCACAAGAAGCTGGACCGCTGCGTGAAGGTGGTCGCCGCTCCGCACGGCTGCGACTACTACGACGCCATCGCCCTGGGCGAGAAGCTGGCGCAGGATCCCCGCTATTTCCTGGAAGGCGGCGCCAAGAACGTCGCCCGCCGTGACGGCATGGGCACCACCGTGCTCAGCTTCGTGGAGAAGGCCGGCCGCATCCCGAACGCCTACTTCCAGGCGGTGGGTTCCGGCACCGGCGCCGTGGCCGCGTGGGAGAATGCGGAGCGCCTGGCGGCAGACGGCCGCTTCGGCGAGAACAAGATGCGCGTGTATATGGCGCAGAACGCCCCCTTCACCCTGATCCACGACTCCTGGAAGGCGCACACCCGCGCCCTGGCCGAGCTGGATCCGGACGAGGGACGCCGCCAGGCCGAGGTGATCCTCGCGAAGGTGTTGTCCAACCGCAAACCGCCCTACGGCATCGCCGGCGGTGTGTTCGACGTGCTGGAGGCCAGCGGCGGCGACACCTTTGCCTGCACCAACGACGAAATCATGTACTGGCTGCTCCAGTTCCGCAACCAGGAGGGCTACGACCTGCTGCCCGCCCCCTGCGCGGCCGTCGCCGCCCTGGCGCAGGCCGTCGCGGACGGCCACGTGCAGAAGGATGAACTGATCATGCTGAATTGCACCGGCGGCGGTACCCTGGGCTCGATGGCCAAGGGATTCGTGCTCAAGGAGCCGGACCTCGTTCTGGATCCGGCCCTTCCGGCGGAAGAGGTCATCGCCGCGGTGAACAGCCTGTTCTAGAAGCAGACAGCCACCGAGAAATCCAACGACAGATACTCCGCGAGATTCTTGCGGATGTTGCTTTCCGGCACGTTCCCGGGCCCTTCGGGGTTCGGGATGTTCGGATGGTCGCGCAGGTAGCGCGCGTTGATGATGAAATCCAGGTCCAGTCCCCCGCCCAGGCCGATGCGGTAGCCGCCGCCGGCAGAGGCGGTCAGGGCCATCCTGGAGAAGCCGCCGCTGGCGGGCGTGTGCCAGGCCGTTCCTCCCTGCACGTGGGCGAAGAATCCTTCCGGCCGGAAATACCAGTTCAGGCGCATCAGCAGCGGGAACAGCCGGTTGTCCTGACCCGTGCCCATCCAGCCGCCCAGCAGGGCGACTTCGAAGCGGTCCGACACGGGATAGCCCACGCGGCCCAGGATCATCCCGTTCGGCCGCAGGTACAGCCCCCGTGACTTCTCATAGATGCGGTAGCCTTCGCTGCTGATGATGTTGTAGTCGCGGTCCAGCCAGAGGCACTGGCTGTAGCCCCATTCCATCCCGAAGCGGAAGCGGCTGATCCACCACCCTTCCGGCATCCGGGCGTGCGACGCCTGGCAGATTGCCGTAAGCAGAAGGATGATTGTCAGTGCTTTGCGCATGGTTATCAGAAGCGGTAAAATAGGTTTAGTTGCGGGTAATAGGCGTGGTACAGGCCGGCCCGGTAAAAGGAGGTGATCAGGGCGCCGGTGCTCTTGTTGGTGCGCAGGTGGATGCCCGGGAACACGGAGAACGACAGGTCCAGGGTGATGTGGCGGGCGAAGTCCGCCCGCAGCCCGATGTTGCCGGCGGCACCGGCCGCGATGCCCGGGCTGTGCGTCATCCCACGGTCGTAGATACTGAAGACGCCCTTCTCGAAATCGTGCACCCAGCCTGCCAGGGCGCCGGCCCCCGCGTGCAGCGCGACGGACCAGTCCTCCCCTTCCCGGGTTGTGATGACGTAGTCGCGGGTGTAGCAGAACACGGCGCCTATCTCGGGCGTACGGCCCGACAGGACGCCGCAGAAGTCGGTGCGGAGGGTGAAGATGTTCATTCCCGCGTCGCGGCCGGTCAGCACCGAGACGCCCACGCCCTTGGGCGACTGGAATACGCCCATCAAGTGGTCCTGCCCGGACAGGGCCGTGGCGGAAAATAGCAGCAGGGCTGCCGGCAGGAGCAGTCTATGGAGGGCTCGGAACACGTTACGAATATAGCCAAATCTTTGATTTTTTCCTACGAAAGTGCTATCTTCGCATAGATAAAACAACTAAAACCCAACCTGTATGTCAGTCGAAATCAAAA
>CACWOH010000031.1 GCA_902762435.1 uncultured Bacteroidia bacterium | reverse complement strand
ACTCAAAGGAATTGACGGGGGCCCGCACAAGCGGAGGAACATGTGGTTTAATTCGATGATACGCGAGGAACCTTACCCGGGCTCGAACGGTGCAGGAAGGATCAAGAGATTGTGACGCCCTTCGGGGCCTGCATCGAGGTGCTGCATGGTTGTCGTCAGCTCGTGTCGTGAGATGTTGGCTTAAGTGCCATAACGAGCGCAACCCTTGTCAGTAGTTACCAGCAAGTCAAGTTGGGGACTCTACTGAGACTGCCACCGCAAGGTGTGAGGAAGGCGGGGATGACGTCAAATCAGCACGGCCCTTACGTCCGGGGCGACACACGTGTTACAATGGCGACTACAGAGGGATGCCACCTGGCGACAGGGAGCGGATCTCGAAAAGTCGTCTCAGTTCGGATTGGAGTCTGCAACTCGACTCCATGAAGCTGGATTCGCTAGTAATCGCGCATCAGCCATGGCGCGGTGAATACGTTCCCGGGCCTTGTACACACCGCCCGTCAAGCCATGAAATAGGGCAAAACTGGTAATTGGGGCTAAGTCGTAACAAGGTAGCCGTACCGGAAGGTGTGGCTGGAACACCTCCTTTTTGGAGTTCACTCCTTGACACTCTGCTCGCGGTTCATATCAAGGCACAAGAACATCAAGTCTTTGTGGCTTGTACTTATCTTTCATTATTATACAGGCTCGTAGCTCAGTTGGTTAGAGCGCCACACTGATAATGTGGAGGTCCGCGGTTCAACTCCGCGCGGGCCTACTTAGGAAGAAATACGAAGCAGCTGCGGAAACGCGGATGTTTCGTTTTTTTTTGAATAGGGGGGTATAGCTCAGTTGGTAGAGCACAACATTTGCAATGTTGGGGTCGCCGGTTCGAATCCGACTATCTCCACCCGGGAAAAAGAAAAAAGCACTTACGGTAACTCGTAAGTGCTTTTTTTCTTACAGCGACAGCTTGACCGTCTGGCCGGGCCGGGTGTCGTATTCGATGTAATCGTCTCCGATCCGGACCCGCAGCGGGCCGCCGACCTGCGACTTGACGCTGGCCCTGACCAGCTTGCCGCCCTCCCAGTCCATATCCACGATGAAGCCGCCGCGGGCGCGGAAGCCCCGGACGCTGCCGGTCGGCCAGGCGTCGGGCAGGGCGGGCAGGAGATGCACGTAGCCGTTCTGGCTCTGCAGGAGCATCTCCGCGATACCGGCCGTGGCGCCGAAGTTGCCGTCGATCTGGAAAGGCGGATGGGCGTCGAAGAGGTTGGGATAGGTCCGGCCCATCTTCGGGCGCTGGCCTGCCACCATCCTCGGCCGGCCGAAACCGACGGTGGGATCGATGAGCGTGAACATGTTGCTGAGAATCAGGAAGGCGTGGTTGCCGTCCAGCATACGGGCCCAGAAATTGGTCTTCCAGCCGAGGCTCCAGCCCGTGGCCTGGTCCCCGCGCTGGATGAGGGTGACCCGCGCGGCGTCGAACAGCTCGGGCGTGCCGGGATTGATCTGGTTGGAAGGATACAGGCCGTACAGATGGGAGATGTGCCGGTGCTCGTCCTTGGGATCGTCCATATCCTCGATCCACTCCTGCAGTTGGCCGTACTGCCCCACCTTCATGGGCGGGAGCTTGGCCATGGTTTCGGCCAGCGTCTTCCGGTATTCCTCGTCGATCCCGAGCTCGGCCGCCGCGGTCCTGGCCGCGGTCATGATGTCGACGACGATCTGGGTGTCCATCGTGCAGCCCGCGGTAAGCGGGTTGGCCTTGCCGACGCCGCCGTGCTCGGGGCTGACGGACGGAACCACCACGAGATAGCCGTTGTTCGGATCCACCTGCATGTAATCCAGATAAAAGTCGGCAGCACCCTTGATCACCGGGTACCATTCCTTCAGGAATTCCTTGTCACGCGTGAAGAGGAAGTGCTCCCAGAGGTGCGTGGCGAGCCAGGCGCCGCCGTTGGGGTACATGCCCCAGTCCGCGGCGTCCACGGGACCGGCGATCCGCCAGATGTCGGTGTTGTGGTGCGCCATCCATCCGCCGCAGCCATACATTTCGCGGGCGGTGACGGCTCCGGTCTCGCTCAGGTCGCGGATCATCGAGAACAGCGGCTCGGTGGTCTCGGTCAGGCCGCAGACCTCCGCCGGCCAGTAGTTCATCTCCGCATTGATGTTGATGGTGTACTTGCTGTCCCAGGGGGCCATGTGCTCCTGGTTCCATACACCCTGGAGGTTGGCGGCCTGGCCGCCCGGCTGCGAGCTGCTGATCAGCAGGTAACGTCCGTAGTTGAACATCAGTTCCACCATGCCCATGTCGTCGCTTCCCGTAAACGAGTCGAGCCGCTGGTTGGTGGGAAGGGACGCGTTGGCGCCGGCGGGCAGGGTCAGGTCCACCCGGTCGTACTGGTCCCTGTACGCGGCGATATGGCGCTTGAGCAGTTCCTTGTAAGAAAGCTTCTCCGCGGCGGCCAGCCGGGCGGCGTTCTTGGCGGACGCGTCGCCGCTCACATCGTGATAGTTCACGAAATTGGTGGCGGCGGAGATGAGCAGCGTAGTCGCGGTGGCGCCGCTGACCTGGATCTTGTCGCCGGCGGCGCTGACGGTGCCGTCGGAAAGCACCCGGATCACGATCTCGGCGGCCAGCTTGGCGTCGATCCCCTCCATCGAGTCGCCCTGTACCACGGCGACCAGGTCCTTGCCTTCGGCCTTGGCCTCGAACGGGAGGCGGGCGTTGTAGGACAGCGAGAAGGAAGTCTTCTTGTCCTCGGTCAGTCGGACCACGACCACCTTTTCAGGCATCGAGGCGAACGCCGTCCGGGTGTAGTTCACCCCGTTCGAGGAGTAGCTGGTGGTGTTGACGGCGTTGGAAAGGTCGAGCTGGCGATGGTAGTCCTCCGCCTCGCCCACGCCTTCGTATTCGATGAACAGGCTGCCGGCGTTGAGGAAACGCATGCCGTGGGGGCCGACGACGAAATCCTGGTCGATGATGGTCTTGGCTTCCGCTTCCTTCCCGTCGAAGATCAACTGGCGCACCTCGTCCAGCCGGGCCAGCGAGCGGGGGCTGTTGTTGTTGTACGGGCCGCCGCTCCAGAAGGTCTCCTCATTGAGCTGGATCTCCTCTTTCTGAACGCCGCCGTAAACCATGGCGCCCATGTTCGAGTTGCCCAGGGGCAGCGCTTCCAGCCATACGCCGGCCGGGGCGTCATACCACAGTACTTCGTTTTCTCCCGCTTCGGACGGTTTGCCGCAGGAGACGGCGAGCAGGCAGAGCGCCGCGCCGAGAATGACAGATATCTTTTTCATAATGCACAAATATAATCATTTCACCCAAATACCGGCTACTCCAGGACCAGGCTGAAATGCCTGGGGACATTGGCGTCGATGGTGTACTGCGGCTCGGTCCTGGCGCCCCAGGCGTCATTTCCGCCCACACCGTGGATGACGGCATCGACATTGACCGTCAGGGTCCCGCTTCCGGGAATCTCGTAAGGATGCGCACAAGTCTCCAGGCAAGCCTCTTCATAAGGCCACACCCGGAAGTTGAACGGCGTGCCGGAGCTGACCTTCACCCTGCCTCCGAGGCAGAACCAGCGAACGTCCGACCGGTTGGAATTGTCCTGCGGAACCAGGTACTCGGTCGCGAATTCCCCGACGGGAAGCGACCATCTGCCTATGTCGTATCCGGTCTTCCGGTCCGGATAGTTCTCCCAGGGACCGCGGCCGTACCATTCCACCGAGTCATAGGCCGGCGTCTTGAAATGGAATCCGAATTTCGGCATCAGCTGGATGTCGGACGCGACGGGGACATAGTCGGCCGAAACGGTAATGCGTCCGGCGTGGCTGACGCTGTAGGTCAGGGTATACTCCGCACCGACCGGCAGTGTCATCTCGTACGTGACCGTTACCGCAGACCGCGTCCGGGCCGCCGTCACGCCGCGGACCACGCGTTCCGCCGCCGCATTGCGCCAGTCGCCCAGGCGCTGCTCATAGCCGTTCCGGCGCTGGTTGTCGTTGGCGGGTTTCCAGAAATAGGGCTCGAAAACGCCGGAGAGCATCTCCTCACCGTCCTTCTTCCACGACAGGATGGAGCCGTCCTTTTCACTCAGGGTCAGGACGAACCGGCGCCCCCGGATGACGATTACGCCGTCCTTGCGGGACAGTCTGGGGGCGCCGCCCCTGTCAGCGGCCCGGGGTTTCCCCTCCCCGACCACGAACTGTTCCCCGGCGACCCGGAAGCCTGCCGGCGCCCAGATGCAGGGATCGCGCAGTTCCGCCCAGACATTGAGGATCAGCTCGGCGCCATCCGCTTCCGGACGCGCTCCCACGCTGAGACGGTCCGCCTGGAGGGTCGCTTTGCCCGCCCGGACGACCGTTCCGTCGGCCAGCCACTCATAGCCATAGTCGAAGGCGTCGAGTCCGGTGAAATCGTATCCGTTTTCCAGGCGCACTTCCGTCTCGCCGGCCAGGCTGAAGCCTATGTACTGGTGGACCTTCTTCGCCTCATAGTAGTGGGGATGGGGCGTCCGGTCCGGCGCCACCAGCCCGTTGATGCAGAACGGCCCGTCGTTCGGGAAATCGCCGAAATCACCGCCGTAGGCCCAGTACTCCCCTTCCTGCCTTTCCAGCGAAGTGACGCTGCCGTCGTAGGAAAGGGGAGATCCGTCCACGGGGGCCGCGATGCCCTGGTCCACCCAGTCCCAGATGGCCGCGCCCATGATGGATGGATCGGCTTCGATGACGTCCCAGTATTCCCGCAGGTTGCCGAGGGAATTGCCCATCGCGTGGGCGTATTCGCGCATGATGAACGGCCTGTCCTGGATCCGCTGCGCTTCCCGGCGCAGGGTTTCCGGCGACAGGTAGCCGTCGTCGTAGATGTCCGACTGGTCCCGGTCCGTGTCGCAGATGACCGGGCGGGACGGATCGAGGGCCTTCACGGTTTCCCGCATCGCCGCCAGGTTGCGGCCGGTACCGCCCTCGTTACCCAGGGACCAGATGATGATGGCCGGATGGTTCTTGTCCCGCTCCACGAGGGCGCGGGCCCGGTCGACGTGCGCCTCCCGCCAGACCTCCTGGTCGCCCACGACGGTATTGCCCCGCATCGAGCCGTGGCTCTCCTGGTTGGCCTCGTCCATGACATACATGCCATATTCGTCGCACAGCTGGTACCAGACGGGGTCGTCGGGATAGTGGCTCGTCCGGACGAGGTTGATGTTGGCCTGCTTCATCAGTTCGAGGTCGCGCCGCATGACGGCTTCCGTCACCGTGCGGCCGGTGCGCGGATCGTGCTCGTGGCGGTTCACGCCCTTGAGCTTGACCGCCTTGCCATTGATCTTGAATACGTTCCCGTCGATCGAAACGGTGCGGAAGCCCGTCCGGCACCGGAAGGATTCCGCGCCGTCCAGCGACACCGTCACGTCATAGAGCGACGGGGACTCCGCCGACCAGAGCGCGGGACGCTCGATGTCGAACGACAGGGTTACCGTCCGCTCCGGAGCGCCGTCCAAAGGGACCCGTGCCGTCCGCGAGGCGCCGTTGAACGTCACCGACACGGCCGCCTCCGCTCCCGTGACCCCGCTCCTGTTGTCGAGCACGACATCCACGTCGAGCCAGCCGCGCGTGAGCGTCCCGTCCAGGACCGGCTTCACGGAATAATCGCGGATGAACACCTTCGGCCGCGTCCACAGCCTGACGCTGCGGAAGATGCCGCTGCATCTCCACATATCCTGGTCTTCCAGATAACTTCCGTCAGACCAACGATATACCTTTACCGCCAGTTTGTTGGCGCCGCGCCTCAGATACGGCGTGACATCGAATTCGGCCGGCGCCATGGAGTTCTGGCTGTACCCGACCCGCTTTCCGTTGATCCAGACATACATGGCGGACTTGACCCCGCCGAACTCCAGGAAATAGTGCTTGTCCGGGTCCGGCGCAGCCAGGTCCAGTTCCGTCACGTAGCAGCCCACGGGATTCCTGTGCGCGTAACTGTACCAGGTGGTGTCCGACGGCGCGGAGGTCACCTTGGGCCAGTCTATCCTGTAGGGGGAGGTGATGTTGGTGTAGATGGGCTTGCCGAAACCCTGGAGCTGCCACGGGCAGGGCACGATGATGTCGTCCCAGCCGCTGCAGTCATAGTCTTCCCGGTAAAAATCGTCCGGCGCGCTCCAGGGATCCGGGGACCAGCGGAATTTCCAGACGCCGTCGAGCGTCTGCACGTCGCTCCGGCCGGGGATGGCGGAAGGGAGGTCGAGCGTCGCGTGATACGGTTCCTTGGAGATGCCGACCACATAGGGGTTTTCCCAGTCGGGCGCATCGGGCGCGACGGTCACGGTCACCTGCGGCCGTCTGAACGGCTGGGCGGATGACAGGAATGACAGAAAAGCCAGTGCCAGCGACAGGGCGGACAGTTTGAATGCTTTCATAGCATACAGCTTCTTGGTTTTGCGGGTTCAAGATACG
This sequence comes from uncultured Bacteroidia bacterium, assembly GCA_902762435.1. Lineage (GTDB taxonomy): Bacteria > Bacteroidota > Bacteroidia > Bacteroidales > UBA932 > Cryptobacteroides. The sequence goes on along the minus strand of CACWOH010000031.1, from coordinate 23,421 downwards.
AATAATTGCGGAAAATCCGTATCTTTGGATAAATCGGCCAAATGGGACAGGTATCGCTCTGGAATCTCTTCTGCGTCTTCGCCAAGGTGGGGGCTTTCACCATCGGGGGCGGATACGCGATGCTTCCGCTGATCGAGGAGGAGATGACTAAACGGGGCTGGATTTCGGCGGAAGACATCCAGGACATCATCGTGCTCGCGCAGAGCGCCCCGGGCATCCTCGCCGTCAACATGGCCATCTACACCGGGCATAAGATCCGGGGGCTGAAAGGCAGCATCGTGTCCGCCGTGGGCGCCGTACTCCCCTCGCTGGTCATCATCCTGCTGATCGCGATGTTCTTCACCGAGTTCAAGGAGAACGACATCGTGCGCCGTATCTTCCAGGGCGTCCGGCCCGCCGCCGTGGCGCTCATCCTCGTACCCGCCGTGCGGATGGCCCGCAGCGGCTGCAAGTCCTGGTGGACCTGGGCCATCGCGGCCGCGTCGCTGCTGGGCGTCGCCTTCCTGAAGGTCTCCCCCATTTGGATCATCCTCGTCACCCTGTCGGTGGCCGTCTGCATTTCACTCATCCGCCAGAAGAAGGAACGATGACCGCGCTGCTCTTACAACTCTTCACCACCTTCTTTTTCATCGGCCTGTTCAACTTCGGGGGCGGTGGGGCGATGCTCTCCCTCATCCAGGGCCAGGTGGTCACCATCAAAGGCTGGATCAGCCAGGAGATGTTCACCGACATCGTGGCCATCTCGCAGTCCACGCCCGGGCCGATCGGCATCAACTGCGCCACCTACGTCGGCTACGAGGTGATGCAGGGCGCGGGCTTCGGCCCCTGGGCTGGCATGCTCGGGTCCACCCTCGCGACCTTCGCGGTGGTGCTCCCCTCCTTCTTCGTCTTCTTCCTCATCATCAAGGTATTCAACAAGTTTCACGAGAGCCGCACCTTCGAGGACGCGATGCGCGCCCTTCGTCCCGCGGTGGCGGGGCTGATCGGCGCCGCCGCGCTGGTGCTGATCTTCCGCGTCAGCTGGGCCGGAACGACACCGGACGTACGCCTGCTGGCGGAGAACTTCCCGGACTGGAAGGCCTGGGCCATCTTCGCGGCCGCTTTCGCGCTCGGCATCAGCAAGAAAGCAGGCCCGATCGCCATCATCCTGGGAGCCGGAGTTCTCGGATTACTGATTTACTGATTTTGTCCATGAAGCATCTATTGACCCCCCTGCTGCTCTGTTTCCTGGCCGTGTGCGCGCATGCAAGCGCGCTGGACGACATCGTCCCCCGCCCTGCGAAAGCCGAGGCGTCCAAGGGGTCGCTCCGCATCAGCGGCACCTCGATCAAATGCGACCCTGCCTTCGATGCGGCGACCGTGGAGGCGGTCGGCCGTTTTGCGGCGCGCCTGGGCTATGCCAGCGGCAAGACCTCCCCGGTCTCCACTCCGCCCGGCCTGCGCGACGCCCTCGCGGGCGGCAAGGTGAAAGGCATCGTCTTCCTGCGCGACGGATCCCTCGCCCCGGAAGCCTACTCCATCCTCGTATCGAAGCGGAACGCCGTCGTCCGCGCGAGCGGCCTGAACGGCGTCATCTACGCCCTGGAGACCCTCCGGCAGCTGCTCCCGCCGTCCATCTACGGCAGTCGGCAGGCCCTGAAGGACCGCTGGACGCTGCCCTGCTGCCTGATCGAGGACAGCCCGCGCTTCGCCTGGCGCGGCATGCACCTGGACTCCTCGCGGCATTTCTGGAGCATCGACGAGGTCAAGCGCTACCTGGACGTGATGGCGATGTACAAGCTCAACCGTTTCCACTGGCACCTGACCGACGACCAGGGCTGGCGCATCGAGATCCGCGCCTTCCCGCTCCTCAGCCAGATCGCCTGCTGGCGCGAAGGCACGATGATCGGACGGGACTTTTCCTCCAACGACCACATCCGCTACGGCGGCTTCTATACCCGGGAGGAAATCCGGGAGGTGGTGGACTACGCCGCCGCGCGGGGCATCACCGTCGTACCCGAGGTGGACCTGCCCGGACATATGCTGGCGGCGCTGTCCGCCTACCCGCAGCTGGGCTGCACCGGCGGACCCTATGCAGCCTGGACGAAGTGGGGTGTGTCCGACCAGGTGCTCTGCGCCGGCAAGGAGAGCACATTCGAATTCCTGGAGGCCGTGCTCGCGGAGGTGGCGGAGCTCTTCCCGGGCGAATACATCCATATCGGCGGGGACGAGTGCCCCAAGGACGAATGGAAGAAATGCCCAGACTGCCAGGCGCGCATCCGCGAACTGGGACTGAAAGGGGACGAGCGCTTCAGCGCGGAGCAATACCTGCAGAACTACGTGACCCGGCGCATCCAGGAATACCTCGCCACGCTGGGCAAGAAGGTCATCGGCTGGGACGAGATCCTCGAAGGGGACCTCGCCCCGGGCGCGACCGTGATGTCCTGGCGAGGCGCCGCCGGCGGCAAGGAAGCGGCGGCCCGCGGCTTCGACGCCGTCATGACGCCCAACTCGCACTGCTACTTCGACTATTGCCAGGCCGAAGGCTGCGAGGGCGAGCCGCTGGGCATCGGCGGCTTCGTCTCGCTGGAGAAAGTCTATTCGCTGGACCCCCTGGAAGGCATTTCTCCGGAAAATGCACACCACATCCTCGGCGTCCAGGCCAACCTCTGGACGGAATACATCTCCACCCCGGAGCACCTGGAGTATATGCTGCTGCCGCGCCTGCTCGCCCTGTCGGAAGTGCAGTGGTGCGCGCCGGAGCGGCGCGACGCCGCACGTTTCCTGCGCGTGCTGCGGGAACACGAATATCCTGTCCTGGAAGAGGCCGGTTACAACTACAGACACACAACTGACTGACATATGTATGATTTAGCGATTATCGGCGGAGGTCCCGGCGGCTATGTGGCCGCCGAGCGCGCCGGCACGGCCGGCCTGTCCGTCGTCCTGTTTGAAAAACGGACGCTGGGGGGCGTCTGCCTCAACGAGGGCTGTATCCCCACGAAGACGCTCCTGTACAGCGCCAAGGTGTATGACTATACCCGCCACGCGGACCAGTACGGCGTGACCGTGGACGGCTCCTCCGTCAATTTCGGCGCCGTCTTCAAACGCAAGGAAAAGGTGGTCCGCAAACTGGTGGCCGGCGTGAAGGCGAAGATGAAGAATGCCGGCGTGGAGGTGGTTCCCGCCGAGGCGACGATCCTCGGCCGCAGCGCCGAGGGCTTCGACCTCACCGCCGGCGAAGCCGCTTATTCCGCCCGCAAGCTGCTGATCTGCAGCGGCTCGGAAGCCGTCGTCCCGCCGATTCCCGGCCTGCGCGAAGGCCTCGGCTCCACCGTGGTCACCAACCGGGAGATCCTGTCGCTGACGGAGCAGCCCGCGGAACTGGTGATCATCGGCGGAGGCGTGATCGGGATGGAATTCGCGAGCTTCTTCAACTCCGTCGGCACGAAGGTGACGGTGGTGGAGATGCTCCCCAAGATCCTCGGCCCGATGGACGACGAGATCAGCGCGATGCTCCAGGCCCAGTACCAGAAGAAGGGCGTCGTGTTCCAGCTCGGCTGCAAGGTCGTGGCGGTCGAGGGCGACACGGTGGTCTATGAAGACCCGGACGGACAGACCTGCCGCGTGCGCGGAGACCGGATCCTGGTTTCCGTGGGCCGCCGCGCCGGCCTGCAGGGCTTCGGCCTGGAAAACCTGGGCGTGGAACTGGCCCTCAACCCCGCCGGACGCCCCTGCGGCATCAAGGTGGACGACCGGATGCGCACCAGCGTCCCGGGCGTTTACGCCGCCGGCGACGTAACGGGCTTCTCCATGCTCGCCCACACCGCTTCCCGGGAGGGCGAGGTGGCCGTGAACGACATCCTCGGGAAACCGGACCGGATGCACTACAACGCCATTCCGGGCGTGGTCTATACGAATCCGGAAGTCGCCGGGACGGGCCTGACCGAGGCCGAAGCGGCCCGGCAGGGCCTGGACTGTGCCGTCGCCAGGCTCCCGATGGCCTATGCGGGCCGTTTCGTGGCCGAGAACGAACGGGGCGAGGGCCTGTGCAAGATCGTGGTGGACAAAGGCTCCCGTAAGGTGCTGGGCGTCCATATGCTGGGCAACCCCTGCTCCGAGATCATCCAGGGCGCCTGCATCGCCATCGAACAGGGAATGACCGTCGAGCAGCTCCGGGAAGTGGTGTTCCCGCACCCGACCGTATCCGAAATCATCAAGGAAACCGCTTTTTCCATGGAATAAACCTTATTACCGATATGAAAAGAATCCTCGTCACCCTGATCACCCTGGCCGCGGCCCTGCCGCTGCTCGCAGCGCCCGCCCCGGACGAAGCGCGCCTGCTGCGTTTCCCGGCCGTCGGCGGCGGCAAAATCGTATTCTGCTATGCAGGCAACCTCTATAGCGTCGGCATCGACGGCGGCCGTGCGGTGAAACTCACCTCCGACGTCGGCTACGAGTGCTTCCCGAAAATCTCGCCGGACGGCAGGACGGTGGCCTTCACCGCCCAGTACGACGGCAACACGGAAGTCTATACCATCCCCATCACCGGCGGCGAGCCCAGGCGCCTGACTTACAGCGCCCTCGTAGGCCGCGACCAGGTGGGCGAGCGGATGGGGCCCAACAATATCGTGATGGGCTGGACGCCCGACGGCAAGCGGATCATCTACCGCAGCAAGCAATGGTGTTTCAGCGGCCTGCGCGGACAGCTCTGCCTGGTGGACGCCGAAGGCGGCCTGCCGGAGCTCATCCCCACCACCGAGGGCGGCTTCTGCTCCTACTCCCCGGACGGGAAGAAACTCGCGATGAACCGGATGTTCCGCGAATTCCGCACCTGGAAGTACTACCGGGGCGGCCAGGCCGACGACATCTGGATCAACACGGTGGGCACCACCAAGCTGGAGAAGATCACCGACAACGACGCCCAGGACATCTTCCCGATGTGGATCGGCGACGAGATCTACTACCTTTCCGACCGCGACCGCACGATGAACCTGTTCGTGTACGACACCCGCTCGAAGCAGAGCCGCAAGGTGACCTCCTTCACCGAATACGACTGCAAGTTCCCGGCCCACTCCGCCGACGGCTTCGTGGTCTTCGAGAACGGCGGCTACATCTACCGGTACGACGTGAAGAAGGGCGCTGCGCAGAAGGTGGACATCCAGCTCGCCGACGACGACGTCTGGAGCCGCACCGAATACCGCAGCGGCAACCTGTCCGTGAGCGGCTACAGCCTCTCGCCCGACGGGAAACGCGTGCTGATGGTGGCCCGCGGCGACATCTTCTCCCTGCCGGCCGAGAAAGGCCCCGTGGTGAACATCTCCCGGTCGCCCGGCGCGCACGAGCGCGAAGCCGAGTGGAGTCCGGACGGGTCCCGCATCGCCTGGATCTCGGACGCCTCCGGCGAGTACCAGATCTACACCGCGCCGGCCGACAAGATGACCGAAGCCACCTGCCTGACCGATTTCAAGGAGGGCTATCCCTCCAACCTGCAGTGGAGCCCGGACGGCCGGAAGCTGTACTTCTCCACGCTCCACTGGGACGTGTGCGAACTGGACGTGGCGGGCAGGACGGTCAGCCGCATCGTCGTGGGCGAGCAGGCGGCCATCCGCTCCTTCACCCTCTCGCCGGACGGCGCCTGGGCGGCCTACACCACCGCGATGCCGAACTTCCACAGCGCGGTGTACCTGCTGGACCTGAAGACCCGCAAGAGCTACCCGGTCACCGACCGCTGGTATGACGCCTCCTCGCCGCTGTTCTCCCGCGACGGGAAGTACCTGTTCTTCACCTCGTCGCGCGAGTTCCGCTCGCAGTACTCCGACGTGGAATGGAACGCCGCCTACAACGTGTCGGACTACGTGTTCGTGCTGCCGCTCGCCAAGGACACGCCCAACCCGATGGTGCTCTCCAACGACGAGTATTCCCCTGGTTCTGTGGGCAGTGTTGAGCGCAGCGAGGTCGGCACCAGCCGACCGGCCGGCCCCGGGACTTTGGCGGAGAAAAAACCGGTCACCCAGGTGGATCTCGACGGCCTCGGACAGCGCATCACCGCCCTGCCGCTTCCCGCCGGGCGCTACCGCCTGCTGCTTGCCGACGGCGGCAAACTCTATTACAGCTCCTTCGGCGGCTTCCCCGGCGGCCCGGCGCCCGGCGGCCGCGGCGGCGCCTCGGTCAAGACCTTCGACCTGCAGACCCTGCAGACCGGCGACGGTCCCGCTGACACCCCGCTCGCACTCACGCCCGACGCCAAGAAGGCGCTCGTACGCAGCGACGGCCAGTACAAGGTCGTTCCCTTCGGCGGCAGCCCTTCGCGAGGCGGCGCCGTACCTACGGGCGAGATGGACATGATGATCGACCACGAGGCCGAATGGGCGCAGATCTTCGACGAGAGCTGGCGCATCACCCGCGACAACTTCTACGTGGAGAACATGCACGGCGTGGACTGGAACCACATGCGCGAGAAGTACGGCCAAATGCTCCCGTACGTCAAGCACCGTGACGACCTCACCTACCTGATCGGCGAGATGATCGGCGAACTGAACATCGGCCACGCCTACATCACCTCCGGCGAGAGCCCGGACATCCCGCGCATCGCCACCGGCCTGCTGGGCGCGCAGTACAGCAAGGACAAGCGCACCGGCGCCTTCCGGATCGAGAAGGTCTTCCGCGGCGCCGACTGGGACCAGACCCTCCGCTGCCCGCTCCGCACGCCCGGCGTGGACGCCAAGGCGGGCGACTATATCGTGGAAGTGAACGGCATTCCGGCCCGGGAACTGCCCGACCCGGGCGCCGCCCTCATCGGCAAGGCCGGCAAGACCGTGTCGCTGAAGATCGCCTCGAACGCCTCCGGTTCCGACGCCCGCACCGTGTACGTGAAACCCGTCGCGGACGAGTCCGCCCTGGCCTATTACGAATGGGTGCAGACGAACATCGAGAAGGTGGACAAACTGTCCGGCGGCGAGATCGGCTACATCCACATCCCGGACATGAGCACCGAGGGCCTGGATATGTTCACCAAGCTCTTCTACACCCAGCTGGACAAAAAGGCGCTCATCATCGACGACCGTATGAACGGCGGCGGCAACGTGTCGCCGATGATCCTGGAACGCCTCCAGCGCGAGGTGTACCGGGTCAATATGTACCGCAACGGCGGCAACCAGCCCGTCCCGAACGAGACGTTCTACGGCCCGAAGGTCTGCCTCATCGACAAGTATTCCTCCTCCGACGGCGACCTCTTCCCGTACGGCTTCCGCCAGCTGGGCCTGGGCAAGCTGATCGGCACCCGCAGTTGGGGCGGCATCGTGGGCATCTCCGGCTCACGCCAGTTCGTGGACGGCCAGGACATGCGCACCCCGTTCTTCACCTCCTACTCCACCGACGGCGAATGGATCATCGAGGGCCACGGAGTGGATCCCGACATCGTGGTGGACATCAACCCCTTCGAGGACTGGCAGGGCAAGGACGCCCAGCTGGAGAAGGCCGTGGAGTACCTGAAGGGCGAACTCAGGAATTACAAACCGCTGCCCGGCACCCCCGCCGCGCCGGACAAAAGCAAATAACGGCTTCGAAGGACGGATATGAGCATCTGGGTCGTGTGCGCCCTGGCGGCCGCCGCCGTACTGCTGGCCGCCGTACTGCTGGCCGGCTCCGTCAGGATCCGCCCCGGGCAGGGCGGAAGCGGTTTCCTGCGGGAACTGCTTGACCCGGCGGACGTCGACCTGCTGGCCGTCGCCTTCGACCGGGGCAAGACCCAGGCCGACCTGGACGGGATCCTGCAGGGATTCGATTTCGGCAAGGCCTCCCTGAACCGGGTCCTGCTCCTGGGGCACGTCCTGGAACGCCGCCCGGACCTGAACGTGCCGGACAGTTTCCAGGCCCGGCTGCAGGGCGGGGTTGTGGTCTCCAAACTCCGGGAAGAGAAACTGCTCGGCCATCTCGGACGGGTTTCCGCCGCATTCGGGGACGCGGGGATCAAGCCGGTTCTCCTGAAGGGCGGCGCCATGCTCTTCTACCGGCCGGATTTCCCCCGGTGGATCACTGACATCGACCTGATGATTCCGGAAGACCGCTTCGACGAGGCCCTGAAGATCGCCACCGGACTCGGTTACGGCTTCCCGACGGCCTGCGAACACAGCGTCGACCTCTATGAGCCCGGCACCCGGGAAGGCGTGGTGGACCTGCACCGGCACCTCGAACTGGGAACGGGCCGGGAGAGAGCCTTCAACGACGGGCTCTTCAAGCGGGGACGCGAGGTCTCCACCGGTTCCGGCGCCGTCTGCCTGCTGCCCTCCCGCGAGGACCTGGTCTTCGTGGAACTGGTCAACATGTTCAAGAACCTGACGAAAGACCAGGCCCGGCAGAGCACGCTGGCCGGGTTCTTCGACATCGAGTATCTTGTCAACGCCAGCGAGTCCTTTGACTGGGCGACCGTCGGCGGGAACGCGGAGAAGACGGGGACCGGGGCGCAGGTGCGGATCGTCGCCTCGCTGGTCGCTTCCTTCCTGCCGGACCTGCTCCCGAAGGACTGGGCCGGGACGCTGCACGTCACGCCGGAGGAAATGGAAGGGACGCTGCTGGAACTCCGCTTCCACCACAAGGTCCTTGCGAAAGCCCGGGACGGTTTCAAGGCCACCCGGCTCGGGACCTCGGTCCAGGGCGAGCCGGGTTTGCTCGTGTCCGTCTGGCTGAGGTTCTTCGCCCTCGTCCGCCGGCTGACCGGCAGCCGGTTTGTCAAAAGGCTGGTGCTGCGGACAAATGATTTGTTCGTTAAAGAATAAATGCGTATTTTTGAACGATTATTGTGCGTATTTAAGATACACTGCATATGGATAACAAAAAACTGAACTACACCGCTCCTTTCACGAGGAACCTGGACACGTATTTCGAGGGCGTCATCTGCGCCAGCGGCGCTGCCAGCGGCGACTTCAACACGAACGTGAACGCCTCCCAGTCCGGCCGTTATCAGGATGGCGGCGTCCAAACCTGGAATTAGTTTAACCTTAAAAGCAATCGAGATGAGATTCAACGCAAAACTAGCGTCCCTGATGACGCTTGTGTCCGTTTTGGTGGCCCTGGTCTCCTGCTCGGAAAAGGTTAACAACGGCGACGATACGACCGAATACAACGGCACGTACAAGATTTCCTTCACCGCCTCCAAAAGCGGAGGCACAGGCAGTTTCACCAATCCCTGGACCAAGGCCCTTGTCTCCACTACGACCGAAGGGAAGGAAACGGTAACGGCTGAATGGAAGGCCGGAGACATCGTCGAGGTCTATCAGCAGGCCAACAACCCGGCCGAGGCTGCGGCTCACGATAACAAGATGATGTGGAAGGTCGGAACCCTGACCGCCCAGTCAGACGGTGTCCAGACCACCCTGAGCGGTTCGATAACCGGATCTTTTACTACGGGCAACTCTCTTCTTCTGTGTTTTCAGCACGCCGACGACCTGATTTATGATTTCACGGGCCAGGACGGAACGCTCAAGACGATCGGAAGCAAGTACGATTATGCCGATTTCTTCACGTCAATTTCCTCCATTTACGGTGACAACATCGTCATCAATAGTGGAAGCGCTTATTTCAATAGCGAGCAGTCCATTGCCAAGTTTGTCCTGACCGACCAGGACGGCGCTCCCCTGAAGCCCTCGAAACTGACGCTCTCGACCTCCGGCGAGTCCGACTTCATCCAAGTGTTCGAACCCCTCGAAGCCAATTACTCGACTCCCTCTCCGTCGAATAACCCTTTTAGTAATTTCATAGAAACCGGGCCCATCGAGGTCATCACTTCCGGCGAAACGAACGAGATTTATGTCGCTGTCACAGGGAATGGTGACGGCAATGGAACCGGCAGCGGTATCATGTACTGCATGGACCCGACCACCCTGACCATCGAAGCCGTTGTCGGAAACGATATCTACAGCTACAGTAAGGAAGAATTCTCCTTTTACGCAAATAGGTTCTACGTTTTCAACGTCACGATGACCAAGAAGGCCCCTGCCACGGGAGGGAATTAGCCCCCGTTCAAGACTGACCTGACCATCCCGTGGCCGCCTGAAAAAGGGACCACGGGATTGTTATTGTTGCAAAAACGCAAAAACTGTCTAAGAACCGAAGAGCAGGTCCTGGAGCCCGTCGGCGGAGGTGCCGTCAAAGTAGTCGCCGACTTCGACAGCCGTAAGAGCCCCGCGGAGCATCTCGCGCTCGAAGCGCAGCCCCGTCAGGCGGGCGGCGAGCAGCGAGGCGGGCAGGGCGCCCAGGAAGTCCCCGCCGAATTCCAGGCCGATAAGGATGCCGCGGTCCAGGCTGATGCGGGCTTCGACCGTGCCGCACGGCAGCTGGGCGGTGTGCACCAGGTCCGCCTTGCGGGACTGCCCGTAGATCCAGTCCCAGGTGGAAAACTTGGCCGCGGAAATGCGCCGCACCTCCGCCAGGCGCTCCTCCCCGAAGGGAAGCGGCGCATCGCCTGCGGACAGGATCCCCTGCAGGGCGGCCTGCAGGGCGTCCAGCGACGGATACTGCGGCAGCTCATCCTTGAGATTGGCCACGCGGCTCCTCACGGAGGCGACACCCTTGGAAGCGAGCTTCGATCCCGGCACGTCCAACGCGCGGGAAAGCGTTTCCAGGTCCACGTCGTACATCAGCGTGCCATGCACGATCTGCCGGTCGCGCCACAGGCGGCGGGCATAGCCGGACACCTTTCGGCCCCCGACGAAGATGTCGTTGCGGCCGGTCAGTTCCGCATCCACGCCCAGGCACCGGAGCGCCTCCACCACCGGCCTGGGCGACACGTCCCGGCCGATCAGGGTGTAGTTCAGGTTCTGCAGGTCGTGATATACGGCGCCGCCGCCCGTGACGCGGCGAGCCAGGGCAATCCCCCGCTCTTCCAGGAAGGGCAGGTTCACCTCGCTGAAAGCGTTCTGGTTCAGCCCGATGATCACGCTCGGGCGGTTGCGCCAGAGATAAAAGAAATTGTCGTCCGACGCATACTGCTCCAGGCAGTACTCGTCGAACGACATATTGAACCAGGGGTCGGTCGAAGGGTTCGTCAGAAACCGCATACGGCGACCGCGGAATTACATCTCGTTGCCGACCTTGCGGGCGCGTTCGGGCTTGTCGAGGTTGATGCCGTCGCTGATGCCCACCTCCACGAGGATGTTCCATCCCGCGCAGAGATACACGTACGGCTGCAGCACACCGGCATCAGGGACCACAATGGTGCGCTCGAACGGGGTCTGCTTCGTGCTGATGGCCACCACGTGCACGCCGGCACCCTTGAACACGGTCAGGAACTTGTCGTACTCGCTCTCGATCGGGTCCACCAGGAACACGATGTCGCCTTCCTGCATCACTTCTTCTATGCCGTGCACGGCGTACGTGCCCTCCAGGTAGTCGCTCTTGCGGCGGGTGATCTCGTTGGTCTTGAGGGTCAGCTCCTCCGCCACGCCGTCGTTGTAACCGCCGAAATAGATGGTGTGCGCCCCCTTTACCCACTCCACCACTTCGGCGGGGACGGGCAGGGTCATCGCGGCCTCCAGTTTCTCGGGAAGGCCCTTCAGGGCGGCCTTCATGTCCTTTCCGGCGAGATTCCAGAAAATGGACTCGCAGAACAGGGCCTGCTCGGCCACGCTCTTGGTGGCCGCCACGGCCTCCTCCCAGCCGCAGCCCAGCACGTGACCGTCCGCACAGGCCTGGCGGATGGGGGTGTCGGGATTGGCGCTCAGGGCGAAGGTATCCTTGTGGCCCTCGGCCTGCAGTTTCCTGGCAAGCAGCAGGGCTTCCTTGGTACGGCCGGAATTGGAGTCGATCAGCACGGTGAAGCGGCTCAGGTCATAGTCCGCGGCCTGGTGGGAGCCGTCGTTCTGCACCTCGGTGGCCAGGCCCCAGGTCAGGGCGACCCGGCGGCAGTTCTTGGCCGGGAACAGGCGGGAAGAGCCCTCGCCGGAGAAGAAGATCCGGCCGGTCTTGCGGACGGAGTCCGCCACGAAAGCGGAACAATCGGGGTTGAACTTCGCAACGGTGGGGACGGTCCCCATCATCTCCTGTACCAGATAGTACTTTGCGTATTTTTCTTCTTTCAGGTTCATAAAGGATAAAGGTTTGGGTTATATACGGGAACGCAGGTCCTCGAGGCGCTTCAGGTTCTTTTCGGTCTCCGCCTGGATCTGGCGGACGAAACTGTTCTTCTCCAGCGGCCCGATGGCGGCGGTCATCTCCTCGGCGTTGCGGTAAGTGGCCTGGCGGAACGGGTTTTCGTAATCTTTCCTGCGGGTAAGGAACACCTCGTCGCAGATATACTGCTGGATGCGCATCTCTTCGGCAATGGCCCGTTGCCAGGCCTCCGCGTCCATCTGCTCGACCCTCAGCAAGTAGCACAGCGAGAGATAGGCGTGGCGCAGCTTGTCGACAGGATAGCGCCTCCAGAGGTCGTTGTAGCGCTTGTGGATGTCTTTCCAGGAAGCGAGCTTCCCGCTGCGGATGTCAGCACGGATGCGGTCGAATTCGGTCGTCATCATCAGCTGGCCTCCCAGGTTGATCCATTCGCGCTGGCGGCGGCTCTTGAGAAGTGCAGACAGGGAAGTAAGCGTCTCGCCCGGGTTGGCGTCGAGGTAGTCCATCGCATTGGTCATGGCGTAATGCAAGAGCATGTCGCCATAGGCGTGGTACGCCCGCCATACCCTGCGGATGAGTACGCAGCGGTTGGACTTCTCCATGTTTTCGCCGAGAATCTCAAGGTCGTCTACCGTCTTGGAGTCTCCGTCGAGCAGCTCGGAGCCCTTAGCCCGGAGTTGCTTGTCACTGAGGTTGTCGTAAGGTTTATTCTCTTTCCGGTACCACGCCTTGGCCGTCCAGATCTCCAGGAGCTTCCTGGCCCGGATGACCTCCTCCATGCTGTCGGGGGCGAAGGTATCGAATTCAATGTTCTGGGTCTTGGTGATCCGCTTGTCGCGGGTCTTGAACTTCCAGTTGTTGCGCGCCAGTGCATACATATTGCGGCACCACCAGAAGGCGGGCGTTACCTCCAGCCGGTCCTCCTTCGCGTTGTTGCTGACCAGGGAGAACGGCAGGGGGATGTTGAGTTCGGCGGGATAGTCCGCCTTGGCGAGGAGCGTATAGCTGGCGAACACGCTGGAATGCTTGATGCTGGTGCACAGGCCCGGCCAGAAGCCACGGCCGGCCACCACCTCGTTGTCGTTGGTGCGGCTGTTGTGGTTGGAGCCCACCGTCGCGCCGGCGGCCATGTTGCTCTGCCCCATCACGCAGGCGGCGATCAGGAAGGAGTTGTTGTGGTGCTGCTCGTGGGCCGGGAAGATCAGGTTGTTGAGCACCTCACAGCAGGGTTGATCAGGCGGGCGCCGAACTTGAGGGCGCTGTTGTTGCCGATCACGAAGCGGATGGCCGTGCAGGAGTAGAACACGCGGCTGCCGTAGCCCATGATACCGTTGACCAGGATCACGTTCTCGCCGATCTGGGAGGGCTCCTTCTCCGTGGAGTTGATGGTGATGTTCTTGAGCTTGCTGGCGCCCTTGATGTAGCAGGCGGCGCCGATCTTGACGTCCTTCAGGATGGAGGAGTTCTTGATCACGCAGCCCTCGCCCACGGTACCGTAGTAGCCGCGGTGGTTGTCCATCGAGTCCTGGGTGATCTGGCGCAGGCGCTCCTGCAGGGGTTCGTCGTCGATGAATTTCGCCCACATATAGGCGTCGGCGGTGGTCATCCCGTCGAATGGATAGACGGCGCGGCAGCCGGTCTCGTTCATCACCTCCACCTTCACGCGCACTTCCTCCGGCTCGCCGTCCTTGACCACACCGTTGCCGAACTTGGCGTGGTCCGTGGTGCACATCTCCTCGATGTTGAAGAGGATGCAGCGGTTGCCGATGATGTAGTGCGACAGGTAGTGGACGTTGTGCAGGGCGCAGTCGTCGCCGATGTCGCAGGAGTGGATGGAGGAGTTCGTGATGCCGATGGGCATGCGCAGGTCGTGGAACTGCAGGCCGTTCTCGCTCACGCGCCCGATGCGGACCGTACCGTAGAAACGGTTGTTCTTGATGCACTGCGGACGGAATTCGTCGGTCACCCAGATGGTGTCCCAACTGGCGGCGGTGTTGTCGTTCTTGACGAGGCGCTCGATCTCGTCGCTCGTCAGGTGGCGCCAGCCGCCGCGCGGTTTGCGCACCTGCTTGTTGCGCAGGTAGTACTTGTCCTTGCCCTCCGGGATGTATTTGGGGTCGATCCAGCCGTTGATCAGTTTCTCGGGCGGAAGCACGGTGACTTTTTCCATGGACGCTTGCGTGTTAAATCTTACAAAATTAAAACGCAAGCGCCAAAAAATCAATACCGTCCGAAGGAAATCGGTGCCCCGGATCATAAAAAATGACGGTCCCGCTTCCCAGCGGGGCCGTCACGCAATTCTAACCTAAATTAAACCTATGAAAAAACTATTCACCGTTTTTCATAGCAATTCTTATGCCAGCCGGGCTAGTCCGACAGTTTCACGGTAACAATTTTCACATCCTGCAACGGACAGTTCCGGTTGTCGGTCGCCACGGCGGCGATCTTGTCGATCACGTCCAGGCCCGAGATGGTCTCGCCGAAGACGGTATAGTCGCCGTCCAGCTGGGAGCAGCCGACTTCGTCCTGCACCAGATAGAACTGGGAGCCGGAGGATTCCTTGTAGGGATTGACGGCGTCACCGCGGCGGGCGGCCGCAAGGGCGCCCTTCTTGTGTGTGTGCTGCGGCACGAACTCGGCCGGAATCGTGTAGTCCGGGCCGCCGGTGCCGAAGCGGGCCTTGTTCGCGGCGTCCTTGGTCAGCGGGTCGCCGCCCTGGATCATGAAGCCGTTGATGACGCGGTGGAAGAGCGTTCCGTCGTAATACTTCTCGAGCGCGAGCTTCGCGAAATTCTCGCGGTGCTTGGGCGTGTCGGCATAAAGCTTAATCTTGATGACACCCATCGAGGTGATGATGTCGAAGACCGGTTCTTCCGGCAGTTTGGCGATTTTGTCCATCGTACGCTGGTTTTGTTCCGCTGCCGCGAGCGAATCCGCGGCGGCCTGGTCCTGGCCGGACTTCTTGCCGGCACCGCCGCCGCAGCCGCACAGGAGGGCGGCCGCGCCGAGGCAGCAGAGGGTAAGGGTTAATACGTGTTTCATATTTTTGAAGATTTGATTTCTTTCCAGGCCAGCAGGCCGTACGGCACCATCAGGACCGTCCCGAGGCCCATCTGCAGCCACGCGGGCAGCGTGCGCAGCCAGAACCAGTACAGCACGAATATCGCGCCGGCGATCAGGAAGAACTTCCCGATGGCCTTCAGGTCATAGGGAATGGGATACTTCTTCTGCCCGAGGAAGTAACTGATCAGCATCGGGATGCCGTAGCCGGCGAATCCGCCCCAGGCGCAAGCCCAGTAGCCGATCTTCGGCACAAACACCACGTTGATCCCGATCATCACCGCCACGCCGATGGCACTGATGATGGCGCCCCACCAGTTCTGGTCCGTGAGCTTGTACCAGAACGACAGGTTGAAGTACACCCCCATGAAAATCTCCGCCATCATCACGATCGGGACAACGCCGAGGCCCTCCCGGTAATCGCCGCCGATAAAGTGCTGCAGCACAGGCAGGTAAATCATCACGGCCAGGAAAGCCAGGAGCGTGAAGATGATGAAGTATTTGGTCCCGTCCGCGAGCGTCGCGGGAGAGTTCCTGTCCTTGTTGTCCGCGAAGACGATGGGTTCGTACGCATAGCGGAAGGCCTGCGTGAGCAGGGCCATCACCATGGCCAGTTTGACGCAGGCGCCATAGATGCCCAGCTGGACCATTCCCTCCTCGCCCGGCATCAGTTTCGGAAGAAGGATCTTGTCCGACACCTGGTTGAGCACGCCCACCAGGCCCAGGATCAGCAGCGGCCAGGAATAACCCAGCATCTCCTTCGCCAGGCCCTTGTCGAAACCGTAAGCGATTCCCCGGATTTCCGGAATGAACAGGAACGACACCACCGTCGTGCAGAGCAGGTTCGCCACGAAAATCAGGCCCACGCCGTAATTGAACTGCTGGAAGAAAGCCTGCAATGCCGGTATCTTCGGCATCACCAGGAAGATGAACAGGTTCAGCAGGACGCTGGGGATGATGAAAGCCAACTTCAGGAACACGAAGCGGAGGGGCCGGCGCTGCTGCCGCAGGCGGCTGAACATCACGGCCTGGAAAGCGTCCTGCGCCGTGATCAGCGCAAACATGCCGATATACTCCGGATGCGCCTCATACCCCATCGCGCCGGAGATCGGCTTCAGCAGCAGGAAGACCAGCGCCAGGAAGCCCAGTCCCACGCCGCCCACCATCCGGAGGGCGTTGCTGTACACCATCCTGTCGTCCGTTCCGGGCTTGTTCGCGAAGCGGAACAGGGTCGTCTCCATTCCGAAGGTCAGCAGCGCCAGGAACAGCGCCGTGTAGGCATACAGGTTGGACACGATGCCGTAGCCGCCGCTCTCCACGGGAATATAGTAAGGTAGTTCAGGAACCTGCCCACGATGCTCACCAGCCCGTACAGGGCGGTATCCTTCGCCAGACTCTTCAGATTCATACGGATGCAAAGATAACAAAAATGGCTCGCATTGCGCGAGCCATTTTCAATTTGAAAGTCCGGAAACTAGTCGTTCAGGGAGAAGCGCTTGATGGCGACCACCTTGGCGTCCTTGTCCACGGCGGCGATCGCCTGGGCGACCGTCTTCTTGTCGTCGGACATCTGGTACTCCTGCTCGGTCAGGGTGTTCTCCTTGAGGAACTTCTGCACGCGGCCGTTCGCGATGTTCTCGACCATCTGGGCGGGAAGGTTCGCAGCCTTCTGCTCGCCGACGGTCTTGATGATCTCGCGGGCCTGAGCAGCCTGCTCGGGGGTAATCCATCCCTTGGCGGTGTTGGACTCGATGTGGTCCTCGCTGTCCACGTGGGCGGGGTTGATGCCGGCCTTCTTCAGGGCGGCGTCGATGGCCTTCTGAACCTGCTCTTCCTTGGTCTTCTCGATCGCGATCTTCTTCTCGTTCTCGAGCACCTCGGCCGGGCAGTCAGCCGGGGAGATGGCCACGGGGTTCATCGAAGCGACCTGCATCACGACACCCTTGGCGAGGTCCGCGGGGACTTCCTTGTTGAAGCCCACGAGGGCGCCGAGCTTGCCGTTCAGCGTGTGGATGTATTCCACCACGAAAGGAGCCTCAACGATCGCATAGTAAGCCAGGACGTGCTTCTCGCCCGTCTTGCCGGTCTGGGCCTCGACGGCCTCGGCCACGGTGAAACCGTCCGCCATCTTGCAGGCCTTCAGGCCTTCGAGGTCGGCGGGGCAGTTCGCGATGGCCACATCGGCGATGGCGTTGGCGAGGTTCTGGAAATCGGAGTTGCGGGACACGAAGTCCGTCTCGCAGCCGAGGCAGACGAGGATCGCCTTGCCGCCGGCCACGCGGGCCTTCACCGCACCCTCGGAAGTCTCGCGGTCGGCGCGCTTGGCGGCGACCAGCTTGCCCTTCTCGCGGATGATGCCCATGGCCTTGTTGAAGTCGCCTTCGGCTTCCTCAAGGGCCTTCTTGCAGTCCATCATGCCGGCGGAAGTCATCTTCCGGAGCTTCATTACATCTGCAGCAGTAATAGCCATAATGCTTAAATCTTTATCAATGGAACAATTATTCGGCGGCGACCTCTTCAGCCTTCTCCTCGGCGGCGGCACCCTTGCGGGCGCGCAGCTTGCGGGCGGCGGCGGGCTTGGCACCCTCTTCCGCCACGGGCTCCTCGGCAGCTTCCTTGTCCTTCTCGAGCTTACGCTCGTCGAGGCCTTCCTGGATGGCGGCGCAAAGCAGGTTCAACACGCACTCGATGGACTTCGTCGCATCGTCATTGGCCGGTATCACATAATCAATCGGGGTGGGATCGCAACAAGTATCAACCATTGCGAATACCGGAATGTTGAGGCGGTTGGCTTCCTTGACGGCGTTGGCTTCCTTCTGGACGTCGATGACGAACAGGGCGGACGGGAGGCGGCTCATGTCGCGGATGGAACCGAGGTTCTTCTCCAGCTTGGCGCGCTGGCGGTCGACCTGGAGACGCTCGCGCTTCGCGAGTTTCTCGAAGGTGCCGTCCTCTTTCATCTTGTCGATGGTGGACATTTTCTTGACGGCCTTGCGGATCGTCGGGAAGTTGGTCAGCATACCGCCGGCCCAGCGCTCCGTGACGGAGGGCATGTTGACCGCGGTGGCCTTCTCCTTGACGAGATCCTTGGCCTGCTTCTTGGTGGCGACGAAGAGGATCTTCCGGCCGGACTTGGCCAGCTGCTTCATCTCCTCGGCGGCTTCATCGATCTTGCCGATGGTCTTGTGCAGGTCGATGATGTGGATTCCGTTCTTCTGGTCGAAGATGTACGGAGCCATCTTGGGGTTCCACTTGCGGGCCAGGTGGCCGAAGTGAACGCCTGCATCAAGCAATTCCTGGAAATTTGTACGTGACATTTCTGTGTGTCTTTGTTTTGTTTTTTTCTTTTTCTGTCCCCGCGCGGCGGGGTCTCTTTTCTTCAAGGCGGAGTAGCGGAGCTTCTCCGGTCTCCGGCCTTTTCCGCAGCGTGGCAACTTCCACCCGGCCTCGCGGCCCAGAAAGTTTCAAACCACGGCTGTGCCGTAAAACGGACTGCAACTAACGTTTACTGAACTGGAAGCGGCGGCGTGCACCGGGCTGACCCGGCTTCTTGCGCTCGACCTCGCGTGCATCGCGGGTGAGGAAACCGGCGGCCTTCAGCGCAGAACGGTAAGCTTCACGGTCCAGCTCACTGAGGGCGCGGGCGATACCCAGACGGATGGCCTCAGCCTGACCTTTGGTGCCACCACCGACGATGGTGACCTTCACGTCAAACTGACCCAGCGTATTGGTAACTTCGAACGGCTGGTTCACGATGTAGCGGAGGGACTCGAGTGCGAAATAGTTCTCGAGGGCGCGTCCGTTGACCGTGACATTGCCGGCACCGGGAGTGAGATAAACGCGAGCGACAGCTGCTTTACGTCTTCCAAGGGCGTGTGTCTGTTCCATTTGCTCTGTTTAAATTTCGTCCAACTTGATTTCTGTAGGGTTCTGAGCCTGGTGCGGATGCTCCGGGCCTGCGTAGATGAACAGGTTGCCGAGCAGATCGTCACCAAGACGGGTCTTGGGGAGCATACCCTTCACTGCTCTCCTGACGAGTTCGGTGGGCCTCTTCTCGAGGATCTCCTTCGGGGTCGTGAACCGCTGTCCGCCGGGATATCCGGTGTAGCGGGTGTAAACCCGGTCGGTCATCTTCTTGCCGCTGAGGGCGACCTTCTCCGCATTCACCACGATGACGTTGTCACCGCAGTCGACGTGCGGGGTGTAACCCGGCTTGGTCTTGCCACGAAGGACAAGCGCCACGCGGGAAGCGAGACGACCAAGAGCGAGATCAGTCGCGTCAATGACAACCCACTTCTTGTCAACAGTCGCTTTGTTAAGCGAAACAGTCTTGTAGCTTTGTGTGTCCACTGTCTTGATCTTTAATTAGTTAATAAAAATTGCGATCCCTACACAAAATAGGGACCGCAAAGGTAGTCATTTATTCTGAAAAAACAAATACGTTTCTTCACCCCCGCCTTTCCGGGGCCGGCCGGGACCTAGGCGATGAAATTCGCCTGGACGAAGGCGTTGACCGCGGTGACGACGAACATCAGGCAGATCAGGGAAACGAAGATCAGGCCGATGACCTTCACGCGCTTGAACCAGGTCTTGCCGTTCCAGCCCACGGTCTGGAACATGCTCCAGAAACCGTGTACCATGTGCATCCAGAGGGCTGCGAACCAGATCAGGTAGATGACAACGATCCACCAGCGGCCGAAGGTAACCTCCAGCAGCAGATAGGGATTGTTCTCGAAGTTGCCTACGCCGAACATCTCCGGCAGCTGCATCTTGGCCCAAAAATGGGTCAGGTGGAAGGCGATCAGGCCCAGGATCACGACGCCCAGCACGAGCATGTTCTTGGACGACCAGGAATCCGTCGCGGCCTTGCTGGGCACCTCATAGCGCTTCCAGCCGCCGCGTGCACGGATATTCTGCCAGGTCAGCCAGAGGCCGTACAGGATGTGGACGGCGAATCCCAGCGCCAGGACCGGAACCATGATGGAGATGACCGGCGTGGACATGAAGTCGCAGCCCAGCTTGAACAGGCCGTCGCCCTTGCTGAAAAGCGCCTCGTCCGCGGCGACGGCTCCCCACTTCCCGGTGAAGGAGTCGATCACGGAGAAGAAATTGATCGTGGAGTGGATGAGCATGAACAGGATCAGGAACGCACCGCTCACCGCCTGGACGAATTTCTTGCCGATAGAGGAATTGAAGATGAACATCGTGTCTGGTTTTATTCGTGTCTAGACTGCAAATATAGCCCGAATCTTGCAAGTTTCATAATTTTCAAATAAATTTGTTTTCCGCAAAATAGAATCTATGAGAGTACTTTTGAAACTGAGCGGAGAGAGCCTGGGCGGCCCCGCCGGCAAGGGAATCGACGAAAAGAGCCTTGTGCGTTACGCCCGTGAGATCGTGGACGCCGTGAAGGCCGGCCACCAGGTGGCCATCGTGAACGGCGGCGGCAACTTCTTCCGGGGCCTGCAGGGTGTCGGAAGGGGGTTCGACCGCATCACGGGAGACCGGATGGGCATGCTCGCCACCGTCATGAACGCCCTCGCGATCGCCGGAGCCATCCGCAGCTTCGGCGTGGAAGCCGAGGTCTTCACCGCCACCCCGATGCGCCCCGTGGCCCTCTACTACCGCAAGGAGGACGCCGTGGCCCTGCTGGAGCGGGGCGGCGTGGCGCTGATCGCCGGCGGCACCGGCAACCCCTTCTTCACCACCGACTCCGGCGCCGCGCTGCGCGCCCTCGAGATCGGCGCGGACGCCCTGCTGAAGGGCACCCGCGTGGACGGTGTGTATACCGCCGACCCGGAGAAGGATCCCACCGCCACCCGCTACGAGGAACTCAGCTTCTCCAAGGCCATCTCCGACAAGCTGAAGGTGATGGACATGACTGCCTTCGCCCTGTGCGAACAGGGGCCCGTCCCCATCATCGTGTTCAACATCGAGCAGGAAGGCAACCTGGCACGCCTGTTGAATGGGGAGAAGGTCGGCACCGTGGTGCACGCTTAATTATTAAGAGAATCAAAAAAGAAAGATATGCTTACAGACAGAGCCAAAGAGATCGTCAGCCAGACTGACGAAAAGATGCAGGAAGCCCTGAACTTCCTGGAGGAAGACCTCAAGACCTACCGCGTGGGCAAGGCCAACCCCGCCATATTCAACGGGGTCACCATCGATTACTACGGCACTCCCACCCCGCTGCACCAGGTGGCCTCCATTTCGGCCCCCGACGTGAAGACCCTGGCCCTGCAGCCCTGGGAGCGCAACCTGATCCCCAAGATCGAGAAGGCCATCATGGACGCCAACCTCGGCCTGACCCCGCAGAACAACGGCGAAATCATCCGCTGCACCGTTCCCGCCCTCACCGAGGAGCGCCGCAAGGACCTGATCAAGAAAGCCAAGGCCGCCGGCGAGAACGCCAAGGTGGTGGTGCGCAACGCCCGCCGCGACGGCATCGAGGCCCTCAAGAAGGAGGCCGAAGGCGAGGTGCAGAAGATCACCGACAAGAACGTGAAGAAGGTGGACGAGATCGTCGCCGCCAAGGAGAAGGAGATCATGACGGTGTAGCCCGCCTGCCGGCACATCATGAAGAAGGCCCCCGTTTCCGAGGGCCTTCCTTTTTTGTCAATCCGTCTGCACGGTCCAGCCTTCCGGCACGCCATCAGGTCCAACAACGTCCCACGTCGCATCTGCCGACTTCACGAAGGTTCCCGTCTCAGCGACGCCAGCAAGCCAGTTCTTTGTATAATCGGCTGAAGGAGCTGTCGTAAACAGGGCCCTGACATAGGAAAGATCCTTGCAATCCATAAATAAAAACCTGTAGCAGCCATCCACCAAAGACGTCGCAGGAAGTTCGGGTCCGCTCGTCAGACTTGTACAACCGCTGAACATACCGTAGTAGCAGTTCTCCGCCAAAGTGGTAGCAGGGAGGGCTGGCGCAGTCATCAAACTTGTACAGCCCTCGAACATTCCGGCGTAGCACCAATTCGCCAAGGTAGTTGCGGGAAGTTCCGGCGCACCCGTCAAACTTGTACAACCACTGAACATATCGCTGTAGCATTCAACCGCCAAAGAAGTTGCAGGAAGCTCCTGCACATTCGTAAGACTGGTACACCCTTTGAACATCAAACCATAACAAAGCTCCGCCAAGTTAGTTGCGGGAAGCATCGGTGCACTCGTCAAGCTTGTACAATCTTGGAACATACTCCTGTAGCAGCCCTCCACCAAAGAAGTTGCAGGAAGGGCTGGCGTATTCGTCAGACTTGAACAACGATAAAAAGTCCCCCGATAGCATTCAACCGCCAAGGTAGTTGCAGGAAGTTCGGGCCCGTTCGTCAGACTTGTACAATGTGCGAACATACTCTCGTAGCAGTTCTCCGCCAGAGTGGTTGCAGGAAGGGTTGGTGCACTCGTCAGACTTGCACAACCCATGAACATCTGGACGTAGCATTTAGAGGCCAAGGTGGTTGCAGGTAAGACCAACTCCGAGGCCTCCTTAACAGCAGAAGAAGAGAATAATTCAAAGAAGGCGCGTTCCGAATCCAATTCCGTCGCGTCGGCAAAGCCGTCGCCCGACACCAGCGACATAATATTACCGGACACCACCGCCGCCTTGGAAATGCCGATCTTGTAACCGAAGCAAGTCTTGTCCAACTCGCCTTTCAGCGAAAGTGTCTCGCCATCATTCAACGTGTAAGAGAAATATTTAAGGTTACTCCAACTGCCGATTGACGTCCAGGTTGCTCCCTGGTCCAGCGAATACCAGAAGTTCCCACTGACCGTCGGGACAGTCTCATAGTTCAACTCCGCGAACGAGATCGTGTTCCCGTCCGCCTGGCTCGTGATCGTGAAGTACTTGTGCGTCTCATCCCAAAGGCCGTTGTCCACGCGGTCCAATTGGCCGAATTTGGAACGGTGGATGGTCATCTCGCGAGCCAGCGACCAGGTCGTGCTGCCCTCTCCGCCGGCGAGGGTCAGGGAAATGCCGCGCCCGTATGTACCCGGCAGCAGGACGGCAAAATAATCCTGCCCGACCACGAACCCGCCTTCCGGCGCCGTCACCGTGACCTCGGACACCCCGTCCAGGATTTCCTGCACCACCGGCTTGCCATCGGAGTCCATACCGACCTTGACCTGCCCCGCCAGCGCCTCTCCGCCCACGGAGCGGAACGTCGCCGACGTGATGCCTTCCTCCGTCACGGAGAAGCGGGCGCCGCCGCACACGTTGTAGAACGCCAGGTTCCGGTCGGACGACCTGGCAAGCAGCGGGAACATTTTATCCGC
>CACWOH010000030.1 GCA_902762435.1 uncultured Bacteroidia bacterium | reverse complement strand
GATGCGGCGGAAGCGGATGCCGTAGCGGCCGTCTTCCGTGACCACGTATTCGCCGGGTTCCGGCGTGGGGATACCCATCTCATAGACCTTGCGGGAGAGGTTCATCTCGTCCAGCGGCTGCCGGATCTTCCCGGGAAAATAAAGCTTGAGCATCACGGTGGGGTCGTCGCGGTGGAAATAACTCTCACCGTTGAATCCGCCGCCGGAGAGGACATAGTCCTTCAGGGATATTTTGATCGCTTCAGACATCTTTCGGACCGAAAACCTGGTTGACAAGAGATTCGAACTCGCGGAAGGCGAAGGTGTCGTCGAGCTCGCGCAGGGCGTCCTCCCAGAGCTTGTCGCCGATCAGGGCATAATCGCGGGCGATGGCCCGCATGTTGGAAAGCTTGTCGCCGAGGGCCACGATCTTGACCTCGCGCGAGGCGCCCCGGAGGCGCTCGATGCCGGCCAGTTTGCGCGCGCGCCAGCTGTTCCGCTCGTCCTCGCCGTCCTGCAGGCGGTCGGTCTCGGCGGCGACGATGCCAGCGATGCGGTCGCCGAATCCGGCGCGTATCTGTTCCACCGTCACGCCGGTATCTTCGACCGTGTCGTGCAGGGCGGCCGCGGCGAGCAGTTCCTGGTCGGCGGTCATCGTGGCGACGATTTCCATCGCCTCCATCGGATGTACGATGTAGGGGAAACCTTTCCCGCGCCGTTCCGTTCCGGCGTGGGCCTTGACGGCGAAGACGATGGCGCGGTCAAGCAGTTCGGTATCGAGGGGTTTGTTCGCCATAAGCGGGTGTCATTGGTTCATAAAAGGCATTCCGTTCGCCTGGTCCGCGACGAAGGCGGCCATCGCGGCGTTGCTTTCGCTCTCGCCGCCCAGCGTGTCGAGCATACGTTTGATACCGGGCTTGCCGCCGCCGTTCTTGAGGATGTAGGCGAAGCACAGGTTCTGCGGCCCGATGGTGGAGGAAATGATGTCCAGGTCCGTCAGGCCCATCTGGTAGCAGGCGATCTGGTAGGCGGATTCCCCGTAGTCGGTAATGAGGCGGCTGATGTCTCCCAGCGTCTTGAATCCCAGGTCCTCGAAAACCTTGAGGAAACCCATCAGCGAAACCTCCTGGATTTCGGCCTGGTTGATGGCGGCGATGCGGCGGTTCAGCTGGGCGAAGGGCTCCATCTCCAGGAAACTCCGGAAAGTGTCGGTGTCGATCGGGACCTCGTCCAGGTTTCCGGACGCCACCAGGGCGCGGACCCGGCGGCGGTAGTCCGTCAGTTCCGTGCGGATCTGGCTGAACTGCTCGTCCACCAGTTCCAGCATGCCGGCGAGCCGGCTCATGTTGCGCACGTACCGTTTCGGGATTTCCACGCCGGACTTGTAGCCGGTGTCGTGGTTCATGTTGGCCCAGGCGTGCTGGAGCACCGTACGCATCTGGATCTCGAAGCGGTAGGGGGCGTCGGGCATCTGGCAGATAAGGTGCAGGGAGAGGTAGCCGAAACTGTCGATGTCGGCGGATTTCCGCTTGTCCACCGAATTGTCCCAGTCCACCCCGAACAGGCGTTCGATGGCCGACGCGACCTTGTCCACGTCATCGATGTAGAAGGTGATGACGCGGACGCCGACGATGTCCGTGATGTCGGCGAGGCTCTTGTATTTGCCCCCTTTGAGCTCGAGTTTCCCCGCGAGGGACTCTTCCGCCTTCACGCGCGATTCGAGCCCGGCGACCAGCAGGCCCACTTCGTCAAGTACCTGCCGGATCCGTTCGACGATCAGTTTCTCCTGCTGCTGGAAGAGAGGCAACTGCGTCCTGTATTCTTCCAGGATGGCCACGCAGTGGGCGTCCAGTTTGTATTCGGTCATAGGCGGGTTACTTCAGATTTCGGATATTGGCGTCCATCCACTCCCATTTGTCCGTGAAGGCCTTTTTCATGCGCTCCACGGCGGCGTTGTAACTCATGGTCTCGTCGCCGTTCTCTTTGTTGTCGATCGGCCACATCACCTGGTTGACGGCCTGGGAGAGGGAGAGATATTCCGCCATCCCGTCGATATAGGCAGGGAGTTGACGGAACCTGTCCTTCTGCATCTCCCAGCGTTCCACGAGCCGCTCGCGGAACTTGGGATCCTTCAGCAGGGCGGGGTAGTACATGGTCTTGTCCGCGCCGGCCCAGAAATGCGTGCGGTCCGGTACGAAGGAGTGGTAGTCGAAGTCCCAGACCGGACCCGTGAAAAGTTTGCCGTCCGGCTGGAGATACAGATAGGTGCTATGGGGCCCCGGCGGCATGTTGGTGGGCCAGGTGTTGTAGAAGTCGTGGTTCGCGGTCAGCTCTTCCACGAGCAGGTAGTCGATGGCACTGTCCACGTCGATCCACGACTCATATTCGTGGGCGAGCACGCGGTCCTCGTCCTTCAGCAGGGCTTCCAGTTTCCGCACCCATTCCTTCAGGGCGGCGAAAGCCTCCGGAGAGAGCGCGTCCTCGTCGGGCTCCTTGACCATCCAGGGCAGAAGGAACTCCTCGGACAGGAAGCGGTTGACCTCGTCGAAATAGGTGTCCATCTCGATCAGGTAGCCGCCGTCCTCCACGTTGACCCGTTTCTTGTTGATCTTGATCTGCTCGCAGAGGTAATAGTTGCCTGCGTGCTTTCCGTTGAGGACCAGTTCGACGAACTGCCCGCGGACGGTGTACTCGAGTCCGGATTGCTTGGAAAGCCAGAAGGCGGCGTCGTTGCGCAGGATGGTACGGTCTTTCCAGTTCGCCAGCAGGACCCAGCGCTTGTGGGACGGCATGCCGAGGATCTCGGCTTTCTCGTCCAGTTTGATGGCGTAGGGTTTCTTGGGATAGTTCCAGGTGGAGTTGCCGCGGCCGCGGACGCTGGTCGGGCCTTCGTAGTCCAGGCTGCCATCGGCGTTCTCGATGCGCAGGGAGGCGCCGGCCACCCAGTCCTCCTTGCTGGTTATCGGGCGGGGCGTGTTCAGCCGCACGACGGGCAGGCCCGTGTTCCGGGCGGAAAGGGTGAAGTCGTGGTAGGTATTGCCGAAGATGACGCGGATCGACCGGGGCTGCCGGAAGTCCAGCGTCATGCCCTCCCGGGGCAGCTCTTCCCCGTCCATCAGGATCCGGTCGGCACCGGAGCTGACCTGCAGGGGGATAGCCGAGAAATCGGTCACCGCGGGAAGGGTCGCGAGGAAGGTGGAGGCCTGCTCGTCGAAGGCGGCATAATAACCGTCCATCCGGACGGTCGGAACGGGGACGTCGCCCGGCGTCAGGACAGGCTCCTTGTTGCAAGAGCCGGAGAGTACAGCCGCGAGGAGCAGCAAACAGATGGTAATTTTGCCTTTAAGATTCATCAAATCACAAATATAACAATTATTTGCGGATTTTCCGTTTCAAGGCCAGGATGCGGCTTACGCTGCGCTCCAGCCGCTCCCGGGACACGCTGCCGTCCTCCACGGCGCGGACCACGCCGTCGAACGCCTCCTGCAGGTTCTGCGGGCACAGCAGGATGTCGGCCCCGGCAAGCAGGGCGCGCACGGCCGCCTCGGCGTTGCCGAAACGGCGGGAAACGGCGTGCATCTCCAGCGCGTCGGTGACCACGAGCCCGTCGAATCCAAGTTCGCCGCGGAGCTTGTCCTGCAGCAGGACGGGCGACATCGTGGCGGGGAGGTCGTCTCCCGTCACGGCGGGTGCGGCGATGTGGGCGGCCATCACGAGCGGGACGCCGGCAGCGATGCCAGCCCGGAAACTGGGCATCTCGCAGTCTAGCATCTGCGCCCAGTCCTTGGACGTGGCCGCGAATCCGAAATGGGTGTCGGTGCGGGTGTCGCCGTGCCCGGGAAAATGCTTCAGGCAGCCGGTGACTCCGGCCTCGGCGAGCCCGCGGACGAACGCGGCGACCATCGGGGCCGCCACGGCGGGGTCGTCGCTGAAGGCGCGGGGCCCGATCACGATGTTCTGCGGATTGGTATTGACGTCGGCGACGGGGGCGAAGTCGATTTCGAGCCCGTAGCGGTGCAGGTAGGCGCCGATGCTGCTGCCTGCCTCGAAGGCACGCCGGGGATCGCCGGATGCGCCCACCGCGGCCATGTTCTCGTACACGGGGACATCGAAGGCCGGATTGCCCGCGATGCGGGACACGCGGCCCCCTTCTTCGTCGATGCACAGCAGGGGAGCCCCCGGCAGGGCGCGAAGATCCCGGGTAAATGTGTGCAACTGCTTTTCGTCCAGGATGTTATGCCCGAACAGCAGTACTCCGCCTACCGGATAGTCCGCCGCCCGGCGGCGCATCCCATCGCTGACCGCCTGCAGGCGGTAGGGTGGGAGTTCCGTATCCTCCGCATAGCGGATGGCGGGTTCCAGCGCTTCCGGCCGGACCACGAAGAGTTGTCCGACCTTTTCCCGCAGGCTCATTTGCGACAGTTGTATGCCCGATTTCTCCATAGCATACAAAAATAGCAAAAAACCGCTATTGGAGCGCCATCTTCAGCCACTTCCGGTAGCCGAACACCGCGACGACGGTGTACAGGCCGTAGATGGCGGCCTTGAACGGGATGCCTTTGCGCACGTACAGAATGCAGCACACGACGTCCACCACCAGCCAGAGCAGCCACTGCTCGGCATACTTCTGCGCCAGGGCCCAGAGGGCCACGATGCTCAGCGCGGTGGTGAAGGAGTCGGCTACAGGCACGGTGGAGTTGGTCCAGTGCGTCAGGATCCACCAGATGCCGAACCACAGCAGGCCCAGTGCCAGCAGCGAAGGCAGGATGTGTTCTTTCCTGTAACGGGTCACGGGCCGCTCGGCCTTCTGCTGCGAGCCGTCATGCCTGAACCATTTCCAGGCGGCGTAACCGTACACGCCCGCCAGGCAGTAGTAGATGGCCATGCCGAAGTCGGCGTACAGGCCCGCCTTGAAATAGAGCACCATGTCGATGGCCGGCATGATGATGCTCGCCAGCCACAGCCAGATGCTCGCCTTATATTCGAGCCAGAGATAGACCAGCCCGACGACGAATCCGAGGATGTCCAGGAAACGGAGCGTATCCATGAGCGTCTAGAAGCGTAAGGTGATGTGTCCCAGCACGGTAAGCGGAGCCACGGGGATGAATCCGATCTGGTAATAACGATTGTCTTCCGGGTGGCCATAGCTGTCGCAGATGGCGCTGTACACCCAGCCGCTCTGCGCCACGCGGGCGGAGAATACGTTGTTGAAGTCGAGGCCGAAGACCGCTTCCCGCAGCACCTTGCGCGGTTTCAGCGTATAGTTCAGGCGCAGGTCGGAAAGGCTGTAGCCGGGCAGGGAACGGTCCTTGTTGCCGGTGTTGTCCAGGAACATCCGGCTGATGAAGTTGGTGTGCCAGACGGCCTGGAAGCCGCCGGAGTGCACGGTCACGAAGCGGTTCAGGATCACGGCCGGGGAGTAAGCGAGCGGGGCGTTGTCATAGTGGATCTTCCGGGTGCCGTTGTCCCAGTCCTCCACGTATTCGTCAAAATCCAGCAGGCGGTTCAGGCTGAGGGCGGAGTTGCCCGACAGGTTCAGCCAGGAAGTGACGTCCCAGCTGGCATAGGATTCCCAGCCCAGGCGGTAGGAGTCCGCGATGTTGGTGGTCAGCGCTTCGCCGATGTCGCTCAGTTCGCCGGTCTGCACCAGCTGGTCCCTGTAGCGCATGTAATAGAGGTTCACGCCCACCTGCAGGCCCGGCTGGGACCATTCGTATCCCGTTTCCCAGTCCAGCAGGCGCTCGGCGCGCGGGAAGGGATACTTGCCGTTGTCGGTGAAGTTGTTGCGCTCCGGCTCGCGGTGCGCCATTGCGAAGGAGGCGTAGGCCCGGTGGCCGCCGCGGCTGAAGTTGACGCCGGCCTTGGGATTCAGGAAATCGTACTTGACGTCCACATCCAGTACGTGCTTTTGGGGATTCCCGTTGTCATCCACGTAGTATTTGTCGTTGTAACCGTTCGTCCGATAGCTTACGTGGCGGTACTGCACGTCGCCGAAGATGCTCCAGGCGTCGTTCAGGGCGTAGGTGGCCTTCAGGAAAACGCTGGCGTCCGTCTTGGCGGCGTCGGAGTCGTAGTACTGATACCGGAGTTTCCCGTTTTCGTCAAAAATGGGACAGTTGATGCACATCAGGCATTGGAGCACGTTGGGGTCGGCATAGGTCAGGTAGCCGAAATGGTTGCCCTTGAACTGTTGCACGGACACGCCGCCGATCACGTCCCAGGCCGCTTTGCGGAAGGATGTGTTCGCCACGACGCCCGCCGCATCCTGCAGGATACCCTTCTGGCGGACGACATCGCCCCGCTTGACGCCGAACATCGGGACAATGCCGTATTTGGTCATCTTGTTCTGGTAGCGGAACTCCTCGTAGTAACCGTAGCCGTGGGTATAGTGCGGGCTGACGGAGAGTTTCCAGTACGGATTGATGTCCCAGGCGAAATTCAGGATGTGGTGGGTCTGCCAGAAATTGTCCGTGGTGCGGGGCCAATAGGCGCCGTCGCTCATTCTATAGCGCTCGGTGTGGCCGACCGCGTCCGGAAAAACGATGGCGTCCTCGAGGATCAGCCGCTCATAGAGGGAGTTGTATTGCCCGAGCCCGGCCGCGACCATATCCGCATACGTCCGGATCCCGTCCGGGTTACCGTAGGTGCCGGCCATGATGGACAGGTCGTCCGTGCCGGCGGTGACCCCGTTCCAGGCCTGGCCGGTGTTTTCGAAGTTGCCCACGATCTTATAGGACAGTTTCCAGTCGCGTCCCAGCCAGCTCAGCCCGCCGTACCAACTGCCCGAGCGGCCGGCCGTGCCGTGCAGGTAGCCTTCGGTGTTGGTCTGATGATAGGCGCCTTCCAGGACGAGGTGGTTCCAGAGCAGCCCCGTGGAAGCGCTGGCGCCCAGGTTCAGGGTGAGCCAGGAGCCGAAGGATACGTTCATTTCGGCCGTCGGGACCAGCGAAGGGGCTTTCGTGCCGAGGGCGATGGTGCCGCCGAAAGCGCCGTCGCCGTTGGTGGAGGATCCCACGCCGCGCTGGATCTGCACGCTGCCCATCAGGGCGCCGTACGAGTTCATGTTCGCCCAGAAAACCGTCTGGTCCTCCGGCGAGTTGAGCGGCACGCCGTCCAGGGTGACGTTGATGCGGGAGCCGCCGGCGCCGCGGATGCGCATATAGGATGTGCCGGTGCCCACGCCGTTCTCGCTCCAGCCCAGGATACCCGGCGTACGGGCGAAGAGCATCGGCAGTTCGATGCCGGAAGTGGAGAAGTCCTGCAGTTCGTTCCGGTCGATGTTGGCTACGGCAAAAGGAGCGTTTTTGGCGGCGCGCACGGCACCTACGACTACCTCCTGCAACTGTTCCACCTGCAGGGAATCCGGCTGCTGGGCGGCGGCCGGGAACACGCCGGCGGCCAGCAGCGAAGCGGGCAGGACGGCGCTTAAAAGACGTTTGAACATAGTAAATCCTTAATTGTAAATTAATTATACAATAAGGGGATGGGAAGATAACGGTTTCCTACGCGGGCATTACCCCGATCAGGTGTGAGGGTATCATCTCAGCCTCAGCCCCGCGGGCCTCAGCACCCCTTGGCCTGCAATCTGCAAACCGGGGGCGAAGTTACGGATAAAAAGCGTATCTTTGGATACTTTCTTGGCAAAAAAAGCATCGCATGACACTCAAATCGACGAAAGAAGAACGGATGTACCTGCGGATCCGCAACCTGTGCGGACTGCTCGGGATCATCCTGCCGTGGCTGGCGCTGTTCTCCGCCGGCATTGCGGAGCACCCCAGTGACGAGTGGTGGTGGAGCATTTCCGCTACGTACTACCAGAGCCCGGCCCTGGTGGGCGTGCTCGTGCCGGCCTGCCTCGTGCTCGTGTCCTATATCGGCTATGACTCCATGGACAATCTGCTGACCTCGGCCGCAGGCCTGCTGGGGCTCGGGATCGTGCTCTTCCCCTGCAAGGTCAGCTGGGTGCCGGACGGCACGCCGGTGGGGTTCTTCCAGGTTCCTGTGCAGATATCCAACTATCTCCACCTGGGCTGCGCGGCCCTTTTCTTCGTGCTTATCGCCCTGAACAGCATCTTCCAGTTTACCAAGTCCGGCGCTACGATGACGGACCGCAAGGTGATCCGCAACAGGATCTACCGGATCTGCGGCTACGGGATGATCGTGACGGAACTCGCCTTTGTGCTGCTGCGCCTGCTGGGCGCGCCCGGTTTCACCGTGATGATCGTCGAGATCGTCCTCCTGCATCTGTTCGGCTTCGCCTGGCTGGTCAAGGGCGAGGCCTTCCCGTTCCTGAACGACCGGGAGGAAGAGGCTGAATCTTAATCGGGTAATCCTTCTATTTCGTCCGGGTGTACTCGGATAACTGATTCGCCGGATCCTTCTCGTCCGGATCCAGGAGGACGAGTTTGTCCTCTGTCACGCTAACGATCCGGGCCGTGATGGGTTTTCGGAGTTCCTTGAGCAGTTCGTTCTTGATCGAATTGGCGAACAGGGTCTTGATGATGCCGGGCATATCCGTGTCCACGATCTCCGCCTTGGCCTTGTTCCGGACAGGCTTCAGGGTCAGCGTCTCGCCTTCCCGTGTCCAGCTGCCGGGCGCCGAAATCAGCATCGAGACGTGAAATGTCGTTTCCTCGTCCAGCGTCATCACGATCTGGACATCCAGCGTATGCTCGAAACTGCCGTTTTCGCGCAGATCCAGCACCTCCGTGCCGGTCATCGACAGGTCCTCCTCGACATCCGATTCAGGTAAGGTCCATTTTCCGGTGAGGCTCTGGGCCGAAAGCGCCAGGCCGAGCAGCAGCAGGATGGCTGATACAAGAAATCTTTTCATAGATGCAAATATAGCTTTTTTTCGTATTTTTGGACTATGAGCCATCCCGCTGATTATCTTTGCGTAAAAGTGCGTCTGTTATGAAACGGAGATCATTCCTGAAAGGGATTGCGGCGGCGGGGGCTGCTTCGCTGCTGCCCGTAGGGGCCGTGACCACGCTTTTGTCGTCCTGTGCGGAACCGGATGGGCCCGAAGGCTGGGATTTCGACGAAGTGCTGGACCGTTCCGGCACCTGGAGCCTCAAGTATGAACGGGCGGGGGAGGGTAAATTCGCGATGTGGATCGCGGATATGGATTTCCGCACGGACCCAGTCGTCCGGAAGGCCCTTCGGGAGCGGCTGGACCGTGACGTCCTGGGCTACACCTCCACACCGGAAGAATTCTTCGAGGCCATCCGGGCCTGGGAAGGAAAGCAGCATGGCTGGGATATTCCGCGGGAGTGGGTCGGCTATGCCCCGGGTGTGATCACGGCCATCAGCCAGGCTTTCCTGACCTTCACGCAGCCCGGCGACAAGGTGATCGTCCAGCCGCCGGTCTATGACCAGTTCCGGCTTTACGCCGAGCGTTTGGGCCGCGAGGTGGTGGACAATCCGATGATCTTCGACAACGGGCGCTACCGGATGGATTTTGAGGGGCTGGAGCGGCTTTTCGATGCCCGCACCAAGGTCCTGGTGGTCTGCAATCCCCACAATCCCTGCGGCATCCTCTGGGATCGGGAGACCCTCGAGCACCTCGCGGAAATCTGCGAGCGCCACGGGGTGCTGGTGTTCTCGGACGAAATCCACGCCGACTTCGCGCTCTGGGGGCGTACGCACGTTCCTTTCTGCAGTGCCGGCGACGCCGCGGCGCGGGTGGGCCTGATGTTCGGTGGCCCCACCAAAGCATTCAATCTGGCCGGTCTGTACGGCACCGCCTTCTGCGTCATTCCGGATTCGGAAAAACGCGAGCGCTATCTTGGCGCCCTGAAGGCCGCCAAACTGTACGAACCTTCCATTCCGACCCTGGTGTCGCTGATTGCCGCCTACACATCAGAAAGCGGCTGGCTGCCGGCCCTGAAGGAATATATCCAGGGCAATATCGACTTTGTGATGGAATTCTTTGCGCAGAACGACCTGGGGATCCGGCCCATCCGGCCGGAGGCATCGTTCCTGGTATGGCTGGATTGCCGTGCGCTGGGGCTGGGGCAGGAAGAACTGCTGTCGCGTTTCCGCGACGATGCCGGGGTGTACCTGAACGACGGCGCTTCCTACGGTGTCGGCGGCGAGGGTTTCGTCCGCCTGAACATCGGCTGCCCGCGCAGTGTCCTGCGCGCCGCCCTTTCACAGATCAAGGCTGCGTTCTAGCGGTGCCGCAGGGCGAGTTCGTGCTCGAGTTCGGCGGGGCTGACGCCCTGGCTTTCCAGCAGGACCAGCAGGTGATAGATGAGGTCCGAGGCCTCGTAGACGAAGCGGTCGCGCTTGCCGTCCACGGCCTCGATGACGGCTTCGCCGGCCTCTTCGATGACCTTCTTGCCGATGGCCTTGGGCCCCTTGATGAAGAGTTTGGTGGTATAGGATCCTTCCGGCATCCTGGCGTGGCGGTCGGCCACGACAGCCTGCAGGGTGCGGATGAATCCCTCGTCCTCCGGCGTGTCGAAGCAGGCGGTGGTGCCGCGGTGGCAGGTGGGGCCGTCGGGGCGCGCCTTGATGAGCAGGGTGTCGCCGTCGCAGTCGGCCCACATGTCCACGACGTGCAGGTAGTTTCCGCTGGTCTCGCCCTTGGTCCAGAGGGCCTGGCGGGTGCGGGACCAGAAGGTCACGAGACCGGTTTCCACACTCTTCCCGAAAGCTTCTTCGTTCATATATCCCAGCATCAGCACCTTCAGGGTGGTGGCGTCCTGGATGATTACCGGGAGCAGCCCGTCGCCGGTCTTGTCTAAGTTAAAATCGCTGAATTTCATATTCTTACGTTTATTCCGGACTCCTTTAACGCTTTTTTCAATTCCGGGATGGGGATCTGCCCGTAGTGGAAGATGCTGGCGGCGAGTGCGGCGTCGGCGCGCCCTTCGGTGAGCACGCGGCGGATGTCCTCGATGCTGCCGGCGCCGCCCGAGGCGATGACCGGAATCGTGAGCTCGTCCGCCAGGCGGGCATAGACCGCATCGGCATAGCCGGCGCAGGTGCCGTCGTGATCCATCGAGGTGAAGAGGATTTCGCCGGCGCCGCGTTCCTGCGCCTCGCGGGCCCAGGAGAACAGTTCCACGTCGGTCAGGCGCTTGCCGCCGTGCGTGGTGCAGGTCCAGCGGCCCTCGATGCACTTGGCATCGATGGCCACCACGACGAACTGGCTGCCGTACTTGGCGGCGATGCGTCCGATCAGGGACGGATCCTTGATGGCGGCGCTGTTAACCGAAATCTTGTCGGCACCGGCGTCGAGCAGGCGCGCGGCGTCCTCGACGGAACCGATCCCGCCGCCTACGGTGAAGGGGATGTCGATCCCGAGGGCGATGCGCTCCACCAGGGCCGCGAACGTGCGGCGCCCTTCCTGGGTGGCGCTGATGTCCAGGTAAACCAGTTCGTCGGCGCCGTCACGGGCGTACTGTATGCCCATTCCGACGGCGTCCCCGACTTCGCGGAGCCCCTCGAAATTGATGCCCTTGACGACCTGGCCGTCCTTTACATCGAGGCAGGGGATGATGCGCTTTGCGACCATGAGGCTATGTCATTTAAGCTGATACGGTTTTCGTAGATGGCTTTGCCCACGATGACTTTCTTCAGTTTCAGCGCGTCCAGCATACGGATGTCGTCCATCCCGGAAATGCCGCCGCTGACGGTGAAGGACAGGGTGGGGAAATTCCGTTGCAGGCGCACGTAGAGCGCCGCGGCGGGACCTTGCAGCATGCCGTCCCGGGAAATCTCGGTAACGATGCACTCCTGCAGCCCAAGGGGCAGGAAACGGGTCACGAGGTCCTCGACGCCCAGCGGAGAGGAGTCCAGCCAGCCCGAGATGGCGATCCGGCCGTCGCGCACGTCGGCGCCGAGGATCATCCGGGCGCCGTACTTCGACAGCCAGGACTCGAACAGATCCGGCTTCCGGGCCGCGACGCTGCCGATGACGGCGTGCGTGGCACCGGC
The DNA here is from genome assembly GCA_902762435.1 of uncultured Bacteroidia bacterium. Taxonomy (GTDB): domain Bacteria; phylum Bacteroidota; class Bacteroidia; order Bacteroidales; family UBA932; genus Cryptobacteroides. The sequence continues at coordinate 24,490 of CACWOH010000030.1, read as the reverse complement.
ATTGAAGGCGCCCTTCAGCGCTTCGTCGTCGGCGAGTCCGCCGCCCCATTCGAGTTCGCAGGACACCGCCGAAGCGATGGCCTCGAGGGTGCGCAGGCTCTTCGGTGAGCCGGTCTTGGCGCCGTCCAGGTCCACCAGGTGGATGCGCTCCACGCCGCAGTCGGCGTAGCTGCGCGCCACGTCGGCTGGGGAGCCGTCGTACACTTTCTTCTGCAGATAGTCGCCGCGCGTCAGGCGCACGCAACGGCCGTCGATCAGGTCGATGGCAGGGATGATCCGTATCATAGGGCAAGGAAATTTCGGAGGATCGCCGCTCCCACGGAGCCGCTCTTCTCGGGGTGGAACTGCGTACCGTAGAAATTCTCGTACTTGAGCGCCGCGCTGAACAGGCGGTCTCCGTGGCGGCAGGTCGCGACCGTGTCGGGACAGAGTCCGGGGTAGTACGAGTGCACGAAATAAACGTAGGCCCCGCCTTCCAGTCCCTTGAACAGCTTGCTGTCCAGGTTGCCCAGGGCGTTCCAGCCCATATGCGGGACCTTGGCGTCCGGGGTCTCGGTGAAGCGGCGCACGTGGGCATCGAAAATACCCAGCGCCTGCGTCGGCCCCTCTTCGGAGTCGCGGCACATCAGCTGCATGCCTACGCAGATGCCCAGCACGGGGCGCCGCAGGCTCCGGATCAGTTCGCACAGCCCGCGTTCCCGCAGGTGCGCCATCGCTTCGGCCGCGTTGCCCACGCCGGGCAGGATGACTTTGTCCGCCGCGAGGATGCGGGCGGGATCGGCGGTCAACTCATATTCCGCGCCCAGCCGCTGCAGGGCGTTGCCGACCGAACGGATGTTGCCGGCGTCGTAGTCAATGATCGCGATCATAGCAGTCCTTTGCTGGAGGGAAGGTCATAGGAAAAGACGTCGCGCCGCACGGCCTGTTTCAGGCTGCGGGCGAAGGCCTTGAAGACGGCTTCCGCGAGGTGGTGGTTGTTCTCCCCGCGGGCCTGCACGTACAGGTTGGCCTTCATCGCGTCGGAGAGCGACTTGAAGAAGTGCTTGAACATCTCGGTGGGCACGTCGCCCACGTATTCGCGCGTGAACGGCACGTCCCAGACCAGTTCGCTCCGGCCGCCGAAGTCCAGCAGCACGATGGCGCGGCTCTCGTCCATGGGCAGGGCGAAGCCGTAGCGTTCCGTGCCCCGCTTGTCGCCCAGGGCCTGCCGGAGGGCATCCCCGAGGGCGATGCCTACGTCCTCCATCGTGTGGTGCTCGTCCACCTCCAGGTCGCCTTTGCACTTGATTTCCAGGGAAATGCCACCGTGGTGAGGAAGCTGGGAAAGCATATGGTCGAAGAACTTCAGCCCGGTGTCCACCCCGGACGGCCCTTTGCCGTCCAGGTCCACGCGCACGTAAATGTCGGTCTCCGCGGTCTTGCGGGCCACCTCGGCGCAGCGCTCGCTACTGCGGATGGTTTCCGCGATCTGCGCCCAGTCCAGCTCGCCCACCAGCAGCGCCTTCGCGCCGAGGTTTTCAGCGAGCCGGCGGTCGGTTTCCCGGTCGCCGATCACCCAGCTGGCAGCGAGGTCGTAAGAGCCGTCCAGGTACTTGCCGAACATTCCCGTTCCGGGCTTGCGGTTGGGGGAGTTGTCCTCCGGGAAGGAGGGATCGATGAGGATGTCGTCGAACACGACGCCTTCGCCTTCCAGGGTGCGCAGCAGCAGATTCTGGGCCGGCCAGAAGGTCTCTTCCGGGAAGGCCGGGGTGCCCAGGCCGTCCTGGTTGGAGGCCATCACCAGTTCGTAACCCAGGCCCGTCAGGGCCTTCAGGCCGCTGATGGCGCCGGGCACGAATTCCACTTTTTCGAGCGCATCGATCTGCTCGTCGGAAGGCTCGCGCAGCAGCGTGCCGTCCCTATCGATGAATATCGCCTTTTTCATATGCGGAGAGGGATTGTAGCAGTTGGTCGTTTTCGGACGGGAGGCCGATCGTGATCCGCAGGCAGCCCGCGCAGCCCGGAACCCGGCTGCGGTTGCGCACGATGATGCCGTCGGCGAGAAGGTGCGTGTACAGCGTGTCGGCGTCGTCCACCTGCACCAGCAGGAAATTGGCGTCGCTGGGGTAAACGCGCTTCACGCAGCGGAAGGCGGGCAGGGCCGCCGCCACGCGGGCGCGCTGGGCCACGGTTTCCTCCACGCGGTCCGCGATCGGGGTCTGCAGGGCGCGGGACACGAGCTCCTGCGTGGACTGGTTGATGTTGTAGGGGTATTTTACCATCGACATCAGCCGGATGATATAGGAGCTTGCGAAGGCCATCCCAAGGCGCAGGCCGGCCAGTCCGTAGGCCTTGGAGAGCGTCTGGAAGATGATCAGGTTGGGCAGTTCCGGCAGGCGCTCCCGCAGGCTGCCCTTCGCGCTGAAGTCCGCGTACGCCTCGTCCACCACCACGATGCCGGGGAAGCGGCGGATCAGCGCCTCCAGCTCCGCGGGCTCGAAAGCGTTGCCCGACGGGTTGTTGGGGCTGCACAGGAAAAGCAGCTTGGTGTGCGCGTCGGCGGCGGCAAGCAGTTCCTCGGCAGGGAGGGAGAAATCCGTTCCCAGCGGCACCTGGCGCATTCCGATGTCGTTGATGTCGGCAGCCACCGCATACATCCCGTAGCTGGGAGCGATCGCGATGGCGTTGTCTTCGCCCGGGGTGCAGAAGATGCGGAAGCACAGGTCGATGGCCTCGTCGCTGCCGTTGCCGAGGAAGATGCATTCCGCCGGTACGCCTTTCAGCGCGGCGACCTGCTCCTTGAGCGCCTTCTGGTGCGGGTCCGGGTAGCGGTTCCAGCCGGTGGGGTAGGGGCTCTCGTTGGCATCCAGGAAGATGCCGAGTTTCCCCTCGTATTCATCCCGCGCGGTGCTGTAGGGGCACAGGGCGCGGATGTTGGGCCGGACCAGGGATTCTATGCTATTCATCGGACAGGCGGATTTTTATGGCGTTGGCGTGGGCCTGCAGCCCTTCCGCTTCCGCCATCGTGACGATGGTCTGTGAGAGTCCGCGCAGGCCTTCGGGCGTGAGTTCCTGGAGGGTCATCTTGCGGTAGTAGCTGTCCAGGTTCACCCCGCTGAACGAACGGGCCCATCCGCAGGTGGGCAGGGTGTGGTTGGTACCGGAGGCGTAGTCGCCGGCGCTCTCGGGCGTCCAGGCGCCGATGAACACGCTGCCCGCGGCGGTGATCCGGGCGGAAAAACTCCAGGGCTCCCGCACCGCGAGGATGAGGTGCTCGGCGGCATAGGCGTTCGCGAAGGCGATCCGGTCTTCCGTGTCGGGGAAAACGACGCAGCGGCTCTTGTCCAGTGCCTGCCGGACGAAATCTGCGCGGGGCAGCTGCCGTGCCTGCCGCTCCACCTCGGCGCGGACGGATTCGGCGGTCGCGGTGTCCCCGCAGACCAGCATCACCTGGCTGTCCGGGCCGTGTTCGGCCTGCGAAAGCAGGTCCGCCGCGACGAAGGAGGCGGGGGACGAACCGTCCGTAACGACCATTACCTCGGACGGCCCTGCCGGCATATCGATGGCGACGGTGCCGGCGGAGAGCAGCTGCTTGGCGGTGGTGACGTACTGGTTGCCCGGGCCGAAGATCTTGTCCACCTTCGGGACGCTCTGCGTGCCGTAGGCCATGGCGGCCACGGCCTGCGCCCCGCCGAGCTTGAAGATGCGCTTCACCCCGCAGTACGCGGCGCTGTAAAGCACTTCCGGATTCACCTTCCCGTCCTTGCCCGCCGGGGTGCAGAGCACCACTTCGGGACATTGGGCGATGGCCGCCGGGACGGCGAGCATCAGCACGGTGGAAAAGAGGGGGGCGGTGCCGCCGGGGATGTACAGGCCCACCCGTTCGATGGGAACGGGGCGCTGGATGCAGCGCACGCCCGGGGCGGTCAGCACGCAGATCTCTTGCGGCCGCTGGGCCTCGTGGAAGGCGCGGATGGTCTCTTCCGCAGCCGCGATGGCCCGCCGGACCGGCTCGCTGACGCTTTCCGAAGCTTCGCGGATCTCGTCGGCGTTCACCTCGATGGCGTCGAGCGGACGCTTGTCAATCTCCAGCGAGAGCGCCCGCAGGGCCTCGTCGCCCTGCTCGCGCACGCGGCGCAGGATGTCCTGTACGCGTTCCCGGACGGCCGGATTCTCGGAAGACGGCCGGCGGCAGAGCGCTTCCCACTGTTCCCGGGGAGGGTTGAAGAAAACTTCCAGCATGGTTTACGGAATGATTTTGTCGATGTTGAGTACCAGGATGCCCTCGGCGCCAATGGCCTTGAGCTGGCGGATCTTGTCCCAGAGGTCCGCCTCGTCCACCACGGAGTGCATCGAGCACCAGCCCTTGGCGGCGAGCGGCATCACGGTCGGGCTGCGCATCGCGGGAAGGATCCGGCAGGCCTCCTCCACGGAGGCTTCCGGCAGGTTCATCAGGATGTATTTCTTGCGGCGGCTCACCATCGCGGAGTCGATGCGGAATAGAATCTCGTCCAGCGTGGCCTGCTCTTCGGCGGACAGCTGTCCGGACGAAATCAGCACCGCCTCGGAGAAAAAGACCTGCTCGACCTCTCGCAATCCGTTGGAAACCAGCGTCCCGCCGGAGGAGACGATGTCGAAGATGGCGTCGGCGATGTCGGCTGCCGGGGCGATTTCCACCGAACCGGTGATCACCTCGATGCGGGCCTCGATGCCCTGCTCCTGCAGCCAGCGCTTCAGGATGCCGGGGTAGGAGGTGGCGATGCGCTTGCCCTGGAACCACTGCGGACCGTCATAGTCCACGGCCTTGGGAACGGCCAGGGAGATGCGGCAGCCGCCGAAGCCGAGTTTCTTCTCGACCTTGACGTCGAAGCCGCGCTCCTCGACCTCGTTCAGGCCCACGATGCCCAGTCCGGCGGTGCCGCTGGACACGACCTGCGGAATGTCGTCGTCGCGCATATAGAGGACTTCCAGGGGGAAGTTCGGCGCCTGGGCCAGAAACTTCCGGCGCGAATCGTCGATGTCGATTCCGATCTCGCGCAGCAAGGCGGTGCTCTCCTCGTTGAGGCGGCCCTTGGATTGGATGGCTAATCTTAACATATCTTTTACTACTAACTTTCACAAAAAAAGGCTTGCCGGACACACCGGCAAGCCTCGCTATCGCGTCACGCACATACGCACCGACCTACCGGACACTTCAGGCTCGGTGGTGATGGTGGTATGCGGTGCTCATAGTCATACGTTTTGCAAAGTTATCCATTATTTCCAAAAAAGCAAATCTCAGCGGCCATATTTATGCAGCGCTCGGGCGGGCCGTTTCCGGCACCGGACGGCAGTTGTCCGAGCGGAGGCGGACCCCGTCGGAGAATAGAACTTCTTCAAAGGCCCCGGAAGCATCAGCTTTGTAGGTGGAAGTGGAGCGCTGCTTCCAGGAATCCCGGGTTTTGGGATTTCTGACCCGGAAGGTAAGGAAATGGCCGTCCCGATGGAGGAGTTCGTAAATCTTAGTGGATTTGGGGGCGGCATAAAGGCGGCCGAACTGGAATTTCTTGATTGTTTGCATATCTTTCAAATTGATTACTATATATTATAGAATCAAATGGAAAATCTTTCAAAACCAATTGCAAAAAATTTCGCAGAGCTTGGAATGCTCTGCGAAGTCTAACCGATGGAATATGTCCCGGAACGGAACCCTTTTCAGCCCGTTCAGCTGTCAAACCCGATCCGGGGCCGCTTGGGCGCCGAGAGGGAAGAGGGGTTGCCCTTGATGGACTTTTCCAGGATTTCCTGCGAGATGGACTCGTCGGCGAGTGCCGCCACCATCGCCGCCTCGTTCACGATGAAGGCGATGTCGGACGAGGCGTAGCCGTCGGACAGCAGGGCCAGGCGGTCCAGGTCCACATCGTCCGAGAGAGGGCGTCCCTTCAGGTGGATGGCGAACATCGCCCGGCGCGTCTCGGCGTCCGGAGCAGGAATCTCGTACTTCAGGTCCATCCGCCCCTTGCGCAGCACGGCCGGGTCGATCATGTCCACGCGGTTGGTGGTGCCGATCACGAACACGCCCCGCTCGGCGCAGTTGTTCAGCTGCGAGAGGAACTCGTTCACCTCTTCCGCGCGGTTGCGGGCCGAATCGGACCCGCGGGCGGGCACGAACGAGTCGAACTCGTCGAAGCAGATGACCGACGGCGCGTTCATCTCGGCCTTCTGGAACAGGTCAGCGATCTTGCCCTGCGTGCCGTGGATGTAGGTGCTGCCCAGGTCGGAACCGTTCACCAGGTAGTAGTTGAAGCCCGATTCCTCGGCAAACTTCTTGGCAAAGAAGGTCTTGCCGCAGCCCGGCGGGCCGTAGAGCAGCATCCCGTTGGGCGGGAGCAGGCGGTACCGGGCGGCCTTTTCCTTGTCCTGCAGCACCCAGATCACCCGCTGGAGCAGCTCCTGCTTGAGCCCTTCCATGCCGGCCACGTCGGCGAATCCGCCCTGCCCGGGCCGGTTCCTGCGGGCCTGCAGCCGGACCTGGTCCTCCCGGGGCTTCTCGGCTTCCTGCGGCTGGTCCGCCGGGGCGGTCGCCTCCCGCAGGCTGATCTCTCCGGGCTGGAAGTCCTCCGACAGCAGGGACAGCAGCACGGAGGCGTCCGGCCGCTGCGCGGGGTCGGGGTTCAGGCCGGCTTCCAGGATGGCGTCCATCGCCGGGTCGGCCGGTCCGCCTTTCGGGAACTCCAGCGCGGCCTCGCGGGCCCGCCCGACGCTGATCTTGCGCGAATAGAACGAGTCGTGCGCGCCGATGTGGCAGTGCCAGGGCGCCTTGCCGTAAAGCAGCGTGTAGAGGATGGCGCACACGGAGAAGACGTCGCTCTTGGCGGTAAAAGTCCCTTTCAGGGCCTCCGGGGCTACATAGAACAGGTTGAGGTCCTCCGTCGGGAAGGGCACGGCGCCGTCCACGTCCTCGTGCATGTGTCCGAGGTCGATGATCTTCGGCGTCAGGACGCCGTCCGGCCCGGATTCCAGCAGGATGTTGCGCGGGGTGAGGTCGTTGTGGTTCAGGTGCAGTTCATTATGCAGGTACACGAGCCCCTCGAGGACCGGGATGAGGATGGACTTGGCCTCCTGTACGGAGAAGGTCCTGCCCTTGCGGAGGAGTTCCGACAGGAGCGAGCCGTTGAAGAACTTCGTGACCAGATACTGGAAATCCCGCCCGTTGATCTTGCCGGAGCCGTTCCCGACGTGGCGGATGATGTTGGGGTGGGAGATGATCTGGCAGAAGACGATCTCCTCCACCAACCCTTCCCGGAGCATCTTGTCCGGCATGTTCGCCAGGTCGTAGAACTTCAGGAAAAAGGGGACGCCGGCGGCGTTCTTCACGATGTAGCTGTCGTTGTACAGGCCCGCCTTGATGAAGCGGTGCACGGTGTATTCGCCGAAAACGGTATTGTCAGGCAAGCGGATCATGGGCGGTTATGTCTATTGGAGAGACTGGTACCAGTGCTGAAGCGTGTAGAAGGCGTCTTTCTTTTCGCCCTTTTCGGACACGAGGCCCTTGCGGTTGAAGTCGTCCTGGATGCCTTCCAGGGCGCGTCGCGGCGAGCGGAAATCCTTGAGGATCCAGGGCGTGCAGCCCGCCAGGCCGGGGATGTTCTTCATCATGCGGATGTTGGCCTCGTACAGGCGCACGAGGTATTCTTCCGTAAAGCGTTCGTCGGGGCTGCCGTGGCGGCCGTATTTCGCACCGCCGCCCAGTTCCGAAAGGATCACCGGCTTGTCCACCGGGAAGGTCCACTGCACGCGGTCGCATTTCTCGACGTCGCCGTCGTACCAGCCCACGTACTGATTGAAACTCAGCAGGTCGGTGAGGTACATCAGCTCGTCCACGAGGGTCAGCTGCCCGGGGGCGGTCTCGTCCTTCTCCATCGCGGCGGACACCAGGCGGGTGGGATCCTGTGCGCGCGTCCGGGCGATCAGGCGGCCCAGGAAGTGTTGGCGTAGGTGTCGGCGCTGCTCCAGTCGATGGTCCAGTACACCGGGATCTCCGACCACACCAGCATGCCCGTTTCGTCCGCCATCCGGACCATGCGTTCGTTGTGCGGGTAGTGAGCCAGGCGTACGAAGTTGCAGCCCAGTTCCTTCGCCCAGCCCAGGGTGGTGCGGGCGTGCGCGTCGCTGAAGGTGCGGCCCGCCGGCTCGCCCGGCCGTTCGTCGTGGATGGAGATGCCCCGCAGGAAGATTTCCTTCCCGTTCAGCAGGATCTTGCTGCCCTGCGTTTCCACGGTCCTCAGGCCCACCCGGTCGCTCACGCGGTCCGTTTCGGAAGTCAGGACGAACTCGTACAGCACAGGGTCTTCGGGGCACCAGAAGCGGATGCCGGAACGGCGGGGGATGACGATGCGGAAGTCCGCCCGCCCGTCCCCACCGGTGCGCACGGCGGCGCTCATCTTCAGTCCGGGAATCTCCACGCGGACCTCCTGCGAGGCCCGGCTGCCGTCCAGCTGCACCCAGCCTTCCACGGCGTCGCGGCCCGGTGTCAGGCGGATGGCATAGTCCCGGATGAAGGTCTCGGGTACGTCCACCAGCTGCACGCTGCGGGTGATGCCGCCGTAGTTCCACCAGTCGGTGTTGACGGTGGGGACACCGTCCGCATGGCGCTTGTTGTCTACCTTGACTACCAGCGAGTTGCGTCCTTCCTTCAGCTGCTCCGTAACCTCGAAGTCGAAGGCGGTGAAGCCGCCCACGTGCTTGCCGACGATACGGCCGTTCAGGCCGGCGATGGTCTCGTAGTTGGCCCCGTCGAAGTGGATGAAGTAGCGCCGGCCGGGCTGCGGTGCCGCATCGAACAGACGGCGGTACCAGACGGTGCCCTCATAGTAGTAGAGCTTCTCGCGCTGGGTGTTCCAGTCGCCCGGCACCTCGAGCGTGCCCGCCGCGTCGAAGTCGTACTCGATCAGGCGCGTGGGGTTCTCGTAGAAATGCCTGTCGGCGAAGAAGGTGGAGGGAGTGGGCATCGGCTGCATCCGGTAGTTGTAGTAGCCGTTCTCATAGGGGTCCACAATGGCGTTCCAGGTCCCGTCCAGGGACACGGTGGTCCTTCCGTCCACGTTGTGGATGGCAGGAACTGCCGCTGCCGGGAAGGCCAGCAGGGTCAGCAGGGTGTATATGGCGATGCGTTTCATAGGGTCGGGAGGATGCGTTGATAGGCGAGGCGTTCGTCGCCGTTGAGGAGGTAGATGATGCCGCAATAGGAAAAACCGTGCTTGAGCAGGTTGTGCTGCATGATCCGGTTGTCGCGGTGGGTGTCGATGCGGATGTTGCCGCAGGCGGCCGAGGCGTACCCGACGAGGGCGGCGAAGACGCCGTGGACGTCCGGCAGGCTGGCGATCCGGTGGATGACCAGGTAGGGGAGGGTGTCCTCCAGCCAGGCGCCCGCGTAGATGCGGGCGTAAGTGGGCTCCGGGGAGGGGATCATCGCGAAATAGCCGGCCACGCGCTCCGGCCCGTCCAGGCAGACGTGCCCCCAGCCGCCGGCGATGTCCCGCAGGACGGCCTCGTCGTCGGGGTAAGCGCCGGCCCACTGGGTGGGGTTGCCGTCGGCGCGCATGATGCTTTTTGCGGCGGCGAATACCTCCCGCAGCGCGGGCAGGTCGTCGCGGGTTGCTTTGCGGATCTCCATCTCTTTACAAAAATAATCATTTTTTAGACCTTGTGCACGGCCGGCCGGTCCGCCGGAAGCTATTTCCGGTCGAAGACGATGGAAACAACGGCGCAGAGGCCCATCAGGAAGGGATAATACAGGTAGGGGATGATGGCGGCGGGGGAGATGGCGGCCAGGCCGGAGGCCATCAGCAGCTGCGCCCCGTAGGGGATCAGCCCCTGCACCAGGCAGGAGAAGGTGTCCAGCAGGCTGGCCGTCTTCTTCGGCGACACGCCGAAACGCTGCGAAATATCGTGGGCGATGCCGCCGGTGGTGATGATCGCCACGGTGTTGTTGGCCGTGCACAGGTTCGCCAGGCTCACGATGCCGGCGATGGCCGCCTCGGCGCCGCGCTTGCCGCGGATGCCCCGCGACAGGGCATTGATGATCAGGTCCAGGCCGCCTCCGGAGCGGATCAGTTCCAGCAGTCCGCCGGCGAGCAGGGTCACGATGATCAGGTCCGACATCCCGGCCACCCCTTCTCCGACCGCGCCCAGCCAGCCCGTCCAGTCCAGGCTGCCCGACAGGAAACCGATGAGCGCCGCGGCGGCGATGCCGGCGGAGAGCACCAGGGTCACGTTCAGCCCGCACAGGGCCAGCACGATGATCAGCAGGTACGGCAGCGCGCAGTACCACGCGGCGGTGGTGGTGAACGGTGCTTCCTCCACCCGGCCGCCCCGGATGAAATAAATGACCGTCACGGCCAGGAAGGCCGGCAGGACGATGCGCAGGTTCGCGCGGAACTTGTCGCGCATCTCGCAGCCCGCCGCCCGCGTGGAGGCGATGGTGGTGTCTGAGATGAAGGAAAGGTTGTCGCCGAAGAAAGAGCCGCCCACGACTACGGCGGCCATATAGGGCGCCGGAATGCCGCACTGGGCGGCGATGCCCGTTCCGATGGGGACCAGGGCCACGATCGTGCCGACGCTGGTGCCCATTGCCATCGAGATGAAGCAGGCGGTCACGAAGAGGCCGGCGAGCAGCCAGCGGGGCGGCACGGCGGAGAGCATCAGCGACACGGTGGCGTCCACGGCCCCGATGCTCCGCGCCGTCTGCGCGAAGGCGCCCGCCAGCAGGAAGATCCAGATCATCAGCAGCACGTTGGGATGCCCCGCGCCGCGGGAGAAGGCCGCCAGGCGCTCCGGTATCGGCCCGCGGGCCACCGCCACGCCATACACGCCCGCCAGCAGGAACGCGGCGGAGACAGGCACCTTGTAGAAGTCGCCCGCCACCAGGGACGAAACGAGATACACCAGCAGGAACACCGCCAGCGGACTGATGGCCACCAGGCCCCGGGACACGCTACTTTTCACTTTTTTGCAACTTCGCAGGCACAAATATAAATATTTTCCGTATCTTCGTTTTCCACTAGAACTGAAGTTATGACCAAGTTATTATCCGTCCTGCTGGCAGCGGCAGCCATTTCCACCTGCGGCGCCAAATCCCCGTTCCCCGTCGAGGAGTTCACTACGCCCACCGGCGGCAAAGTCCAGGTTTATATGATCCATCACGGCTCCATCGCCCTCAGCTACAAGGGCTTCAATATCCAGGTGGACCCCGTCGCCAAAATGGGACAGAACACCATTGACTACTCCTCTTTCCCCAAGGCGGACCTCATCCTGGTCACCCACGAGCACGGCGACCACCTCGATCCTGACGCCATCGCCGCGCTTTCCAAGCCGGAAACCCGCGTGATCCTCAACCCCTCCTCGCAGGCCAAGCTGGGCCATGGCGAGGCCGTCTCCAACGGCGACACGCTGAAGGTCGGCTCCGTGGGCATCGTGGCCGTCCCGGCCTACAACATCACCGAGGACCATCTCCAGTTCCATCCCAAAGGCCGCGACAACGGCTACATCCTCGACTTCGACGGCCTGCGCATCTATGTGTCCGGTGACACGGAGGACATCGACGAGATGGCCTCCTTCGGTCCCCTCGACGTGGCGTTCCTCTCCGCCAACCAGCCCTACACAATGACCACCACCCAGTGCATCGAAGCGGCGATGACCCTCCGGCCGAAGGTCCTGGTGCCCTACCACCTCTCCGACACCAACATGCAGGAGATCAAGAACGTGCTGGATTCCAACGACTCCGGCATCGAGGTCCTGCTCTTTGAAGAACTCCGATAGGCGATGAAGGCCGGATTGATCGTCGCCTTGGACACGGAGTACGAAGCCCTGCGCCGTTCCGGCGTGACGGACGTCGTCCGCTCCGGCATCGGTAAGGTGGGCGCCGCCCGCACGGCCACGGAGATGATCCTCCGCGACCGGCCCGACTGTATCATCAATTCCGGCTGCGCCGGCGGCCTGGCGCCTTCGGTGAACGTCTGCGACATCGTCCTGGGCGCCCAGACGGCCTATCACGACGTCTGGTGCGGCGAAGGCAACCTCCGCGGCCAGGTACAGGGCCTGCCGCAGCGCTTCGACGCGGACCCGGCCCTGCTCGCCGCCGCCCTCGGCCTGCAGACGGACAGCCCCCTGCACTGCGGGCTCATCTGCACAGGCGACCAGTTCATCAGTACGGTGGAGGAAGATACGCACATCCGTTCGCTCTACCCGGACGCCCTGGCCTGTGACATGGAGTCCGCCTCCATCGCGCAGGTGTGCCTGCATTACGGCGTTCCCTTCCTGAGCTTCCGCATCATCAGCGACACCCGCAGCGGCGGCGAGGACCGCTATTCCGCCTACACCGATTTCTGGGAGCGGATCGCGGACGGATCGTTCAGTTTCCTGAGGAATCTGCTGGAAAAACTGTAAAAAGCGGAATCAGTGCACGGCTTTCCGCGGGCCCGGCTGGCGCCCGGAGAAAAGCCATTGCGGCAGTTCCATCGCCAGGATGATGCCGAGCACGATGCCCACGGCGGCTTTGATGGCGACGAATCCGCTGGCGGAGGCCAGGGCGAACTCGCCCGATACCAGGTGGTAGGTGAACCAGAAGATACCGGCGCCCGGCACGAGGCTGAAGATGCCGCAGAGCAGGAACACCTGTGCGGGACAGCGCTGCCAGATGGCGGCCGCGCGGCTGCAGACACAGATCAGCATCGACGAAAGGATCACCGCGACGGTGGGGCTGCAGCCCGCCAGGCGCGTGAGCAGCAGGCAGGCCGTCCAGCCGACGGCTCCGATGACGCCGACGGTCAGGTACTGGGGCCGCGGCACCCCGAACAGGGCGGCGAAGGCCAGCGTGGCGACAAAGGCGGCCGCCGCCTGGGTGAACAGGGCAGCCGTCTGCGGACTGACGCTCATCCCTTCCAGGTTCAGCATTCCGCCGAAGAACCAGCCGTCCAGCACGAAGCCGAGGGCGACGCCCAGGGCGATGCATACGAAACCCAGCATCGCATCCGTCAGGCGCGTCAGGCCGGCGATATAATCCGAATTGGCCAGGTCGCGGACTCCGTTCACGAAAGGGACGCCGGGTATCAGCGGCATGATGGCGCCGATGACGATGTTGCTCAGGCTGGAACCGAAACCGATCCGATGGCACAAGATGCATAACAACGTGGCCAGCAAGGCATTGCAGATGCCGCCTACGATCTTGGAAAGATACCGGGAACTGACGAGGAGGATAAAGGCATAGAGCAGGGCGCCGACCGTGAAGGCTGCGGCGCAATCCAGCCAGCCGCCGCCGAACACCGCACAGAAGCCGCCGGACCCGAGGGCGGACCCGAGGATGAGTTCCCAGGCGGGCTTGCCCGGTGCCTGCCGGATCAGGCGGAGCCGTTCGCGCGCCTGTTCCAGGGTGCAGAGCCCGAAGGAGATATCGTAACTCAGGCGGTTCACCGCCACCACTTTCGACAACTGAATGCCGCGCAGCGGGATGAATTCCACGTTGGCATAGGTTTCCGTCTGTCCGCCCGAGGAGCGGACCTTGTCTACCGAGCCTGTCGTGAAGATGCCGTTGCTGAGCACGAAGAAATTGCCCGAATCCACCCCGAAATGGGATGAGATACGCAGCATGATGTCCTCTACGCGGGAAATCTCGGCGCCGTTCTCCAGCAGGATATGGCCCGCTTCCGCAGCCACTTCCAGCACTTCCGACAGATGCACGTCCTGTTCTTGTCCTTCCATGCTGCAAAGTTAGAAAATAATCCATTATCCCGGGGCCCTTTATCATCCGATGTGTACAGCCGGAAATGAAAAAGGCCCCGCGGGGGATCCGCAGGACCTTTTCCGGGGGTTGTCCGGGCTTACTCGATGGCGATGTGGCGCGAAGCGGGAATCTGCTTCTCGGGGGTCTTCTTCGGGAGGACGATGCCCAGCACGCCGTTGGTCATGTTGGCCTTGATGGCTTCCACGTCGATGTTCTCCGGCAGCGTGAATGCCTGGTGGTAAGAGGAGTAGGAGAATTCGCGGCGGAGGTAGTTCTCGCCTTTCTTCTCTTCCTTGTTCTCGTGCTTCTTTTCCAGCGCGATCACCAGTTCTTCGTCGTTGTCCACGCGGATGGCGAAGTCGTCCTTGGTCATGCCGGGGGCTGCGATCTCGATCTGGAAGTCCTTGTCGGTCTCCTTGATGTTGACGGCAGGGGAGGCAAACTGCTTTGCAGGCATTACTGCGAAATCGTCGAACAGGTCACCGAAAATGCTCGGAATCCAAGCCTGGTTTCTTTTAACGGGATACATAATCAAATCTCCTATCATTTTTAAAGACGTTTAACATTTTAACCTTGTCCCGACCGGGGGACGCCTTACAAACGTGCAACTCGCGGACCACCTGCCTTTTTGCGCCAAAATGTCTCGATTTCTCCCGTAATCACTTGAAAATCAAGACATTTTGTCATCAATTCCTGTGGGGCTAAGCCGCCCCATACCCCTGCGTCGCTCAAGTCCCTTTCCGACTTTTGCTTCCCAAAAGTCCCGGGACCGCGCCGGTCGGCTGGTGCCGACTTCTATCAATAACAGGCAACCTGCCTGCTGTCCTGCGCCAGACTGTACCGGCAGGCGGCAGTGCAAGGTGTCCGGAGCGGTCAGGAGGGAAAGCCCCGCCCTTTCCCGACGTCAGCCCGGATGCCTGCAGCTGCCGCTGCCGGAGCGGTTGCCGTAAATGGATTGTGAAGGCAAGCCTGCCGGAGCTGTTTCGCGGCGCGTCGGTGAAAAAAACGAAAAAAAGTGCTCTAAGTTTCGGGGAAAAATATATATATTTGAGTCCGGTTAGTTATTATCCCTCAATATGGACAAATTTACTCAGAATTACGTGGACCGGTTCATGGATGAACTGGTTGCACGCAACCCTGGTGAGAAGGAGTTCCACCAGGCTGTCCGGGAGGTGGTGGAAAGTGTAGCACCTTATGTCACCTCTTACCCTTACCTGATGGATCTCAAGATCCTTGAACGGATGGTCGAACCGGAGCGGGTCATCATGTTCCGCGTTCCCTGGACCGACGACAAAGGTGAGATCCACATCAACCGCGGCTACCGCGTGCAGATGAACAGCGCCCTGGGTCCCTACAAGGGCGGCATCCGTTTCCACGCGAGCGTCAACCTCAGCATCCTGAAGTTCCTCGCCTTCGAGCAGACCTTCAAGAACTCCCTGACGACCCTCCCGATGGGCGGCGGCAAGGGCGGCTCCGACTTCAGCCCGCGCGGCAAGTCCGACGCAGAGGTGATGCGTTTCTGCCAGAGCTTCATGACCGAACTGCAGCGCTACATCGGCGCCGACACCGACGTACCCGCCGGTGACATCGGCGTGGGCGGCCGCGAGATCGGCTTCATGTTCGGCCAGTACAAGCGCCTCCGTGACGAGTTCACTGGCACGCTGACCGGCAAGGGCGTCGCCTGGGGCGGCAGCCGTCTCCGCACGGAAGCCACCGGCTACGGCGTCTGCTACTTCGCCCAGGAAATGCTCGCCACCCGCGGGGAGAGCTTCGAAGGCAAGACCGTCGTCGTTTCCGGCGCTGGCAACGTGGCCCAGTACGCCTCCCAGAAGGCGATGCGCCTGGGTGCCAAGGTCGTGACCCTGTCCGACTCCGACGGCTTCATCTACGATCCTGAAGGACTGGATGAGGAGAAGCTCAAGTTCGTGCTCGAACTCAAGAACATCCGTCGTGGACGTATCAAGGAATATGTGAACAAGTATCCCCAGGCCCAGTACTTCCCGGGCGAGCGCCCCTGGCGCATCCCCTGCGACATCGCGCTCCCTTGCGCCACGCAGAACGAGATCGAGAAGGCCGATGCGGAGAACCTGGTGAAGGGCGGCTGCTGGTGCGTGGTCGAAGGCGCGAACATGCCTTCCACCCCGGAAGCCATCGCCATCTTCCAGGAGAAGAAGATGCTCTACTCGCCGGGCAAGGCGTCCAACGCCGGCGGCGTGGCGACCTCCGGCCTGGAGATGACCCAGAACTCCATCCGCCAGAAGTGGACCGCCGAGGAAGTGGACGAGCACCTGCACCGGATCATGTCCGACATCCACGCTGCCTGTATCAAGTACGGCACCGAGGAGGACGGATACATCAACTATGTCAAGGGTGCCAACATCGCCGGCTTCATCAAGGTGGCCAACGCGATGGTGGACCAGGGACTGGTCTAGGACTGTATGAGCAACAACACGGATTATACCAAATTGATGGCCAGGAGGATTCGCCGAATCCTCCTGGTTTGTAACAACTATGACAGCTTCTCCCTCGAGGAGGACGGCCACATCGAGGCCCAGATCACCCAGGAGTACGCCGAGCTCAACCTGAGCAACCCGCCCTCCATCGTGCGGGCCGAGTCCACCCTGGAAGCCATCGAGATCCTCGGCAAGGACGAAGGGTTCGACCTCATCATCACGATGTACAACGTCGGGAAACTGGATGTGTTCGGATTCGCCAGGCAGGTCAAGCAGATGGTGCCCGACACGCCGATTGTCCTGCTGAGCGCCTTCTCCCGGGAGATCTATCAGAAGATTTCGGACCACGACCACGAGGGCATCGACTACGTCTTCTGCTGGAACAACAGCACCGACGTGCTCATCGCCATCATCAAGCTGCTCGAGGACAAACTCAACGCGGAGCATGACTGCCTCGAGATGGGGTCCCGCGTCATCCTTTTGGTGGAAGATTCCGTGCGCTATTATTCAACCTACCTGCCCCTGCTGTACAAGCTGGTGCTCCAGCAGAACAGCGAGGCGGTGCGTGACGCGCTCAACGAGGAACAGCAGTTCCTCCGCAAGCGCGCGCGCCCCAAGATCCTGATGGCCACGTGCTACGACGAGGCCCTCGAGTATTACCGGAAGTACCGCTACAACATCCTGGGCATCATCTCCGACATCGGCTTCGTCCTGCACCGGGGCGACAAGCCGGAGACGGAGAAGAGCGACGCCGGCGTGGACCTGTGCCGCCTCGTGCGGAAGGAAGACCCGACGATGCCCTTCCTGATGCAGTCTTCGCAGGAGAGCATGCGCGCCGTGGCCGCGCAGCTGGGGGTAGGTTTCGTGCACAAGCGCTCCAAGACCCTCACGCAGGAGCTCTCGGAATACATCGGCCGCGAGTTCGGTTTCGGCGACTTCATCGTGACCAATCCCCGGACGGGACGCGTGACCGCCCGGGCGCGCAACCTGTACGAGTTCGAACAGGTAATGGCCCGGATGTCCGACAGCGCCCTGCGCGAACTGGTGAACAAGAACTACATCTCCCGCTGGTTCTACGGTCGCGGAATCTTCTCGATCGGCGACCTTTTCCGGCCGATCCACATCCACGCGGAAGAAGACGTGGCCGAGGTGCGCGAGATGAACCTGCGGATGATCCGCGACTACCGCATCAGCCAGGGGCTTGGCGTGGTGGCGAGTTTCGACCCCGTCTCCTACAACGACGCCATCTGGTTCGCCCGCATCGGATCGGGCTCGATGGGCGGCAAGGCACGCGGCCTGGCCTTCCTGAATCACATCCTCCAGAAGTACGACCTGTACGACCACTGGGAGGACGTGCGCGTGCTGGTGCCCCGCACGCTCGTGATCTCCACCGAATACTTCGACCGCTTCATCCAGGAAAACGGTCTGAAGTTCGTGATCAACTCGGACCTGTCGGACGCCGAGATCCTTTCGGAATTCGTGGCGTCCACGCTCCCGCAGGAGCTGACCGAAGGCCTGCGCGTGTTCATCCGCAATGTGCGGAAGCCCCTTGCGGTGCGCTCGTCATCAAAACTGGAAGATTCTTATTACCAGCCGTTTGCGGGTGTGTATTCAACCTATATGATCCCGCACACGGAGAACGAGGACCAGCAGCTCCGCCTGCTGTCCAAGGCCATCAAGAGTGTCTATGCCTCCGTGTATTTCGCCTCCTCCAGGGGGTACATCACGGCCACGGCCAACGTGCTCTCGGAGGAGAAGATGTCCATCGTCCTGCAGGAGATCTGCGGCAGCGAGGACCGGGGGTATTTCTTCCCGACCTTCTCCGGCGTGGCCCGTTCGGTAAACTTCTACCCGCTGGGTTACGAGAAGCCGGAAGACGGCGTGGCCAAGATCGCCTTCGGCCTGGGCAAGGCCGTCGTGGACGGCGACCAGGTGCTGCGCTTCTCGCCGAAGTATCCGCGCAACGTCCTGCAGACCTCCACGCCCGAGTTGGTGATGAGCGAGACGCAGCAGGCGATGTTCGCCCTGGACCTCCAGCCGGACAAGTTCAAGACATCGGTGGACGACGCCATCAACCTGGAACGCATCCCGATCACGGACTGCGGGTCTTTCCGTACTTTCGGCAAGGTGGTCTCCACCTATGACTACGAGAACATGCGGATGGTGGATTCCCCGGTCCCGCAGGGCCCGAAGTTCGTCACCTTCGCCCATATCCTCAAATACAACACCTTCCCGCTCGCGGACATCCTGAATGAACTGCTGGGCATCATGCAGCGGGAGGTCCGCTGCGGCGTGGAGATTGAGTTCGCGGCCAACCTGGACGTCGGTCCCGACAGCCCCGCCATCTTCAATGTCCTGCAGGTGCGCCCCATCTCGTCGGACGGGCTGGGCGCCGAGGTGGACTGGAGCGGCGTGGATACGGACGGCGCCATCGTCTCCTCCGGCAGCGCCATCGGTCCGGGCTGGATCAAGGGGGTGCGCGATTTCGTGTATCTGCGCGAGTCGGGCTTCGATACGCTGAAGACGCGACAGATGGCCGCCGAACTCCGGGAACTCAACAACCGGATGCGCGCCGAAGGCCGTAATTATGTTCTCGTGGGGTACGGACGCTGGGGTTCCAGTATCCCCACGCTGGGCGTACCGGTGCAGTGGAGCGACATTTCCGAGGCCCGCGCCATCGTGGAGTGCTGCCTGGACCATTTCCGGGTGGACCCCAGCCAGGGCACGCATTTCTTCCAGAACATGACCTCCTTCAACGCCGGGTATGTGAACGTGAATCCCTTCGCACGTGCGGGGGAGTGCTTCGACGCGGCCCGGCTGGACGCGATGCCCGCCGAGTTCGAGACGCAGTTCCTGCGCCTGGTGCGTTTCCCGGAAGAGCTGCAGATCTGCATCGACGGCCGCACCGGGAAAGCCCTGATCAAGTAAGGGTTCAGGCGAAAAGCCCGAGCAGGGTATCCTTCTTCAGATCCGTCAGGTCCAGCTGCGGATTCTCCGCCGTTTCCGTGAAACCGGCCTCCAGCAGCAGCTCCCGCAGGGAGAGGAAGCAGCGTGCCTTGCGCGCGATGACGGCCTCCTTGCGCCCGGCGTCCCTGCCGGACGACACGCGGCCCCGGCCGGTGGCCAGGTCCATCAGGAAGATCCAGCCCCCGCTGACCACGGCGAGCATCTTCTCGCGCCGGTCGGAAACCAGTTCCTCGTCCACCACCTTGGCGTTCGGGTCCACCATATAGTTCAGCGTGACGTCCGCGATGTCCTGCCGCCCGAAGAAGAAGCGGAAGCGGCTGCCTTCCCGACCGTTGAAGCGGCTGCAGTAAACGGTGCCGTCCGGGCAGCCCTCCCGGCAGTACATCAGTTCGCTGGCCTCGGGGTCCGCGTCGGTCATGTCGCCGGAGTAGAAGGTCTGCCCGGTGTTGTAGGCGGCGTTCCAGCCGGTCTTGGCGCCGCTCCAGTCCACGAAACTGATGTCGAAGTCGTGGCAGCCCCACTCCTGCCGCCAGTAGATGCCGAAGAAATTGTGGTCGCTCATCGCGTAGCAGGAGCCGAAGGGGAAGTTGCCCACGAAGGCCTTTTCCGAGGCGGGGCAGGCGAGGGTCAGCTGCTCCGGGAAGCGCACGGAGCACGCCTTGGCGGACAGGATTTCCACGAGACGCCCGTGCAGCACGCGTTCCAGCATCTCCAGGTATTCCCGGCGGTCTTCCCGCTGCGGGGCGTCCTGCAGCCATACGCTGCCGTTGCGGACCAGGTACATCACCGGCTCGCCGGGGTTCGTGAGCAGGCGCTCACGGATGGTCTGCAGCAGGGTGACCAGCTTGAAGGCGGACACGCCGCCGAGCCGGGCGCGCAGTTCTTCCTCGCTCACAGAAGCGGAGAGGAGCGTTTCCCAGAAGCCTTTCCGCATCGGGACGTGCAGCCGGGGGGCGGCGCGCCGGATGCGGTTGACCACCGCCCGGTTGCACGAGGGCTTCTGCACGAAAGCGCGGCGTGTCCGGTCGTAGTCCTCTTGCGTGCGGAAGGCGAGCAGCAGGTTCTTGAACCGGTAGAAGATGCTCGCGAGCGCATCCAGCTCTGCCTGCGAGAGCTGGCGGAAATCGAATTTTTCCGCATTCCCGCGGACCAGGGCCAGCATGTCCGCGGACTGGATGAGCAGGGTCTGCCCGGTGGCTTCATAGACGATGTAGCGCAGCAGTTCCACGGGCGCGGAAGGCCGGCGGCCCAGTGCTTTGCAGAGGATGCTGAGGGCCTCCCGGTTGCGCACGGAGTCGATGTCGAACGCTTCGTCCGGATGGCCGGCGAGATAATCGGTGACGGCGCCGCAGAGGGCCTTCACGGTCTCGCCCTTGAGCGCCGCTCCGCTCCGGATCAGTTTCAGGCAGCGCCCGTAGAGTTCTTCCTCGCTGACGGGTGCGATCAGGGTCAATTCCCGGAAATCCGGCGCCTCGGCGCCGTCGTTGGGCACGTACCCGTTGCCCGGCTGCGTGTAG
Organism: uncultured Bacteroidia bacterium; assembly: GCA_902762435.1. Lineage (GTDB taxonomy): Bacteria > Bacteroidota > Bacteroidia > Bacteroidales > UBA932 > Cryptobacteroides. The sequence continues at coordinate 3,815 of CACWOH010000030.1, read as the reverse complement.
CCGGATCCGTACGTGGAGGCATAGTGGGTGATCTGGTCCAGCAGCAGGGCGATCCGGTCCTTGGACATCATGTCCTCCCAGCGCTTGTAGAAAGTGGCGTTCGGGTTGGCCGTCTGGCGGGCGATGAACGCCTCCAGGTCCGTGTTGAGCAGGTCGGGATGGATGATGAAACCGCATTTGAACGCATCCGCCTGCAACTTGGCGGGGTCGGCCGCGGCCGGGGCGCCGGGAACGGCGGCCTTGAAGAACTGTATGAGAATCGGATCCATGGTCGATAAAAAAAGAGACTGCGGAAAGTAAGATCACCAAAAAGGTAAGAATAGGAACTTTCTATGCAGCCTCAACAGACAAATATACAAAATTGTTATCTTTGTACAAACAATATGCGTATGAAAAGAATCCTTGCATTGACGCTTGTGGCGCTGTGCGCGTTGCTGCTCGCCACTTCCTGCGACATGTTCAGCATCCCCGGCCGGATGGAGGCCCTGGCCGCCACCGTCGAAAAGAACGGCAGTTCCTATTCGCAGGACCAGTGGGATAAGGCCAACCAGAAATTCGAGAAGATCTACCAGGAGTACAAGCAGAAGAAAGGTTCGCTTACCCAGGATGAGATCAAGCGCTTCCGTTCCGCGACCGGACGGTACGCCACGGCGGCCGTGAAAGCGGGTGTGGACAGCGTCTCGGCCACCATCCAGGAGATCGGCGAGGAACTTCCCGGCCTGCTCGATGAGATCGGCGGTTTCTTCAAGAACCTGGGAGAATAGCGCCATGAAACGCTTTTCCTGCATCGTCGTGCTGGTGCTCTGCGCCTGCACGGCGCTGGCCCAGGTGGCCCGGGACATTCCCTTCGTGAGCGCCTCGGACGACGCCTACCGGGTGGAGCGCTGCAAACTGGACGTCTATGCGCCGGAAGGCGCGAAGGACCTGCCCGTGGTGGTCTGGTTTCACGGCGGCGGCCTGACCAGCGGAGACAAGACTTCCTTGCCGCGCGACCTCAAGGAGAGCGGTTTCGTGGTCGTTTCCGCCGGCTACCGGCTGATCCCGAAGGGGACCATCGCCGACTGTTTCGACGACGCCGCGGCGGCCGTGGCCTGGGCCTTCGAGAACGTCTCACGCTACGGCGGCTCCCCGGAGAAGATTTTCCTTTCCGGGCACTCTGCCGGTGCCACCTTGATCGATATGGTGGGCCTGGACAAACGCTGGCTGGCGAAATACGGCGTCGATGCCGACCGCGTGGCGGGCCTGATCCCGTTCAGCGGGCAGGTGCTGACGCATTACTCCCACCGCCAGACCATCGGGATGACGCCTTTCCAGCCGCTGATTGACGAATATGCCCCGCTCGCGTATGTCCGTGCCGACGCCCCGCCCATCGTCATCATCTCCGGCGACCGGAACCTCGAGCTGTACGGCCGTTACGAGGAAACCGCCTATTTCTGGCGCCTGTTCCAGATGGTCGGCCATCCCGACGCCACCCTCTACGAACTGCAGGGCTTCAACCACGGCAATATGGCTGACCCTGCCGTGCAGCTTCTCAAGGACAATGTCCGCCGCATCCTCCGGAAATAGCCTCCGCGCCCTGGCGCTCGGCCTGGCGCTCCTGACCGCCCCGCTGCTGCACGCACAGTCCGCGGGGACGGTTCCTTATGTGTCGGGGGCCGAGGACATCGCCCTGGGCAAGATCGTCCTGGAAGAGCTTGCGGCCGCCGCGGACCGCGAAGACGGCCCGCAGCTGATGGTCCGCGCCGCCCGGAAGATGCTGGGCCAGCCTTACGTGTCCGGCACGCAGGAGGGCCGGGAAGAGCGCCTGCGCATCTTCCTGACCAAGACTGACTGCATCCTCTTTGCGGAGAACTGCCTCGGCCTGGTCCGGACGGCGCAGCGCTTCGGCGCGGACGCCACCTTCGAGGACCTGGCCGCGCAGGTGGCCCTTTCCCGCTACCGCGACGGCGTGCCGGACGGATATCCCTCCCGGCTGCACTACACTTCGGAGTGGATTTCAAGGGGCGTGGAAAACGGTCTGTTCCGGGATCTTACCGAGAGCCTCGGCGGCGTTCGCGACCCGCGCCCGATCCGTTATATGTCGGAGCATCCGGGCAGCTATGCGCCCCTGGCCGGAGATTCGCCGGAAGCGAAGGAGAACCTCCGCCGCATCCGTGCTGTGGAGGAGCGCCTGGACGCCTGTGCGCGCCATTATATCCCGAAAGAAAAACTCTCCGCCGCGGAAGACGGAATCCGCAGCGGAGATATCCTTTGTTTCGCCACCTCCATCGAGGGGCTGGACTATTCGCACGTCGTAATCGCGTACCGCGAGAAGCCCGGCGACCGCCTCGGCTTCATCCACGCCTCCTCGGCCGCCGGCCGGGTCATTGTGGAACCCCGGACGCTGGAGGCCTACCTGCAGGCCAACCGGCGCATCCTGGGCGTCACCGTGCTGCGCGTGAACGACGATTAGGCCGAGGGCTTTCCGAGCCAGGTCAGGCGGCGCCAGAGGGTTTCCAGCGGGCCGCGCTTGTGCTTCTTGGACCACTGGTAGAGGAGCACGATCTGCAGCACCACGATGGCGGCCCCGAGCAGCAGCGACCAGGTGGTTCCCAGCACCTTGTACATCCCGAGGCCCCATCCGTAAAGGATGCAGGTGCCCAGGACGGACGAAAGCAGGTAGTTCGTCAGGGACATCCTTCCGAAGAAACAGATATGTGAAAGGCCTTTCCGAAAACCGGCGAAGGCATACCAGAGCAGCGTGACGCCGGATACGATGAAGAGGAGGATGGCCAGGTTGAAGAGCGGGTGGAGCAGTGCGTCCAGTTCCCCGAAATGCACGTCCCCGTCCCCGGCGGCGCCGAAGATGACGCCGACGGTCACCAGGACCGTGGAGACGGCCAGCACGATGCGCCAGACCTTCAGGTGGTTCCCTTCGTTGTAGAAAAGCCGGTGGCGGCCGAAGAGAAGGCCCAGGTAGAAGAGGCCGAGCGTCTGCGTGATACGCCCCTTGGCGACGAACCAGAGGGCTGAGGCGGCGAAGCCGTGCTGCATGTTGGCGACCATGGATTCCCAGAAGGTCCCCGTTGCGTGGGCCCTCATCAGCGCCATATAGTGTTTTCCCATGGCCGAAATGTCCGGTTTCCAGCCGGAAACCAGGCTGTAGATCTCCAGCGGCTGGATCAGCAGGAAGAGGGTCAGCGCCCACAGGACGGGCGTGCTGAGGTAGCCGGCCGGGATCATCAGCAGGCCCAGCAGCGCATAGAAGGTCAGGATGTCGCCGTCATAGAACACCAGGTTCAGGATGCCGAAGCCGAAAAGCAGCACCATACGCCAGGCGAAGCGGAGGGAGAAATCCTTCCCTTTCTGCTCCTGGTTGTCCCGCATGATGAAGAAGCTCAGGCCGAACAGCAGGGCGAAGATGCCGTACATCTTGCCCGAAAGGAGGACGGTCAGGACGTTGAATACGGTGGGGTCGATGGACAGGGAAAGCGAGGCGCGGCTCGCCGTTCCGAGATTGAAGTGTTCGACGGCGTGGTAGAGGATGATGCCTACCACGGCGATGCCCCGCAGGGCATCCGCCACTTCGATGCGCGTGTTCTCCAGTTTTCGGGTCTTATACATAATCGTTGGGGGATTTCCCTCTAACCGAATACGATCGTCCGGTTCTTGTACGTCAGGATCTTGCGCTCGATGTGCTTGGTCACGGCCCGGCTCAGGACGATCTTTTCCGTCGGTCATGGCTTGGTGACGCTGAACCGGGCGCCGTCCCACTTGAGGAGCGTGACTTCGCCGTCCGTGTCCGTCATCCGGATGTCCTTGCCGCTGCGGGGGAG
>CACWOH010000029.1 GCA_902762435.1 uncultured Bacteroidia bacterium | reverse complement strand
GGTCTCTTCGAGCATCTCGGTGTCTTCTTCAAGGACGATGTTGAAGACGCTCTGGTTGCCGATGGCGAAGGTCTGCGGCTTGTAGCCGATGCTCTCGACGGAGATGTTGGCTCCGGCGGGAACGCTCAGGGAGAATGCGCCGTTGAGGTCGGTGGCTGCGCCGATTCTGGAGTTGCCGACCACCGTGACCGCGGCGCCGATGACCGGTTCCCCGGACGTGTCGACGACCGTACCACTGATAGTGCGGTTCTGGGCAAAGGCGGAGCCTGCGCCCAGCAGACTGGCAGCGAGGATCGATACGAACATCACTGCTTTTGCAATACATTGCTTAGTCATACGAATATAAATTGGTTAGTGAGTTGGTTGCATTTTTTTGCAATCTGGTGCATTTTATTTGCATTAGGCGGTGTCTCACGACAACTTGACAAATGTATGTATTGCGCGTAAGGGATTTTTATAGTATTGGTTCAAACTCCATAAAAAATCCGTCACTTCAAAAATAAGTGCGTCATTTAAAAAATCGTCCTGCAGACGTGGCAGGGAAGGTTTTCGATGCTTTTCCAGTTCAATCACAAAGATAATTGCCGGCGACTGAAAGACAAAAAAAAAGGGTATATTTGCATTATGAAGAAAATCGGAATCTGCAGCGATCACGCCGGCCTGGAATACAAGACGCGGCTGATCGGTTATTTGCTCGGCAAGGGTTATGAAGTAGTCAATTTCGGCACGGACAGTCCCGAGAGCTGCGACTATGCCGACTTCGCGCACCCGATGGCGAATGCCGTCGAGTCGGGAGAGGTGGACGCCGGCATCGCCCTGTGCGGCACCGGCAACGGGATGGCGCTCGCGCTCAACCACCACAAGGGGATCCGCGCCGGCCTGGCCTGGAACCAGGCGGTGGCCAAGCTTGTCAAGGAACACAACAACGCCAACGTGCTCGTGATGCCCGCACGCTTCGTCTCCTACCGGATGGCGGTGATGATGGTGCGCGCCTGGATGACCACGCAGTTCGCGGGCGGCAGACACCAGCGCCGGATTGACAAGATCGTTCAGCCGTAATATCGAGGACTATCCCGAGGGGATCGTTCTGCCGGTGGACAAACCCTACCGGTGGACTTCCGCGGACGTGATCCGGAAGATCAAGTACGCGGCGATCCGCCATTTCGGGAAAAAGAACCTGAAGGTCGGCCACGCGGGGACGCTCGACCCCCTCGCGACCGGCATCCTGCTAGTATGCATCGGCCCTGCCACACGGCGCGCCGAAGCACTCCAGCGCTCCCCAAAAGAGTATGTGGCCGGCGTCACGTTCGGCGCCACCACGCCTTCCTGTGACCTGGAAAAGGAGATTGACCGCTTCTGCCCGCTGGAAGGCGTGTCCGAAGCGGCGCTGCGGGGCGTATTGCCGGATTTCCTGGGCGAGCAGGACCAGGTGGCCCCGCTGTTCAGCGCCAAGTCGGTGGACGGGGTGCGGGCCTACGAGACGGCCCGTCGCCTGCTCCGGGAAGCCCGGCGCGAAGGGCGGGCCTTCGACCCCGGGGACGTGCTGCAGTCCAGCCGCATCGACATCTATGAACTGGAACTCCTGTCCTGGAGCGACTCGCTCGTGCAGGATTTCGCCGACGACGGGCAGGGGCGCATCCGCGTCGCTTCGGTGGACGGGCTGAAACTGCCTACCGCGAACCTCCGCGTCGCCTGCAGCAAGGGTACCTATATACGCGCGTTGGCGCGCGACCTGGGCGAAGCCCTGGGCAGCGGCGCCTTCCTCAGTTCCCTGCGCCGTACGAAAAACGGCGGCTTCGACATCTCCCAGTCCTGGACCCTGGACGAAGTCCTGGGCGCATTGAATCAAAACGATTTGGCATAATGAGAAGTTCAACCCCTTTCCGCCTGCTCGTCATGGCAGGCGTGCTGCTGCTCTGCTGCGGAACGCTGTCGGCGCAGGGCGACTATGCATCCCTGATCCGCGAGAATCCCGACCGCGCCGCCGGCGTGCACCATTCCTATGAATACCTTCCCGGCGTGACGACCCCCGTCCCGCGGGGCTACAAGCCGTTCTATGTCAGCCACTACGGCCGGCACGGATCCCGGCGCAGCACCAGCAGTTCGGCACAAAAGGCGTTCGATTATATGGATTCTGCCCGGGTGGCGGGCATCCTGACCCCGCTGGGGGAGGAACTTTGGGTGGCCGTGAATGCCATTCACGACGATCATATCGACATGGTGGGCGAACTGACGCCGCGGGGCGGACGCGAGCACCGTGCCATCGCCCGGCGTCTCCACGACAGGGTGCGTCCCGTCTGGCACGACCGGCACCGCCGCCAGGTAGCCGTCCAGTCCAGCAATGTCCCCCGCTGCCTGCTCAGCATGGCGCATTTCACCGCCAGCCTGGACGACAACGCCCCGGGGCTGGTTTTCGACTTCGTGACCGGCGACCGCTATCTCAACCTGCTCGCGCACGACTATTATCATGGATCCGAGATTTCCGCCGCGAGCCGTGTCCTGATGAACGGCATGGCCCGGGAGAGCATCGATATCAGCCGTTTCATCCGGTCGGTCTTCATCGATGATCCGGAGCGCGTGTCGCGCGTCATCGCAGACCCGTACGATTTCGCGTACCAGATTTTCCTTTACGGGGGAATCCGCCAGTGCACCGAGACGCCGGACGCCGACATCTTCGGCCGCTTTTTCACGATCGACGAACTGATTGCGTTCTACCGCTGTTATAACAGCCGCATTTACAATTCGATGGCCAATTCCGCCGAGTTCGGCGACCATGTGGTCTGGGCGGCGCGGGACCTGGTCCGTGACATCATCGACCGCGCCGATGCGGCCCTGCGCGAGGGCAGTACAACTGCGGCCGACCTGCGTTTCGGTCACGACTCCGGCATCCTGCCCCTGGCCGGCCTGATGGACCTGGTCGGCCCCGGCGACCGGCTGCATAACGCCGATGCCTCCGACAGCTGGCAGAGTTTCTTCGAGGTGCCGATGGGCACCAACCTCCAGATGGTCTTCTACCGCAAGCGCGGCGCCGAACCCCTGGTCAAGATCTGGTACAACGAGCGGGAGACGCAGGTGCGTGGCCTGCAGCCGGTAAGCGGCAACTGCTACCGCTGGTCAGACCTGCGCGCCCACCTGGAGCGGCGGATCGCGCAGTTCGATTTTTAGCCTCAGGCCGCCTAGCCCAGCCGTTCGCGGAGGAAACGCAGGCGGCGAAGGCCTTCTTCGTGGCCGATGAAATGCAGGATATCACTGATACCCAGGCCGCTGGCAGCACCGCTCAGGGCCAGGCGGATGCAGTTCATCACCTTGCCGACCGGCATTTCGTGTGAACGGATGTACTCCTCGAGCGCGTCCGCGTCGGCGTTCTCCATGGCTTCCAGGGCCGCGGCGTAGATTTCCGGCTTGTAGAACTTGTCCACATCCTTGGCGAGGAAAGGTGCCGTTGCGGCGTCGTCATACACCTTGGCGCGGGGATCCGCCGGACGGTTCGCATCCGCGGGCTTCTCACTGGCCGCACCGGCCTTGACGCCGTATTTTTCGAACTCCGATGGAGCGATGAACAGGTAGGAGGCGATGGTCCAGAAGTCCTGCACGAAGGTGGCGCGTTCCTTGATCAGCGCCACCACGCCTTCTACGAAGGCCGGGTCGGGATGGAGGCCCTTCTGTTCCAGGTCGGGCATCCACAGGGCCGCCAGGTCCGCGTCGGAGCGCATCCGGAGGTATTCGCGGTTGTACCACTTCGCCTTGTCGGGGTTGAACTTCGCTCCGCTCTTGCCCACCTTGTCCAGGCTGAAGGCCTGCACGAGTTCGTCCAGCGAGAAGATCTCCTGCTCCGTGCCGGGATTCCAGCCCAGCATCGCCAGCAGGTTCACGAACGCATCGGGGAAGTAGCCGTCCTCGCGGTAGCCGCGGGAGGTTTCGCCTGCGGGGGAGGTCCAGCGCAGCGGGAATACCGGGAAGCCCATCTTGTCGCCGTCGCGCTTGCTCAGCTTGCCGTTCCCGACGGGCTTCAGCAGCAGGGGCAGGTGCGCGAAGCGGGGCTGGCTGTCCTGCCAGCCGAACGCCTCGTACAGCAGATAATGCAGCGGAAGGGACGGGAGCCACTCCTCGCCGCGGATGACCTCGGTGATTTCCATCAGGTGGTCGTCCACGATGTTGGCGAGGTGGTAGGTGGGCAGTTCGTCGGCCCGTTTCCACAGGACCTTGTCGTCCAGGGTGGAGCTGTCCACGGAGATGTGCCCGCGGATCAGGTCGTCCATCTCCACGATGCGCCCTTCGGGCATCCGGAAGCGGACGGTCCAGTCCGTGCGTTCCGCCAGCAGGCGGCGCACCTCGTCTTCCGGCAGGGTGAGCGAATTGCGCAGCGCGCCGCGGGTGAGGTGGTTGTAGATGAAGGTCTCGCCGCGGGCCTCGGCTTCGGCGCGGGCCTTCTCGAGTTCCTCGGCGGTGTCGAAGGCATAGTAGGCGGCCCCGGCGGCGACGAGCTGCTCGGCATACTGCCGGTAGATGCCGCGCCGCTGGCTCTGGCGGTAGGGGGCGTGGGGGTGGCGCTCGGAAGGCGTTTCCACCACGTTGCCTTCGGCGTCCACGCCTTCGTCGGGGTAGATGCCGCACCAGCGCAGCGACTCGATGATGTACTGCTCGGCGCCGGGCACGAAACGGTTGGAGTCGGTGTCCTCGATGCGGAGCACGAAATCACCGCCTTTCTGCTTGGCGTACAGGTAGTTGTACAAGGCCGTCCGGACACCGCCCATATGCAGCGGCCCGGTCGGCGAGGGGGCGAATCTTACACGGGTCCTGCTCATGACTGGGTCCTCCGGATGGCGGGAATGTTCTCCAGTTCGGCGCGCGACTCGTTCTTGGCCAGGATGAGGGCCGGCTTGCGGTCGAGGTCGAAGTTGAAGGTCCGGACGTTGCTCTTGCTGTTGAAGCCGATCTGCTGGGAACCGCCGTCCTCGAACAGGGAGATGCCCTCGCCGCGGGCCGTCGCCGTCTTGTCGTACACGAAGTCGCGGTTGATCATGATGTAGTTGCCCATGTCCTTGGCGGGGCCGATCACGTCGGAGAAGCGGAGTCCGGTCACGATGGAGGTGATGCGGATGGTGTCGCCGATCTCGGGATCGTCTTCCCAGATGAGGCCGCGCTTGAAGTTGTTGGCGCGCCCGGTGTATTCGTCGATCTTCTTGTTGATTTCGCTGAGGTCGTCCATCGTCAGGCCGTGCTCGTTGTGGCCGCAGGTGATGTTGACGAGGACCTTCTTCGCGGTCTTGAGGTCGAAGTCGTTGAGGAGCGGCGACTCGAAGGCGGCCTTGACCGCGTCTTCGATGCGGTTCTTGCCGGTGCCTATGCCGCAGCCCATCAGCGCCATGCCGCTGTTCTTCATCATCGTCTCCACGTCCTTGAAGTCCACGTTGATGTAGCCGGGCTTCTTGATGATCTCCACGATGCCGCGCACGGCGGTGGCGAGCACCTCGTCCGCCTGCGGGAAGGCGTCCTGGATGAGCTGGTTGCCGTAGAACTCGTGCAGCTTCTCGTTGTTGATCATCAGCAGGCTGTCCACGTTCTTCTCGAGCTCGTGGATGCCGTCGATGGCGCGCGAAAGGGCCTCGTTGCCTTCGTTGAGGAAGGGGAGCGTGACCACCGCCACGGTCAGGATGCCCCGGTCCTTCGCCATCTTGGCGATGACCGGCGCGGCGCCCGTGCCGGTGCCGCCGCCCATGCCGGCGGTGATGAAGAGCATCTTGGTGTGGGTGTCCAGGACGATCTTTTCGATCTGGTCCTGGCTCTCGAGGGCTGCGTTGCGTCCGTTGATGGGGTTGGTGCCGGCGCCGAGGCCCCGGCCCATCTGGATCTTCACGGGAACGGGACTGCCCTTGAGGGCCTGCGAGTCGGTGTTGCAGACTACGAAGCTGCAGCCCTTGATGCCCTTGGTGTACATGTAGTTGACGGCGTTGCAGCCGCCACCGCCTACACCGATGACCTTGATGATGTCGTCGGAGGTGGCCCAGTCCAGCGGGGTGATCGCATCGATCATGTTGTCGTCTATCATAATGCCTGTCTTTTTTATTTCATGTCATCGAAAAGTCCGCCCACGGTGCTGTCGAAGGCGCCTTCGACGGCTTCGCCCACCCGGGAGGTCTGCTGCCGGATCCAGGTGACGAACTTGCCGGGCGTCTTGGCCTCTTTCTGGGTTTTCTCCTTTTTCTTCTTCCTGTTGGGGACGAGAACCTCGGGTACGTATTCGGGGCCGAAGAGCGTCTGCTGCGCGTTCTCCTGCCCGGCCGGGGCCTGTTCCGCCGCGGGCGCGTCGGTGGCTTCCTGCGCGGCGGGAAGCGGCTCCGTGCCGTTTTCGGGCAGGACATCCTCGATGCAGTTGAGGCGGAAATCCTTCTTGGCCTCCAGGATCATGCCGATGGTGGCGGCGGCGCTGGTCTCGCCCACGCCGGCACAGCCCCCGGCGCTGAAGTTCTGGCTGCGCGGGTAGCCCATCCGGACCGTGTAGCCGGACATCTCCTTGATGAGGGTGGCGACGTTCACCAGGTTGGCGCCGCCGCCGGTGAGCACGATGCCGTTGCGGAGCTTGTCGGCGTAGCCGCTGTCCTGGATCTGGAAGAGCACCGCCTCCACGATCTCGCGGGTGCGGCAGGTGATGATCTCGGACAGGTACTTGACCGGAAGCTGCTCGTAGGAGCCGTTCTCGTCGTCGTTGATCTGGATGACCTTGTCGGCGAGGGACTGCAGCTTGTCGGGCAGGCAGGCGCCGAAGGCGAGCTTGATGTTTTCCGCGAGCTGCTCGTTGAAGCCGCACTCGTACTTGATGTCGGTCGTGATGACGCGGCCGCCGAAGGGGATGGCGGAATAGTGGCGCAGGATCTTGCCGCGGTAGATCGTCAGCGAGGTCACGCCGGCGCCGATTTCCACGAGCGCCACGCCGTTCTCCTTCTCGCCGTCGGTGAGGACGGCGCGGGCGACGGCGTTGGGCAGGAAGAACTTGCGCGCGGGGGCGACGCCCGTGTCGTTGAGCATGATGTCGATGTTGCTCACCGGCTTGTGGGCGCCTACGAAGACCTTGAAATTGCCTTCCAGCGCGTCCGCGGTGACGCCCACGACGTCGTGCTCGCTCGCGCAGACGAGTTCCTCGTCCGCCGAGAACGACTGGGCCACGGCGCCGTAGATCTCCTCCTTCGTTTCGTCCGCGATGGGATAGGAGTCGATGGCGATGCTCTTCAGCGTGTTCACCTCTTCCTTGGTGATGCAGGTGTCGGGGTCGCTGCGTTCCATCCGCGCGCTGGCAATCTCCTGGCGCACGTCGTAGCGGGGCAGTCCGACGACCACCTGCAGGATCTTGATGTTGAGTTCTTCTTCCGCCTCCTGGATGGCGGCACGGAGAGGGACGGCGGCGCGCTTCGGGTTGAGCACGCAGCTGTAGCGGATCCCGTCCGACGGGGTTTCCTTGTAGTAGATGACCTGGATGTCATCTCCGACGATCTTGGCTACGCTCAGGGCGATCTTGGAAGAGCCAAGGTCGGCTGCTGCTATGTATCTTTCTGCCTGCATATGATTTGATTGTTATATTTTACGTTCACGGTCCGGTAGTGGCCTTCCTCCACGGAAGGGGCGATGGTGCCGATGTAGCGGTCGATGCGCTGGAACTTGTCCCGGATGTTGTCCGGCTGCCCGATGATGAACTGCTCCGTGCGTCCGTCGATGGTGAGGACCAGGTCGCCGTCCCCGCGCACGCGCACGGTATGGATGTGGTGCGGCCAGCCTTTGGTGGAAGAGATGTAGCGGTACATCCCGATCATCCCGAGGATCCATTTGCGTGCCTCGTCGGAGGGCGCTTCGCCGCGGAAGCCGTCCGGGATCTCGAAGGGGATCGTGCCCTCGACGGTGGGGACGGAGGCGATATAGGTTTCGTGCGGCGGGAAGATGCCGCCGTCCGCATCGACGTAGAAGCTGCGCCGGCCGTCCTGGATCCGCAGGACCGGGGCGCGCTGGGTCACGAGCACGTGCAGGATGCCGTCGGCTGTGGTCCAGGCCTGTCCGCTCTGGACGGCGCTCCGCTCCGCGAGCAGGTCTTCGATGCGGGACAGCTGCACGCTGTCGAGCCGCTGTCCGATGTAGGTGCCGTAGCGGGTGTCGAGATACTCCCGGATGTCCTCCTCGCTCACGAAGCGGAGCGTGTCCGCGAAGCTGACCTCCAGCTGGGTGCAGGTGACGAGGGCCTGCTCCTCCCGCACGTTGCGGTACAGCAGGGTCATCCCGACGCAGAACAGGATCGAGAGCAGGGCGGCGAGGACGTATGCTACGGCTTTCTTCATCTACAGGCGCTGCTTGAGGAGTCCGGTGATGGGTTCGATGAAACGGTCGATGTCGCCGGCGCCCAGGGTGACGAGTACGTCGAGCGGCTCCTTCTCCAGGTAGGACAGCAGCTCCGCCTTGGGGACGAGGACCTTCTCCGGAGCGGTGACGTCCCGGAAGATGATCTCGGAAGTCACGCCCGGGATGGGCTCCTCGCGGGCGGGATAGATGTCCAGCAGGATGAGCTTGTCCAGTCCGCTCAGGGCGCGGGCGAATTCCGGCGCGAAGTCCCGCGTGCGGGTGTACAGGTGCGGCTGGAAGATGCCGGTGATGCGGCGCCCGGGGAACACCTGGCGGATGGAGGAGATGGCGCTCTGCAGTTCGGCCGGGTGGTGGGCGTAGTCGTCGATGTAGGTCAGGGCGGGGGTGTTCAGGTGCACGTCCAGGCGGCGCCAGGCCCCCTCGAAGGTGCCGATGGCGTGACGCACCTTCTGGGCGTCCAGCCCGTTGCAGAGGCAGATGGCCGCCGCCGCGATGCTGTTTTCCACGTTCACCCAGCCGATCGCGCCCACGCGGATATCCGTCAGCACGCCGCCCGGATAGACGAGGTCGTAGGTGTAGTGTCCGGAGCCGTCGAGCCGCAGGTTGCTGCTGTGGAAGTCGGCGCAGGGTTCGTCGAAGTGGTAGGTGTAGATCTTCGCCGGGGTGTCCTCTTGCGTGACGGGCAGGCCGTACTTGAGGATGAGGGTCTCGCTGACCTGCGAGGCGAAGATGCGGAAGGCTTCCTGCACGTGGGCGAGGTCGCCGTAGATGTCGAGGTGGTCGGCGTCCATCGCGGTGATGGCGGCGATGGCGGGATGCAGCTGGTGGAAGGAACGGTCGAACTCGTCGGCCTCCGCGACCACGATGGGGGTGCGGCTCATCAGCATATTGGTGCCGTAGTTCTTGGAGATGCCGCCCAGGAAGGCGGAGCAGCCGGTGCCGCTTTCGGTGAGGATGTGGGCGACGAGGGTGGATGTGGTGGTCTTGCCGTGGGTGCCGGCGACGGCCAGGCAGCGCTGCCCGGCGGTGAGCTCGCCCAGCATCTGCGAACGCTTGATCACGCGGAAACCCCGTTCGCGGGCCTGGCACAGCTCGCCGAGCCCGGCGGGTACGGCCGGGGTGAAGACCACCAGCGTGTCGGCCGGCGTGCCGGGGATGCGGGCGGGATCGTCTTCGTAATGGACGGCGATGCCTTCCGCTTCCAGCGCGCGGGTAAGGTCAGACGCCGTCCGGTCGTAGCCGGACACGGACGCCCCCTTGAATTTGCAGTAGCGGGCGATGGCGCTCATGCCGATGCCGCCGATGCCTATGAAATAATAGTTGCTGTATCTCATACCAGTTTATATACTTCGTCAACGATGGTCTGCGCCGCGTCCATCCGGGCGAGCGGCGCCGTGTTGGCCGCGATCTTCGCGATGCGCTCCGGGTCGCGGAGCAGCCCGAGCGCCGTAGGCAGGAGTTTCTCCACCGCCTCGGCGTCGCGCACGAGCAGGGCGGCGTGCCTGCGCACGAGCGCCATCGCGTTGTGCGTCTGGTGGTCCTCCGCCACATTGGGCGAGGGCACGAAGACGGCGGCTTTCTGCGCCGCGCAGATCTCCGACACGGAAGACGCGCCGGCCCGGCTCACGACCACGTCCGCGCAGGCGTAGGCCAGGTCCATCCGGTCGATGAAATCGCTGTAGCGGATCTGCGGGAGGTCCCGCCCGGCCATGAAGGCGTCGATGTCTTTCTTATAGTAACGGCCGCATTGCCAGAGCACTTCCACGTCTTCGCCGCCGGGACAGCCCTGTTCGATCCAGGCGCGCATCGCACGGTTCAGGGTGCCGGCGCCGAGGCTGCCGCCCACGATGAACAGGTGCCGTTTGCTCTCGGTAAACCCATAATAGGCAAGGCCTTCCGCGCGGTCTTCTGCGGAGTAGGGGTGGATGATGGAGCGGATGGGGTTCCCGCTGAAGGTAATCTTCCCCGCCGGGAAAAAACGTTCCATCCCGTCGTAGGCCACGCAGATGCTGCCCACCCGGCGGCCCAGGATTCGGTTGGTCATCCCGGCGAAGCCGTTCTGCTCCTGGATCAGCGTGGGGATGCGCTTGCGGGCGGCCTGCCAGAGCAGGGGGGCGCTGGCGTATCCGCCTACGCCGATGGCGATGTCGGGGCGGAATTCGTCGATCACGCGTCCGGCCTTGCGCAGGCTGGCTGCCATCTTGCGGGGGACCTTCAGGTTGTTGCGGGCGTTCTCCAGTGTGAACTGTCGCTGCAGGCCGACCATCGGCAGGCCGATGATCTCATAGCCCGCCGCCGGGACCTTCTCCATCTCCATCTTGCCTTCGGCACCGACGAAGAGGATCTCGGTCTCGGGATTCACTTCCTTGAGCTTGTTCGCGATCGAGATGGCCGGGAAGATGTGTCCGCCCGTGCCGCCGCCGCTGATGATTACGCGTAATTTCTTATAAGTCATAGCCATTGTCTGTCAGGTCGTTTTCTATCTGTCCGGATTCGAAGGCATCCAGGTCGCCGAGGCGGTCCTCCACCGCGGCCGTTTCGTGCATCTCCACCAGCGGCGCCGCGGCGCGCGTCTCGCGCTCGATGCGGCGCGTGGCGATGCGGCTGAAGGACAGGATGATGCCGAAGGCGACGCTGAAACACAGGAAGGCGCTGGTGCCGTGGCTGATGAGCGGGAGCGTCTGGCCCGTCATCGGGCCGATGTCCGCGTTGACGAACATATGCAGGAAGGCCTGTCCCGTGATCAGCAGGCACAGTCCCGCCACCGTCAGCTTGGCATAGTGGTCGTTCCCGCAGTTGCGCGCGATGATGGATCCGCGCGCGAGCAGGGATACATACAGGAAGATGACCATCAGCCCGCCCACCAGGCCGTATTCTTCGATGATGAAACTGTACATGTAGTCTTCGGACATGTCGGGCACCACGTAGCGCTGGGTGCTCTGGCCGGGACCCTTGCCCAGCAGGCCGCCCTGCTTGACGGCGATCTTGGCGCTGTAGGGCTGCCGGATGGCGTCGATGGCCTCCTGCCAGGCGATCGTGCCGCGGGGGGAGTCGACGGCCTGCCGCTCCCAGTCCTTGTCTTCGAAGACGCGGGAGATGCCGGTGCCGATGCGCTCGAACCAGGGGTGCTCCTTCGATTTGGTGGCGCTGTATAGGCCGAAGATGATGGCGATCGCGGCGATGCCCGCGGCGCCCAGGATGGCCATGTCCTTGAAATTGCCGCCGCCCAGCAGGATCATCACGTACATCAGCAGGCCGATGATGAGGGCGCTGGAGTTGGAGCCCGGGATGATCATCACGAAGATGAGCAGGAAGGGGAGATACAGGTAGCAGGCCTTTTTCCAGAAGAGCTGTTCCGGCCAGCGGATCTTGCCCTGCTTGAGGGCGTCCATCGCCCAGGCGAGGTAGAGGACCATCGCGACCTTGACCACCTCGAAGACGTGGACCTGGAAGCCCGCGATCGTCAGGATGCGCCAGGCGTTGTTGATGTTGACGGCTTTGATGAAGGGCAGGCTGACGTGTGCGTCGAGCAGGCCGAGCAGCACGAACGACAGCAGGAAGCCCCATTTGCTGAACCAGCGGAAGAAACCGATGTTCTTGATGTTGTACAGGACGATGATGACGCCCAGGCCGGCCAGCACCACGAGCAGCTGGCTCTTCACGAGGTCCAGGCGCGTCATGCCGTCCCGCAGCAGGCGGGACGAGGAGGAGAACATGCAGACGATGGAAATCAGGACCAGCAGGAGCACGATGATCCACACCACCTTGTCCCCTTCGAAGCTGTCCGCGAAGTTCCAGAACGTCCTTTTTTTCTCCTTGGCTGCCATATCCTACAGGTGCCGGACCGCCTCCTTGAACAGGCGGCCGCGGTCTTCATAATTCTTGAACAGGTCGAAGCTCGCGCAGCAGGGGCTCAGCAGCACCACGTCGCCCGGGGCGGCGAAGCGGGCGGAGGCCTGCACGGCGGCTTCCGCGGACAGGGTGTCCACGATGTTTTCACTTCCCACGATGCCCTCGAAGGCCGCATGGATCTTGGCGTTGTCCACGCCCAGGCACACGATGGCCTTCACCTTCTTGCGGACGAGTTCCTCCAGGACGCTGTAGTCGTTGCCCTTGTCCTTGCCGCCCACAATCCACACGACGGGCCGGGTCTGGCATTCGAGGGCGTACCAGGCGGAGTCCACGTTGGTGGCTTTGGAGTCGTTGATGTACAGCACGTCCCCGATGCTCAGGACGGGCTCGAGACGGTGCTCGATGGGGGAGAAGGTCCGCAGGCTCTTGCGGATCACTTCGTCGCTGATGCCGGTGGCCTTGGCGGCCAGCGCGGCGGCCATCGAATTATAGACGTTGTGCCGGCCGCCGAGGGCGAGCTCCTTTAAGAAGATTTCCGTTTCGTCGTCCTCGTAACGGACGATGATGCGGCCGTCGCGGACGAAGGCGCCCTGGGCGACCTCTTTTTCCTGCGTGAAGGGCAGCATCTTCGCCTTGATGACGATCTGGCCGAGCTGCTCGATCGTGATTGCGTCGTCGGAGTCGAAGATGAAGCAGTCCTCCGGCCGGAGGTTGCGCGCGATGCGGAATTTCGCCCGGGCGTAGTTCTCGAGCTTGTGGTCGTAACGGTCGAGGTGGTCGGGCGTGATGTTGGTGATGATGGCGATGTCCGGCCGGAAATCGTAGGCGTCGTCCAGCTGGAAGCTGCTGATTTCCAGCACGTAGTAGTCGTGCTTTTCGGTTGCGACCTGCAGGGCGTAGCTCTTGCCGATGTTGCCGCCCAGTCCGGCGTCCAGCCCGGCCTCGCAGAGCAGGTAGTGGATCAGCGAGGTGGTCGTGGTCTTGCCGTTGGAGCCGGTGATGCAGATCTTCTTGGCGCTGTCGTAACGCGCGGCGAATTCGATTTCGGAGACGATGTGCGTCCCCTGCGCGCGCAGGGCCTTCACCATCGGGGCGGTGTCGGGGATGCCGGGACTTTTGACGACCTCGTCCGCGTTCAGCACGCGTTCCGGCGTGTGCCCGCCCTGCTCGAAGGGGATGTCCCATTTGCGCAGGGTCTCGAGGTACTCTTCCTTGATCTGTCCGTTGTCGGACAGGAAGACCTCGAATCCCTTGACTTTTGCGAGCACGGCGGCTCCCACGCCGCTCTCCGCTCCTCCCAATACTACGATTCTTGCCATTTCCGTCTTTCCCTATCTGATTTTCAATAATGCCAAAGTGCTGACCGCCAGGATGATGCCTATGATCCAGAAGCGCGTGACGATGCGCGGCTCCGGGATGCCCTTCTTCTGGTAGTGGTGGTGGAGGGGGGCCATCAGGAAGACGCGCCGGCCCTCGCCGTATCTGATGCGCGTGTACTTGAAGTACCTGCGTTGGATGATTACCGACAGGCTCTCCATCAGGAAGATGCCGCACAGCACGGGCAGCAGCAGTTCCTTGCGGATGAGCACGGCGCTCACGCCGATCACCCCGCCGATCGTCAGGCTGCCCGTATCGCCCATGAACACCTGGGCGGGGAAGGTGTTGTACCACAGGAATCCCAGCAGTGCGCCCACGAAGGCGGCCATATAGATGGCCACTTCGCCCGCGCCCGGGATGTACATGATATTGAGGTATTTGGCGTCAAGTACATCGCCGCTCAGCCAGGCGATCACGCCGAGGGCGACCCCCACGATGGCGGAGGTGCCGGCGGCCAGGCCGTCCATTCCGTCGGTGAGGTTGGTGCCGTTGGAGCAGGCCAGGATCACGAGGATGATCATTACCATATAGATGCCCCAGGAGCAGTACACGCCCAGTTGCCCGCGGAAGGGGGACAGCCAGGAATAGTCGAACTCGTGCGCCTTCACGAAGGGGATCGTGGTCACGAGCCGGTCCGTGGGGATGGCGGGGCTGATGCACACGGTCAGGGCGATGAACAGGCCCAGGCCGAACTGGAGGACCAGTTTGCCGCGCTCGCTCATGCCTTCCTTCCTGTGCTTGAACACCTTGATGTAGTCGTCGGTGAAGCCGATGGCGCCGCACCAGAGGGTGGTCACGACCAGCAGGAGCGTGTAGATGCTGTCCAGTCGGCAGACCAGCAGGGCGGAGCCCAGCACCGCGGCGATGATGATCAGGCCGCCCATCGTGGGCGTGCCCTTCTTCTGCATCTGCCCCTCGAGCCCGAGGTCGCGGATCTCCTCGCCGATCTGGTGGCGCTGCAGCACGCGGATGATGCGTCCGCCCGCGAAGAAGGCGATCAGCATGCTGATGACGGCCGCGAGCATGGCGCGGAAGGAAAGATAGTTGACCAGGCCTGCGCCGGGAATGTCCAGCCCCAGGGACGTGAGCCATTCTATGAGGTGATTCAGCATGATTCGAGGGTTTTGAAGGTTTCCAGTACGATTTCGCGTTCGTCGAAGTGCGACTTCACGCCGCCGAGGATCTGATAGGTCTCGTGTCCCTTGCCGGCCAGCAGGATGGTGGCGCCTTTCGGGGCCAGCAGGATGGCGGTGCGGATGGCCTCCCGGCGGTCGGCGATGCAGACCGTCCGGGCGAGTGCGGCGGCGTCCAGTCCGCCCTTGATGTCTTCGATGATGTCTTCCGTGCGCTCGCTGCGGCTGTTGTCGGAGGTAATGAAGATGCGGTCCGCGAGACGGCCCGCGACGGCGCCCATCTCCGGGCGCTTGGTCTTGTCGCGGTCGCCCCCGCAGCCGAACAGGCAGATCAGCTGCCGGTCCTGCGCGACCTCGCGCAGCGTCTTCAGGACGTTCTCCAGGGCGTCGGGCGTATGGGCGTAGTCGATCACCACGCAGAGTTCCTTCGGCCCGCGGAGCGTTTCCAGGCGGCCCTTGGCGGACTCCAGCCGGGACAGGGCGAGCAGCGCCTCGTCGGCCGGGGTGCCGAGCACGAGGGCGGTGGTGTAGACCGCCAGCAGGTTGTAGGCGTTGTGGGCGCCGATGAGCCGGGTCCACACTTCCTTGCCGTCGATCTTGAGCAACATGCCCTCGGGGCTCTGCTCGAGGATGCGGGCCGTGTGGTCCGCAGCACCGCGGCAGGCATAGCCCACCACGCGGGCGCGGGTGTTCTGCACCATCACCTCGCCGTGCCGGTCATCCAGGTTGATGATCGCGGTGGCGTCGGCGGGCAGGCGGTCGAAGAAGAGTTTCTTGCAGCGCAGGTATTCGGCGAAACTGCCGTGGTAGTCGAGGTGGTCGTGGGTGAGGTTGGAGAAGATGGCCGCGCGGAACTCCAGTCCGGCGATGCGCTCCTGCTCCACGCCGATCGAGCTGACCTCCATGAAGCAGTATTCGCACCCGGCATCCACCATCTCGGCGAGCAGCGCGTTCAGCGTCACCGGATCGGAGGTGGTGTTGGCGGTCTCGCTGCGGCGGGTGCCCACGAAATTGGCGATCGTGGAGAGCAGGCCGCATTCGTAGCCCAGGCTGCGGAACATGTTGTAGAGCAGGGTCACGGTCGTGGTCTTGCCGTTGGTGCCGGTGATGCCCACCAGGCCGAGCTTGCCGCTCGGGTGGCCGTACCATTTGTCCGCGGCCAGGGCGACGGCCTTCCGGCTGTTCTTTACGATTACTGCCGTAATTTCCGGAAACGCCCGCTCGTCCGTACCCCCCGGCGCCTCGTACATTACGGCGGCGGCACCGTTCTCGACGGCCTTTTCCAGATAGGCGCGTCCGTCGTTGCCGCAGCCGGTCACGGCGATGAAAAGGCTGCCCGGGCCGACGCGCCGGGAGTCGTTGGTCAGGCCGGTGATCTCCACGTCCGGATTGCCCCGGACGGAGAGCACGTCGCACACCTGTATGATATCACTCAGTTTCATTTCGCGGCAAGCTGTTGTTTTTCAGGTTGAGGTTTTTCGAGTTCCGGCCGGAAGCAGGGGTCGATGCTGTACAGGCGGTCCACCAGCGTGCGGATGGCGCGGGCGGGGATGCCGCCGCCCTGGAAGCTCCGGCTGGTCGGTTTGGAATAGACCGTGCAGATGACGCTGTAGCGGGGCTCGTCCGCGGGGAAGAAACCCACGAAGGTGCCCTGGTACTTGCGGCGCCCGAGTTCGTCGGAGTACTGTCCGTTGGCATAGGTGCCGAAGGAGGTGCCGGTCTTGCCCGCCACTTCGCATTTGGCGTCTTTGAGCCGTTTGGCGGTGCCTTCCTCGGTCACGGCCTTGAGCGCCCGGGTGATCGTGTCGGCGACGGCCTTCGAGCACACGGCGGCGTTCAGCACGGCGGGGCCGCGCCTTTCGGTCACGACGCCGTACTGTTCGATGTCCTCGACCAGGTAAGGCTTCATCATCCGGCCCTTGTTCGCGATGGCGTTGTAGAAGGTCAGGATGTGCAGCGGCGTTTCCCCGGTGCTGTAGCCGAAGCCGATGGAGCCGAGGTCGGTGTCGGTCCAGTAGCGGGTGGCGGGACTGGGGATGGTCGGCGTCTGCAGGCCGTCCAGGTCGAAGTCGAAGGCTTCGCCGAGCTTGTAGTTGTAGAGGTTCTGCAGGAACTTCTCGGTCTTCTCAAGTCCCTTTCCGCGGGGCTTGGTCTTGTCGATGCCGTAATTCTGGACGGCGAGCGTCGCGAAGACGTAGTTCGACGAGATCTTGAAGCCGTCCAGCACCGAGATGCGGTTGGTTCCGTGCTGGCGGGCGAAGTCCGGGATGTGGGCGTCGTTGATGGTCGTGCCGGCGACGTGGCCGTTGGTGGCGGGGAGCGTCTCCTCGAGGCTCTGGATGTAGCCGTCGTTGAGTACGGACATCAGGGTAACGGTCTTGAAGACGGAGCCCGGCTCGCCCTTGCGGCCGATGGCCAGGTTCTGGATTTCCTCGAAGGGGCCGTCGCCGTCTTCCCGAACGAGGTTGACCATCGCGCGGATGGCGCCGGTGCCCACTTCCATCAGCACCATGCAGGCGCCTTCCAGGTCGGGCTCCTCGGTAATCTGCTCGCGGAGCGCCTGGTCGGCGATGTCCTGGTAGTCGATGTT
Organism: uncultured Bacteroidia bacterium; assembly: GCA_902762435.1. Taxonomy (GTDB): domain Bacteria; phylum Bacteroidota; class Bacteroidia; order Bacteroidales; family UBA932; genus Cryptobacteroides. The sequence continues at coordinate 2,999 of CACWOH010000029.1, read as the reverse complement.
CAGGGTGATGCGCAGGTCCTTGCCGTCCACCGCGCGGACGTAGCTGCTGTCGTTGTTGCGCACGCGGCCGTAGTCGGTCACGCGCATCCATTCGCGGCCTTCCTGGCCGTGCAGGACATAGTCGAACTTGCCCTCGAGGCCGATGTGGGTGTTGGTCACGGGCGACTTGTTGCCGCGGACGAACCCGATGGTGCGGCGGGCGAGCTTGCCGTACGGGTACTGGCGGATGTTTTCCTGCTCTATGATCATGCCGCTGCGGTAGCGGCCCTCGCGGAAGAGGGGCAGTTCGATGATGCGGTTGTAGGCGTTGCGGTCCACCGGGCGGCCCAGGCGGACGTATTTCTTGCCGGCGTTGCGGCCGTCGCGGATCAGCTTGTAATACTGCTCGGGCGTCCTGTCCTGGAATTCCTTGGAGAGGCCGGCGGCGAGTTCCCGGGCCTTGCCCAGCCAGGCCTGCTCCTGCTCGGGGGTGTTGGTATCCTTGAGGACGGTGCAGTCCATGTAGAACTGGTAGGTGGGGCAGGAGATGGCGAGCAGGCGGCCCTCGGCGTCGAGGATGTTGCCGCGGGCGGGCTCGATGACGGTGACGGTATTGGAGGGGGTGAGCGCGGACTCGATCTTGGGGTCCGGGCGGAAGAAGAGCTGGATCTGGGCCAGGCGCAGGAACAGCACCAGCGACGCGATGAGCAGCACCACGTACAGCAGGTACAGGATCACGCCGATCCGGTCGCGTTTCTTGGGTTTGGGGGCAGTCGTCGTCTCGCTCATTTCCTTACCGTGGTTGCGGGCTTCTCAGCCTCTTTGACTTTGGATCCCATCTCGCCGAGCATCTGCTCCACGCTGGCGCGCCGGCTCACGCCCACCACTTCGAAGACTTTCTGGGAGTGGACGATCTCGAGCTCTTTCAGCACCGCCTTGTTCTTCTCGACCTTGCTCATCGTGGTCTCGATCATCAGGCTCATCCAAATGATCAGCCCGAAGAGCAGGAAGGTGTAGGCGATGTGGATGAAGTAACGCCCGATGTTGAGGCGGAGCAGGAACTCTCCCTTGAGTATCGCCACGAAGCTGTTCTTGAAGAACAGTCCGATATCCGCTATCTTCCAGGTCTTCATACTTTTTCGGCGATTCTGAGTTTGGCGCTGCGGGCGCGGGTGTTGGCGGCGATCTCCGCTTCGTCGGGCAGCACGGGCTTGCGGATGACGGCGCGGAGCGGGGCGCAGACGCGCCCGTAGACGTCCTTCTCCTCGGTGCCGCGGACATTGCCGCAGCGGATGAAGTTCTTGACCATCCTGTCTTCGAGGGAGTGGTAGGTGATGACGGCCAGGCGTCCGCCCGGCTTGAGGGATGCGGCGGCGCCGGAGAGGAATTTTTCCAGCGCGCGCATCTCTGCGTTGACCTCGATGCGCAGGGCCTGGTAGACCTTGGCGAGGTACTTATGTTGAGCGAATGAAGGCAGGGCTGCCGCGATGGCACGGTCGAGGTCGTCCGTGGTGAGGATCGGCGCGGCGGTGCGGGCGCTCACAACGAGTTGCGAGACCCGGCGGGCGTTGTCGAGCTCTCCGTAGAGCCGGAAGATGTTTTCCAATTCTTCTTGCGTATAAGAATTGACTATGTCTGCCGCGGTCTTACCGCCCTGCACGTTCATCCGCATGTCAAGCGGAGCGTTGTAGCGGAAGGAGAAGCCCCTGTCCGCCGTATCGAACTGGTGGGAACTCACGCCCAGGTCGGCGAGGATCCCGTCCAGGCCCTCCGCCGCATGGAGGAGGGTATAGTTATGGATAAACCGGAAGTTGTTGTGTATAAGAATGAACCGGTCGTCGGCCGGGGCCTGCGAGAGGGCGTCGGCGTCGCGGTCGAAGGCCATCAGCCGGCCTTGGGCGGACAGGCGCGAGAGGATCTCTCGGCTGTGCCCGCCGCCGCCGAAGGTGGCGTCGGCGTAAAAGCCGTCCGGGTTGAGGACCAGGGCGTCGATGCTGGGTTTCAGGAGTACGGGGACGTGGTATTCCGACATTGCAGGCCTCTACTTTTTCGAGAGGCTTTCCGCAATGGCAATGAATTCTTCGTTCGGGAGCCTGGAGGCCTCATACCGTTCCCGGGCCCAGATCTCGATCTTGAAATCATTGCCGGAGAAAACCACTTCTTTGTTCACACCGATGGAATCAAGGAGCTTGCGGCTGATCGAGATGCGGCCGAACTTGGCGTCCGGCTCGACGATGTCCCGGTCACGCATGTATTCTCTCCAGAATGTTGCGTGCTGTCGGTTGAAGGTGAGGTCGAGGCTGTCTTTGACCCGCCCGGACTGCCGCTCCCATTCTTCGAAGGAGTACATTTCCAGGCAGGGCTCGAAAAGGTCTTTCTTGATGACGAACCTCATGTCGCTTCCGGGCGGCATGGCACCCTTGAGCGGCGCGGGCAGTACGAGCCTGCCTTTGTCGTCCACGCGGGAGATATATTCGCCAATGAAAGTGACCATCCTGTCAATTCTTATACGCAAGGGACAAAGATAAACAAAAATTTTCCATTTTCTTCCACTCTCTTCCAAATTTTTCCACAACTTTTCCACAACCCTTCTGCGCAAGCTCCGGCAGCAGGCAGGCTTGCCCCTTCAAACCTATTTACGGCAGCGGCAGTTGCAGGCATTCGGGCTAACGTCGGGAAAGGGCGGGGCTTTCCGTCTCGGTTGCTGGACGGCTGACTCCTCCTTTTTAGCCAGCCCTCCGGCCTGTCTAACAGTCGTCAGACAGACGCCGTCCTGGGCCTTCGTCGTTCCTCCTCAGTCCCACCGCTGCCCTCACCGGGCTCCGCTGATCCTTTCCCTCCTGACCGCCCGGACACCTTGCACTGCCGCTTGCCGGTATAGGCTAGCGCAGGACAGCAGGCAGGTTGCCTGTTAGTAATAAAAGTCGGCACCAGCCGACCGGCGCGGTCCCGGGACTTTTGGGAAGCAAAAGTCGGAAAGGGACTTGAGCGACGCAGGGGTATGGGGCGGCTTAGCCCCA
>CACWOH010000028.1 GCA_902762435.1 uncultured Bacteroidia bacterium | reverse complement strand
TCATGGCTTGGTGACGCTGAACCGGGCGCCGTCCCACTTGAGGAGCGTGACTTCGCCGTCCGTGTCCGTCATCCGGATGTCCTTGCCGCTGCGGGGGAGCTCAACGTAAAACTCCTTGAAATCGTAATCCCAGCCGAAGAGGTCCTTGGGCTGGACGGGACGCCAGATCAGTTCATCCTCCAGGACGCGGAAGAAAGCGAGGTCGTTGAAGCAGACAGTCCAGTCTTCGAATTCATCGTCTTCGTCCGCTTCCATCTCTTCCTCCGGGACGTCTGTGTTGTACTCGAAACCTTGCACGGACACGCCGATGAGGCGGGAGCCGTCGTTGCAGCGCCAGTAGCACATCTGCACGGAGCAGGAAAGCTCCGTGCCCAGGCTGGCGGCCACGTAGCCGTTCCGCTCATCCAGGGTGAAATCCTCGAAAGCACCTTCCACGTCGAAGCCGAGAAACTTGTGCACGACAGTCTGGAAAAGATCCGTAGGATAGGCGTCGGCCAGGCCGACGAAATAGTTGCAGATACCGGGATTCTCGTCCCAACCGGCGGTATACAGGTTCTGGCCGTGCCATTCCTTTACCATCTCCTGCAGGGTGACCACGTGGTCGGGAAACTTGTATTCGTCCTGGGCAAAGGCCCCGGCCGCAAGGCAGCATAACGCCGCGGTCAAAAGGATTCTTTTCATTTCTGCGAAATCAAATATTCTGCGATCTGTACTGCATTCAATGCGGCGCCCTTGCGGATCTGGTCGCTGGAGAGCCAGAGGGTGATGCCGTTGTCGTTCGCGAGGTCCTTGCGGACGCGGCCCACGTAGACGTCGTCCTTGCCGCCGGTGAACAGCGGCATCGGGTAGGTCTGGGTGGCGGGATCGTCCTGCAGGGTGACGCCCGGCGCGGCGGCGAGGGCCGCCTGCACCTCTTCCACGGAGAGAGGCTTCTCGGTCTCGATCCATACGGCCTCGGAATGGGAACGCAGCGAGGAGATGCGCACGCACATCGCGCTGCACCGCACGTCGGAATGGAGGATCTTGCGCGTCTCGTTGAACATCTTCATCTCCTCCTTGGTGTACCTGTTGTCCGTGAACACGTCCACCTGCGGGATGACATTGTAGGCCAGCTGGTACGCGAACTTGTTGACCGTCACAGGCTTGCCTTCGATGATCTCCTTGTACTGCTGCTGCAGTTCGGCCATCGCCTGGGCGCCGGCGCCGGAAGCGGACTGGTAGCTCGCCACGTGGATGCGGGTGATGTGCGAGAGGGCCTCGATGGGCTTCAGCACCACGACCATCATGATGGTGGTGCAGTTCGGGTTGGCGATGATGCCGCGCGGGCGCACCAGGGCGTCTTCCGCATTGCACTCGGGCACCACGAGGGGAACGTCCGCGTCCATCCGGAAAGCGCTGGAGTTGTCGATCATCACGGCGCCGTGCTTGGTGATCGTCTCCGCGAACTCGCGGGACGTGCCCGCCCCGGCCGACACGAAGGCGTAATCGACGCCTTTGAAGTCGTCGTTATGCTGGAGCAGCTTCACCTCGTACTCCTTGCCGCGGAAGGTATATTTGCTGCCGGCGCTGCGGCTGGAGCCGAAGAGCACCAGCTCGTCGATGGGGAAATTCCTTTGGTCGAGGACCCGCAGGAACTCCTGTCCCACGGCTCCGCTTACACCTACGATCGCTACTTTCATATCTAATACAGTTTATAATAATCAACTTATTGTAATTCAGATAAATATTCCTTGAAATCGGCATAGTCTGCGCTCATCGGGACACTCTGTTTGCGGCCGCGCATGAAGGCGGCGAGCCGCTCGGGGATCTCCACCTCCACGCCGGCGGCGGACTCCACGATGTCCTTGAACTTGGCCGGATGGGCGGTCTCGCACAGGAGGACGGACTCGCCTGGGGCGAGTTTGTGGTACACGGCGTCGAAGCCGCAGGCGCCGTGCGGATCCAGCAGGTAGCCGTAACGGCTGCGGCACTCGCGGATGGTGCTCCGGATCTTTTCGTCGGATGTCGTCGCGCCCGAGATGTCGGCCGTGATGCGTTCCCAGTCGCTGCCGTACAAGTCGAAGATGCGGGCGGCGTTGCTCGGGTCGCCCACGTCCATCGCGTTCGCGAGCGTGGGGATGCTGGGCCGGGGTGCATACGAGCCGGTCTGCAGGTATTCGAAGAACACGTCGTTGGCGTTGTTCGCCGCCACGAAACGCTTCACGGGCAGGCCCATACGCTTCGCGATGAGGGCGGCGCACAGGTTGCCGAAATTGCCGCTCGGCACGCACACGACCAGCTGGCCGGCCAGGCCGAGCCGTTTCATCTGGGCGTAGCCGTGGAAGTAATAGAAACACTGCGGCAGCAGCCGCGCCACGTTGATGCTGTTGGCGGAGGTCAGGCGCAGGCGCTCCGTGAGGGAGGAGTCCATGAAGGCGCTCTTGACCAGGGCCTGGCAGTCGTCGAAGCAGCCGTCCACTTCCAGTGCGGTTATGTTCTGCCCGAGGGTGGTGAACTGCGCTTCCTGGATGGGGCTGACCTTGCCTTTCGGGTAAAGCACGTGCACCTGAACGCCCTCCACGCCGAGGAAGCCGTTGGCGACGGCGCTCCCCGTGTCGCCGGAGGTGGCTACGAGCACGTGTACGGTGCGGCGGTCCAGGCTGGCGCGGGTGAAATGCCCCAGCAGGCGCGCCATGAAACGGGCGCCCACGTCCTTGAAGGCAAGGGTGGGGCCGTGGAACAGCTCCAGCGCCCCGATGCTGCGCGTCACCGGCACCACGGGGCAGTCGAAGGAGAGCGTCTCCTCCACGATGCGGTGCAGTTCCTGCTCCGGGACGTCCTCGCCGAAGAGGGCGTCGGCCACGGTGCAGGCGATTTCTTGGAAGGTGAGGGTCTGGATATGGGCGTAGAAGTCGGCGGGGAGCACGGGGATGCGCTCGGGCATATAGAGTCCGCGGTCCTCGGCGAGTCCGCGGACCACGGCCTTCTCCAGGTCGGCCAGGGGGGCCTTTCCGTTGGTGCTGTAGTACTTCATAAACTTATGCGATCAGGCGTGCGCCTTTGTTGGAAACTTTCACGACGTAGGTTTCGGACAGGATGCCCTGCTGGGCGAAGTGCCGCTCCATGATGGCACCCACGCGCTGGGCGATGTCGCTGCGGGAGGCCAGCGCGAACACCGAGGGCCCCGATCCGCTGATGTTCATCGCGAGGGCGCCGGCGCCGAGCAGCTTGGCGCGGAGCTCGTCGAAGCCCGGGATGAACTGCTTGCGGAAAGGTTCCGCCACGGCGTCCCGCATCGACCGGCCCACCAGTTCGATGTTGCCGGAGCACAGGCCGGCCACCAGGCCGCCCACGTTGCCCCACTGGGTCACGGCGGTGTGCATCGGGATCTCCTTGGGGAGGATGCTGCGCGCCTGCTTGGTGGAAACGGTCAGGTGGGGGTGGATGACGGGGCAGTAGAGGTTGCCCGGAACGGGCAGCTTGATGATGTCCAGCGGCTCGTAGCCGCGGATGAGCGTGATGCCGCCCATCACGGCGGGGGCCGCGTTGTCCGCGTGGTAGCCGCCGCTGGCGAGGTTCTCGCCTTCCATCGCGCAGACCACCACGTCCTCTTCGCCGAGGGGCGCGCCGAACAGTTCGTTGATGCCGAAGGCGGCCGCGGCGCTGGAGGCGGCGCTGGAGCCGATGCCCGAGCCCGGGAAGATCTTCTTCAGCACGCGCACGTCCACGCGGCCGGTCTTGCCGGTCAGGGCGAAGAACTTGCGCAGCACCGGGGTGATGACGTTGTCCTCGGGGTCGGCCGGCAGCGGGACGTCGGTCTCGTTGACGATTGAAATTCCCTTTCCGTCTTCGTCCAGGGTCATTTCCAGCACGTCCCCGACCTCGTCGAGGGCCATTCCCATGATGTCGAACCCGCAGCCGAGGTTGGCGATGGAAGCGGGCGCGAAAACCTTGATCCGTTTCATAGGCGTATCAGATGTTGGCAATGCTCATAATGTCGGCGAACACGCCGGCGGCCGTCACGTCCGCGCCCGCCCCGTAGCCCTGGATGAGCATCGGGTGGCGGTTGTAGCGCTCCGTGGTAAGCAGGATGATGTTGTTGGAACCGTCCAGCACGTAGAAGGAATGCATGCTGTCCACGGCGCGCAGCGCCACTTCCAGCCGGCCTTCCTCCATCTTGGCCACGAACCTCCAGCGCTTGCCTTCGGCGGCCAGGGCCCGGCGGCGCTCCTCGAATCCGGCGTCGAGGGAGGGGAGTTTCGCCCAGAATTCCTCCTCGCTGCAGTCGAAGAACTCCTGCGGGATGAAAAGGTGCTTCTCCACGTCCTCCTGGTTCACCTCGTAACCCGCCTCGCGGGAGAGGATGACCAGTTTGCGGATGACGTCCTTGCCGGACAGGTCGATGCGCGGGTCGGGTTCCGAAAAGCCCTGTTCCTTGGCCATCCGCACGGTTTCGCTGAAGGGGATGTCGGCGGACAGGGTGTTGAAGATGAAATTGAGGGTGCCGCTCAGCACGGCCTCCATCTTCAGGATGCGGTCGCCGGAGTTGCACAGGTCGTTGATGGTGCCGATGATGGGCAGGCCGGCGCCCACGTTGGTCTCGAAAAGCCACTTCACGCCCCGCTTGCGGGCGAGGTCCTTGAGGCGGCGGTATTCCGCGTAGTCCGACGAGGCCGCGATCTTGTTGGCGGCGACGACGGAGATGCCGTGGTCGAAGAAGTCGCCGTACAGGGCGGCGATGTCCGCGCTGGCGGTGCAGTCCACGAACACGGAGTTGAAGATGTTCATCCCGAGGACCTCGTCGCGGAGCCGCTGCGGGTCGATGGGGATGCCGTCGCTCTGCAGCCTTTCCTGCCAGGCGGCGGGGTCGATGCCGCCGCGGTCGAACACGGCCGTCCGGCTGCGGCAGATGCCCACGATGTTGATCTTGAGCCCGCGCGTGGCCATCAGTTTCCCGCGCTGCTGCGCGATCTGGGCGATCAGGCGGCCGCCCACCGTGCCGGTGCCGCACAGGAAGAGGTTGAGTTCCTGGTATTCGGACAGGAAGAAGTTGTCGTGGATGACGTTCAGCGACTTGCGCAGCTGCCGGCGCTCCACGATGAAGGAGATGTTCGATTCCGCGGCGCCCTGGGCGAGGGCGATCACGCTGATGCCGTTGCGGCCCAGGGTGGAGAAGAGCTTGCCGGCGAGTCCGGCGTGCTGCTTCATGTTCTCGCCGATCACGGCCACGGCGGCCAGCTCGGTGCGGACCTCGACCGGGTTGATGGCCCCGCGCGAGATTTCGCGCTCGAAGGCTTCGGTAAGCACTTTGCGGGCGAGGGTGGCGTCGGCGCGGCTCACGCCGATGGAGATGCCCGTCTCGGAGGCGGACTGGCTGACGAGGAAGGCACTGATCTGCTCGCGGGCGAGGGCGGCGAAGATGCGGCTGTCCACGCCCACCACGCCGACCATCGAGGTGCCGGACAGGGTGATCAGCGAGATGTCGTCGATCGAGGAGATGCCCTTGATGGCGGTGGACCCGGGCCGGCAGGTTTTCTTGACCACAGTGCCGGGCGCGTCCGGATTGAACGTATTCTTGATCAGGATGGGGATGGCCTTCGCGCACACCGGGTACAGCGTGGGGGGATAGATGACCTTCGCGCCGAAGTTGCACAGCTCCATGGCCTCCTCGTAGGTCATCTCGTCGATGACATAGGATGTCTTGATGATGCGCGGGTCGGCGGTCATGAAGCCATCCACGTCGGTCCAGATTTCCAGCTGTTCCGCGTCAAGCGCCGCCGCAAGCAGGCTGGCGGTATAGTCGGATCCGCCGCGGCCCAGCGTAGTGATTTCGCCGGTGTCGGCGTCGGAGGCGACGAAGCCCGGCACGACGGCCGTGCAGCCCTTCTGCTGCCAGTCGCGGAAGGCTTCCTGTATCAAATCGTAAGTCAGGGTCTGGTCCACGGTGTCCAGGTTGCCGTGGCGGCGGGTCCGGATGAAGCCCACGGCGTCGTAGAGCGCGGCACCGGGCAGGGCCGCGGCGATGATGCGGGCGGACAGGCGTTCGCCGAAGCTCATCACTTCGTTGGCGGTCTTCCTGGGCAGGACCTGCAGCAGGGAAACGCCTTCGCAAATGCGGTACAGCTGGTCGATGAGCGCGTCCAGCTGACCCAGGAGTGCGTTCTGCGCGGGAACATCCGCGACCACGGCCCGGCACACGTCGTGATGGCGTTCGCGCAGGGCAGCCAGTTCCGCCCGGAATCCGTCTTCGCCCGCCTCTGCCATCTGGGAGGCGCGGATCAGCTGGTCCGTGACGCCGCCCAGCGCGGACACCACGACGATCGGAGCTTCGCGACGGGAACTTACGATATCTTTCACTTTGAGGATGCTCTCCGGTGTAGCGACCGAAGAACCGCCGAACTTGAGGATTTTCATAAACTAACTAACTCGTTTTCCACCCAAAGTAAAGCATTTTTAAGTTTTTTTCAAAATAAAAATCAGTATTCCTTGCTTTTTCCACAAAAAATGGCGAGATTCGTGACCGTAAAGAGGGCCAGAAGCCCCCAGGTTAGTTATGGATTATCGTAGTAGTGTTACTTTTGAAGGCCGCAGGATGGCAGGGGCCCGTGCGCTTTGGATGGCGAACGGGATGAAGCGGGAGCAGTTCGGCAAGCCCGTGATCGCCATCGCCAATTCCTTCACCCAGTTCGTTCCCGGCCACACCCACCTCCACGAGGCGGGCCAGATCGTCAAGGCCGAGATTGAGAAACTGGGCTGCTTCGCGGCCGAATTCAATACGATTGCAGTCGATGACGGCATTGCCATGGGGCACGACGGGATGCTGTATTCCCTTCCGTCCCGCGACATCATCGCCGACAGCGTAGAGTATATGGTGAACGCGCACAAGGCGGACGCCCTCGTGTGCATCAGCAACTGCGACAAGATCACCCCCGGGATGATGATTGCCGCGATGCGGCTCAACATCCCCACCGTGTTCGTTTCCGGCGGTCCGATGGAGGCGGGTTCCCTGGACGGGGCCGGCCTGGACCTGATCGACGCGATGGTGAAATCCGCCGACCCGTCCGTCAGCGACGGGGACGTGGCGCGGATCGAGGCGCACGCCTGTCCGGGCTGCGGCTGCTGCTCGGGCATGTTCACCGCCAACTCGATGAACTGCCTGTCCGAGGCGATCGGCCTCGCCCTGCCCGGCAACGGCACCATCCTCGCCACGCACGCGCTGCGTGCGGAGCTCTTCCGCAAGGCGGCGCGCCAGATCGTCGAAAATACCTATAAATACTATCGCGACGGCGACACGTCCGTGCTGCCGCGCAGCATCGCGTCCCGGGAGGCCTTCCTGAACGCGATGACGCTGGACATCGCGATGGGCGGTTCCACCAATACGGTCCTCCATCTGCTCGCCGTGGCCGCCGAGGCCGGCGCCGACTTCAAGATGGACGACATCGACATGCTCTCCCGCCGGGTGCCCTGCATCTGCAAGGTGGCCCCGAACACGGGGAAATACCATGTCCAGGACGTGGGCCGTGCAGGCGGCATCGTCGCCATCATGGCGGAACTCGCCGCCGCGGGGCTGGTGGACACGTCGCTGCGCCGCGTGGACGGCCTGACCCTCGCGGAGGAGATCGACCGCTGGTGCATCCTCTCCCCGAACTGCACGGAAGAGGCCCGCAGGACCTACCGGGTGGCGCCCGGCGGGCGATTCAACATCACCCTGGGTTCGCAGGAGAACTACTACGACGCTTTCGATACGGACCGCGCCGAAGGCTGTATCCGTGATATCGCGCACGCCTATACCCGGGACGGGGGACTGGCCGTGCTGTTCGGCAACATCGCCCGCAACGGCTGCATCGTCAAGACCGCCGGCGTGGACGAGAGCATCTTCCACTTCGAGGGACCGGCCCGCGTGTTCGACTCCCAGGAGGCGGCCTGCGAGGGCATCCTCGGGGGCAAGGTGGGCAGCGGCGACGTGGTCGTCATCACCTACGAGGGCCCCAAGGGCGGCCCTGGCATGCAGGAGATGCTGTATCCTACTTCGTACATCAAGTCGATGCACCTCGGCAAGGAGTGCGCGCTGCTGACGGACGGCCGTTTCAGCGGGGGCACTTCCGGCCTGAGCATCGGCCACATCTCACCCGAAGCGGCTTCCGGCGGCGAGATCGCCCTGGTCCGCGACGGGGATATCATCACCATCGACATCCCTTCCCGCAGCATCGCCGTGCGCCTGTCCGACGAGGAACTCTCGGCGCGCCGCCGCGAGGAAGAGGCCCGGGGCCGCAAGGCCTTCACGCCGCCGTTTCGGCAGCGCGAAGTGTCCAGGAGCCTCAAGGCCTACGCCGCCATGGTCAGCAGCGCGGACCGGGGTGCCATTCGGATCATTGAAGACTAGCCGCCTATGGGACAGAGACTTACAGGAGCTGAAATACTGCTGGAATCGCTCATCGCGGAAGGCGTGGATACCGTCTTCGGCTATCCGGGCGGCCAGATCATCACCGTTTATGACAAACTGTACGGTTACTCCGACCGCCTGAAGCACGTGCTCGTGCGCCATGAGCAGGGTGCCATACACGCGGCGCAGGGCTACGCGCGCGCGACCGGCCGCCCCGGCGTGGTCATCGTGACTTCCGGTCCCGGCGCCACGAACGTCATCACCGGCGTTGCGGACGCGATGGTGGACTCCACCCCGGTCATCGTGATCACCGGCCAGGTGGGCAACGCGATGCTGGGCACCGACGCCTTCCAGGAGACGGACGTGGTGGGTATGACCGGCCCGATCGACAAATGGACTTACCAGATCCGGCGGCCCGAAGACGTGGCGCCGGCGGTGGCGAAAGCCTTCCATATCGCTTCCACGGGCCGCCCCGGCCCCGTGGTGCTGGACTTTACCCGCGACGCCCAGGTGGGCGTGGGCTGGTTCGAGTATGAGAAATGTACGCACATCCGCAGCTACGCCCTTCCGGCGCCCGCCGATGAGGCGGCCATCGAGGCGGCGGCGCAGCTGATCGATGAGGCGGAGCGCCCCTTCGTGGTGTACGGCCAGGGTGTGGTGCTCTCCCACGCCGAGGAGCAGTTGAAGGCCTTCCTGAAGAAGGGCGGCATTCCGGCGGCCTCCACGATGCTGGGCCTGAGCGCCCTGCCTTCCGACTTCCCGTATTACGTGGGAATGGCGGGCATGCACGGCAACATCGCCTCCAATATGATGACGCAGAAATGCGACGTGCTGGTCGCCGTGGGCATGCGCTTCAGCGACCGCGTGACGGGCACGCCTTCCAAATACGCCCCCCACGCCAAGATCATCCACATCGACGTGGACCGCACCGAGATCGGCAAGATCATTCCGGTGGAGGTGGGCATCCTGGGCGACGCCGCCGAGGTGCTGGAGCGCCTGACCGAACGCATCCGCTTCTCCTTCCACGACGAGTGGGCCGCGTCCGCGCGCCGCTACGACGCCGTGGAAGCCTCCCGCGTGGAAGCCCCCGAGACGGCCCCCGCGGACGGCCCCGTGAATATGGGCGAGGTGGTGTCGAAGGTGGCGGAACTGTCCGGCCGCGAGGCCATCATCGTCACCGACGTGGGACAGAACCAGCTGATGGGCGCCCGGTATTCCCGCTTCGCGCAGACGCGCAGCTTCATCAGCTCCGGCGGCCTGGGCACGATGGGCTTCGGCCTGCCGGCTTCGATCGGCGCCAAGATGGGCCGGCCGGACCGCCAGGTAGTCCTGTTCGTGGGCGACGGCGGCATCCAGATGACGCTCCAGGAGCTCGGCACCATCATGCAGGAGAAGACTGCGGTCAAGATCGTCATCCTGAATAACAACTGGCTGGGCAACGTCCGGCAGTGGCAGGAGCTTTTCTACGGCGAGCGCTACTCCCAGACGCGCCTGCTCAATCCCGACTATTCCCTCATCGCGAAGGCCTACGGCATCCGCTACCGGATGCTCGACGACCGCGCGCAGCTGGAAGATGCGGTGAAGGAGATGCTGGATGCCAAAGAGGCGTATATCCTCGACGCGCACGTCTGCGAGAAGGGGATGGTCTATCCGATGGTCCCCGGCGGACGCCGGCTGGACGAGATCCTGTTGAACAAAGACGAATGGTATCGCGATGGAGAATAGCAGCATGTATATCATCTCGGTGTACTCCGAGAACCAGGTGGGTCTGTTGAGTTCGATCTCCAACATCTTCACCCGCCGCGGCATCAATATCGAAAGCCTGACGGTGTTCCCGTCGGAGTTTCCCGGCATCCACCACTTCACCTTCCGGGCCATCACCACCGAGCGCGCCGCGCAGCAGGTGGTGGGCTTCATCGAGAAGGAGGTGGAGGTGGTGCGGGCATTCTGTTTCCCGGACCACGTGACCAGTTCCGCGGAGCACGGGATCCTCGAAGAGTATTTGAAACAAAGAAACCAATAAAAGACAAGAGTATGGCAAAGATGAATTTCGGCGGCGTGGTCGAGAACGTAGTCACCCGCGATGAGTTTAGCGTTGAAAAGGCGCGCGAGGTCCTCAAGGACGAGGTCGTCGCCATCATCGGTTATGGTATCCAGGGCCCCGGACAGGCGCTCAACCTCAAGGACAACGGCATCAAGGTCATCGTCGGCCAGCGCGCCGGCAAGACCTTCGAGAAGGCCGTCGGCGATGGCTGGGTTCCGGGCGAGACGCTCTTCAGCATCGAAGAGGCCTGCGAGCGGGCGACCGTCATCGAGTACCTCCTCTCCGACGCCGCGCAGATCGAGCAGTGGCCCGTGGTGAAGAAACACCTCACCGCCGGCAAGGCCCTGTACTTCTCCCACGGCTTCGGCATCACCTTCTGCGACCGTACCGGCATCGTCCCGCCGAAGGACGTGGACGTGATCATGGTTGCCCCGAAGGGCTCCGGCACCTCCGTGCGCCGTCTCTTCCTGCAGGGCCGCGGCATCAACTCTTCCTTCGCCGTGTACCAGGACGCCACCGGCCGCGCCCTCGAGCGCACCCTGGCCCTCGGTATCGCGATCGGCTCGGGCTACCTCTTCGAGACCGACTTCAAGCGCGAGGTCTATTCCGACCTGACCGGCGAGCGCGGCACCCTGATGGGCGCCATCCAGGGCATCCTGTCCGCCCAGTACGAAGTGCTCCGCGAGCACGGCCATTCCCCGTCGGAGGCCTTCAACGAGACCGTCGAGGAGCTGACGCAGTCCCTGATGCCGCTCTTCGCCGAGAAGGGCATGGACTGGATGTACGCCAACTGCTCCACCACGGCGCAGCGCGGCGCCCTCGACTGGATGGGCCCCTTCCACGACGCCACCAAGCCCGTGTTCGAGAAACTCTACAACGAGGTGGCCTGCGGCAACGAGGCCCAGCGTTCCATCGATTCCAATTCCAAGCCGGACTACCGCGAAGGCCTGGAGAAGGAACTGAAGGCGCTGCGCGAAAGCGAACTCTGGCGCACCGGCGCCGCCGTCCGCGAACTCCGTCCCGAGAACAAGTAGTATGGACAGCAACAGGATCTACATATTCGACACCACCCTGCGCGACGGTGAACAGGTTCCCGGCTGCCAGCTCAATACCGTGGAGAAGATCCAGGTGGCGAAGGCGCTGGAAGAGCTCGGCGTGGACGTGATCGAGGCCGGCTTCCCGGTCTCGAGTCCCGGCGACTTCAACTCGGTCGTGGAGATTTCCAAGGCCGTGACCTGGCCCACCATCTGCGCCCTGAGCCGCGCGGTGCAGAAAGACATCGACGTGGCGGTGGAGGCGCTCAAGTTCGCCAAGCACAAGCGCATCCACACCGGCATCGGCACCTCCGACCCGCACATCCGCTACAAGTTCAACTCCACCCGAGAGGAGATCCTGGAGCGGGCCGTGCGCGCCGTCAAGTACGCGCGGCAGTTCGTGGACGACGTCGAGTTCTACGCCGAAGACGCCGGGCGCACCGACAACGAGTTCCTCGCCCGCGTGGTCGAGGCGGTGATCAAGGCCGGCGCCACGGTGGTAAACATCCCCGACACCACGGGCTACTGCCTGCCCGCCGAGTACGGCGCCAAGATCAAGTACCTCGTGGAGCACGTGGACGGCATCGACAAGGCCATTATCTCCACCCACTGCCACAACGACCTGGGCATGGCCACCGCCAACACGATGGCCGGCCTGCTCGCCGGCGCCCGCCAGTGCGAGGTGACGGTGAACGGCGTGGGGGAGCGCGCGGGCAACACCGCCCTTGAGGAGATCGCGATGATCCTGAAGAGCCATTCCGACATCCCCCTGACCACCAACATCAACACCACGCGCATCTATCCGGTCAGCCGGATGGTCTCCAGCCTGATGAACATGCCCGTGCAGGCCAACAAGGCCATCGTGGGGCGCAACGCCTTCGCGCATTCGTCCGGCATCCACCAGGACGGCGTGCTGAAGGAGGTCAGCACCTACGAGATCATCGATCCCAAGGACATCGGCCTGGACGACAACAACATCGTCCTGACGGCCCGCAGCGGCCACGCGGCCCTGCGCTACCGCCTGGAAACCCTGGGCATCAAGCTGTCCGACGAGAAGCTGGACGCCTTCTACCAGGAGTTCCTCAAGCTGGCCGACAAGAAGAAGCAGGTGAACGACGACGACCTGCTGGTGCTGGCCGGCGCCGAACGCGCCGAGGTGGCCCACATCAAGCTGGACTACCTCCAGGTCACGAGCGGCAAGGGGCTCAAGCCCGTCGCCAGCATCGGCCTGGACATCGCCGGCGAGAAGTTCGAAGGCGCCGCCCACGGAAACGGTCCGGTGGACGCCGCCATCAACGCCCTCAAGACCATCGTCAAGCGCCAGATGGTGATCAAGGAATTCACGATCCAGAACATCACCAAGGGTTCCGACGACGTCGCGAAGGTGCATATGCAGGTCGAACACGACGGACACGTCTATTACGGTTTCGGCGCCAACACCGACATCGTGACGGGCTCCGTGGAGGCCTACATCGACTGTATCAACAAATTCAAGAACTGATGAATACCCTGTTCGACAAAATATGGGACGCGCACGTGGTCTCCCTCATCGAGGACGGCCCCACGCAGCTCTATATCGACCGGCTGTACTGCCACGAGGTCACGAGCCCGCAGGCCTTCGACGGCCTTCGCGCCCGCGGCATCCGCTGCCTGCGTCCGGAGCGCATCTTCTGCATGCCGGACCACAACACGCCCACCCACGACCAGGACAAGCCGATCGAAGATCCCGTGTCCAAGGCCCAGGTGGACGCGCTGGCGCGCAACGCCGCCGAGTTCGGCCTGACGCACTACGGGATGATGAGTCCGGACAACGGCATCATCCACGTGGTGGGCCCGGAGAAGGGCCTTTCGCTGCCCGGGATGACCATCGTTTGCGGCGACTCGCACACCTCCACGCACGGCGCGATGGGGGCCGTCGCCTTCGGCATCGGCACCTCCGAGGTGGAGATGGTCCTTGCTTCGCAGTGCATCCTGCAGCAGAAGCCGAAGACCATGAGCATCCGCGTCGAAGGGACGCTGGGCAAGGGCGTGACCGCCAAGGACGTGGCCCTTTTCCTGATGAGCCGGCTCACCACGAGCGGCGCCACCGGTTTTTTTGTCGAATATGGCGGAAGCGCCGTGCGTTCCCTGTCGATGGAGGGTCGGCTGACGCTCTGCAACCTGTCCATCGAGATGGGCGCCCGCGGCGGACTCGTCGCTCCCGACGAGACGACCTTCGCCTACCTGAAGGGCCGCGAATTCGCCCCGAAGGGGGAGGCCTGGGACAAGGCGGTCGCATATTGGAAGACGCTCCGCAGCGGCGAAGACGCCGTCTTTGACAAGGAACTGGTCTTCGACGCGGCGGACATCGCCCCGATGATCACCTACGGGACCAACCCCGGGATGGGCATGGCCGTGGACGGAAGCATTCCTTCAGATGCCGCTCCCAAAGCATTGAACTATATGGGATTCCAGGCCGGGCAGAAATTGCTCGGACACCCGGTGGATTACGTCTTCCTGGGCGCCTGCACCAACGGCCGCATCGAGGACTTCCGCGCCTTCGCCTCGCTGGTGAAAGGCCGCCGGAAAGCCCCCGGGGTGACCGCCTGGCTGGTGCCCGGCTCCTGGGCCGTGAAGCGCCAGGTGGAGGCGGAAGGCCTGGATAAGATCCTGGAAGCGGCGGGCTTCGAGGTCCGCCAGCCGGGCTGCTCCGCGTGCCTGGCGATGAACGACGACAAGATTCCCGCCGGGAAATATGCCGTCAGTACGAGCAACCGGAATTTCGAGGGCCGCCAGGGCCCGGGGTCGCGCACGCTGCTTGCCAGCCCGCTGACCGCGGCCGCCGCGGCCGTGACCGGAGTGGTAACCGATCCGAGGACACTGCTATGAAACAGAAATTCGACATCATCGAGAGCACCTGCGTGCCCCTTCCGCTGGAGAACGTAGATACGGACCAGATCATCCCGGCCCGTTTCCTCAAGGCCACCACGCGTGACGAGAAGTTCTTCGGCGACAACCTGTTCCGTGACTGGCGCTATGCCCCCGACGGCACGCCGAAGGCGGACTTCGTGCTGAACGACCCGCGTTACGGCGGCTGCATCCTGGTGGCCGGCAAGAACTTCGGTTCGGGCTCGAGCCGCGAGCACGCCGCCTGGGCGATCGCCGGGGCGGGCTTCCGCGTGGTCATCTCCAGCTTCTTCGCGGACATCCACAAGAACAACGAGCTCAACAACTTCGTGCTGCCGGTCGTGGTCAGCGAGGAGTTCCTGTCGGAACTGTTCGCCTCCATCGCCGCGGATCCCGCCGCCCGCGTGCGGGTGGACGTCCCGGCGCAGACGGTGACCAACCTCGCCACCGGCCGCAGCGAGCGCTTCGAGCTCAACGCCTACAAGAAATACTGTCTGA
This sequence comes from uncultured Bacteroidia bacterium, assembly GCA_902762435.1. GTDB lineage: Bacteria > Bacteroidota > Bacteroidia > Bacteroidales > UBA932 > Cryptobacteroides. The sequence goes on along the minus strand of CACWOH010000028.1, from coordinate 9,521 downwards.
CCCACGCCCTGGACGATATCGACTATCTCCTGGAGCAGAAAGACAAAATAGAAGCTTTTGAACGTGCAAGGGCCTAGGATAGAAATACTGGATACGACGCTTCGCGACGGCGAGCAGACCGCCGGCGTTTCGTTCAACGCGGACGAGAAACTGGCGATCGCGCAGCTCCTCCTGGAGGAGTTGCAGGTGGACCGCGTGGAAGTGGCTTCCGCCCGCGTGTCGAAAGGCGAGGACGCGGCTTTCCGCCGCATCTGCGCCTGGGCCGAAGGGGCTGGCTGCCTGGACCGCGTGGAAGCCCTGGGCTTCGTGGACGACGGCCTGTCCGTGGACTGGATCGCGGATGCCGGCGGCAAGGTGGTCAACATCCTCGCGAAAGGGTCCCTGCGCCACCTGGAAAAGCAGTTGAAGAAGACGCCGGAGCAGCACGCCGACGACATCATCCGCGTCATCGGCCACGCCGGGGTGCGCGGAATGTCGGTCAACCTCTACCTGGAGGACTGGTCGAACGGGATGGCGGACTCGCCGGATTACGTATTCTCCCTGCTGGAACGCCTGCGTTTCGAGCCGGTGCGGCGCGTGATGCTGCCCGACACCCTGGGCGTGCTGAACCCCTGGAAGGTGGAGGAATACATCGGCCGGATGCGCGAGCGCTTCCCGCAGATGCGTTTCGACTTCCACGCCCACAACGACTACGGACTCGCCGTGGCGAATACCCTGGCGGCCGTGCGCGCCGGCGTAAGCGGCGTGCACACGACCGTGAACGGGCTGGGCGAGCGCAGCGGCAACGCCCCGGTGGCCGGGGTGGTGGCCTCGCTCCGTGACCAGCTGGGCTGCAGCCTGCAGGCGGACGAGAGCCGCCTCTACCACGTCTGCAAGTACGTGGAGAGCATCTCCGGCATCCGCATTCCGGACAACGAGCCGCTGGTGGGGGAGAACGTCTTCACACAGAGCAGCGGCGTGCACGCCGACGGCGACAACAAGGCGGACCTGTACGCCAACCGCCTGCTCCCGCAGCGTTTCGGCCGCACCCGCAGCTATGCCCTGGGCAAGATGAGCGGCAAGGCCAACATCGTCAAGAACCTCGACAAGCTGGGCATCCGCCTCACGCCCGAACAGGTGAAACTGGTCACCCAGCGCGTCGTGGAACTGGGCGACAAGAAGGAGGCCCTCGCCGCGGAGGATCTCCCGTTCATCATCGCGGACGTCCTGAAGACGGCCCACAGCGCCACCCAGGACAACATCCACATCGTCAATTACTCCCTCCAGCTGGCCCGCGGCATGCGCCCGGTGGCCATCGTCAAGGTCAGCATCCACGGACAGGAATACGAAGCCGCAGCGCCCGGAGACGGCCAGTACGACGCCTTCATGAAGGCCCTCTGGATCATCTACGACAAGCTCGGCAAGAAGCATCCCGTGCTCACGGACTACCAGGTCACCATCCCGCCGGGCGGCAAGACCGACGCGCTCGTGTCGGCGGCCATCTCCTGGAAGGACGGCGGCCACGAGTTCAAGACCCGCGGCATCGACTCCGACCAGACGGAAGCCGCCATCAAGGCCACGGTCAAGATGCTCAACATCATCGAGAACATGGATTTAAATCAATTGAAATGAAATTCGACATTGCCCTTTTGCCCGGGGACGGCATCGGCCCCGAAGTGATCTGCCAGGCGGTCAAGAGCGTGGAAGCCGTCTGCCGCAAGTTCGGACACGAGGTGTCCTGGCATTTCGCGTACGCGGGTGCGTGCGCCATCGACCGCTACGGCGACGCCTTCCCGGAGGTCACCTACAAGACCTGCAAGGACGCCGACGCGGTCCTGTTCGGCGCCGTGGGCGATCCCAAATACGACAACGACCCCACCGCCAAGGTGCGTCCGGAGCAGGGCCTGCTCGCGATGCGCAAGCAGCTGGGCCTGTATTCCAACCTCCGCCCGGTCGAGACCTTCAAGTCCCTGGTGCACCAGTCCCCGCTGAAGGAGGAACTGGTGGACGGTGCGGACTTCCTCGTGATCCGCGAGCTCACCGGCGGCATGTATTTCGGGGAGAAGGGACGCCTGGACGGCGGTGATACCGCCTACGACACCAACATCTACCACCGCTACGAGATCGAGCGCATCCTGCGCCAGGGCTTCGAGTTCGCGATGCGGCGCCGCAAACACCTTACCGTGGTGGACAAGGCGAACGTGCTGGAGTCTTCCCGCCTGTGGCGCCAGATCGCCCAGGAAATGGCTCCGAAGTACCCGGAAGTGAACACGGACTACATGTTCGTGGACAACGCCGCGATGAAGCTCATCACCGGCCCGAAGTTCTTCGATGTGGTGGTGACGGAAAACACCTTCGGCGACATCCTGACTGACGAGGCCAGCGTGGTCTCCGGCTCGATGGGCCTGCTGGCGTCCGCCTCGATCGGCGACAGCACCGGCGTGTACGAGCCCATCCACGGATCCTGGCCGCAGGCGGCCGGCAAGAACATCGCCAATCCGCTGGCGGCCATCCTTTCCGCCGCGATGATGTTCGAATATGCCTTCGGCCTGATGGAAGAAGGCAAGGCCATCCGCAAAGCCGTGGCGGAGAGCCTGGAAAACAATGTTGTTACCGATGATCTCGCCAACGGCGGAAAGGCTTTCACCACCGCCGAGGTCGGCGACTGGGTGGCCGCACACATTTAATCCGGATAATCGTAAAACCAAACTGATATGGCACAGATAGATTGGGATTCCCTGGGCTTTGACGCCTACCGTACCCGCACCGTGGTCCTGGCGCATTACCGGGACGGAGCCTGGTCGGACATCGAAACGACCGAGACCTTCTCGTTCACCATCGACCCATTCACGCAGGGTCTGCACTATGCGATCTCCTGCTTCGAGGGGCTGAAGGCCTTCCGCCAGAAAGACGGCGGCATCGTGATGTTCCGTCCGGACAAGAACGCCGCCCGCATGCAGCGTTCGGCCCGTTTCCTGGGCCTGCCGGAGCCTCCCACGGAGATGTTCATCAAGATGTGCGAACTCTGCGTGAAGAACAACCTCGAGTTCCTGCCGCCCTATGGGCACCAGGCCTCGCTGTACCTGCGTCCGCTGCTCTTCGCACCGCATCCGCAGATGCAGCTCGTTCCGTATCCGGAGGTGATCCTCGCCGTGATGTGCGCCCCGGCCGGCTCGTATTACGGCGCCCACCTGCGCTCCGCCGCCGCCGTCATTCCCGGCGACTTCGACCGCGCCGCGCCGAAGGGCACCGGCAGCTACAAGCTCAGCGCCAACTACGCCGGCACCTTCGTGCCTTACCAGATTGCGCACTCCCAGGGCTATGCCGAACTGCTCTACCTGAACTCCGCCACCCGCCAGTTCGTGGACGAGTTCGGCTCCTCCAACTTCTTCGGTATCAAGGAGAACACTTATGTTACCCCGCTGTCGGACAGCGTCCTTCCCTCCATCACGAACCTTACGCTGCAGGAATGTGCCGCGGACTTCGGGATGAAGGTGGAGAAGCGGCCCGTGCCGCTGGACGAACTGGCTGAATTCGAGGAAGCCGGCGGCTGCGGCACTGCGGTGGTGATCACCCCGATGTCGCACATCGACATGAAGCCGGTGCTCGCCGCGCCCGAAGTGTCCCGCAGCTTCCGTTACGAAGCCGACGGAGAAGTCGGCCCGTTCTGCACGAAACTCTACAAGCGCATCACCGGCATCCAGTTCGGCGAACTGGAAGACGTGCACGGCTGGTGCTATCAGATCTGAGCATGAAGGTTTTCAGTAACGAACTGGTTGCCGAGGCCTGCCGCGTAAACAGCATCGCAGACCTGTCCACCGCCACGATCGGCGAGATCCTGCTGGCCGCCCAGTACCTGGAGCGGAAGACGGGGATCCCCTTCATCCGGATGGACCAGGGTTCGCCGGGCCTGCCCGTGAACCGTTTCGGCGTCGAGGCCGAGAAGCGGGCGCTGGACGAGGGCGTCGGGTCGCAGTACCCGGCGGCCGCCGGCGTGCCCGAGCTCAAGCAGGCGGCTTCCGAGTTCATCCGCGCCTTCATCGACGTGACGGTGAGTCCGCGGGGCTGCGTGCCTACGACGGGCTCCGTGGCGGCTTCTTTCGGCAGTTTCATCGCCTGCACGCAGCGCATTCCCGGCAAGGACAAGGTGCTCTTCATCGACCCGGGTTTCCCGATCCAGAAGTCGCAGCTGCGCGTGCTGGGCATCGCCTGGCGCGAGTTCGACATCTATGCCTGGCGCGGTTCCGAACGGCTCCGCACCCGGCTGGAAGAGGAACTCGCCGCGGGCGACGTCGCCGCCATCGTGTACTCCAACCCCAACAATCCCGCGTGGATCTGCCTGGAAGAGGAGGAACTGCAGGTGATCGGAGAGCTTGCCACGCGCTACGATGCGGTGGTGATGGAGGACCTGGCGTACTTCTGCATGGACTACCGCCGCGAGCTGGGCCATCCGTACCGGCCGCCGTTCGTTCCCACCGTCGCCCGCTATACCGACAATTACATCCTGATGCTGTCCGCCTCCAAGATCTTCAGCTATGCCGGACAGCGCATCGCCCTCTGCTGCATCGGCGACCGCCTCTTCGACAGGCAGTATCCCGCCCTGGCGGAGCGCTACCACGACGCCGGCGTGTTCGGCGTCACGCTTACGGCGTCCATCCTGTACATGATCACGAGCGGCTGCACCGCCAGCACGCAGTACGGCTATGCCGAGATGCTGCGCCTCTCCTGCGAGGGGAAGATCGACTTCGTGGAGGACACCCGTGAATACGAACGGCGCGCGTTCCGGATGAAGGAGATCTTCCGCCGGCACGGCTTCGACGTGGTTTATGACCGCGACGTGACGCGTGAGGTGGGGGACGGCTTCTTCTTCACCCTCGGCTACGAGGGGCTGACCGGCGACGAACTGGTGGTGGAACTGATGCATTACGGCGTCAGCAGCATCAGCCTGTCCACGACCGGCAGCCACCGGGAGGGCGTGCGCGGCTGCACCAGCCGGATGCGCGAGGAACTCTACCCGGTGCTGGAGGAGCGGATGGCCGAGTTCGAGCGCGATCACCCGAGAAACTGATGCAATGAAACGGCACACGTTGGTCATAGAGGAACCGTTCGAGTTCGAGGAAGGCGGCCGCCTGGAGCGCCTGGAGATGGTATATCACACCTCCGACCGGGCCTACCGACCCGGCGAGACGGTGGTGTGGATCTGCCACGCCCTGACCGGCAATTCCAATCCCGAAGACTGGTGGCCGCAGCTGGTGGGGAAGGGCAAGCTGTTCGACCCCGACCGCTATTTCATCGTGTGCGCGGCGATGCTCTGCTCGCCCTACGGGGCGACGGGCCCCGCTTCGGTAAACCCCGCCACGGGAAAGCCCTATATGTTCGACTTTCCGCGCACTACGGTGCGTGACATCGTGGCCGCGGAGATCCTGGTGCGCAAGCACCTGGGCATCGAGCGCATCGACCTGATGCTGGGCCCTTCCATCGGCGGTTTCCAGGCCTTGGAATGGGTCATCATGGAACCCGAAGTGGTCCGCGACGTGGTCTTCCTGGCCACGGCGACGCGCGTGCTGCCGTATATGACCGCTTTCAACGAGTCGCAGCGGATGGCCCTGGAGGCGGATCCGACCTTCCGCGAGGCGAAAGACCTCACGGGCGGCCGCAAAGGCCTCGCCTGCGCCCGGTCCATCGCCCTGATCTCCTACCGTACCTACGAAGGGTACAATCTCACCCAGCGGGAAAAGGAGGAAGACACCCTCTTTGCCGACCGGGCGGGCTCCTACCAGCGCTACCAGGGCAAGAAACTGGTGGACCGCTTCGACGCCTACAGTTACTGGTACCTCACCCTGGCGCTGGACAGCCAGAACGTCGGGCGCGGCCGGGGCGGGGTGGAGGCGGCCCTGGCCCGCATCCAGGCGAATTGCATGATGATCAGCATCGACAGCGACGTGCTCTTCCCGCCCAGCCACGGCATGGCCACCGTCGCCGCGCTCAAGTCCGCGCAGTACCGTGAACTGAGCTCCCGCTTCGGCCACGACGGCTTCCTGATCGAGACGGAACAGCTGACGGACATCCTGCTGCCCTTCCTGGAAAAATATATGAAGCGTTAGTTTAGACAGTTTAGTATAGTCCTATGAAAGTGATGAAATTCGGCGGAACCTCGGTTGGCTCCGCCCAGCGGATTAAGAAAGTCGCGGAACTGGTGTCCCGCGGCGGCCGGAACATCGTGGTCCTTTCGGCGATGTCGGGAACGACCAACTCCCTCGTGGAGATCACCGAGTACCTTTTCAACCGTAACCCCGACGGGGCGTCCGAAACGATCGACCGCCTGGCCGCGAAATACCGTGCGACCATCGCCGAGCTCTTCGGTACCGCCGAGGTCCGCGAACAGGCCCAGCAGTACACCGACGGCGTGTTCGACTACCTGCGCACCTTCGCCAAGAAGCTCTTCACGCAGGTGGAGGCCAAGATCATCATCGGCCAGGGCGAACTGCTGTCCACCAAACTGATGGAGCTGTACCTGCACGAGCAGGGCGTGGCCGTGCAGATGCTGCCGGCCCTGGATTTCATGAAGATCGACATGCAGGGCGAGCCCGATGCGGACTACATCCGCGAGAAGCTCGGTGCCCTGCTTGCCAAATACCCCAAGGCCCCGCTCTTCCTGACGCAGGGCTTCATCTGCCGCAATACGCACGACGAGATCGACAACCTGCAGCGCGGCGGTTCCGACTACACGGCTTCGCTCATCGGCGCCGCCGTGGGGGCGGAGGAGATCCAGATCTGGACCGACATCGACGGTATGCACAACAACGATCCGCGCATCGTGGACCACACGGCCGCCGTGCGGCACCTCCACTTCGAGGAAGCCGCCGAGCTGGGTTACTTCGGCGCGAAGATCCTGCACCCGACCTGCATCCAGCCGGCCAAGTTCGCCGGCATCCCGGTGCTGCTGCTCAACACGATGGACCCGGAGGCCCCGGGCACGCTCATCGACAATGTGCCCGAGAGCGGCACCATCAAGGCCATCGCCGCCAAGGACAACATCACCGCCATCCGCATCAAGTCTTCCCGGATGCTCCTCGCGCACGGTTTCCTGCGCAAGGTGTTCGAGATCTTCGAGAGCTGGCAGACCTCCATCGACATGATCTGCACCTCGGAGGTGGGCGTCTCGATGTCCATCGACAACACGCGCCATCTTGGCGAGATCGTGCACGACCTCAAGAAATACGGCACCGTGGGTGTGGACCTGGACATGTGCATCATCTGCGTGGTGGGCGACATGGACTGGGAGAACGTGGGCTTCGAGTCCCGTGCCCTCGATGCGATGAAAGACATCCCCGTGCGGATGATCTCCTACGGCGGAAGCAACTACAACATCTCCTTCCTGGTGCGGGGGGAGGACAAGGCGCGTGCCCTGCGCTCCTTGAGCAAATGCCTCTTCGCGTAATGCTGAAAGGAGATTTCCCGGTAGAGCAGTTCGCCGGCCTGCGCACCCCGTTCTACTTCTACGACTTACCCCTGCTGCGCCGCACCCTCGATGCGGTGCAGGCGCAGCTGGACCGCAATCCGGACTTCCGGGTGCACTATGCCGTCAAGGCGAACTACAATCCGCGCATCCTGGCGGAGATTGCCGCGCGCGGATTCGGAGCCGACTGCGTGAGCGGCGGGGAAGTCCGCGCCGCGCTGGATGCCGGCTTCCCGCCGGAGAGCATCGTGTTTGCCGGCGTTGGGAAGAGTGACGACGAGATCCGGCTCGGCCTGCAGGCGGGCATCTCCCGCTTCAACGTGGAGTCTGCCGCGGAACTGGAGGTGATCGACGCCCTGGCGGGCGAGATGGGGACCGTGGCGCCCGTGAGCCTGCGCATCAACCCGGATATCGGGGCGCACACCCACGCGGGCATTACTACGGGCCTGGCGGAGAACAAGTTCGGCATCAACTACGAGCAGATGGACGGTGTGATGGACCTGGCCCTGGCCCTGCGTCACGTGAAGTACTGCGGGCTGCATTTCCACATCGGTTCGCAGATCCTGGACATGGGGGATTTTTCGGCGCTATGCAACCGGGTCAACGAACTGGTCCGGCGCCTGCAGCGGGGCGGCCGTCCGGTGGGCGACATCAACGTGGGCGGCGGCCTGGGCATCAACTACCAGCACCCCAACCACCTGCCGGTGGCGGATTTCGCCGGATGGTTCGAGGTGTTCCGCCGGCATCTGAAGCTGCCCCAGGGTACGCTCGTCCACTTCGAGCCGGGGCGCAGCCTTGTCGCGCCCTGCGGTTCGCTCATCTGCCGCGTGCTCTACGTCAAGCAGGGCACCCACAAGCAGTTCGCCATCATCGACGGCAGCATGACCGAACTGGTGCGCCCGGCGATGTACAAGGCCTATCACCGTGTGGAGAACCTCACTTCGGACGAGCCGGAGGAAATTTATGACGTGGTGGGCCCCGTGTGCGAGAGTTCCGACGTGTTCGTCAAGGAGTTCTCCATGGACAAGTGCCGTCGCGGCGACCTGGTGGCCATCCGCTCCGCCGGCGCCTACGGCGAGTCGATGGCCTCGCAGTACAACTGCCATCCCATCCCCGACGCCTTCTTCTACGAAGGGTAGCCGGCGGGTTTCCTAGGACATCCGGTCCCAGTCTTCGGTGCGGAGTTTCTCGATGCGCTCGAAGTGTTTCAGGTTGTGGGTGACGAGCGTCAGGTCTTCCGTCAGTGCCGTAGCGGCGATCAGCAGGTCGAAATCGTCGATCGGCTCTCCTTTCCGTTCCAGCTGCACCCGGAGGCGTGCATAACGCTCCAAGGCCGAGGTAATGGGGAGAATGCGGAACCGTTTGCAGACGAAGCCGATTTCCTGCAACTGCTTGGGCCGGCCGCCTTTGAAGGCGCCGACATACAGTTCCGCCAGGGTAATCTCGGAGATGCAGCAGTTGTGGAATTCGGCCCGGAAGATGCGCTCCTGGACGCGTTGGTTCCCTTTGAACATGTCGATGACGGCGTTGGTATCCAGCAGGTATTGTCTCACCATGTCTCCATCTCCTTTACGTTGTGGCGCCCACGGCGCAGTTCGTCTTCATATTCTACGGCGGACATCGTTCCGCCCCAGAGTTCCGGGTCGCCGCTGAGCTCGGCGAACGGTCCGGTAAACGGTCCGGTAAAGCACTCCTCCTCGGGCGTTTTTGACAGGATGACCTTGCCGTCCTCCGTGCGGATATCCAGGCTGTCCCGCTCGGAGAGGGACAACTCCTTCAGGATTCCGGCGGGGAGGATGATTCCCTTGCTGTTGCCGATTTTCAGAATCTGTGTCTTCGTCTTCATTTCATCGTTTTTGCAAAGATAATGATTATAACATAAATTGATTATAGTTATAACATCTTTTTGCCGGGACGAAAGGATAATTTTGCTTTTTTTTGTAAATTAGCACCGGAAACGATAACCATTAAACTTTTTTTCGTCATGAAGATCCTCAAGCGTCTCATTGCAGCGGTGGCGGCCATCGCCCTGCTTTCATCCTGTTCCGTGCTGAAGAACATCACTACGAGTCCCACGTCGGCG
>CACWOH010000027.1 GCA_902762435.1 uncultured Bacteroidia bacterium | reverse complement strand
TACTGCCGTCACCTTGCCGTTGGAGTCCACTGTAGCAACAGATTTGTCACTGCTGCTCCAGGTCACCGTCTTTTTCGTAGCGTTTGTCGGGCTCACCGTCGCCGTCAGCGTCGCCGTTCCGCCCTCCGTCAAGCTTAACGTGGTCTTGTCCAGGGCTACCTTCGTGACGGCAATTACCTTCGCCGCAACCGTCACCGTACAGGTGGCCGTCTTGTCGCCCGCCTTCGCCGTGATTGTTGCAGTCCCGGCTTTTACTGCCGTCACCTTACCGTTCGAATCCACAGTCGCTATAGACTTGTCGCTGCTGCTCCAAGTCACGGTCTTGTTCGTCGCGTTTGTCGGACTCACCGTCGCCGTCAGCGTAGCCGTTCCGCCTTCCGTCAGGCTCAATGTGGTCTTGTCGAGCGCCACAATCGTGGCTGTGCCGGCTTTCACCGCCGTTACCTTGCCGTTCTCGACCGTCGCAATGCTCTTGTCGCTGGAGTTCCAGGTCACCGTCTTGTTCGTCGCATTCGTAGGGCTTACCGTCGCCGTCAGCGTAGCCGTTCCACCTTCCGTCAAAGAGAGGGTGGTCTTGTCAAGGGCGACCTTGGTCACGGCGATCACCTTCGCGGCTACCGTTACCGTACAGGTGGCGGTCTTGTTACCCGCCTTCACCGTGATCGTTGCCGTACCGGCTTTCACCGCCGTTACCTTGCCGTTCTCGACCGTCGCGATGCTCTTGTCGCTGGAAGTCCACGTCACCGTCTTGTTCGTCGCATTCGACGGGCTCACCGTAGCAGTCAGCGTAGCCGTTCCGCCTTCCGTCAGGCTCAATGTGGTCTTGTCGAGCGAACAGTTACCGTACAAGTCGCGGTCTTATCACCGGCCTTCGCCGTAATCGTGGCTGTGCCGGCTTTCACCGCCGTTACCTTGCCGTTCTCGACCGTCGCGATGCTCTTGTCACTGGAAGTCCACGTCACCGTCTTGTTCGTCGCATTCGTAGGGCTCACCGTGGCCGTCAAGGTGGCTGTTCCACCCTCCGTCAGGCTCAACGTGGTCTTATCTAGAGCGACCTTGGTCACGGCAATCACCTTCGCGGCTACCGTCACGGTGCAGGTGGCAGTCTTGTCACCCGCCTTGGCAGTAATTGTTGCCGTACCGGCCTTCACCGCCGTCACCTTACCATTGGAATCCACAGTGGCGATACTCTTGTCGCTGGAAGTCCACGTCACCGTCTTGTTCGTCGCGTTTGTCGGACTCACCGTCGCCGTCAAAGTCGCCGTGTCTCCTTCGGTCAGCGACAACGTGGTCTTGTCAAGCGCCACCTTCGTAACGGCAATCACCTTCGCGGCAACCGTTACCGTACAAGTGGCAGTCTTGTCGCCAGCCTTGGCCGTAATCGTGGCCGTACCGGCTTTTACCGCCGTCACCTTGCCGCTCGAACTGACCGTGGCGATGCTCTTGTCGCTGCTGCTCCACTTGACCGTCTTGTCCGTCGCATCGTCCGGTGTAACCGTCGCCTTCAAGGTCGCCGTCTCGCCTTCCGTCAGGTTCAGCGTTTCCCGGTCCAGGCTGACCGACTCCACCGGAACCACCTTGGCAACCACCGTGACTGCGCAAGCAGCCGTCTTGTCACCGGCTTTCGCCGTGATGGTGGCGGTTCCGGGCTTCAGGGCCGTGACCTTGCCGGCAGAAACCGAGGCCACCTCGGCATCGCTGCTGCTCCAGGTAACCGTCTTGTCCGCGGCATTGTCCGGACTGACCGTCGCCGTCAGGGTGGCGGTATCCCCTTCCGTCAGTTCCAACTTTTCCTGATCCAGTTTTACGGACTCCACGGGGATGGGCTTGCCGGACTGCCGGATCGTGAACGACGCCGTTGCCCCGGCACTCTTGATCGTTACCGTGGCGGAACGTTCCTCGGCGGTATCGTTCGCCTGGACCGTCACCTTCATCGTCACGTCCCCGGACGAACCGGAAGAGGGAGAGAGGGTTACCCAGCCCGATCCGCCGGAATAAGTGACGGACGCCACCCAGGAATCGGGCGCCGTAAAAGCGATGTTCTGGCTCTGGGGCCCCGTATGGTCGAAACTTACTGCCCGGCTCGAAGCGGGGATTACGATCTGCTTCGGAGCCTCCGGCTGCTTGCGGCAGGCTCCCGAAAGGATCAGGGCGCCCGCGGCCAGCACTGTCATTATTTTGCGAAAAGTCAACATAGTATCTTTGTGGTTAAGAACAAATATAAGTATTTTGTCCTAAAAACGCTACATGTTCCCGACGAACTCCGCGAAGCGCTCCCGCTCGCCGTCGGAGAGGAATTCCGCGGTGATGGGGATGTAGAAGAGCCGCTGCATCAGGCTCTCGGGCATCCCCGTGAAGTCCAGCAGGCGCTGGGCGTCCTTCTCGGTGGTGAACACGGCGGCAGTGGGCGTCTGGTCCACGGCCGCCTGGATCCGGCTGATATCCTTCCACGCGAAGCGGTGGTGGTCCGGGAATCCGAAACGGCGGATGATCTTGTAGGTGTCGCTCAGATAATTCCGCAGGGGGCCGTCGGAGGCGATCCCGGTCATCAGGATGGCCTTCTTGGCATAGGTATAGCGCGGCTCCGCGGTGGAATACACGCCCGTGACCTGCCCGTAGCGGATGGTCGTAAAGAAAATCAGCTGGCGGCGGCCCTGCGGATTGGTGGCCTCGCATTCGGACGGCAGGTATTCCGTAAAGCCCAGTTCCGCCACGAATGCCGCCCGTTCGGCCTCTTCCACCTCGGCGGGGGACTTGGTGACGATGAGCACGTCGGCGTCGAAGATCCGTTCCGGCAGGTCGCGCAGGCGGCCCAGCGGCAGGAGCAGGTCCTTCTGGACGGGCCGGTTCCAGTCCACCAGCACCACGTTCTTGTTCGTCTTCAGCTTGCGGTACTGGAAGGCGTCGTCCAGCACGATGTAGTCCGCGGCCGGGAACTCCCGGTTCCAGCATTTCTTCGCTACCTTGCGGTTCTTCAGCTTCTCGGGATGGGCGAGCAGGTCGCAGCCCTCCACGCGGTCCTTGTCCACCGCCACCGTCACGTCCGGGAACTTCTTCTTGATCTGCAGCGGCTCGTCGCCGAACACCGACGCGCTGCCGGTGGCGACCACCTGCTGGAAGCCGGTACTGTCGCGCATGTAACCGCGGGACAGCACCGCCAGGTTCTTTCCGCTCCATTCGGGGTTCTCCCGCAGCAGGCGCAGGACCAGCTCGACGTGCGGGGTCTTGCCGGTGCCGCCCACGGTGACGTTGCCGATGTTCAGGGTCGGCTTCTCGGCATATTGGAACTTGTGCCCCGGACGGCTGTAGCGGCGGTTGCGCAGCTTCAGGGTCAGGTAATACGGAAAGAGGAGGTACTTGTCAATCATATCGCTTTTCTATGGAATCGAGGATGTCGTACAGTTCGGTTACGTCCAGGGTCGTAACCATGCGCATGCGGGTGTCCCGGAAGTCGGGCAGGCCCTTGAAATAGCAGGACAGGTGGCGGCGCATCTCATAGATGCCGCGCGGCTCGCCCTTGTACTGCAGGGACAGGGCGAGGTGCCGGCGCGCCAGCGCGACCTTCTCCGCCACGGACAGCGGCGGCATCGGCTCGCCGTGCTCCAGGAAGTACTTGATCTCCCGGAAGATCCAGGGATGCCCGAAGGTGGCCCGGCCGACCATCACCCCGTCCACGCCCCAGCGTTCGAAAGCCTCGCGGGCGGAAGGGCCGTCGGTGATGTCGCCGTTGCCGATCACGGGGATGTGCATCCGCGGGTTCGCCTTCACGGCACCGATCAGCGTCCAGTCCGCGCTGCCCTTGTAGAGCTGGCAGCGCGTCCGGCCGTGGATCGTGATCGCCCGGATGCCCACATCCTGCAGGCGTTCCGCCAGCTCGACGATGATCTTGCTGTTCTCGTCCCAGCCCAGGCGCGTCTTCACCGTGACGGGCTTGTCCACCGCCTCCACGACGGCCTTCGTGATCGCCACCATCTTGTCCGGCTCACGCATCATCCCGGAGCCGGCGCCCCGGCCGGCGATCTTGTTCACCGGGCAGCCGAAGTTGATGTCGATCAGGTCCGCGCCGTGGCCGCCGGCGAGTTCCGCCGCCCGTTCGGCCATGCGCGCCGCATCCACCATCGCCTCCGGATGCTGCCCGTAGATCTGGACGCCCACGGGGGCCTCCTCCTCCAGGGTGCGCATCTTGGCGATGGTCTTGGGCACGTCGCGCACCAGCCCGTCGGAGTTGACGAATTCCGTATAGACCAAGTCCGCGCCCTGCTCGCGGCAGAGCACGCGGAACGATACGTCCGTGACGTCCTCCATCGGCGCGAGCAGCAGCGGCCGTTCGCCCAGGTCCAGGCTACCGATCTTCATACTATGCAAAAATAATAATATCTTTGTAAAGAAAGATTCCGGGTCAGGCCCGGAATGACGGAAATATGGCCGAAAGAATCGAATTGCTGCGCACCCTGATGCGCGCCAAGGGCTGGGACGCCGTGGTCGTCACCGGCTCCGACCCCCACTGCAGCGAATACCCCGCCGAACGATGGAAACAGGTGGAATGGCTGTCCGGCTTCACCGGCGAGGCCGGCGACATCGTCGTGACCCTGGACCACGCCGGCCTGTGGACCGACACGCGTTACTTCATCCAGGCCGTGCAGCAGCTCGAAGGCACCGGCATCGTCCTGCACAAGACGCGCGTGCCCGATCAGGTGCTGATTCCCGAATGGCTGGAGCGGCAGTTCGGCCCGGACGCCATCATCGCCGTGGACGGGCTGTGCGTAGGCGCCGATTTCGCGCAGTCGCTGCCCGGCACCGTCATCAGCGTGCCGGACCTGCTGGGGCGCTTCTGGACGGACCGTCCCGCCGTGCCGCAGACCCCCGTCTTCACGGTGGACCCGGGCGAGAGCCGCCGCGAAAAGATCGCCTGGATCCGGGAGTTCCTCCGGAAGACGGACTGCGAGGGAATCCTGCTCACCGCCCTGGACGAAATCGCCTGGACACTCAACGTCCGCGCCTCCGACATCGAATACAATCCCCTGGTAATCAGTTACCTGCTGATTACGCAGCAAGATATCTGCTGGTACGTGCTCAAGCAGGAGGTCGAGGATCCCGAGACCGGGGCGACCTTCAGCATCCTGGAGTCCGACGGCGTGCGGATGCTCCCCTACGGGGACATCGACTACCTGGCCTCCGAGTTCAGCGGACGCCTGTTCGTGGACGCAGCCACCCTCAACTACCAGCTCTACAGCGCGCTGGTCGGCGCGGGCGTCGCCCTCGAGGAGGGCACCAGCCCGGTCGGTGCGCGCAAGGCGGTCAAGAACGTCAGGGAGATTGCCGGAATGCGCGAGGCGCACCTGCGGGACGGCCTGGCGATGGAGCGTTTCCTGTACTGGCTGGAACGCTCGGTGGACGCCGGACGCGAGATCAGCGAGTGGGACGCCGCCGTCAAGCTGGGACAGCTGCGCGCGGACCTGCCCGGCTACCGCGGCGACAGCTTCGAGACCATCTCCGCCTTCGGCCCCGGCGCCGCCCTGCCCCACTACGTCACCCCGCATACCTATGCCCCGGCCATCCGCGACGGCGGACTCTACCTGTGCGACTCCGGCGGGCAGTTCGACTGCGGAACCACCGACATCACCCGCACGGTGCCCCTGGGGCGCTGCAGCGCGCTGGAACGCGAGGACTACACCCTCGTGCTCAAGGGACACATCGACCTGGAGATGGCCGTGTTCCCGGAAGGGACGCCCGGCTGCCGCCTGGACGCCCTGGCCCGCGAGCCCCTCTGGCGCAGCAAACGCAACTTCGGCCACGGCACCGGCCACGGCGTGGGCTGGTTCCTGGGCGTGCACGAAGGGCCGCAGGACATGCGGCAGAACCTCAACCCCGTGCCCCTGCAGCCGGGCATGATCCTCTCCGACGAACCGGGCATCTATCGCGAGGGAAGGCACGGCGTGCGCCACGAGAACCTGCTGCTGGTCGTCGAGGCCGGGCAGAACGACTTCGGCCGCTGGCTCGCCTTCGAGCCGCTTACCCTCTGCCATTTCGATACGGGTGCGCTGGAACTCTCGCTGCTGGACCGCAGCGAGACCGAGTGGCTCAACGACTACAACGAAAGGGTCTTCCGGACCCTGTCGCCCCGGCTCCCCCGCGAGGTGGCCGAATGGCTCAGGGAGAAAACCCTTCCCATCCCGTTAAAGATAAGTGTTTTCAGTTGAATCCGTATGATTCTTCCCGGATATTGACTATTTTTGCCCATCCTAAAACCGAATCGAAGCATGAAACTCCAATTTGCAGCAGGGCTGCTCATCGCAGCCGCAGCGCTCGTTTCCTGCAAGGGGAACCAGCCGCAGGTGGGCGTACTCACCGAACCCACTCCCGCCACCACGAACGTCGAGGGGCAGGAGTATCCCAAGATCAATCCCGACCTCAGCACCGTCTTCCGCAACGACTTTCCCGAGGCCCAGGCCGTCGCAGTGAACGTAGGCGGCAAGTCCTATGACATGGTGAAGGGCGAAGACGGCATCTGGGAGGCCACCACGGAACCCCTGGTGCCCGGATTCCACTACTACACCCTCACCGTGGACGGCAAGCGCCTGTCCGACCCCAACAGCCGCCTGTTCTTCGGCTCGGGCTTCTGGTCCAGCGGCATCGAGATCCCCGAGGCCGGCGTGGACTATTACCTGGAGAAGAACGTCCCGCACGGCGAGGTCCGCATCGAGAAATATCATTCCGAGCTGACCGGCGCGGACCGTCCCTACTACATCTATCTTCCGCCCCAGTACGCGTCCGAACCTGACCGGCGTTTCCCGGTTCTCTACCTGATGCACGGCGCCGGTGAGGACGAGACCGGCTGGGCCACCCAGGGCATGATGGGCAACATCATGGACAACCTGATCGCCGCGGGCGAGTGCGAGCCGATGATCATCGTCTGCGAGCACGCCGTGGCCACGCTGGCCGACGCCGACCCCGCGGCCCGGCCGAACCTGTTCAACTTCGACGCCTTCGAGCGCGTGACCGTGGAAGAGGCCGTCCCGACCATCGACGCCCGGTTCCGGACGCTCACGGACCGCGACCACCGCGCCATCTGCGGCCTGTCGCTCGGCGGCTTCCAGGCCTACACCATCGGCCTGGACCATCCGGAACTCTTCGGCTGGATCGGCGGCTTCAGCGGCTCCGGCCGCGGCCCCGGCGACCGCCGCGATTCCGAGATGTACCCCACCTCGATCAACGACCGGTACCATCTGCTGTACATCAGCATCGGCACCGACGAGCCCGCCGGGATGTACCAGGGCATCTACGACCTGCACTGCGCCCTGGACAGCCTGGGTGTCAACCACGTTTATTACGAGTCCCCGGGCACGGGCCACGAATGGCTCACCTGGCGCCGCTCGCTGCACATGTTCGCCCCGATGCTCTTCAAACTGTAAGGGAAGGACAGGGGAAAGGAAAGGTCCCGGCCAGGCAGGCCGGGACCTTTTCGGTTTGCGGGGTCCGCTACTTGAACCGCCAGATCACGAACTCGTTCCGGCCGGCCCTGATGTTCTCGAACGGGCCCACGGACGGGCGCTCGAGCGAACGGGCGTTGCCGGCGAAGTCCTTGTCGATCGCCAGCTTGCTGCCGTCCGGATTCTCGTAGTAACCGTTGGAATAGAAGGTCTTGCCCAGCATGTCAGTGTTCACCGGATGCGTCTTGACGCCGGTGGCGGCGTTGTCGAGGATCATTGTCAGGACCACCTCGTCGCCCCTTCTCTCGATGCGCACCTGGGGATCGCTGCCGCTGGTGGTGTAATCCTCCTCATAGGCGTAATGCTTGGTGCCGTTGTAGTAGGCGTTGCCGCCCACGTGCATCGCCAGCCGGAAATACGAGGCCTGGCGGCTGCCCGCCGCGGCGGTGCCGCTGTTCACGAGATCGATGAAGGACTGGGGCAGCTTGTCGATCACACGGGTGTTCAGGTCGCGGTAGATGCCGGGGTAGAACGGCGGACGGTTGTCGTACATGCTGAGGCCGTCATACTTCGTCGCCAGCTCGGAGTCGGGCGCCACGGTGAAGATGTTGTTGTAGAAACGGTCGTCGCCGCCGGGGAAGCTCATCACGCCGACGATCTTCGTGGAGTGGGGATAGTGGTACGGGGTGTACCGGTCGGACACGGGGTGCGAGGTGATGTAGCCCGAAATGATGTTGTGGGTGAAGCAGACGCCCTGGCCCCAGTCGAGGAAGGTGTTGGGCGACAGGAAGATGTTGTTGTCCACCAGGCAGGGGCCGTGGGTCACCTCCGTCCACAGGTCGGTGTGGTCGTTGTTCTCGAAGATGTTGCTGGAAACGCGGGTGCCGATGGCCTGCCAGTCGAGCCAGAGGCCGTTGTAGCCGTTGACCAGGTAGTTGTTGCGGATGATGACGTCGATGGCGGCGTGCAGCTTGATGCAGCCCACCTCGGCGCCGGTATACTGCCGCTTCGCGTTGATGTCGTGGATGTAGTTGTTCTCGATCAGGCTGAACACGGCTCCCAGGTGACCGCAGATGCCCGTCTGCTCGCAGTCGAAGATCTCGTTGTTGCGGATGATGTGCGAACCGATGTTCTCCTTGCTCCATCCCTGGTCATAGGCCTGGAAGATGGACTCGAGCTCGCGGTTGAAGCCGACGAGCTCCCGCTCGATGGTCCAGCGGTTCTGGCCGGAGGCGCGGTCCTTGCCGAGACTGATGCCGCTGCACTTCGAATTGCTGATGACATTGTCCTCGATGATCCATCCCTTGCTCCAGTGCGGCCCTACTAGACCCGGCTGGAACGCGGTGGGCGGGGCCCAGTTCACGGCCGCCTGCGACATGTGGAAGCCCTTGACGGTGATGAAGTTCACGCCGGGGAGTTCCGGGAAGAACACGGCCTGGCGGGCGTTGACTTCCACCAGCTCCTTGTTCGGGTCGGCGCCGCCGAAATTGGCCCAAATGGAGGTCTCTGTGTCCGTGACCTCGGCGTACCACTGCAGCAGCGAAGCCTCGGGCTTGCGGGTTCCCCGCTGCTCCACCGGGTTGCGCACCTCGTCGAGGGTTTCCATCTGGAACAGCGACTTGCCGTTCAGATAGACCTCGCCGAGGGAATAGGCCTCCTTGAACACGTTGAGCCAGTCGCCCCGCAGGGGCTCGGCAAAGGGGTTGAAGTCCCCGAAGAACGAGTTGGGGAGGACGACTTTCCAGACGTCGGTCTTCTTCTCGCGCGTCCAGCCTTTCACCTCTTCGGAGCCCTTGATCCAGACTTCTTCGCCCGGAGCGGCGCGGTAGACGATGCGGCTGTAGGTGTCCGCGCCGGAGTTGCGGGGCCGGACCCACTCGCGGTACACGCCGGCATGGACCGTGACGGTGTCGCCGGCGCGCAGCACCATGGCGGCGCGGTTGATGGTGAGGAAAGGCGCGGCGGCGGAACCGTCATTGGTGTCCGAGCCGCTTTTCGCAACGTGGAATTCCCGGGCGTTGGCACTCCCGGCAAGCATCAGGAAGAGTGATGCCAAAAACAGGATTTTTCTCATGGATACGGATTAATATGTGGTTATAGTTGATTCTCCAGGCTATGAATATAGCAATTATTCCTGAAAAACCAAGCGGCACGGTGCCGTCTCACTTTCCGCCGAAGCGGCAACGGGAGAGTAAGGTCGGCATATCATAGACAAAGATCCGGGTATCTTTCCCATAGCCATAGTCATCCCGGTAAGCAATGGCATATTTCCCGTCAGAAGTTGTCTGGAATTCCTGTTGGTCTTGTAAAATAAGCTTGCTGAATACGAGTTCTCCGCTTGCTGTATCAATCATTTGCACGCGGGCGGGCTCATTACTAAACTCTTCTCTCTCAAAGGTGACTACCAGATGTTCATATCCGGGAGTATAGCAGAAATCAGCACCACCCTCATGCCGACTGTCCAGATGCCACTCCGGACTGGTCGTCCCATCAGGATAAAGCAAATACTGACTGTATAGTTCACGCATCAGCCAGGCGTCCGTCTTTTTGTTGGGCGTGACAAAACACTTTTGATCATGACCGCAGTGGCCAAGCTCCAAATGGCAGGTCGCTCCGTTAAACTTGAAATAATACGCCGATCCGAGCCTTGTCACGCAATGGATAAAAGTTCCGTCCCGACTTTCAACCAGCCAATCCGGCTGATACAGCAAAGGAGAATAAACTTGATAAGACTCATCATCTTGATACTCGTCCATATCCTCAAGGGCCAAAGATCCATCGGGAGAAACCCGGACGATTTTCATTCTTGTGCCGTCCGTTTCTTCACAGCTTAACACCACCACGCCGGAACCATATTTCGTAAATGCCAGAGAAGAAACCAACCTGATTTGATAGACTTCGTCCGGATCTTCCGGGACGACAAGGGCGATACGGATATCTCCCGTATCAGGATCCAGCACATAAACCCTAAAACCGCACCTTAGATACAGCAAGCCATTATGTCTGTTCTCAGTATAGAAAAGAGAGCGGCCAGGCAGTTCGGACAAGTCATACTCCCGGATGATGTCCCCTGTCACGAAATCCATACGTATCAGTGTCTTGTCAGAAAAAAACAGGATTTCTTTCTCGTCATTATACAAGGACATCTGATGAACTGTCCCGGGGAAATGGATGACGTGGTCATAAAAGGGTATTTTCACGGATACCGGAGTTTCGCCTCCATCCTCTCCGGTCACAGTGAATCCATATTCGTTCTCCTGGCCGAAACGATCGGCCTGATGTCCGTCAAACACCAGGACCAACGTCGTATCGTGCAGGATAACCCGGTTTTCGGGATAGTAATAATCAAAATCATTTATCCAATCATAGTGCGGAATCGTGGAACTGACTATCTTTCCGTCGAAATTGATGAAAAGTGAATCCCGCGGATTTGTGATTCCATCACCCAACGAAAAGGATGTTGACGTAATATGCAGCACGCGTGTTTCCGGCTTCGGCTGGGGGGCGGGAGCCGGCGGCGTCGGATCAACCGGGGTGACGGGGTCATCCTTTACACACGATCCGCAGAATAGGATAAACGGAAGACAAACAAGCAGTATTCGAAACGGATTCATATCCACAATTATTCTATCCCATTTGGTTTACAAATTTATAAAAAGATTCAACGAGTATTAGGTCAATGAGTCTTTTCGTATGATGGATTTCCTGCAAAAAAAACGAAATCTCCCGTCTTCTTGGGAGATTTCGGTTATGTGCCCCAAGCGGGAATCGAACCCGCACGGCTTTAAAGGCCACTGGATTTTGAGTCCAGCGCGTCTACCAATTCCGCCATCAGGGCAGGTAGGGTGCAAAGGTATTCAAAAAACATGATTTATCAAATTTTTGCCGTATCTTCGCTTTTGGTATGGACAAGAAAAAGATCTATGTCGTTTACGACCGGAACGTCGAAGAGTTTGCGCTGAAACTCGCCGAAGGACGCCCCGCTTTCCCCATCATCGCCGACGAAGAGCACAAGACGATGGACACCGTGCTGGACATCTGCCGCTGGCTGCTCGCGCAGGGAGCGGACCGCGACGCCGTCGTGTGGGCCGTGGGCGGCGGCGTGACCACCGACCTCGCCGGCTTCGCCGCCAGCATCTACAAGCGCGGCGTCCGCTACGCCAACTTCCCCACCACCCTGCTCTGCCAGGTGGACGCGGGCGTGGGCGGCAAGACGGGCGTGAACCTGGACGGCTACAAGAACATGGTCGGGGTGATCAAGTTCCCCATCTATACCCGCATCCTGCCGGAGGTCCTCAAGACCCTGCCGCCCCGCGAACTGCGCTCCGGCGCCGCCGAGATGCTCAAGACCTTCATCATCGAGAACAAGAACGGCAACTACGAGAAAGCCGTCAGGCTTCTCTCGGAGCCGGAGATCGACTTCGGGGCCCTCGCCCCGCTGATCGAGGCCGCCTCAGCCGTCAAGCGCAAGATCGTGGAGCAGGACCCCTACGAGGAGAACCTGCGCCGCCTGCTGAACCTCGGCCACACCTACGCCCACGCCATCGAGTGGCACCAGCGCACCCACGGCGCGCCGGACCCGATGACGCACGGCGAGGCCGTCGCCGTGGGCATCGTGCAGGCCGCGCTGCTCTCCGAGCGGCTCGGGGTCTGCAAGAGCGGACTCGCGGACAAACTGCGCGGCGACCTGCAGTCCTGCGGCCTCCCCACGGAACTCCCCTGTCCGGAAGAAGAGCTCGAACCCGCGCTCTGGAAAGACAAGAAAGCCGAAAAAGGCATCATCCACTTTGTCCTGATCAAAAAGATCGGCAAAGTGATAATCAAAGACCTGGATGATTTGCATCAGCCTGCAGAATAAGACCTACGGACAGATCCTGGAGGTCCTCGCGGACCCGTCGGTCGAGATGGCGGAAATCCGCCTGGACCGCTGTCCCCTCACGGACGAAGAGATTTCCGAACTCTTCAGCCAGTCCGACACCCCCCTCGTCGCCACCTGCCGCATCGCCGAGTCCGGCTCGGAGCAGGAAGCCGAAAGGCGCCTGTACCTCGCCGTCGAGGCGGGCGCCCGGTTCGCCGACCTCGAGATCGAGGCCCCGGCTCCGGTGAGCAAGCGTTTCCAGCAGCTCTGCCGGCGCCACGGCACCGAGATCATCCGCTCCTACCACAATTTTGAGGAAACCCCGGACGAAGGCGTCCTGCAGATGGCCCTCGCCCGCTGTTTCCGCTACGGCGCGGACATCGCCAAGGTGGTGACGACGTGCAAGGATCAGGAAGACGCAGACCGCATCGAGGCGCTCTACACCATCGTCCTGGAAGGCGTGGACTCGCTCCAGGGGCGCCTGGTGGCCTTCGGAATGGGGGAAGCGGGCCGGCAGACCCGCCTGGAATGCCTGCGGCGCGGCGCGCCCTTCACCTATGCCGCCCTGAACGAAGCGGAAGCCGCCGCCCCCGGGCAGTGGCCGGCCGACGAGATGCGCCGGGCCCTGTACGGTGAGCGGGAGCCCTACCGGGCGGAAGGCCGCACGATGCCCGCTTCGAAGAGTTTCGCGCAGCGGGCCATCATCGCCGCCGCCCTGGCGGAAGGCACCTCCCACCTGGACGGTTACAGCCCCTGCGGCGACTCCGAATCGGCCCTCCGCGTGGCGGAGGCGCTGGGCGCGAAAGTGGAACGCGACGGCGCCCGGCTGACCATCGCCGGCATCGGCGCCCGCCCCGGCCAGCTGCACCTGGAACGCCTGGACACGGGCGAGTCGGGGCTGCTGACGCGCCTGATGATTCCCGTGCTTGCGGCCGTGGGAGACGGCGTCTTCTCCGTCGACGGCCACGGCACCCTTCCGCAGCGGCCCCTCAGCGGCGCCGCCGACATCATGGCCGCCTTCGGCGTGCTCCTCGCCAGCGAAACCCCGCACGAACTCAAGGAGGTGTTCATCCCGGCCAGCGTCCGCGGGCACCTCATCCCCGGCACGGCGGACGTCTCCGGCCGCGGCGGCTCGCAGCTGATTTCCGGCCTGCTGACCGCCCTGCCGCTCTGTGACAAGGACTCCGTGCTGCACGTCAGCAACCCCAAGAGCATCCCCTATATGTACATCACGCTCGACGTCCTGCGCCATTTCGGCGTCCAGACGCGCAGCGAGATGGAAGGCGACGCCGAACTGCTGGAATCGGAAGACTGGTCCGCCTGCACGGGCATCAATTTCAAGATCCGCGGCCGCCAGCGCTTCCGCTCCGCCGACTTCGCCATCGAGGGCGACTGGAGCGCCGCCGCCAACTTCCTCGTGGCCGGCGCCGTGTTCGGCTCGGCCGAGCTCCGCGGCCTGGACACCAAGTCCCTGCAGGCCGACCTGACCATCATCGACATCCTCGTCGAGGCGGGCGCGGTGGTCTCGCAGCTGGACGAAGGCAGCGTGTGCGTGCGGAAAGCGCCCCTGGAGGCCTTCCGGCAGGACCTGTCGAACGCCCCGGACCTCTTCCCCATCGTGGCCGTGCTCGCCGCGTTCTGCGCGGGCGAGAGCCGCATCTCCGGCGTGGGCCGGCTCGTGGGCAAGGAGTCCAACCGCGCCGAAGCCATCCTGGCGATGCTCTGCCAGATGGGCGTGGACGCCGGCATCGAGGGCGACGAACTCGTCATCTTCGGCGAGAGCCTCGCCGCGCGCCTGCTGAACGGCCGCCTGCTCGACGGCGGCGAATACACCTCGCGCCACGACCACCGGATGGTGATGGCGCTGAAGGTGGCCTCTCTGGGTGCAAAAAGCCCCATCGTCATCGACGATGAGGCTTGCGTGGGGAAATCCTTCCCCGGATTCAGGCTTTAATACCTAATTATTCAGCCTTCTGCTCTTCGGCCTTCGGAGCCTCGGGAGCGGCCTCGGCCTTCTTGGCGCGGCTGCGGCGGGTGCTCTTCTTGGCAGCGGCCTTCGGGGAGGCGGCGAGGGCGGCCTCGTTGAAGTCCACCAGCTCGATCAGCGCCATCTCGGCGGCGTCACCCTGACGGAATCCGATGTGGAGCACGCGGGTGTATCCGCCCGGACGGTCGGCGACCTTCGGAGCGACGGTGCGGAACAGCTCGGACACGGCTTCCTTGTCCTTGAGGTAGCTGAACACGACGCGACGGTTGTGGGTCGTGTCCTCCTTGGACTTGGTGATCAGCGGCTCCACATAGCTCTTCAGCGCCTTGGCCTTCGCCACGGTGGTGGTGATACGCTTGTGGAGGATCAGGGAAGAAGCCATATTGGCGAGCATGGCCTTGCGGTGACCGCTCTGACGACCCAGATGATTGATAGCTTTATTGTGTCTCATCTTTAAACGTTCTTTTTCTTGGGTTCGATATTATACTTGGTAACATCCATGCCGAAGGACAACTTCATCTTCTCGACCAGCAGGTCGATCTCGTTGAGCGACTTGCGGCCGAAGTTGCGGAACTTCATCAGCTCGGGACGGGAGTAGGACACGAGGTCGGCGAACGTGTCGATGTCGGCTGCCTTGAGGCAGTTGAACGCACGCACGGACAGGCCCACGTCGGAGAGCTTGGTGAGGAGGAGGTGACGCATGTGCAGCGACTCCTCGTCCAGGTCCTTGCTGTCGGTCTCCACGGTGTTCTCCAGCGACATCTTCTTGTCGTCGGTGAACAGCTTGAAGTGGTAGATCAGGATGTTGGCGGCTTCGTGAAGGGCGGCGTTCGGGGAAATCGAACCGTCCGTCACGATCTCGAGGTTGAGCTTCTCGTAGTCCGTCTTCTGCTCCACGCGCCAGTTCTCCACGCTCCAGTTGACCTTGCGGATCGGGGTGTAGATGGCATCCACGGGAATGGTGCCGATGGGCGTGTTCTCGTCGCGCAGCTCCTCCGCAGGCACGAAACCGCGACCCTTCGTGATGACGAGGGAGATTTCAAGCTTGACGGAAGGCTCGAGCGAGCAGATGTGAAGATCGGGATTCAACACCATGAAAGAAGACAATCCTTTGGAGATATCTTCCGCCGTGAACTCCTGCTTGCCGCTGATGACGATGTTTGCCGACTCGGTGTCGACGGTCTCGACCATGCGGCGGAAACGCACCTGCTTGAGGTTCAGGATGATGTCCTGCATCCCCTCGATGACGCCGGGGATGGTCTGGAACTCCTGGTCCACGCCGGAGATCTTGATCTGACTGATAGCAAACCCCTCCAGGGAAGCGAGCAGGATGCGGCGGAGAGCATTGCCGATCGTCTGGCCGTAACCCGGCTCGAGAGGCCGGAATTCGAAACGGCCGACGGTGTCGGTGCTTTCGAGCATGATCACCTTGTCCGGTTTCTGAAATGCTAAGATTGCCATATTGCTGTGGTGTTAAAAATTACTTGGAATAGAGGTCGACGATGAGCTGCTCGTTGATGTTCTCGGGGATTTCCGCACGGGTCGGAACGTTGAGATACTTGCCGCTGAGGGTCTTGGGGTCGAAGTCCAGCCACGCATACTTGGTCACGGAAGCGACGCTGTTCTGGATCACCTCGAGGCTCTTGGAGCGCTCGCGCACGGCCACGGTGTCACCGGCCTTCACCTGGGTGGAGGGGATGCTGCACACATTGCCGTTCAGGGTGATGTGGTGGTGGGAGACGAGCTGACGGGCGGCGGCGCGGGTCGGGGCGATGCCGAGACGGTACACGATGTTGTCCAGGCGGGACTCGAGCAGGAGCACGAGGTTCTCACCCTTCTGGCCGGCCATGCGGGAGGCCTTGTCGTAGGTGTTGTGGAACTGGCGCTCGAGTACACCGTACATGTACTTGACCTTCTGCTTCTCTTTCAGCTGGGTCGCATATTCCTTGGATTTCTTGCGCTTCGCGGCGAGGCCGTGCTGTCCCGGAGGGAAGTTGCGCTTCTCGAAATACTTGTCGGATCCGAAGATGGGTTCGCCGAACTTACGGGCGATCTTGGTGCTGGGACCTGTATATCTTGCCATAATAGTCTTGCTTTAAAATTAAACCTTACGACGACCCTTGGGACGGCAACCGTTGTGCGGCATCGGGGTGACGTCGACGATCTCGGTCACGGTGATACCGGCGTTGTTGATGGTGCGGATGGCGGACTCACGGCCGGAACCCGGACCCTTGACATAGCACTTGACCCTGCGCAGACCGGCGTCGTAAGCCGTCTTGGCGGCGTCCTCGGCGGCCATCTGGGCAGCGTACGGGGTGTTCTTCTTGGAGCCGCGGAAGCCGCACTTGCCGGCGGATCCCCAGCTGATCACCTGCCCCTGGGCGTTGGTCAGGGACACAATCACGTTGTTGAAGGTCGATGAAATATGGGCCTCGCCATAAGCTTCAACCTTGACAACTCTTTTGGATGTTGCAGTTTTCTTTGCCATAATTCATCTATGATTACTTGGTTGCCTTCTTCTTGTTGGCAACGGTCTTCTTGCGGCCCTTGCGGGTACGGGCGTTGTTCTTGGTGCTCTGGCCACGGACGGGAAGCCCGAGACGGTGGCGGATTCCGCGATAGCAACCGATATCCATGAGGCGCTTGATGTCCATCTGGACGGAGGAGCGGAGTTCGCCCTCGATCTTGTACTCCTCGTTGATCTCGGTACGGATCTTGGCGATCTGGTCGTCATTCCAGTCGCCTACTTTGATGGAGGGATCGATCCCGCACTTCTCGAGGATTTTCTTCGCGGAAGGGCGGCCGATACCGAAGATATAGGTCAGACCTATTTCTCCCTGCTTGTTGTTCGGTAAATCTACACCGGCGATTCTTGCCATAATTATACTTTACTTAATTTGTTACTGGTTGATTATCCTTGGCGCATCTTGAACTTGGGGTTCTTCTTGCAGATAACGTACAGGCGGCCTTTGCGTCTGACGATCTTGCAATCCTCGCTGCGCTTCTTGATGGATGTCTTGACTTTCATATCTATGCGTTTTTATTTGTATCTGAAAGATATTCTGCCCTTGGTTAAATCGTACGGTGAAATTTCAACTCTTACCTTGTCGCCGAGAAGAATATGGATAAAGTTCATGCGCATCTTGCCCGAAATGTTGCAGAGCAGGACGTGACCATTCTCAAGCTCGACTTTGAACATCGCGTTCGGAAGGGTCTCAATCACCTTTCCATCTTGTTCTATTGCTACTTGTTTAGACATTTAAAATTACACTTAAAATTTAATCGTGACATCTTTCTCGATAAAATCGAAGGTTGAGAGCTGCTCGGCCCGGCCTTTCCGGACAACAACCGTAAGCTCGTAGTGAGCCGAATACTTGTGGTCGGCGGTATGCACGGCCCATCCGTTTCTGTCCAGATAGACCGCCTTGCCGCCGGCGTTGATCATCGGCTCGATACACAGGACCATTCCGTCCACCAGGTGGGTGCCGCGACCCGGACGCCCGTAGTTGGGCACGCCCGGATTCTCGTGCATCTCCCGGCCGATTCCGTGTCCCTCGAGTTCGCGGACGACGGAAAAACCGAATGATTCAGCATACGATTGCACCGCGTATCCGATATCGCCGGTCCGCGCGCCTGCGACAGCCGCCGCAATGCCCCTGTAGAGCGATTCCTTCGTCACGTCCAGGAGCTTGCGGGTCTCCGCCGACACCTCCCCGACCGGGAAGGTGTAGCAGGAGTCGCCGTTGTAGCCCTTGTAGAGCGTACCGATGTCCGCGCTCACGATGTCGCCCTCCTTGAGGACGTAGTCGGACGGAAAACCGTGGACCACGACATCGTTGACAGAAGCACAGATGGCTGCCGGGAAGCCTTCGAATCCGAGGAAGCTCGGGACCGCGCCGTGATCGCGAATGAAAGTCTCGGCCACCCTATTCAACGTTTTCGTTGTCACACCAGGGGCAACCGCCTTACCGACTTCCGCCAGCGTCTTCGAGACGATGATGGCGTTCTCGCGGAGCAGCTCGATCTCTTCCTCAGTCTTGGGCTTGATCACAACCTTGCAATTTATTCAAAGAACTACATACCTGAGCGCCCGCTGAGCCGTCCGGTCTTCATCAGGCCGTCGTAGTGGCGCATCAGCAAATAACTTTCCACCTGCTGGAGCGTATCGAGCACCACACCCACAAGGATCAGCAGCGAAGTGCCGCCGTAGAAGCTTGCGAAGGAGTTGTTGACACCGAAGATACCCGCAATGGCAGGGAGGATGGCGATGATGCCGAGGAAGATGGAGCCCGGGAGGGTCACCTTGGACATGATGCCGTCCAGGTACTCCACGGTCTTCTTGCCGGGCTTCACGCCGGGGATGAATCCTCCATCCCGCTTCATGCTCTCGGCCATCATCGTCGGGTTGACGGTCACGGCGGTGTAGAAATACGTGAAGACCACGATCAGGATGAAGAAGATGAGGTTATACCAGAAACCCCGGTAGTTGCCCAGCGTCGCTGCAAGTCCGCGGGTAGCGTCCCAGCGGGAGAAGATGAGCGGGAAGAGCATCAGGGCCTGGGCGAAGATGATAGGCATCACGCCGGCAGCGTTGATCTTCAGCGGGATGTACTGGCGGACACCGCCGTACTGACGGTTGCCGATCACGCGCTTCGCATACTGCACGGGGACGCGGCGGACGGCCTGGACCAGCGCGATCGCAGCCACGACCACGAAGAACCAGATCACGATCTCGACGATGAGCAGGAGCAGACCGCCGTTGTTGGTGGAAAGCTTCTCCTGGATCTCGGCGAAGAGGGCGTACGGCAGGCGGGCGACGATACCGATCATGATGATCAGGGAGATACCGTTGCCGATGCCGCGGTCGGTGATGCGCTCACCGAGCCACATCACGAACATCGAACCGGCCATCAGGATGATGGTGGAGACGATGTTGAACATGAAGTTGCTCCAGCCCAGCTGGTTCACGGCCACGAAAGCGGCAGCCGGAATCTGGCTGTGGATGGAAGCCATGTAGGCCGGGCCCTGGATGCAGATGATCGCGATGGTCAGCCAACGGGTCATCTGGTTCATCTTCTTGCGCCCGCTCTCGCCCTCCATCTGGAGTTTGCGGAAATACGGGACGAAGACGCCCAGCAGCTGGATGACGATGGATGCCGAGATGTACGGCATCACGCCCAGCGCGAAGATCGAAGCGTTACCGAAGGCGCCGCCCGAGAACATGTTCAGGAGGCCGACCAGGCCTTCCTGGGTCCTGCTCTGCAGGTTCGCCAGCATGGAGGCGTCGATGCCCGGAAGCACCACGAAGCAGCCGAAGCGGTAAACCAGGATCAGCAGGAACGTGTAGACGAGCCTCTTGCGGAGCTCCTCGATCTTGAAGATGTTCTTGATTGTCTCGATAAACTTCTTCATCGCGGATTATTCGTTTACGACCGCCTTTCCACCGGCAGCCTCGATTTTGGCCTTCGCGGACTCGGAGAAAGCGTTCGCGGTCAGGGTGACAGCGCTCTTGATCTCTCCGTTGCCAAGCACCTTCACGAGATCCTTGCGGCCGACGAGACCGGCGGCAACGAGTTCTTCCATACCGATTTCCTGGAGGCCGGTAGCGGCGGCCAGGGCCTCGATCTCAGCCACGTTGACGGCTTTGTACTCGATACGGGTGGGGTTCTTGAAACCGAACTTCGGCACGCGGCGCTGGAGCGGCATCTGACCGCCTTCAAAACCGGTCTTGTGCTCGTAGCCGGCGCGCGCCTGGGCGCCCTTGGTACCACGGGTGGCGGTGCCGCCCTTGCCGGAGCCCTCTCCGCGACCTACTCTTTTGCTGTTGTGGGTTGCCCCTGCAGCAGGCTTCAAATTATTGAGTTTCATCTCTTGGGTCCTCCTTAGTCAATAACTTCAACTTTGCAGAGATGGGCGATCTTGGCGACCTGACCCTCGGTAACGGGGTTCTTCTCCACCTCCACGGTCTTGTGCATGCGGCGGACGCCGAGGCAACGCAGGTTGTCCTTCTGGCGGCGGGTTTCGCCGTTGCTGCTGATAATCTGGGTAATTCTGTACTTTGCCATAGTCGTGTCCTCCTAGCCGTTGAAAACCTTGTTCATAGGAATACCACGGAGACCGGCCACGGTGTAGGCGTCGCGCATCTGGGTGAGGGCCAGCACAGTCGCCTTCACGAGGTTGTGGGGGTTGGAAGAACCCTTGGACTTCGCAAGCACGTTCTGCACGCCGGCGGACTCGAACACGGCACGCATGGCGCCGCCGGCCTTCACACCGGTACCGGGCGCCGCGGGCTTCATGAACACGCGGGAACCACCGAATTTCGCCTCCTGCTCGTGCGGGATGGTGGTGTTGATGACCGGAATCTTCACGAGGTTCTTCTTCGCATCCTCCACACCCTTCGCAATCGCGGCGGTGACTTCGTTCGCCTTGCCAAGACCATAGCCCACGACACCGTTCTCGTCACCGACGACCACGATGGCAGCAAAGCGGAAGTGACGTCCACCCTTGGTCACCTTGGTGACGCGCTGGATGGCTACCAGTCTGTCCTTGAGCTCAAGGTCAGCGGTCTTTACTCTCTTAACATTAGTATTTGCCATAGTCTTAACTCTTAGAATACGAGGCCGCCTTCACGGGCAGCGTCAGCCAAACTCTTAACTCTTCCGTGGAAAAGATAGCCTCCGCGGTCGAAGCAGATCGCGGTGATACCTTTCGCCAGGCAACGCTCCGCAATGGCCTTGCCGACCAGCGCAGCAGCTTCGATACCGGTCTTGCCCTTGCACTGTGCGGCAAGCTCCTTGTCGTTGGAAGCGGCAGCGCAAAGGGTCTTGCCCTGCTCGTCGTCTACCACCTGCACGTAGATCTGCTTGTTGCTGCGGAAGACCACCATGCGGGGCTTCTCGGCAGTACCGTTGACTCTCTTGCGGATGCGGTAGTGAATCCTTCTTCTTCTTTCTATTCTACTAAGTGCCATAATTCTATCCTCCTAATTATTTAGCTGCGGCGGTCTTGCCGGCCTTGCGACGGAGCGTCTCGCCGACGAACTTGATACCCTTGCCCTTGTACGGCTCAGGCTTGCGGAAAGAACGGATCTTGGCAGCCACCTGGCCGAGAAGCTGCTTGTCGCAGCTCTTCAGCACGAGCTTCGGGTTCTCGCCCTTGCGGATGTCGGGAACGGTCGCGGTGACTTCCTTCGGAAGCAGCATCTGGATTTCGTGGGAGTAGCCGAGGGAGAAGGTCAGCAGCTGTCCGTCGACAGCGACGCGGTAACCGACGCCCACCAGCTCCTGGGTGGTGGTGAACTGCTCGGACACGCCGACGACCATGTTGTGCACCAGGGCGCGGTAGAGACCGTGCATGGAGCGGTGACGGGGCTGGTCGGTCGGGCGCTCGAACTTGATCTGATTGTCCTCGACGGTCATCTTGATGTCCGGATCAACTTTCTGGCACATCTCACCGTGAGGTCCTTTAACCTTCAGCACGTTGCCGTCGAGGAGCTCCACGCTCACGCCGGTCGGAAGGCTTACAGGCAATTTACCAATTCGTGACATTATTCGTTTCTTTTTAAAGATTAATAAACGTAGCAGAGAACTTCACCGCCGACGCCGAGCTCCTTGGCTTCCTTGTCGGTGATGACGCCCTTCGGGGTGGAGAGGATGGCGATGCCGAGGCCGTTGAGCACGCGCGGCATGTCCTCGACGCCCGTGTACCGGCGGAGACCCGGGGTGGACACGCGCTCGATCTTCTTGATGGCGGCGGTCTTGGTCTGCGGGTGGTACTTCAGCGCTATTTTGATGGTATTGTAAGGGGTGCCCTCAACCACCTTGTAGCTGAGGATGTAACCCTTTTCGCACAGGATCTGGGTGATGGCGACCTTCATCTTGGAAGACGGGATCTCCACGACCTTCTTGCCGGCCATGTAGGCGTTGCGGACCCTGGTGAGATAATCTGCGATCGGATCAGTCATATCGTTAACTTTTAATTATTACCAACTTGCCTTCTTGACGCCCGGAATGAGGCCGTTGCTGGCCATCTCGCGGAACTGGATACGGCTGATGCCGAATGCCCGCATGTAGCCCTTCGGACGACCGGTCAGGGAGCAACGGTTGTGGAGGCGGACGGAAGAGGAATTCTTCGGGAGCTTGTCAAGCGCGGCCCAGTCGCCGGCTTCCTTGAGCGCCTTCCGCTTCTCTGCATACTTAGCAACCATTTTCGCGCGCTTTACCTCGCGGGCTTTCATTGATTCTTTTGCCATAGTATCTTATTTGTTATGTTTCTTGAAAGGCAGACCGAATGCGGCGAGCAGTGCGTGGCACTCCTCATCCGTGCGGGCGGTGGTCACGAAGGTGATCTCCAGGCCGTGGATACGGGGATTCTTGTCGATGTCGATCTCCGGGAAGATGATCTGCTCCTTGAGTCCGAGGGTGTAGTTGCCGCGGCCGTCCATGTTCTCGGCGACACCGTTGAAGTCACGGATACGCGGGAGGGCGACACGGATGAGTTTCTCCAGGAACTCGTACATCTTGACGTCGCGAAGGGTCACCTTGGTGCCGATCGGCATGCCGCGACGGAGCTTGAAGTTGGAGACGTCCTTGCGGGACTGGGTGATGACGGCCTTCTGGCCGGTGATGACGGAGAGTTCCTCGGCGGCTTCCTCGACGATCTTCTTGTCCTGGGTGGCGTCGCCGACACCCTCGTTAATCGTGATCTTGAGCAGGCGGGGAACCTGCATCGGGGTGGTATAGGAGAACTGCTTGGTCAGCTTCTCCACGATTTCCTCTTTGTAGACCTTCTTCAGGGCAGGGACATAGCCTGCAGGCAGTTTCTGAGCCTCTACGGGTGCATTTTTCTTAGCC
The DNA here is from genome assembly GCA_902762435.1 of uncultured Bacteroidia bacterium. Lineage (GTDB taxonomy): Bacteria > Bacteroidota > Bacteroidia > Bacteroidales > UBA932 > Cryptobacteroides. The sequence continues at coordinate 2,475 of CACWOH010000027.1, read as the reverse complement.
ATAATTACTTGATCTCCTCCCCAGATTTTTTAGCGTAACGGACCTTCTTGTCACCGTCCATCCGGTAACCCACGCGGGTCGGGGTGTTGGTCTTGGGGTCCAGAAGGTTGAGATTGGAAATGTGCACGGGAGCCTCCTGCTTGATGATTCCGCCCTGGGGCTGCTTGGAATTCGGCTTGGTGTGCTTGCTGACCATGTTGATGCCCTCGACCACGGCGCGGTCGGCCTTCGGATCGACGGAAAGCACCTTTCCGGTCTTGCCCTTGTCGTTACCGGCATTCACATACACGGTGTCGCCTTTCTTGATATGCAATTTTTTCATGATGCTGTTGGATTAAAGGACCTCCGGTGCCAGTGAAACGATTTTCATATAGTTCTCGCGGAGCTCGCGGGCCACGGGGCCGAAGATACGGGTGCCGCGGAGTTCGCCTGCATTGTTCAGAAGGACGCAGGCGTTGTCGTCGAAACGGATATAGGAACCGTCGGCGCGACGGACTTCCTTCTTCGTGCGGACCACGACAGCCCGGGAGACGGTGCCCTTCTTGGCGTCGGAGCCGGGAATCGCACTCTTGACCGCGACGACGATCGTGTCGCCCACGGTTGCATAACGGTGGTGGGTACCGCCAAGTACGCGGATGCAGAGGACTTCCTTCGCACCGCTGTTGTCGGCCACCTGTAAACGTGTTTCCTGCTGTATCATATTATTTAGCTTTTTCTACGATTTCAACTAATCTCCAGTTCTTGGTCTTGCTCAGGGGACGGGTTTCCATGATGCGGACGGTATCGCCCTCACCGCACTCGTTCTTATCGTCCTGGGCAACAAACTTGGCGGTCTTCTTGATGAACTTGCCGTACAGGGGGTGCTTCTCCCTGATCTCGACAGCGACGACGATGGTCTTGTCCATCTTGTTGCTGACCACCACTCCGATTCTTTCCTTACGAAGATTTCTTTCCATAAGATTGCTCTGATTTAGTTCTGTTTTTCTTTCTCAGCCAGGATGGTGATCATAAGCGCGATATCCCTTCTGGTCTTGCTGATCTTGGAGGTATCCTCCAGGGGAGAAATGGCGTGATTGATTTTCATGACGTCGAGATTGTTCTTCTCGATCTGGATGCGGTCGCGCAGGTCTGCTACAGACATTTCGCGGGCTTCAGCTGCTTTCATTGCTCTTTCTCCTTAATATTATTCTACATAATCCCGGCGAACCACGAACTTGGTCGCGATCGGGAGCTTGTTGGCGCCGAGGCGCATGGCCTCCTTGGCGGTCTCGAGGGAAACGCCCTCGGCCTCGAAAATGATACGGCCCGGGGTGATCGGAGCGACGAACGCATACGGATCGCCCTTACCTTTACCCATACGGGTATCGAGCGGCTTCTTGGTGATCGGCTTGACAGGGAAGACGCGGATCCAGATCTGGCCTTCACGGTTCATCTTACGCGAGATCGCCTGACGGGCAGCTTCGATCTGCTGGGCGGTCAGCCAACAATTCTCAAGGGTCTTGATGCCGAAGGAACCGAAAGCGAGCTGGTTGCCACGCTGGGCGTTGCCCTTCATGCGGTTCTTCTGTTCCCTTCTAAATTTTGTTCTCTTAGGTTGTAACATCTCAGTATTACTTTAAAATAAATATCATCTAAATCCCTTAAAATCAGCATCTTACGCGGTTAGAAGCCAGATTTTGGGACTGCAAATTTAGCAAAAATTATTGAAATAACATCATATTTTGCAAAATATTTCAAACTTTTTCGACACGGAATATGATATGTCAACTCGCCATTTTTCAGTAACTTACAAATCCCGTTGAAAACTTTTTTCCTGCATTTTCGACCGACACTCCATCAGCTCAAATTTCCTGCTCCGGCGGCACTGCCTGTCGCACTTCGGCCACGGTTTGCCTCGGCGGCCTGGCGGGAGCCTTTCCCCTGCGGGCGGACGATAATTATTTTTCGTGCACCACAACGCCATCGCGCGGCTCCCGCCCGACTGCCGAAGGTCGTCAGGCAGGTTGCCCCAGGAAACCGTGCCGCCCGCGGCAATGAGCGGGAGGGGCCCACGCAGTGGGAGGGACGGAGCGAAGCGGAGGGTTTGTCGGGGCAAGCCTGCCTGCGACCGGAGCGAAGGGCGAATCAGACCGGGCACAAAAGAGAAATCCAGCCAAACAGTCTTGCAGGACCATCTGGCTGGATTTCTCTATGGCAAAACAGCTTCCGGAGGCACTTTCACGCAAGAGAAGTGCAGCCGGAAGGGCGCCGGAGGCCGTTCTGACGGATTTCTCCGCGGCGCCGGCGTCAGTCTCCCAGGTATTCCCGGTACAGTTCGGAGAAGGCGGACACGGACCGGATCATGAAGGTGATCGAGGAGTCGATGAATTCGTCCATGTCGCCGCTCCCGATATACGTGTCGGTCACGAAGGTAAGGTCCCCGTCGTCGCTGACGAAGGCCTGGACGAGCTTCTTCGACTGCGTGATCTGGTTGCA
>CACWOH010000026.1 GCA_902762435.1 uncultured Bacteroidia bacterium | reverse complement strand
ACGAAAAATCCCCCTCAGGCTGACCTGAGAGGGATTTCTGTGGAGCATAGGAGAATCGAACTCCTGACCTTTTGAATGCCATTCAAACGCTCTACCAACTGAGCTAATACCCCGTTTGGGACTGCAAATATACGCAATTTTTTAGAAAAAGAAATATTTTTTGAAAAATGACGTAAAAACAAAGGCATTATTCTTGCTATCTTTGCAGGCATGAAACGAATCCTTACCCTTCTTTTGTGCGCGGCCGTGTGCCTGAACGCCGCCGCTGCCAATAAAAAACCGAAATCCTTCGTGGTCAATACCGAGAAACTCGGCAAGGAAGTGATGGGCTTTGCCGGGAATACGCCGGTGGAGATCACCGTTACTGACGGCAAGATCGAGAAGATCGAGGCCCTGCCGAACTCCGAGACCCCCGGTTTCTTCCAGCGGGTGCAGGAGAGTCCGATTTTCACGGCGCTCATCGGCAAGACCGTCAAGGAAGCCTCCGAAGTGAAACTGGACGCCGTGAGCGGTGCCACATTCTCTTCGAAGGCCGTCATCGAGAACATCCGCCTGGGCCTGCAGGAGGCCGCCAAGAAGGCGAAGTAGATTCCGGGTCAAGCCCGGAATGACATTTATTTCCTTGTAAACAGGAAGATCGTCAGCGGCAGCGCGATGATGGCCATCGTTGCGCTGACCGGCAGGTAGATCCCGAAATTCACATACTCCACCACCACGTAGGTGATGAGCAGCAGCCCGACCCCCATCGCGCTGGAGAGCAGGTAGTGCTTGCGGATGTCCGTACTCTTGCAGATGATGCGGCTGAGGTTCGGCACGCCCAGCGAGATGAAGCCGATGGTGCCGCAGATGCTTACCGCGGAGGTCACCAGGAACATGATCATCGTCAGGGCCACGGCCTTGCGCCAGGCGGGCAGTTCGATCTCGCCGTTGAAATGGCGCGTGAGGTCCCGGTGGCTGCCGATGGCGGCGCCCAGGCCCAGCGCGAACAGCGCCAGCGAGAAGAGGATGTCGCCGGTGGTCACGCCCTCCAGGTGGAAGTTGGCGGCGCCCCACAGGTAGTACTGCTTGAGCAGGTCGCCGGTGGGGGCGTTCGTCACCACGATGGTGCCTAGCGAGCCGATGAAGGTGCCGAAGATGATGCCGAAGGTGATCAGGTTCTGCGTCGAGACCTTCAGGGTCACGAAGAAGCAGATGATGGTGCAGATCAGCGTGCAGACGAAGGAGCCGACGGTGAGCGAGCACCAGCCCGACATCGTGGCGGCCGCGGCGCCCAGACAGGCGGCGCTGCCCAGCCCGAGGGAATAGACGTCCCCGAGCTGGTTCCGCCACAGATACTGCATCTGGATGCCTCCGACGGGCAGGGCGATGCCCGACAGCAGCACGTAGAGAAGACTCAGGAACATTCCGCTAGAACTTGAACGTGAGTCCGCCCAGCACGGAGCGGCCCGGCATCGGGTAGTCGCGTACCAGTTCGTACCGGCAGTCCAGCAGGTCGCGGACGGTGACATTCAGGCCCAGGACGCCGACGCGGCCCAGGCGGAAATCCTTGCTGAGCGAAAGGTCGAGCGTATTCCAGTCCGGCATCTCGCCGTTGGCGTCGAAGCGTCCGCTGCGCAAGTTCCAGACGGCGTCGAGGCGCCACCCGGACAGGGAAGCGTCTCCGGCAAGCACGACCGTGTTTTTGGCCACATAGGGGATCTGCTGGTCGTAGGTGTAGCTGTCCGGCGTCTTGTCGAGGGCGGACTGGCGGGCGTAGCGGGCGGACAGACCGCCGGCGAACGTGCCGTTGTCATAGCGCAGGCCGAGGGATGCGTCGATGCCCTTGGCGTCCACCTTGCCGACATTGTAAGGCAGCCAGATGTATGGATCGTCACTCGAAGGGGCGGATATGATCTTGTCTTTGAGCTTGTTGCAGTATCCGTCCACCTTCAGCCCCAGGGTCCAGTCCTCACTGAGCTCGGGGTGCCAGTCGAATCCGAGATCGAAGAGCCAGGCGTCCTCCGGCCTGAGGTTCGGATTGCCGTAGCCGGGGTAGTAAAGCTCGTTGAAGGTCGGCGCGCGGAAGGCGCGGCGGGCAAAGCCGACCAGGTCGAAGCCCTCGAAGAGGGTGAAACGCAGGTCCACGGAAGGGGAGAGGCTGTTGAGGCCTTCCGCGCCCTTGTCGAAGGTGCCGCGGTATTCCAGGGCCAGATCGGCCTGGAAACGCTCGAGGCGGATGGCGGTGGCGAGGGCGCTGATGACCGCCGTGCGGGCGGCGTCATACAGGCCGGGAGACTTCAGCGTGCCGCGCTCGATGTCGGCGGCCAGCGAAACGCCCCACCAGTCCGTCAGACGGAAGGTGTGGGAGCTGTTGAGCTGGAGGTCCGTGAAATCGTATTCGCTGTCGCCCCAGCTGCTCTTGTAATAGATGTCATCCCAGGCGCCCTTGGCGCTGATGCTGAGGGTGTACAGGTCGGAGAAGGCCTTGCGCAGGGTGCCCTGCATGACGTAGTTCTTGTCCTGCTGGCGGTCGGTGGAGGGCCAGGAAACCGAACCCGGCGTACCGCGGTCGGAGGCGTTGAGGTAGGATTTGATCTGCCATTCGCCGCCCCGGAGCGTGCCGAAGACGTCATATCCGGCGCGGAGCTGCCGGATGTCATTGCCCGCACGGCGGTCGGCTGCGTCCCCGTAGGGGAAATCGCCCTTGCTGAGGATGCCGGAGGCATAGGTGCTGATGGCCACGCGCTCCGAGGCTTTCACGTCAAAGCGGATGGCAGGCATCCAGGTGCCGAAGGAACCGGCCTGCAGGCCGATCTGCCCGGCAAAGGGGCTGTCGCCGAAGACCGGCTTCGCGGTCCGGAAGGATACGCTGTTTTGTGCATAGTCCACCACGGCGCTGCCCAGGGCCTCCATCGGCAGCATGCCGAGGTCGTTCTGTCCGCTCTGGAAATTGCTGACGCGTACGCCGTCGAGGTAGATGTCGGTGTGGGCGGTGCCGAGGCCGCGGAGGCTGACACCTTTCAGGCCGGCGAGTCCGCCGTAGTCGCTGATGCCGAGTCCGGGAATGCGGAGAAGCGCCTGGGTGGCCGTCCCGTCGGCCCGCAGCGCGAGCGTGTCCGTCCTGGACACGACGACACCCTTGTCGGCCACGATGGTGACGGCCTGCAGGGTGTCCGGCGTTTCTGCCACCAGCAGACCCGCCGCAAACAAAAGGGTAGATAAGAACATATTTGTGCGTCGCTAGGGCGGCCTGACCCCGGGCCTCCGGTATCAACTTGTCTGTGGCAGGTATTCGGACTCGATGGAAATCTTACCGTTGCGGGCACAGCTCCGGGCTCTCACCGGATTCCCCTTTACGGTTGCAAAGCAACACACCACAAACTTCCCTGCAAAGTTAATAAAAAGATGTCTAATGAAAAAATCAACAAAAATATATTGTTTTTCAATAAATATTTATATCTTTGCAGAAACAAAACCAATTTACGAATTATGATTGAATGGTGGAACTCCCTTGAACCGGCGATGAAAGTCCTCTGGGCCGTGACGCTCTCGGCTTCGCTGGTTTTCGTCATCCAGACCGTCATGACCTTCCTCGGCGCCGCCGGGGACAGCGACTTCGACATCAACTCCGACGTGAGTGCGGACACCCCCGGCGACATCGCCGACGGTTCCGTGGACGTGGGCGGCGGTCCCGACGCCGGCGGCCACGACGCGGCCCATCCGAGCACGGGGATGAACCTGCTGACCTTCCGCAACTTCATCAATTTCCTGATCGGTTTCGGCTGGACGGCCATCCTCCTGCAGAAAAGCGTCCCGGCCACGGGCCTGCGCATGCTGATCGCCATCGTGGTGGGCGTGCTGCTCGTCGCCCTGGTGATGCTGCTCTTCAAGTGGCTGACCGGCATGCAGGAATCCGGCAACATCAATGTGTATAAGTCCGCCGTGGACTGCCAGGGCACCGTTTACCTGACCGTTCCGGGCGAACGGGCGGGCGAAGGCAAAGTGCAGATCACCATCAACAACGCCGTGCGTGAATATGCCGCCCTGACCGACGGCCCCACGCTCAAGACCGGCACCCGCATCCGCGTGGTGGACGTGGTGAGCGCCACCACCCTGCTGGTCGAAGAAATCAATTCCGTCATCATCTAATTAATTACCAATAGTATGGAACTCTACCTCATCCTCATCATCGTGGGCGTGCTCTTCGTGACCTTCACGGCCATCCTCGCCCGCTACAAACGCTGCCCCTCCGACAAGGTGCTGGTCATCTACGGAAAGACCGGCCGTGACGCCTCGGCCAAGTGCATCCACGGCGGCGCCGCCTTCATCTGGCCCGTTTTCCAGAGCTACCAGTTCCTGGACCTCAACCCGATCTCCATCGAGTGCAACCTCACCAACGCCCTGTCCAAGCAGAACATCCGCGTGGACGTGCCCTGCCGCTTCACCGTGGGTATCTCCACGGAGCCGGAAGTGATGACCAACGCCGCTGAACGCCTGCTCGGGCTCTCCCAGGACGAGATCCGGGGCATCGCCACGGATATCCTCTTCGGCCAGCTGCGTCTCGTGATCGCGACGATGGACATCGAGGAGATCAACGCCGACCGCGACAAGTTCCTCGCCGCCGTGAGCCAGAACGTGGAGGCCGAACTCCGCAAGATCGGCCTGAAGCTCATCAACGTGAACGTCACGGATATCCGCGACGAGTCCGGCTACATCGAGGCCCTCGGTAAGGAAGCCGCCGCCAAGGCCATCAACGACGCGAAGAAGAGCGTCGCCGAGCAGAACCGCTACGGTGAGATCGGCAAGGCCGAGGCCGACCGGGACAAGGACATCCGGATCGCCGAGACCAGCCGCGACACCCGTATCAACACCGCCCTGGCCAATGCCAAGGCCGTCGAGGGCGAGAACAGCTCCAAGATCGCCATCGCCCAGTCCGACGCCCAGCGCCGCGAGAAACAGGCCGAGGCCGAGCGCGTTGCCGTGGCTGCGGAGAAGGTGCAGGCCGCGAAGGCCCTCGAGGAGGCGTACAAGAGCGAGCGCGACGCCGAGCTCGCCCGCGCCGAGCGCGAGAAGGCCACCCAGCAGGCCAACATCGTCGTGGCCGCCCAGATCGAGAAGGAGAAGGCCATCATCGAAGCCGAGGCCGAGGCCGAACAGCTCCGCCGCAGGGCGAAGGGCGAGGCCGACGCCATCTTCGCCAAGATGGACGCACAGGCCCGCGGTACCCTCGAGATCCTGGCCAAGCAGGCCGAAGGTTTCGGCCAGCTCGTGGCCGCCGCCGGCGGAGACGCCCAGCAGGCCATCACGATGCTCATTACTGACAAGCTGCCTGAGCTCGTGAAGACGCAGGTCGAGGCCGTCAAGGGCATCAACATCGACAAGGTCACCGTCTGGGACGGAGGCAAGGGCGAGAACGGCAAGACCGCCACGGCGAACTTCGTTTCCGGCCTGATGGGTTCCGTGCCCCCGCTCGAGGACCTGCTGAAGATGGCCGGCATGAGCCTGCCGAACTACTTGAAGGGCAACGCGGAAGCGGCCCCCGCCGAAGCCGCGAAGTCGGAGGAGTAACGGTATGATCGTCATCAATGTAGATGTGATGCTGGCCCGGAGGAAGATGTCCTCCGGGGAGCTCGCCCAACGCGTGGGAATCACAGCTGCAAACCTGTCGATCCTCAAGACCGGAAAAGCCAAGGCGATCCGTTTCTCCACGCTCGAGGCCCTCTGCCAGGCGCTGGACTGCCAGCCCGGCGACCTGCTCGAATTCCGTCCGGATAGTCCGTAGCCCGCGCTTGCCCGCCGGGCACGAAACCGCCCTTTTTCAATGCGACCCCCAGCCATAATGCCGGGGGTCGCATCGATTTCGACGGTTTTCAGTGCCAGGACGGCGTCAACCTTTGATATCGATGTTGAAACCTTCGTCCAGCAGGGGTTGCACGAGGGTGCGCATCTCGGCCGGGGTGAACTTCTGCAGGCCTTCCTGCGGGGTAGGGCGGTCGATGGTGTAGACCATGATTTTCCGGGGCCTGAGGTCCCGGACGATCTTCATCCAGCCGTCCAGCACTTCGGGCGCGGCGGAATCGAAATCCGGACAGCGCAGGAACATCGTCTGCAGCACGAAGTCGCCGCCGAAGCCGCGCAGGGCCTCCAGGACGCGTTCCAGCGAGTAGCCGGGGGCCGGATGGTTGATGCGGCCGACGAGTCCGTCGGTGGGGGCGTCGATCTTCAGGATGGGATTGTCCACGCGGCGGAGCGCGGCGGCGACCTCCGGGATGTGCACGCGGGTGGCGTTCGAGAGTACGGAGACCTTCGCGGAAGGGAAGTAGGCGTCGCGCAGTTTCAGGGTGTCGTCGATGATCCGCGGGAACTCCGGGTTGAGGGTGGGCTCGCCGTCGCCGGAAAAGGTGATGGAATCGATCCGGGTGCCGTCCAGCAGGCACTGCGCCAGCTTGTCCTCCAGCGCGGAGCGGACCTCGGCGGCGGTGGGGAGCACCCGGTCGTCCCGGCCGTCCCGGTTCCAGCCGCATTCGCAGTAGATGCAGTCGAAATTGCAGATCTTTCCGTGTCTCGGCAGCAGGTTGATGCCAAGCGAGGACCCCAGCCGGCGGCTGTGGATGGGCCCGAATACCGTTTCTTCGCGTATCATCCCTCAAATGTAATATTTTTTTCGCGGAGTGAGAAAAAACGAGTAACTTCGTGATCGCAATAACTTCATTCGTCATGAAAGCCATTCTCAGCACTGATTTCCATTTCCCGGGCCAGGTTGCCAAATATACCGGCAAGGTCCGCGATGTGTACAGCATCGGATCCGATTACCTCGTGATGGTCGCGACGGACCGCATCTCCGCCTTCGACGTCGTCCTGCCCAAGGGCATCCCCTACAAGGGCCAGGTACTCAACCAGATCGCCTCGCGCTTCCTGGACGCGACCGCCGACATCCTCCCGAACTGGAAGATCGCCGAGGTGGACCCGATGGCCACGGTCGGCTGGCGCTGCGAGCCGTTCAAGGTGGAAATGGTCATCCGCGGCTACCTGACGGGCCATGCCTGGCGCGAGTACAAGGCCGGCAAGCGCAGCCTGTGCGGCGTCGCCCTGCCGGAGGGGATGGTCGAGAACCAGCGTTTCCCGGAACCCATCATCACCCCGACCACCAAGGCCGCCGAGGGCCACGACGAGGACATCAGCAAGGAGGAGATCATCGCGCAGGGCATCGTTTCGCGCGAGGATTATGAGCAGCTGGAGAAGTACACCCGCGCCCTGTTCGCGCGCGGCACGGAGATCGCCGCCGCCCGCGGCCTGATCCTCGTGGACACCAAATACGAATTCGGCAAGCGGGACGGGCGCATCATCCTGATGGACGAGATCCATACCCCCGACTCTTCCCGCTACTTCTACGCGGAAGGCTATGAGGAGCGCCTGGCGAAGGGCGAGCACCAGAAGCAGCTTTCCAAGGAGTTCGTGCGCGAGTGGCTGATGGCCGGCGGTTTCCAGGGCCAGGCCGGACAGCAGGTGCCCGAGATGACCGACGCCGTCGTCGCCGGCATCACCGAACGCTACATCGAGCTCTACGAGCACATCACAGGCGAGACCTTCGTCCCGGCCGCCGGGGAGGACGCCGCCGCACGTATCGAGAAGAATATCAACGAGTTCCTTAAAAAATAGCAGTTATGATCACGCGCTATTCCCGCCAGGTCATGCGGGACGTCTGGACCGAGGAGAACAAGTTCAACGCCTACCTCGAAGTCGAAATCCTTTCCTGCGAAGCCTGGAGCAAACTGGGTGTCATCCCTGCGGAAGACGTGGCGAAGATCCGCGCGAACGCGGGTTTTGAAGTGGAGCGCATCCGGGAAATCGAGGAACTGACCCGCCACGACGTGGTGGCCTTCACCCGTGCCGTTTCCGAGAGCCTCGGCGAGGAGCGCAAGTGGGTGCATTACGGCCTGACTTCCACCGACGTGGTGGACACCGCCAACGGCTACCTTCTCAAACAGGCGGACGCCATCCTGCTGCAGGACCTGGAGGACTTCCTTGCGGTGCTGAAGAAGCGCGCCATCGAGTTCAAGGACACCCCCTGCATCGGCCGCACGCACGGCATCCACGCCGACATCACGAGCTTCGGCCTGAAGTGGGCCCTCTGGTACGAGGAGATGAAACGCAACATCGAGCGCTTCCAGTATGCCCGCAAGGGCGTCGAGGCCGGCAAGATGAGCGGCGCCGTGGGCAACTTCGCCAACATCCCGCCCTTCATCCAGGATTATGTGTGCGGGAAACTGGGCATCGCCTCCGCCGACATCTCCACGCAGGTGCTGCAGCGCGACCGCCACGCCTTCTACATCGCCACGCTCGCCGTCATCGCCTCCACCCTGGAGCAGATGGCCTTCGAGGTGCGCAACCTCCAGCGTACCGAAGTCCGCGAGGCCGAAGAGGCTTTCCGCAAGGGCCAGAAGGGGTCGAGTGCGATGCCGCACAAGCGCAATCCCATCAGCAGCGAGAACATCTGCGGCTGCGCCCGCGTGATGCGCGGCTATATGTCCGCTTCCTGCGAGAACGTGGCCCTGTGGCACGAGCGGGACATCTCCCACTCGTCCACCGAGCGCATCATCCTGCCGGACGCCACCGAGCTGCTGGACTATATGCTGGTCCGCTTCAAGGGGATCCTCGAGAACCTGACGGTCTATCCGGAGAACATGCTGAAGAACATCTGGCGCACCAACGGCGTCATCTTCGCCCAGCGCGTGATGAACGCCCTGATCGGCAAGGGACTTTCCCGCGAGGAGGCCTACGATACCGTGCAGCCCATCGCGATGAAGGCCTGGTCCGAGGGCCTGGACTACAAGACGCTGTTGCTCGCCGACGAAGGCGTGACGGCGCAGCTCACAAAAGAAGAACTCGAGGATTGTTTCACCCTCGAGTACTACTTCAAGAACGTCGACTACATCTTCAAGCGTGTCGGCATCATCTGAGGACGATCTCGCTGCGGTCGGGACCGACGGAGATGATCCTGACGGGGCAGCCGGTCTCTTTCTCGATGAAGGCGACGTAGTCCCGGAACGCCTGCGGGAAGTCCTCGTAGCGGCGCACGCCGGTGATGTCGCAGTCCCAGCCGGCGAACTCCTCATAAACCGGGGTGACCTCCTCTCCGCTCTCGAAGGGGAAATAATCCACCCGCTTGCCGCCGATCTCATAGGCGGTGGCGACCTTGATGGTCTTGAAATCGTTCATTACGTCCGCCTTCATCATGATGAGCTCGCTCACGCCGTTCATCATCACGGCGTACTTGAGCGCCACGAGGTCCAGCCAGCCGCAGCGGCGCGGACGGCCCGTGGTGGCGCCGAACTCGTGGCCGATCTGCCGCAGGCGCTCGCCGGTTTCATCGAAGAGCTCGGTGGGGAAGGGGCCGCTGCCCACGCGGGTGCAGTAGGCCTTGAAGATGCCCATCACCTTGCCCACGCGGTTCGGGGCCACGCCCAGGCCGGTGCAGACGCCGGCGGTCATCGTGTTGGAAGAGGTCACGAAGGGATAGGTGCCGAAGTCGATGTCCAGCATGGAGCCCTGGGCGCCTTCCGCGAGGATGGGGACGTCCTTCGCGAGGTAGTCGTTGATCACGATCTCGCTCTCGATGAAGGGGAAGCGCTTCAGCTCCTCGATGGCCTGCAGCCACTGCTTCTCGTACTCGGTGATGTCATACTGGAAATCGTACTGCGAAAGCAGGCCGAAGTGCTTGTTCTTGAGCGCCTCGTAGCGGTCCTTGAACTCCGGGGAGAGGATGTCGCCGACCCGCAGGCCGTTGCGGCCGGTCTTGTCCATATAGGTGGGGCCGATGCCCTTCAGGGTGGAACCGATCTTGCCCTTGCCCTTGGCGGCCTCGCTTGCGGCGTCCAGCATGCGGTGCGTCGGGAGGATGAGGTGGGCGCGCTTGGCGATCTGCAGCTTGCCGGTAATGTCGCCGGCCTTGGCTTCGATCGCGCGGATCTCATCCATCAGGATCACGGGGTCGATCACGACACCGTTGCCGATCACGTTCACGGAATCCTTGCGGAAGATGCCGGAAGGAACGGTATGGAGCACGAAGCCCTCGCCGTCGAAGACCAGCGAGTGGCCGGCGTTGGGGCCGCCTTGGAAGCGGGCGATCACCTTGTAGTCCGGGGTCAATACATCTACTACCTTGCCTTTGCCCTCGTCGCCCCACTGGAGCCCGAGCACGACATCGATTTTCTTCATTTCAACAATAATTAGGTTCTACAATCCAAACCTTAAAGATAGGGATTATTTCCGGGATTGCCAAATGCTCTTTGCGCCGGAAGGAGGTGGTTTGCGAAAGGGAAGAAGATTTCGTATTTTTGTTGAAATAACCTATCTACAACCCGATGCTTTACCGACGTATTCTTCTATGCCTGCTGACCCTGTGCCTGGGCGCACGGGCGCTCCCTGCCGCGGATCGTCTCCACCAATCCTTTGATTTCGACTGGAAGTTCACGCTGACGGCTCCTGCCGGGGCGGAGGCCCCGGGCTTCGACGATGCCGCCTGGACGCCTGTCCAGCTGCCCCATGACTGGAGCATGACGCTGCCTTATCTGTCTCCGGAGGAAGGCGGGAAAGGCTCGATGGGTTTCATGCAGGGCGGCCTGGGCTGGTACCGCAAGCATTTCACGGTGCCGGCGGCCTGGAAAGGACGCCGGGTGAGCCTCGAGTTCGACGGGGTGTATCACCGCGCCACGGTTTTCGTGAACGGCCGGGAGGTCGGCTTCCACCCCTACGGATACACTGCATTTGCTTATGACATAACGGATTACCTGATTCCCGGCCGGGAGAATGTCGTGGCCGTCAAGGTGGACCATACCGACTGTCCGAGTTCCCGCTGGTACTCCGGAAGCGGCATCTACCGCCACGTCTGGCTGAACGTCACCGATCCCGTCCACGTCGGGCTTTGGGGCACCAGCGTAACCACGCCCTTGGTCAGCGCGGCGCGCGCGGCCGTACGCGTGGAGACCACGGTAGTCAACGACGGGGCGAAGGCCGTGCAGGTCTCGCTGACCAGCGAGCTCCGGGATCCCGCCGGGCGGGTGGTGGCGAAGGCGGCGGCCAAGGCGCCCCTCGCCGCCGGCGCGCAGACGGTGCTGCCCCAGGAATTCACCCTGGATGCGCCGGCCTTGTGGGACATCGATTCCCCGCAGCTCTACACGCTGGTTTCCAGCGTGCGCCGGGGCGGGCAGGTGGTGGACCGCTATGAGACCACCTTCGGCATCCGCGACATCCGCTTCGATCCGGACAAAGGCTTCTTCCTCAACGGGCGCAGCGTCAAGATGAAAGGCGGCGACATCCATCAGGACGCCGGTTCGCTGGGCGCCGCGATTCCCGACCGCGCCCACGAAAGGCGCATCGCGCTGATGAAGGAGACGGGCTTCAACGCCATCCGCTGCAGCCACAATCCGCCGGCCCGGGAGTTCCTGGACGCCTGCGACCGCCTGGGCATGCTGGTGATCGACGAATCGTTCGACAAATGGAAGTCCGGCTACTATGCGCAATGGTTTGACGAGTGGTGGGCGAAAGACCTGGCCGCGATGGTGCTGCGCGACCGCAACCACCCTTCGGTGGTGCTCTGGAGCGTGGGCAACGAGACCGTCGAGCAAGGCGACATGAGCGGGGAGGGAACGGCCCGCCTGCAGGCGTTGCGTGCGGAATGCGAGCGCCTGGACCCGACCCGCCGGGTGGCCGTGACCACGATGCCGGATTATGAGCGGAAATTCAACCAGAACGGCTTCAACGCCGCCGTCGAGGTGGTGGGCTACAACTATCAGGAACCCTTCTACGACGAAGACCACCGCCTGTACCCGGAGCGCATCATCTATGGTTCGGAAGTGTTCCCGTATTATTCCGCGGGCCGGGAGCGTATGCGCGAGTACATCGAGCGGAACCCGTGGTACGACTATGTGGAGCGGGATTTCATCTTCGGCTATTTCATGTGGGCGGCCATCGATTATTGGGGCGAGTCGTCCGGCTGGCCGAGCAAGGGCTGGCCGACGGGCATCTATGACGTCTGCATGCACGAGAAGCCGCAGGCGGCCTTTTTCCGGGCCGTGTGGAAGGAGGATGAACCCGTCGTGAAACTGGCTGTGGAAGATCCTTCGCTGCCGCTGGACCGCGGCAAGGATATGTGGACATGGCCGCTGCTCGCCGCGCACTGGAACTTCCCGCGCCACGACAATCCGCAGATGGTCACGCTGAACGTTTTCACCAACTGCGAGGAGGTGGAACTCTTCTCCAACGGAACCTCGCTCGGGGTCCGGCGCCTGTCGGATTACCCCAACAACACCGTTAAGTGGCGCCTGCCCTACAAGCCGGGTACGCTCGTGGCGGTAGGCCGCAACGGCGGCGCCGAGGCGGCCCGTGACGAACTGCGGACCGCGGGTGAAGCCGTCTCGCTGCGCCTGTGTGCCGACCGGGAGGCTCTCTCCGCCGACGGGCAGGACCTCTGCTATGTCGATATCGACCTGGTGGATGCGGAAGGGTGCACGGTGCCGGATGCCGACCGTCCGCTGCGCGTCCGCGTGGAAGGTGCCGGACGCTTCCTCTGCATGGACAACGGCGATACGGCGGACGGCGGTGCGCAGCTGCGCGCCGACAAGCCCAGTTTCCTGGGCCGTGCGCAGGCGGTCGTGCAGGCCGGACGTTCGGCCGGCCCCCTGCGGGTGGTCGTCTCCGCGGACGGCCTGCCCGATGCGGAACTGACGCTTACCGCCCGCTGACGGTCCGGAGCATCTGAAATTAATTAATCGCCATGTTCGGAAACATCCTCATCATCCTGTTCTTCCTGCTGATACCCGCCGGCGTGCTGTGGCTGTGCCGGCGCTTCCCGCTGCTGGACAAGGTCGGCCCGGTGCTGATCCTCTACATCCTGGGGATCCTGGCCGGGAACCTCTTCCATCCGCCCGGGATGGCGCAGATCCAGGAGATCCTCTCCAGCGCGATGGTCCCGCTGGCCATCCCGCTGATGCTCTTCTCCTGCACCTTCCGCCGGAGCGGCACCCGCAGCCAGCTGCTCGCGCTCATCGCCGGCCTGGTTTCGGTCATGGCCGCCGTGGTCGCCGGCTTCTTCCTTTTCGGCCGCGACCTGGACGACGGGGCCAAGGTGGGCGGGATGCTCACGGGCGTGTACACCGGCGGAACCATCAACCTGGCGTCGCTACAGGCGATGCTGGGTGTGCCGGAGGAGACCTTTATCCTACTGAACTCCTTCGACATGGCGGTGAGTTTCCTGTACCTGACCTTCCTGCTGTCCGTCGGCATCCGCCTGTTTCGGCGCTGGCTGCCTGTGGAGAGCCTCTCCGACGGCGGCACTGCTGCCGGGTCGTCCCCCGAAGCGGCGGAAAGGCCTTTCCGGGGCCTGTTCACCCGGCAGGGACTGCGGGATGCGGGTGTCCTGCTGGGCGTGGACGTCCTGATCATCGGCGTTTCCGCCGGACTCGGCCTGCTCGCCGGGGACGGCGCCTTCATGACCGTGCTGATCCTGTGCCTCACCACGCTCGGCATCGCCGCTTCGTTCTGGAAGCCGCTCAAACGCAGGAAGCACGGCTACGACATCGGGATGTACTTCATCTATGTCTTCTCCGTGGTGGTGGCTTCGATGGCCGACCTGCGCAATCTCGACGCCGGCGGAAGCCTTCGCCTGCTGGGCTGGCTGAGCTTCGTCATCTTCGGCTCCCTGCTGCTGGAAATCCTGTTGGCGAAGCTGCTGAAGATCGACGCCGACACGATGACCGTCAGTTCCGTTGCCTACATCTGCTCGCCGCCCTTCGTGCCGATGATGGCGGCGGCGATGAAGAACCGCAGCGTGCTCGCCGGGGGGCTTGCCGTGGGCGTCGTCGGCTATGCGGCCGGCAACTACCTGGGCTTCCTGATGGCGCAGCTGCTCGCCGTGCTGTAGGGGGCCGTTTACCTTGAAGAAAAATTGTTTATATTTGCAGAAACCATCATCCCGACGTTATGAAAAGAGCCCTTGTTCTCCTTGCCCTCGCGCTGCTCGCCCTGGCGGCCTGCAAGCGGGAAGTGCCGGCCGTGGAAGGCCGAGTCATCGATACCACCATCGCGAGCGTCACCCTGCTGACGCCTGCCGGCGACACCTGCGTGGTCAGCACCCGGGGCACCAATCCGATGATGGTGCCGGGCGTGCTGCCCGGCGACGAGGTCCGCGTCATCTATGAGCTGCTGCCGGACGGGGAGACCCTCCGGGCGGTGCAGCTGGATATCGACGTGCCGTCTCCTTACCGCCTGGTGCCGGGTATCTGGCGCGACTGCACCGGTGCGGAGGAAGTGGGCCTGGTGCTCGCGGAAGACGGTTCGGCCAAGTATGTCGGCGCGGACGGCCCCGAGCTCCGCGACTGGAGCCTGGACGGCGACAACCTCGCCCTGACGGCCTCCGACGGCCGCGTCCTGATGTACCGGATCGAGTCGCTCGGCGCCGATTCCCTCGTCATCCGGCCGCAGGAAGAGGGCCTGCGCGCACTTTCGCTTTCCCGTTCAGAATAAGCCGGCCCTATGAAGACCATTGAGAAAAGGTACCTGTTGCCGTTCTGCCTGGTGACAGTGCTGTTCCTGTTGTGGGGGATCGCCAACAATATGACGGACACCCTGCTCAGCGCCTTCAAGCGCATCATGTCGATGACCGACACGCAGACCTCGCTGATCCAGTTCGCCTTCTATGGCTCCTATTTCTGCTTCGCGCTGCCTGCCGCGCTGTACATCCGCAAGTATTCCTACAAGAGCGGGGTGATCCTGGGCCTCGCGCTGTACGCCGCCGGCGCGATCCTGTTCTTCCCCGCGTCGAAAGTGGCCTCGTACGGCTTCTATCTGGCTGCCATCTACATCCTGGCGGGCGGCTGCTCCATCCTGGAGACAACCGCGAACCCGTATATCCTGAGCATGGGCGCGCCGGAGACGGCCACGCGCCGGCTCAACATCGCCCAGTCCTTCAATCCGCTCGGCTCCATCACGGGTATCCTGCTGAGCCAGTACTTCATCCTGGGCGAGCTGTCCGCCGCGTCGGCCGCGGAACGGGCCGCGATGAGCCCCGAGCGCCTGGAGGCCCTGCAGGCCCACGAACTCGGCGCCGTCACCGGCACCTACATGACCCTGGGCTTCGTGCTGCTCGCGATTCTGGTGTTGATGCTGCTCGTGAAGATGCCCGAAGGCGGCGACGGCGCTTCCGCCGGCGGCCTGAAGGCGGCGTTCCGGCGGCTGCTCTCCAACAAACCCTATGTCTGGGGCGTGGTGGCGCAGTTCTTCTATGTGGGGGCGCAGATCGGCGTGTGGAGCTTTACCATCCGCCTGGTGATGCAGGAACTCGGCATCCTGGAGGCGAAGGCCGCCACCATCTACCTGGCGTCCATCATCTGCTTCAGCGCGGCGCGCTTCCTGTTCACCTGCCTGATGAAATGGATCCGCCCGTCGAAGCTGCTGGCATGGGCCGCGGCGGCGGATATCGTGCTCTGCCTGCTGGTCTTCCTGTGCAAGGGCACCGGCTGGCCCTGCGTGGTCGCGCTCGTCGCCGTCAGCTTCTTCATGAGCCTGATGTTCCCGACCATCTACGGCATCGCCCTGGGCGGTGTAGGGGACGACGCCAAGATCGGCGCGAGCGGCCTGATCATGGCGATCCTGGGCGGCGCGCTGCTGACCCCGCTGCAGGGAAAAATCTCCGACCTGTTCGGCGTGAACGCGTCCTATCTGGTCCCGTTGGTGTGTTTTTGCGTGGTTCTGGCTTACGCCTGGTATGTTGTTCATAACTCTGTTGAAAAATTAAGCTGACGCGCCGGGCTTTTGCCCCGGATTAGGGCTAAATTTGTCATCCGGACGTGAGTCGTTCAGCCCGTCCCGGACCACGGAGATTCAAAGACAACATATATAATGGACGTACGTAAAACCAACGGCTCTTTTGAAGAGTACGACAAGGCCAAACTCGCCCGTGGCATCCACGAGGCATACAAGACGGCGGGGGAATACTGTGAGGATGCGATCGTCGTCTCGATCATCAACAACCTATATGTCTATGACGGCATCACCAGCCGGGAAATCCGCCGCCAGGTAGAGGAATCCCTGATGTCCGTGAACAAGCGCGTGGCACTGGCGTACATCGAGAAGTTCGACGCGGACCTGGACCTGCGCAAGAAGCGCGACTTCATCAAGGACTACATCAAGGCTTCCAACGCGGCGACGGGCTCCAAGTTCGACGCCAACGCCAACGTCACCCGCAAGAACATCGTGACGCTGGGCAACGAACTCTACAAGGAGAACAACATCAAGCAGAACCGCTACATCATGCAGGACAAGATCAAGGCCCTGTACGGCCGCGCCCTCGCGGACCAGTACATCAAGGACCTCGAGTCGCACGTCCTCTACAAGCACGACGAGAGCGGAACCCCGGGCTTCCCGTACTGCGTCGCCATTACGATGTATCCCTTCCTCGTGAGCGGCCTGCGCGAGTTGGGCGGCGTGTCCATCGCTCCCACCGACCTGAAGTCCTTCTGCGGCGAGTTCATCAACCTCGTCTATTCCGTGTCGTCCCAGTTCATGGGGGCCGTGGCCACGCCCGAGTTCCTGATGTACCTGGACTACTTCATCCGCAAGGACTACGGCGACGACTACCTCGCGCACCTGAACGACGTGGTGGAGAACAACGCCAAGCAGCGCACCCTGGTCAAGGTGATCGACAACTGCTTCCAGCAGGTCGTGCACTCGATGAACATGCCCGCCGGCAACCGCGGCTACCAGACCGTGTTCTGGAACATCGGCTACTTCGACAAGCCCTATTTCGAGGGCGTGTTCGGCGACTTCGTGTTCCCCGACGGCAGCAAGCCGAAGTGGGAGACCCTCAACTGGCTCCAGAAGCACTTCATGAACTGGTTCAACGAGGAGCGCAACCACTACATCCTCACCTTCCCGGTGGAGACGATGGCCCTGCTGACCGACGGCGGCGACGACTTCGCCGACAAGGACTATGCGGACTTCACCGCCGAGATGTGGGCGAATCCAACAGCCCGGATTCCCTGTCCAGCTGCTGCCGCCTGCGCAACGAGATCCAGAAGGAGGACGGCCACAACCACACCACCCACCAGTACTCGATGGGTACCGCCTCCGTGGCCACGGGCTCCAAGTCCGTGATGACGATCAACCTCAACCGCCTCATCCAGGACGCCGTCCGCCGCTACTTCCTGGAGCGCCGCGGCGTCAACCTCGAGGCCGGTAAGCCCCTCAACCCCGTTTCCCAGTTCTACGACAAGGAGGACCTCTACAACAACTACATCGACAAGGACATCCGCGAGATGACCGAGCGCGTGCACAAGTACCAGATCGCCTTCAACGAGATCATCAAGGATTTCCTCAAGGCGGACATGCTGGACGTGTACAAGGCCGGTTTCATCGACATGCGCAAGCAGTACCTGACCGTGGGCGTGAACGGCCTGACCGAGGCCGCCGAGTTCCTCGGCCTGAAGGTCTCCCCGAATCCGGAGTACGGCGAGTTCGTCAACACCATCCTCGAGACCATCAACGTGGCCAACCGCAAGGACCGCACCCCGGACGCGATGTTCAACACCGAGTTCGTCCCGGCCGAGAACCTGGCCGCGAAGAACTACAAGTGGGACAAGAAGGACGGCTATTTCGTCTCCGACAAGCACAACCTCTACAGTTCCTATTTCTACAACCCCGAGGACACGGAGGTGTCGATGATCGACAAGTTCAAGCTGCACGGCGAAGACTTCGTCAAGTACCTCGACGGCGGTTCCGCCCTGCATATGAACATCGCGGAGCACCTGACGAAGGAGCAGTACCGGAGCCTGCTGAAGACGGCCGCCCACTACGGCACCAACTACTTCACCTTCAACTGTCGCAACACCGTGTGCAACGACTGCGGCTACATCAGCAAGGACACGCTGACGGAGTGCCCGAAGTGCGGCAGCAAGAACCTGGACTACCTGACCCGGGTGATCGGCTACCTCAAGCGGGTGTCCTCCTTCGCGGAACCGCGCCAGATCGAGGCGGCGCACCGCTTCTACGCGCCGAAGAATGATTAAGTACGTTCCGGAACTCACGGACGTCGTCCTGGAGGAAATACCGGACAAGGTAACCCTGGCAGTGGAGATCTCCAACTGCCGGGGTTCGTGTATCGGGTGCCACTCTCCCTTCCTCAAGCAGGATATCGGCGTGGAACTGACCCCGGACGCGGTGGACCGCCTGATCGCGGACAACTTCGGCGTCAACTGCTTCCTGCTGCTCGGGGAGGGGAAGGACCCGGAAGCCCTGCTGCGGATCGCGGAACACCTGCGGGTGCACCATCCGGACCTGGAGCGGGCTGTGTACTCGGGCCGTCCCGAGGTGGAGCCCGAGATCTATGCCGCGTTCGATTATGTGAAGGTGGGTCCCTACGTGGCCGAACTGGGCCCGCTCAACGAGCGCACCACCAACCAGCGGCTGTACCACCACGGCGAGGATATCACCTTCCGCTTCTGGCACAAGGGGCTGGACCCGAACCGGTAGCCGTTAATCTTCCTTCGCTTTCGCCTTCCAGGGTGTAAAGAACGTGTCCAGGCGGTCAAAGACGGCCCGGACCAGGGGGTCCACGTCGCGGGCGTGCCAGGACAGCGTCTGGCTGCGTCCGGAGGCGTAGGTCAGCCGGACCGTTGTGAGGGTGCCGCCCTCGATGAACTCGTCGTTGGAATAGTCGCCCAGCGTGGAGGAGCCCAGCTTGATCAAGTCCTGCTGCAGCGCCCGGACGCTCTCCGGGTCCGCGTTGAACTGCCCGTGGGCCTCTTTCGCGTTCCGGATGTTGCCCACGTTGAGGTCGACGATGACGGTGGGGACGAATCCGGGCTGGCAGAGCAGCCGGCAGGCGTCCGTGGCGCGGGTGGCCGTGTTCCGGGTTTCGACCAGGCACTCGACGACGGGGATGCTTTCCTCCGTGGCCTGGTCCCGCCAGGGTGCGAAGAAGGCTTCGATGTAGTTGTATGCGGCGACGGCCTTGTCCTTCACGTTGTGCCCGTACCAGCGCACGTTCACTTTCTGGCCGTCATCGTATTCCATATAGATCCGGTATGCATAGCCGCCGGAGATGGGCTCTTCGAGGTGGTAGCCGTCCAGTTTGTACACCTTGTTCTTCTTCAGCCAGTCCTGGAGCCGGGCCACGTCCGCCTCGTCGGCGAAATACTCCGCCCGGATCTCCGGTTCCTCGAAGCGGTTGCCTTCTTTCAGCACGACGTTGATCCGGGGTTCGGCGCCCGGGTCTGCGATCAGTTCGCAATAGTCCTTGCCCAGCCCGGCGGAGCCGGAGCAGGAGTAACTGCAGTAGATGAGTCTGCCTCTGGGCACGCGCGCCAGGCAGGCCGTCCCGATGGATCCGATGGCCATGATCAGGAAGATTTTGCTGAGGGTTCTCATGTTCGTCGCCGTGTTTGCCGGAATCTAGCGGATGACCAGGACCGCGCCATCGTCCTTCGGGATGCTGAGCGGCTTCTTGGCGGCCGGGCCGGTCTGCAGGCCGTCCTTTCCGGTGGAAAGCACGCAGGCGGTCCCGCCCAGGCGGGCCTCCACGGCCCGGACGTCCAGCGCGAGCGGCTTTTCGTCCGCGTTGATGGCCGCCACGTACCAGGTCAGGCCGTGCCGGCGGGCCAGTACGACATACTTCCCGGGGAAGCCGTCGATCAGGCGCGTCTCGTCCCAGGTGGTCGGGACCTCCCGCAGGAAGTCCATGGCGGCCGCCGGGGCGTCCGTGAGGTTGTTCGGGGTGATGGCGAAGTTCTGGATGGCGTTCTGGTACAGCACGGCGATTGCGAGTTCCGCGGCGTCCGTGGTCTTGCGCTGGGTGCCGAAGACGCGGCCGCCCCGGCCGGGAGCGCCGTTCGCGCGGTTGAGCCGCTTGTTCAGGAACACCCCGCCGAATTCCATCGAACCCACGGTGTTGCGGATGAAGGGGTGCAGGCAGGCGCTCTGGGCCTCCAGGTCGCAGTGGTTCTGGCCGAAGACCATGTTCTCGGAGGCGAGCACCGCCTCGCTGCCGACGTAGTTGGGATACATCCGCTCCCAGCCGCGCGGAAGGGTGGCCCCGTGGAAGATGCACATCAGGCCGTGGTCGTCGGCGTCGCTGAGGATGTGCTCATACAGGCGGAAGGTCTCCTGCTTGTCCCCGCCGAAGAAGTCCACCTTGATGCCCCGGACGCCGATGCTCTCCATCCAGCGCATCTCCGGCTTGCGCCGCAGCGGGTCGCACATGATGTCCACCGGGCTCTGTACGATGTCGTTCCACCAGCCGCTGGAGGAGTACCACAGGAACACCTCCACGCCCTTGCTGCGGGCGTAGCGGACCAGTTCCTCCATCCCGGCGTGGCCGAATTCCTGGTCCCAGCCGGCGTCGATGAGGATGTAGGGGAAGCCCATCTCGGCGGCGAGGTCGATGTAGGCCACCTGGTCGTCGTGGTTCATGCTGGCGTCCTGCCAGACGATCCAGCTCCAGGTGCTCTTGCCGTAGCGGTAACTGTGCGTGGCCTCATAGCGGGGCTCCACGACGTCGAAGGCGATCGTGGTCTCGGCGATGGGGGCGAGGTCCGCCCCGACGGTCAGCGTGCGCCAGGGCGTGGCCCCGGGCAGGGCGAAGGCCGGTTCCACCGTGCCGTTGCCGTTGTTCTCCTCCGGCATCGGGAAGGCGATGGTGTAGCCCTCGGCGGCGTCCCAGTCGCTCAGGTGCGAACCGCAGTAGCGGCTGTCCACACCGGTCTCGCTGACCAGCACCCAGCCGTCCTCCCCGACGCGGAAGAGGCAGGGGAAGGTGTAGCCGTGGCCGTATTGGGAACGGGCGTCCAGCGGGGCGTCCAGGGTATAGAACTCTTCATAACTGGGCTTGCTGCGCTTCCAGCCGATCATCGCGTGGCTCTGCGGGGTCAGCCAGGTCCGCGTTCCCTCCGGGAAGCGGAAGGCGCTGGTCTCGCGCAGCACCCGCACGCTGCCGGTCTCGGTGTCGCGCGGGATGAGGTAGCGGAAGGCCGCGTCATTGGCGGTCAGGTGCCATTCGATGTCCAGGGGCCGCCCGGCGGGGTTCTGGCAGTGCAGCACGGCGCGCACGGCGGCGTGGTCGATGCGGGAGGCCTTGATGCGGTCCAGGGTATAGCGGTCGCGGATCTCCTCCGTATCCACGGAGACCACGCTGAGCCGGGTGTAGTCGGCGTCGTTGGTCTCCAGGCCGAGGGCGGAGGGCTCGAGCAGGGTCTTCCCGTCATAGGCGATGGAATAGCGGAGTTGGTCCGCGGAGTCGTCGATGCGGACCTGGAGGCGCGCGTCGGGACCGGTGAGGACCGGGGCGAGCGCAAGGAGCAGGGTCAAGATATTCATGGGAGTTAACGGTTTTCAAGCGAATTTAGTTAAATTTGCCGATACGAGAAAGAAAACGGGATGAAAAAGAAGAAAATCACCGCCTTGCTTGCCGTGTTCCTGGTGGCGCTGCCGCTGTTCGCGGTGCTGAACGAACGGAACCTCGCCTCGACCCTGCACGCGCTGCGGGAGGAGCTGGAGCAGGACTACGAGAAGATATTCACTTCCCAGGGGCAGCTCGCCGAACGGCACGGCCGCCAGCACGACCAGATGATCTCCATCATGAAGAAGTGCAACGAGCTGGCCCTGATGCTGTATTCCCAGAAGCAGGAGTATACCTTCGACCTGACGTATGCGCTGGAGTCCGTGACCGACGAATACAACGACTTCAACCGCAACCGCATGCCCTTCGACCGCATCGTGGGCCAGCTGGACGTCGAGATCGACCGCTACTCCCGCCTGATCGAGTCCCTGCGGCGCCTGCCGCCGCAGCTGCAGGAGATCGCGGACCTGCCCGACAGCCTCCGCTACCGGAACGACAGCATCAAGCTGGACATCCTGGAGATCGAGCGGCAGCTGGGCCTGACCGAAGACGAAGCCCTCGCCCTGGAGGACGACGCCTTCGTCCTGGACGACGAGGGGCAGCTGGAGCGGGATTCCTGCATCTTTTTCGCGACGACCCTGCTGAAAATGTACTCCGCCAACAAGGAATACATCGTGGAGGACAGCCTGCATTACGTGAACGTCTATCTCCGCCTCAAGGAATCCTACGATTATGCGCAGAACCGCTACAAGATCCTGCAGAACCAGATCTTCTTCGAAGGGCAGACCGCCTATCCCGCGATCCTGGGCAATTTCAAGCGGGAGTGGAAGCAGGCGCTCTCCGCGATGGAGGACCGTTATATCGTGACGCGTCACGTGCATGACGAGGAGGCGGAACATGTGGAGGACAGCCAGTGGGGCGGGCACGTGTTCCTGCTGTTCATCATCATGTTCATCCTGGTGCTCCTGGCGGGCGTGCTCGTGGCGGCGGGCGTGCTCTTCCTGCTGCCCCGTTTCTTCACGAACCTGCGGACGGTGGGCTACAAGCAGCGGCGCTTCACGCTTTCCCTGCTGCTGGGCATCGTGCTCTTCGCACTGCTGATGATGCTCAACCCCGGCGGCAGCTACGTCGCCCGGGCGTCCACCTCGGTGGTGCTTACCTACTCCTGGCTGGTGGCGGCCATCCTGCTTTCCCTGCTGATGCGGCTCGAACCGGTCCAGCTCGGCCGCGGCCTGCGGATGTACCTGCCGATGATAATCCTGGCGCTGATCGTCTTCGGATTCCGCATGGTCTTCATGCCGAACCGGATGATGAACATCCTCTTCCCGCCGGTCCTGCTGGGCTTCCTGGTCTGGCAGCTGCTGGTCTGCCTGCGGGTGGGCCCCTACTTGCAGGAGAGCGACCGGATCATCGGCTGGATTTCCCTTGCCGTGATTGCGGCGGCGCTTCTGACCGCCAGCCTGGGCTACATCTTCGTGGCGCTGCTCGTGATGTTGTGGTGGTTCTTCCAACTGGCCTGTATCGAGACGCTGGTGGCCGTCGGGAACCAACTGAATTACTATAAGGAACACCGTTTGTCGGAGCGGGTCGAGCAGTACCGCAAGACGGTCAACTTCGTGACCGGTCCCGAGCGCGACAAGCTCCTGCTGCCCGCCACCTGGTTCTACGACCTGGTGCGGATGACGCTGATTCCGGTCCTCTCCCTGATGTCCATCCCGTTCTGCCTGAGAATGTCGCTGAACATCTTCGACTTCTCCGACCTCTACGAGGGCATCTTCACCACGCCGTTCGTCAACATCACCCGGGCGGACGGCACCGAGATCCTCAAGATCTCATTCTATCGCATCGTGCTGGTGCTGGGGCTGTTCTTCGTGTTCCGCTACATCAGCTACGCCGCACGCAGCCTGTATCTCTCCCTGAGCTACAAGGCTTTCCTGCGCAAGAACGGCCGCCGGGTGGTGCGCAGCAACGAGATCAACCTGTCCCTGGGCAACAGCCTCGTCCAGGTGCTGGTGTGGTTCATCTACATCGTGATCGTGGTGGTGACGCTGAAGATCCCGACCGGGTCGCTCTCGCTGGTGGCCGGCGGTCTGTCTGCCGGTATCGGTCTCGCCATGAAGGACGTGCTCAACAACTTCATCTACGGCATCCAGCTGATGTCCGGACGCCTGCGGGTGGGGGACTGGATCGAGTGCGACGGCGTACGCGGGCGCGTGACGTCCATCAATTACCAGAGCACGCAGATCGAGACGGTCAGCGGCGCCACGATGTCCTTCCTGAACGCCACGCTCTTTGCGAAAAACTTCACGAACCTGACGCGCGGGAATTCCTACGAGTTCCTCAAGCTCTCCGTGGGCGTGCCGTACGGCACGGACGTCCAACGGGTGCGGGATATCCTCGAAGAGGAACTGCAGGTCCTCCGGACGAAGGACGCCTACGGGCGCGAAGTGGTGGATCCGAAGAAGGGTATCTACGTGGTGTTCAGCGACTTCGGGGACAGCGCCGTGGAAATCGCGGTCAAGCAGTTCGTGCTCGTTCCCGAGCGGATCGCCTACATCGACCGCGCCAAGGAGGTCATCTACAACGCCCTGGGCAAGAACGGCATCCAGATACCGTTCCCGCAGCGCGACATCCACGTCATCCAGGACTGAGGCGTCAGTCCTTCAGGTTCTTGACGAACGCGGAGGGCGAGATGTTGAACTGTTTCTGGAAACTGGTCGCGAAATAGGAAGGGGAGGAGAAGCCCACCATGTAGGCCACCTCGTTGATCCGGTATTTCTGCGAAGACAGCATCTCTGCCGCCTGCTTCAGGCGGCAGAGCCGTATGTACTCGTTGATGTTGAGGCCGGTGTTGGCCTTGACCTTGCGGTACAGGGTGGACTTGCTGGTGCCGATCAGGCCGGTGAGGGTCTCGATGCTGAGGTCCTGCTCTGCCATATGCTTCATCACGATGCCGTGCAGCTTGTCCATGAACTCCTCGTCCATCTTGCTGGTGTTCACGCTGTTGAAGTGCGTGAGCGGGGAGTTGGTGAACTGCTTGTAGGAAATCTCGCGGTTCTTGAACAGGTTCGCGATGTTGGCGCGCAGCAGCTCGATCGGGAAAGGCTTCTCGATGTAGCCGTCCGCGCCGACCTCCAGCGTCTGCAGGCGGGTCTCCATGCCGACGGCGGCGGTAAGGAGCAGGACCGGCAGGTGGCTGTATTCCATGTTGGTCTTGACGTAGTTGCACAGCTGGCAACCGTCCATCACGGGCATCATGATATCGCTGATCACCAGGTCGATACGCTCTTCCTTGAGCTTTTCCACGGCATCCTGGCCGTTGACGGCCGTGATGACGTTGTATTCGTCTGAAAGCTCGTCCGCCAGGTATTCGCGCATCTCGGCGGAGTCCTCCACGAGCAGCAGGGTATGTCGGCTGCCGTCGTGGTCCTGCACGCCGTCGCTTTCGCGGACGGGTTCGGCCTCGGGCTGTTCCTCCTCCAGGCTGAAATTCTCGGGCTGCACGACCGGCAGCTCCAGCACGAAGGAATTGAAGTCGCGCACGCCGGTGTCCAGGAAGAGCCTGCCGTTGTGCAGGCTGGCCAGGGTGCGGGCGAAAGGCAGGCCCAGGCCGGTCCCCTTGCCCTTGCGGGAATCGCCCACCTGGTAGAAGATCTCGAAGATCCTTTCGGCGTCGCGGGCGGGAATCATGGCGCCGTCGCTGTTGACCCGCAGGATGGCGGTCTTGCCGTCCTCCGAAGGACGCAGGCTGAGGTCGATCCGGCCCTGGCAGTACTTGACGGCGTTGGACAGCAGGTTGCTGACGATCTTCTCCACAGAATCCCGCACGCACATTACCTCGAAGGGGGCGTCCGGAATGTCCTCGTTCAGGACGATCTTCTGTTCGCGGGCCATCTGTTCGAAGTAGTGGCAGACCTTGCGGATGACGGCGCAGAGGTCCTCCTTGAGGAAGACCGGCTTGATGTCGTTCTTGTCCATCTTGCGCAGGTCCAGCAGCTGGTTGGTCAGCGTGAGCAGGCGGTCCGTGTTGGCCTGGATGGTCAGCATGTCCTTTTCCGCCGCGGGCGTGTATTCCTTCGCCGCGATCAGCTTGTCCAGCGGCATCTTGATGAGCGTCAGCGGGGTGCGGATCTCGTGCGTGATGTTGGTGAAGAAATTGATCTTGGCGTCGTAGAGTTCCTTTTCCTTCTGGTGCTCCACCTTGGACAGATGGCGGGCGCGGTCGCGCAGGCGCTTCTTTTCCAGTTCCCGGAGGAACAGGGCGACCAGGCCGGCCAGCAGGACCAGGTAGATGATCCGGGCGCCGCGGCTCCACAGCAAGGGAGCCAGGATGTCGAACTCCAGGCTCTGCCGGGAGCTGTCCGAGTCGGCGCCGACGATGCCAACGTCGAAGCGGTAGCGTCCGGGACGCAGGCCGGAGAAATTGACCTGGTTGTCGGTAAGGACGGCGTTGAGGACCTTGCGGCGGCCCTGGGTCAGCGTGTACCTGTAGGCCACCTGGCGGAGGATGGAGTAGTTCGGCGAGGCGAAGCTGATGGACAGCAGGGAGGCGTCCTTGGCCTTGATGCGGATCCGCTCGGTCTGGAGCGTGGACCGGCCCGCCTCGTGCAGCTGGACGGTGCGGTTGGCGTTGGTCGCCTCGATGCTTGTGATGTACAGCGGATAGCTCCGGGCCGCCCGCTTGAGCTTGGCGGGGGACACGGCGACCATGCCGCTGGTGTTGCCCAGGTAGAACTGTCCGCCCGGGGTGGCCAGCGCGGCCCCGTAGGAGAACTGGCTGCCGAGGATCTGCTGCCGGTCGAAGATGTAGTCCAGCACGGAGAGTGTTTCGCCGTCGAGGCGGGAAATGCCGCGGGTCGTGGTGACCCAGAGGGTGCCTTCCTCGTCTTCCAGCACGGAGCAGGTCACGTTGGAGATGAGCCCGTCGGCGCGCCGGATGCTCTTCAGCTGCAGGTTGGAGAGGTTCGGCTCGGGGTCGGTATAGCAGACGCCGCCGCCCTCGGTGGTGATCCAGATGCGCCGGTGGCTGTCTTCGAAGAAGGAGGTGATGCGGTCGGCCGACAGGCCGCGTTCACGGGAACCCTGGGTCAGCCGGGCCAGGACGTTCCCGCCGCTGTCCAGGCAGAGCAGGCCGTTGCCGTAGGTCCCCACCCAGATGATGCCGCGGCTGTCCTGGAAGAGGCAGTGCACGAAACTGCTGACGGACGGGTCGGCGGAGACGAAGGCGTCCTGCACCGGGTCATATACATACAGTCCTGCCATCGAGCCGGACCAGATCCGGCCGTCGGCGGTGCGCAGGCCGCAGCCGCTGGAGTTCGGAAGATCGTAGTGCCTGAGGACGCGGTGGCGGATGCGGTCGTACCGGAACACGCCGCGGCCGAAGGTGTGGATCCAGATCTCGTCCCCGACGATGGTCAGCCCCTGCATGTTCAGGTCAGGCTCCACGACGTAGGAACTCCCGTCCTGGTGGTCGGGCGCCAGGCAGTTCAACCCGCCGTCCTCGGTGCAGAACCAGATGTTGCCTTCGACGTCGGCGGCGATGGAACGGACGATCGTGCCCTTGATGGAGCGCTCGGTCGGGTTCTGGTAGAAAACGGTGAATTCGCCCTGGTTGTCCTGCCACATGTCGATGCCGGTGTAGTAGGTACCGATCCAGACGTTGCCGTATTTGTCTTTGTCCAGGCTGGTGATGAAGTTGGCGGACAGGGAATGCGGATCCCGGGCGTCGTGCAGGATTTCGGACAGCTCGCCGTCGCTCTGGCGGACGAAGAGGCCGGAATTGGTGCCGATCCAGAATTCGCCCGGCCGGCGTTCCAGGACCTTGCGGATCTCCCGCCCGCCGGCGGAGAAGATCTTCGTGGCGGCCATGTTGCTGGTTTCGATCAGCAGGACCTCGCCGTCTGCGGTGGCGGCGAGCAGTTTCCCGTTCTCGGCGGTGCGGATATCCGTCAGGGCGCGGGGGAAGGGCGCGGGGCGGAAGCTGTCCGTCCGCCTGTCGTAACTGTAAAGGGATCCGTCGTTCAGGACGGTCCAGACGGCGCCGTAGGAGTCCACGGCCACCCGGGACGGGGTGCTCCTTTCAAAGGCGTATTCCTGGATCCCGCCCGTTTCCTTGACGTGGCGGTACATCTTGTCGCCGGCGAACCAGACGCTGCCGTTGCGGTCGGTGGCGAGGTCGAAGACGAGCGCCTGCCCGAGCCGGCCCACGTCGTGCGTATGGCCGGTGAAGGGGTTGTAATAGCCCACCCCATCGGACGTGGTGAACCAAAGCAGGCCGTCCTCGTCCTCTTCCAGGTCCATGCTGGCCAGGTGCGTCATCCCGGTGCCGTAGGGGCCGCCGGGACTGCGGAAATCATAGCCGTCGAAGCGGCTCAGGCCGTCACGGGTGCCGATCCAGACGAAGCCGAAGCGGTCCTGATAGGTGCAATGGATGGTATTGGACGGAAGCCCGTCGTAGGTGGTGTAATGCTCGAAGGAATAATAGGGACCTGCCTGCAGCGCATGACAGAAGAGCACTGCCAGGAGTGAAAACAGGGTGGGAAGCTTTTTCATCAATGCTTTTCGTTTCGGACTGCAAGGTAGTGAAAAATCCATTAAAGTTGATTCACGATTGATGATTTTTGGTCCTCATTTGAAATTAGTTTTCATTTTAATAAAATAATTTTGTATCGCAGTAAAACTGCTGAATTTGTTTTGAAATGAGAGAGACAGCGGGGCAAACACCCGTGAACCCCGCTGCTTATTTAATACCGGGTGGTAGATTTTGGTTAATTGTATTGTGGGAAACGGGTTCCGCGTGAGCGTAACCCGTTTTTATTTTTCCACATAAACCGGAACAAAGTATAACCTTTTAATATTTAAGCACATGAAAAAAAGAATCCTCTTGTCCGCCACGGCCGCGCTGCTGCTCGGCACAGCGGCTTTCGCCCAGATACGTCCGGGCGAGCAGGCTCCTCCCGCAACGCCCGGCCAGCGCAATTTCGGCGGTATGATCTCCGCGAATGTCGACACGACCGGCCGCGCGGCGATGATGCGCGCCCGCATGGCGGAGATGAACCGCATCCGCACCGTACCCTTCGAGGAACTCTCCATGAGCGACCCGTACATCCTCGCGGACGAGGCTACGAAAACTTACTATCTGACTTCTTCCGGCGGCCGGATGTACAAGAGCACCGACCTGAAGATGTGGACCGGCCCCTACAACGTGATCGACATCAAGGGACTGTGGCTGGAGCGCGCCGGTTTCGCCGCCGCGGCCGAAGTCCACAAGATCGGCCCCTGGTATTATTACGCCGGCACCTGGAGCGACCACAGCGACCTCATCCAGCAGGTTCCGCGCCGCTACAATGTGCCCCACAACCAGACCTACCTGCTCCGTTCGGACAAGCCGGACGGCCCCTTCACCGACTTCGCCGTGACGCCCGGCTATGACTATCAGCCCCACGACTGGGACTGCATCGACGGCACCCTCTATGAGGAGGACGGCAAGGTCTATATGATCTTCGTCCACGAGTGGACGCAGCTCATTGACGGCACGATGGACTATATCGAGCTCTCCCCGGACCTTTCCTATACCGTGTCCCCGCATCCGGTGACGATGTTCCGCGCGAGCGAACTGCCTTGCTGCGGCGAGATGAACAGCCTGGGTGAGGCCACCTTCGGCCTCAAGATGCCCGGCTGGGTGACCGACGGTCCCCAGATGTTCCGTACGCAGACCGGCCGCCTGGGTATGCTCTGGTCCACCTGGGGCAAGGAGCGCTACCTGCAGGCCGTCTGCTACTCCGAGTCCGGCAAGATCTCGGGCCCGTGGGTGCAGGAACCGGAACCCTTCCTCGCGAACAACTCCGGCCACGGGATGCTCTTCCGCACCTTCGAAGGCAAGCTGCTCTACGTGGTGCACCACGTGGAGGGCGACGGCCCGCGCAAGCCGCAGTTCTGGGAGGTTGACGACAGCGGCGACAAGCTGGTCCTCCTGAAACGCTGGTATCCGTAAACCCTCTGGATCCGCCGGCCGCCGGGCCGGCGGATCCATTCCCGAGACGATAACAACCGAACGAAAATGAAAAAAACGATCCTCCTCCTTTCCCTCCTGCTCCTGGGCGCCGCCGCGTCCGGACAGGGGCTCCGCCTCAACGAATTCGAAGTGTTCGAGGAGACGGGCGTGAGTGTCCTCGTGTACAGCAACCAGTACAACGGGATGTTCTGCGACGAGAAGACGGCGGGCGTCGAGCTCATCCAGCACGGCGAACGCATCGCGACGGGCGGCGGCATCCGCCTGATGGATACGCCCGAACAGTGGGATATCTACGCCGACATCCTCCGGCGCGACCTCGACCGCAACGCCCAGTCCGTGGACATGACCTTCGAGTATCCCGATTTCGCCTTCAGGCCCCGCATCGTCGTGGCGGCCAAGGGAACCGGCTTCACGATGAGCGTGTATCTGGACGAGCCGCTGCCGGAGCGCCTGGCAGGCAAGGCCGGACTCAACTTCGAGTTCTTCCCGGCCAGCTACGTCGGCAAGACGGTGTTCGTGGACGGCAAGTCGCAGATCCTGCCGAACTACCCGGCGGGCGACACGCAGATGCGTCCCGTCAGCGAGAAAATCTCCCAGTTCTTCGGCCTGTCCACCTTCGACGACCGCGGCCGCGGGGAGTTCATCGACCCGGAGCCCTTCGCCAGGGGACACCGCTTCGTGCTGGCGCCGGAGGACGACGACCTCCGCGTGGCCGTCAGTTCCGACTCGGAGATCAATCTCTTCGACGGGCGCAACCTGGCGCAGAACGGCACCTTCGTCCTGCGTACCCTGCTGCCGGCCGGCAAGACCGGCAAGGTGGTGGAGTGGACGGTCCAGCCCGCCTATGACGCGAATTGGATCCGCAAGCCGAACATCGGCTTCTCGCAGGTGGGCTACACCCCGGCGCAGAAGAAGGTGGCCGTGCTCGAACTGGACCGTCGGGACGCCCTGGCGCCGCTGGCAAGCATCTGGCGCATTGCGGAGGACGGCTCCCGCCAGCTGGCAAAGGAGGCCCGCGTGACGGAGTGGGGCGTGTTCAACAACCGCTACAACTACGCCACCGTCGACTTCTCCGACGTGCGTGAACCCGGCCTCTACTGCATCGAGTACAAGGGTACCCGGACCAATCCGTTCCCGGTCGATGCCGGCGTCTATGCCGGCACCTGGTACCCCACGATGGACGTGTGGCTGCCGGTCCAGATGGACCATATGGAGGTCAACGAGGGCTACCGCATCTGGCACGGCCGTTCGCATATGGACGACGCGCTGCAGGCCCCTCCGGGCTACGAGGAGATGGACGGTTACCGCCAGGGGGCCGAGACCAACACGAAATACGCCGCCTATGAGCACATTCCGAACCTGGCGGTGGGCGCCTGGTATGACGCCGGCGACTTCGACATCCAGTCCGGCACCGTGATCGGCCTGACCCAGCAGTTCGCCACGCTGTGGGAGGAGTTCCGCCCGGAGCGTGACCAGACCTACATCGACCAGAAGACCCAGTTCGTGGACATCCACCGTCCGGACGGCGTTCCCGACGTGATCCAGCAGTGCGAGCACGGCGTGCTCAACATCAATGCGCAGGTGGAGAACATCGGCTTCGTGGCCCAGGGCATCGTCCAGGGCACGATGCACCAGTATCACCACCTCGGCGACGCATCCACCATCACCGACGGCCTGGTGTACGACGCCTCGCTCGCTCCCTACGAGCAGCAGGGGCTGCGTTCCGGCACCCGCGACGACCGTTTCGCCTTCACCTCCAACGGAGGCAATGCGGCCGGCCAGATGTCCACCATCGCCGCGCTGGCCGCGGCGGCCCGCGTGCTGAAACCCTACAACCCCGAGCTGGCCGAGCGTTCCCTGAAGAATGCGCTCAAGCTCTGGGACGAGAATTTCGAGAAGGCCGACCCCGCGCTGAACGGCTTTGGCGGCTTTGCCGGCGGCATGATGTTCGGCGATGGCCGGGTGGCTGCCGCCATCCAGCTGTGGCGCACCACGGGCGACAGGAAGTACCGTGACTTCTTCGAGCCGAAGGTGCTCGCCCAGATCAAGCCGGTGGAAGTCGCTCCGCGTTCGATGCGGTGGTCCGGCGGCGGCCGTCAGGGCGTGGCCCGCGGCGTCGAGGTCCCCCAGGGACCGCTTATCTCCGGTACCGGCGGCTGGGGCGGCTTTGGCGGCGGTCCCAACCTCTCCACGGCCCTGTCGATCTATAACGAGATGGACGAGTCCTTCCGGGAGCAGGTCCGTGCGGCCCTGCCCGCCTATGTGGAAGGCCTGAAGGCGCAGGCTGCCAGCACCCCTTACGGCGTGCCCATCTCCGGGCGCAGCTGGGGCGGCAACGAGCAGATCCTCGGATGGGCCCTGAACTGCTATGCGGTGTGGAAGCTCTTCCCGGATGCGATCGACCCCGAACTGGTGCTCTCCGGCCTGAACTACCTGTACGGCTGCCACCCCTACAGCAACGTGTCCTTCATCACGTCCGTGGGCGTGAACACCAAGAAGGTCGCCTACGGCAACAACCGCGCGGACTATACCGTCATTCCCGGCGGTCTCGTCCCGGGCCTGCTGCTGATGGCGCCGGACTATATGGAGAACAAGGACGACTATCCTTTCCACTGGGGCGAGAACGAATGCTGCACGCGCAACGTGGTGCAGCTCGTGACCATCGCGCTGGCGGCGGAGGAAATCACGGCCGCGCTGGCCCGCAAGTGAACCAATTATTAACCATATGATGAAGAAATTTCTTTTCGGAGCAGCTGTCGTCCTCGTGCTTGTCGGAGCGGCGATTGCCTGCAACAACATCTCCGGGGGCCATGCGCTTCCGCGCCCGGAAGGTCCCTGCGACGTGTATGAACGGGGCGGCGCCCCCTGTGTGGCCGCCCACAGCACCACCCGGGCCCTGTACGCCGCGTACGACGGTCCGCTGTATCAGGTGATGCGCGCCTCGGACGGCAGGAAGCTGGACATCGGCGTGGTGAAGGCCACCGCGGCCGATGCCGGCGGCTATGCCGACGCGGCGGCCCAGGACGCATTCTGCAAGGATACTTATTGCTGGATTACGGTCCTGTATGACCAGTCCGGCAAGGGGAACCACCTGTACCAGGCTCCGCGCGGCGGCTTCAGCGGCCCCGCGATGGGCGGCTACAACAACGTCCCCGTGGCCGACTGGGCCCCGGTGAACGTGCTGGGACACAAGGTGTACGGCGTGTTCATCGCCCCGGGCATGGGCCTGCGCCTGAATGACCCCACGGGCACTGCCGTGGACGACCAGGCCGAAGGCCAGTACTGGGTGATCAGCGGCCATCATTACAATTCCGGCTGCTGCTTCGACTACGGCAACGCCGAGACGGACAGCCGCGATGACGGCGACGGTACGATGGAGACCACCTATTTCGGCAACCAGCCGGCGTGGTACCACGGCGATCCTCCCGGACCCTGGATCATGACGGACCAGGAGAACAACCTGGTGGGCTGCGTGAACGACGACCCCAACGACAAGTTCTGCGAGGGGCTCGAGTCCATTACCTGGCGCTTCGTCACGGCGACCGCCGACGGCGAGCCGCACCACTGGCGTTCGATGGGCGGCAACGCCCAGGAAGGCGGACTCAAGGTCTATTATGACGGCGGACGCATCCGCAACGACCGCAACAGTTACGACCCGATGCGCAAGCAGGGCGCCATCCTGCTCGGCAACGGCGGCGACAACTCCAACGGCTCGTCCGGTACCTTCTACGAAGGCGCGATGACGGCTGCGGGCACCTTCCCGACCGAGGCGCTGAACCAGGAAGTCCAGGCGAACGTGGTGGCGGCCCGCTACCGCGTGGCGACGTTGGAAGTGTTCCCGTCGCTGGAGGACGGCCGTCCGTCCAACGTGATGAGCTTTGCGCCCGGCGCCACCCGCCAGGCCGTGGTCCGTTTCGTGAACACCACCGACGAACCCATCGAGGGCCTGACCCTTGCGCTCGACGCGCCGAGGGGCTGGAAGGTGACCGGCAAGGACGGGAAGCAGATGCGCGTAAACTACGCCGTGGCCCCCGGCCAGACGGTCGTGGCCGAGTTTGCCGTGACTTCCGGCAGCGCCTCCTTCAACGGTGACCTGGTGGCCCTGGCCGCCTGGGGCCCGAAGCGCGAGAGCGCCCGGCTCAAGGTGCGCAACACCGAGGCCGTCAAGATCAATGAATTCAGCGTCACGGACGGCTTCATCGAGCTCTACAACGCATCCGAGAAGGCGGTGGACCTGTCCGGCTGGACGGTTCGCCAGCACGCGGCCAACATCCCGTATTTCTCCGACATCCGGATCCCGTCCGGGACGAAGCTCGCCCCGAAGGCGTACTACCTGCTGGGCCTGGCCGGCTCCGGCCTCGCGGTGGATGCCGCGAAGGGGGATGAGGTCATCTATGTCCGCAGTGTGGAAGGCATCCGGCCCGGCGACGAGATCCTCGTCGGCGGGGAGAAGCACCGCGTCAAGGCGGTGACCGCTCCGGCGGTCGCCGAGACGAACCCGGCAGTCCCGCCGTTCGGCCGGGGCATGCAGCCAGCCGGGACACCGACCACGGTCTGGCAGCCGCTTCCGGGCGGCCACGGCATCGAAATCCCCGTCGGCTCGACCAATATCCCCGTCACTTCCGTCGCGCATTTCGCCGTGGGCCAGAAGATGGCGATCGGCTACGGAACCGACCGTCCCGCGGTGTCCAACTCGCTCGAGAAATATGAGGTCGTGACCGTTACGGAAGTAGGCAAGCCCGGCACGCAGGGTTATCTGTCGATGGACGCGAAGCCCGGCGACACCAATATCAAGGTGTCTTCCGTGGCGAACATCTCGGTGGGCGACAAGATCCGGCTGGACATTGCCAGCGAGGGCCACGGCATCGAGACCGTGACCGTCACGAAGGTCGGTACCGCTTCCGCCCGCAATACCCTGAACGGCCCGCTGAAGCCGGGCGAGGATCCGGGTACCGGCCTGGACATCGCCGAGCCGCTGAAGTTCGCCCACGCCTCCAACATGCCGTACAGCGTCAACGGAACGGGCATCAGCTTCGAGCCCGCGACGAAGTTCGTCCACTATAGCAACGAACCGGTCCTCGCGCTCTGCTTCGCCGTCGAACTCGAGAGCCCGCTCTCTGCGGCGCACCCGATCGATGAGGCGGTGGCGGCCGGTACGGGCGGCTACCGCGGTGC
Source organism: uncultured Bacteroidia bacterium (assembly GCA_902762435.1). Lineage (GTDB taxonomy): Bacteria > Bacteroidota > Bacteroidia > Bacteroidales > UBA932 > Cryptobacteroides. The sequence continues at coordinate 27,734 of CACWOH010000026.1, read as the reverse complement.
GGTGGCGCCTGACCAGCTGTTCGGCGGGCCGGCCCTGTCCGAGTCCGCGGGCAACATTACCTTGCGTGACGCGCGCGGCAACGTCGCCGATGCGCTCAACTACGGCCTGGTGACCGATCCCTGGCTTTCCGAAGGCTATCAGGCCGACTCCGGCCTGGAAGAGCCGGGCAACTTCGCAGCGGTGCCGTATCCCGGCCGCCGTTTCGGAGCGGCTCCCGGCGCGGTGGCTTCGCTGAGCGCGGGCCGGTTCCCCGACGGGGCGGACCTGGATGACAACAAGAACGACTTCCGTGTCCAGCAGGCCTTCAACCTGGCCCTGGCCGCCCGCGCCGGCGACGACAACGTCAAACTCGCCACCGTGCAGGGCGTGCGGGAAGGCGCTTCGCTCGTAATCGGCCGCGGCGCCGACGCCGAGGTCGTGAACGTCGTGAAGGTGGGCAGCGCGGGTGGTACCCGGCTGCTTTCCGCCGCCGGTCCCGGTGCGAAGACCCTCATCGTCGCTTCCGCCCAGGGCTTTACTCCCGGCCAGGAACTGCTGGTCGGCGGGGAGAGCGCCGTCGTGGACCAGGTAATCGTGCCCCGGCGCTGGTGGGGCCCCGTGGGTCCGCAGGACAACAAACTGGTCCTGAAAGCGCCGCTGCGCCAGTCCCACAAGGCCTCCGAGGAGGTTTCCGGTACGGGCGTGACCCTTTCTGCGCCGCTCAAGGCAGCTTTTGAACCCGGGGCTCCCGTCGCTACGGGCCAGCCGACGCCGGGTGCCGCCAACGCCTTCTAGCGTGACCCCGCTCCGCCGTTTCAAGGCGTGGGCGCTGCCGCTTTGCGCCGCCTGCCTGCTGCTCTCCGTCTGGATGCTGATCCATTCCCTGACGGGGGAGCGGCTGGCAGGCTGCGCGGCGGGCAGCGGCTGCGACCTCGTGACGGGCAGCCCGTGGGCCTACGTGCTCGGGCGCGTCCCGGTGGCCCTTCCTGCCGGCGTGCTCTATGTCCTGCTGCTGCTCTGCCTCCTTTTCCAGGGGGGATCCCGTCCCGAAGACCGTTCGCTGGACCGCTTCCTGTGGCGCCTGATGCCGCTGCTCGGCGGCTGTATCGCGGGCGCCGCCGTCTGGTTCGCCTGGCTGCAGGCCGGCGTGCTGCACGCCTTCTGCAAATACTGCACGGCGCTGCACGTCCTGGGGTGCGTACTCGCCCTGCTGGTCTGCCTGCGCGCCCGGCGGGAGGGGGGACGGCCGCTGCCGTGGTTCGCCGCGGGGCTGGCCGCCGCCGCGGTCTTCGCCTTCGTGCAGACGCGCACCCTGCCGGATGCCGTCTATGACAGCGGCCGCGCCGCCGCCGACCTGCCCGTTTTCGCCGACGGCGAGGTGCCCGTGCTGGAGGCCGCCTCCGCCGGGAGCCCGGACGGCGAAGCGCTGACGCTCCTGTTCGATTTCCAGTGCATCCACTGCCGCCGCCTGCACCGCGCGCTGCCGGAATTCCTGGAACTGACGCAAGGCCGCTACCGCATCCGGCTCTGCCCGGTGCCGCTCAGCAGTGCCTGCAACCCCTATATTCCCGCATCGGGCGTCGACCGCTTCTCCGGTTCCTGCACGCTCACGCGACTGGCCCTCGCCGTCTGGTACAACCGGCCGGAGGCCTGCGCCGCATATTGGGACTACCTGCTGGGAGCGGGCGAGCCCCGTTTGCAGGTGGACCTGGCCGAAGCGGAGCGGCGGGCCCGGGAGATCCTCGGCGACGCGTACGGAAGCGCCTTGCAGGACCCCCGCATCAAGGCGTACCTGGACAAGGTGTACGAGCTGTTCGGTCGCAGTTCGACTTCGGAAAAGAGCGGAGTGCCCCGGCTGATTGCCGGACAGCGCTGGCTGGTGCCGGAAACGGATTCCGCGGAGGAACTGGCCGCTTTGGTGGCTTCCCTGGTAGCGGATTGAGTTTTTTTCTTATCTTTGCGCACATTTCATTCAGCAGATGGAGATTTCGCAACGCGCACAGAACATGCCTTCTTCCCCGATCCGGAAGCTGGCTCCCCTTGCCGACGCCGCCAAGCGCAACGGCGTACATGTGTATCACCTGAACATCGGACAGCCCGACATCAAGACGCCGCAGTGCGGTATCGACGCCGTGAAGAACCTGGACCGGTCGATCCTGGAATACAGCCCCTCCGACGGTTACCTCTCCCTGCGTACCAAGATGGTGCAGTACTATGCCCAGTACGGCATCTACCTGTCGCCGGAAGAGATCATCATCACCAGCGGCGGCTCCGAGGCGGTGCTGTTCGCCTTCCTGTCCTGCCTGGGGCCGGGCGACGAGGTGATCGTGACGGATCCCTTCTACGCCAACTACATGGCCTTCGCCATTTCCGTGGGTGCCGTGGTCAAGAGCGTCAAAACCCGCATCGAGGACGGTTTCCGCCTGCCTTCGGTGGAGGCTTTCGAGGAGCAGATCACCCCGCGGACCAAGGCCATCCTCATCTGCAACCCCAACAACCCGACCGGATACCTCTACACCCGCAAGGAGATGCAACGGCTGCGCGACATCGTCAAGAAGCACAACCTGTTCCTTTTCAGTGACGAAGTCTACCGCGAGTTCATCTACACGGGCATGCCCTATATCTCGGCCTTCCACCTGGACGGGATCGAGCAGAACGTCGTCCTGTTCGACTGCGGTGATGAAGTTCTGCCAGGCGCGCCTGTCCCCGCCGCTGCTCGGCCAGGTCGTCGCCGAGGCCTCCCTGGGCGTGCAGAAAGAGTACCTCAGCAGTGTCTATGAGGAGTACTTGGAGCGCCGCAACTTCCTGATCGACGGGCTCAACAAGATTCCCGGCGTGTATTCCCCGATTCCGATGGGCGCCTTCTACACGATGGCCAAGCTGCCCGTGGACGACGCCGAGAAATTCTGCTGCTGGTGCCTGAGCGACTTCCAGTACGAAGGCGCGACGGTGATGAAGGCCGTCAGGAAGTGCGCATCGCCTACGTCCTCTGCAAGGAGGACCTCGCCAAGGCCCTCGTGGTGCTGCAGAAGGCCCTCGAGGCCTACCCCGGCCGCATCTGACCGGTTTCATCCTCGTTTTGAAGCATATCTGAGGACAGATTGCGAATCAATCGCTTTCTGTCCTCAAATCTTTATTGTTTTGAGGATGGAAACCGCTTTGCCGGGAACAATTCGTCTACCAACTCTTGCGGTAGCATTACAATCCTCCGGATCTGTTTGTTGGAAGCATTATATTCGAAATGCATCTTTCTGGCCAGATCCATTTTCTGTGCAGGACTCAACACGCCCGGCCGCGGGAACCCATGCTCCTTGGCGCATATCGAGCAGGCAACCCTATACATTTCTTCATCCGTCAGAAATACCTTGTCGCCAAGCCGTCGGGCCACTTCGGCATGCGATTCATGATCCTTTCCCAGACGTTGGAAGTACTGATGAGCGTCCCGGAAGTAGTTTTCGGCCTCCTGAATGGCGCAGAAACTGGTTGGAAGCAGTAAGGGTGCCACGCTCCCGTCTTTATCCATGGGAAAATCGGGAAATACCCGATATTTCTCAGGCAGAGCCACGTCGCGACAATGGCACATTTCCCGCCTTTGCCGGAAAGTCAGGGAAGCGAAAGGAATGGATGGGAGCAATTCCGCCATCGGATTAAAAAAGAATATCCCGGCACTCCACCAATATGAGAAAGGAGTACATTCCGGGTGGACTACAAATCCGTTCCGGTTGACGTATACTATTTCGTTCCTCAGCGCCTGCAAGTCGGGAATCCGGAAGAATTCTGCATCGAAACGGCGCAGCGAGCAGTCCCGCCCACAGATGCTTACATATCGTTGCAGCCTTCTTTTAAACAGTTCGAAAAACTTGGGGATATCCACTTCCGGCCCTGCTAAAACAATATGTAAATGATTGTTCATTAATGCGAAAGTCAAGATGCGGCAGCGCGGAAAAGCCGCCGCACAGATACCCAGAAGCGTGATTCCAAACAAGAAATCTCCCGTCCCGGCGAAGATGATCTCCATCGTTTCGCCGGAGGTGTACAGATGCCAGAATGGACCGCCGCTCAGAACTGCGGCTTCGCGGACCGATTCAGGATTCATCTGCCAGTTCCGGCTCTCCTGGAATGGCCGGCGTTTGAGCCCAGGTTCTCGCCCAGACGCTCCAGACGAAGCTTCAACGCATTCGGGTTGCGGCCCAGTCGGTCGGACAAGTCGCCCCAGCGGACAGGATGCTTCATTTCCAATTGTTCATGGTATGCCTCAAGCAAAGTTTCATCCTCCTCTTCAGTCCATTTAGTAAAAGCGCGGGGGAACCGGGCCCGGACAGATTTCATTTGCAGACTGCCGAAATGCAGGAAATCAAGAAGACACTGTTCCTTTTCGCCGGGGCCGCTTGACGTCAGCCATTTTTCCAGATCGCCGTCGTCCGTGTGTTTGCGGATTTGTCGCAGCACAAAAGGAGAAAGCCCGTGAATGGATCGTGCCGGAGTAGGATCCGTCCCTTCGGAAAGGACCCGGCCGATTTCAAGATAAGCCTCCTGCATCATGTCATCCAAGGTCTTGTACGCGAGCGACCGGTAATCGTCCAGGATCTCGCGGATGCGGGAATCAAAATTTTCCATAATCGAAGTTTTATTAAAAGTTTAAACCAGGCCTCACGCCGCAAGAGTAAGGTTTTTTTTCGGAAAACGAAAAAAAACAGAGCTAAAATACGTTTCCATCCTCATTTTAGCCCGTATTTGAGGATGGAAGGAAGAAAAAAGGAATCTATCCTCAAAAATGCGCTGAAATAAGGATGGATTCCGTTTCAGGGGGCCGTTTCTTCCGCGAAGAAGGTTTCGAACAGGGTGCGGAGGCGCGCTTCGTCGGCGATCAGCGCCCGGAGCTGCGCGAGTTTCTCCGCGTTGGGCGATTCCGGAATCCAGAGCCGAAGGTAACCGCCTTCGGCGTATTTTTCGTGCAGGTGCTCCAGCGTACGCCGCCAGTGTCCTTCCCGGTCGATTTCCGGGTAGTGGGCGAGTCCGTACTGCACGGTGCGCCGGATGATGGTTTCCGGCTCGATCTGCCGGTCGGCCTCGGCGATGATGCGCCCGTAGATGCTGTGCGGGGCGCTCGCCAGCGAGGCTCGGTGGTCCTCGGCGGCCCGGGCGACGGTCTCGATCTGCTCCGGGGTGAACCAGCGGGGGAGTTCGGGATCCTCCCGGATGATGCGCCCGGAGGCGAGGTGGTGGGTCTCCCGCCCCTCGCAGAGCCCGGTATCGTGGAAGGCGGCTGCGGCGTACACCATCTCCGGATCGACCGGGTAAAAGGCCGCCAGGGCGAGGGCGTCGCGGATGACGCGCTCCACGTGGGGGCGTCGGTGCGCCTTGTCGAAGGCGTCGTAACGCGGCAGGATTTCCGCTTCTACGTAGGCGTGCAGGCTGGGGAACGGACTCATAAGGCAAAGATAGAGAAAAAATTCGCATCTTTGCAGCGTGAAAACTGTCCGTACCGTCTGCCTGGCGATCCTGCTGCTCGCGCTTCCGGCCTTCTCCGCCGGGGCGGGCGAGCCGTATTTCTGCATGCAGCCGGGGCGGAAACTGTACTACGAGCGTTACGACGCCGGCAGCGGCCGGCTCCGGCGGACGACCACCCTGCAGATCGTGTCCGTCCGGCAGGACGGCCCGCGGCGGGTGGTGGACTATACCTTCCAGCTCGGCCGGCCCGGGGGAGCGCCGATGTTCGGTGGACCCGCGCCGATGACGGTGACGGTGGACGCGGACGGCGGGGCCCGGATGGACCTGGGCGCTTCGCTGAAGGCGGTCCTGCAGGGCCTGTTCCCTAACGCCGAGATGCGTTCGGAGGGGACTCCGGCGCTGCTCCCGCCCGGGATGAAGGTCGGGGACAGCCTGCCGGACGCCTCCTGTACCGTTGAGGTGAAGGGGGCGAAATACCGCATCTCCGTCACGCAGCGGAAGGTGGTCCGGGAAGAGCACCTCGACACGCCCGCCGGCGGATTCGACTGCCTGGTTGTCCGCGAGCACAAGGTGGAGCGCGGTCCGGGGCGGAACCGGACGACGACTTCGGAGAGCTGGTATGTCGCGGGACTCGGCTATGTCCGGCACGACACTTATGACAAAAATCTCCGGCTCGAGACGACGGAAGTGCTGAAAAATTATTAAATTTGTAAATTAAACCTTATGCGGAAGTTCCGGAAGATCCTGCTCGCGGCCCTGCTGCCTGCGCTGGCGTCCCTGACGTCGGCGGCCCAGTCATCGCTCCGGACGGAGGAGGTGGCGCAGCGGCTCGTCGAAGAGGGGTTCGCCAACGTCCGCGCCGCCGAGTCGGAGGATTATACGGTCTTCGCGCTCGAGAACGACCTGTACAAGATACCTGGAGAGGGCTTCGCCCGCGCGACGGAGATCATCCGGGAGGCGGGTCTCGGCCTGAACAAGCCCGTCAAGCTCATCGGCTTGAACTTCAACGTTCCGGAGGTGACCATTACCTACGACCCCGCGGTGGACCGCTGGCGCACGACCAGGCGGCTGGACGCATCCTGGGACCTGGTCCGGAAGCAGCCCCGGATGAACAGTTCCTTCGGCAAGGTGGACATCGTGGTATATCCCCAGGTGAGCCTGATGAACCTGATCATCACGCAGGTGTACCAGTCCCTGTGGCAGATCAGCCCCGCGGTCGAGGTGTCCCTGTGGCCGGGGGCGAAACTGTCCTACCAGGTGCAGATCCCCGTTATCAACGACGGCTACGGCATGCTGGAAGACTGGATCCACCCCGGAATCATCACGCTGTCCCAGCGCTTCCGCGACCCCTGGAACCTGAATATCCTCGGGAAACTGTCCCTGGGCCGTTTTTCGAACAAGCATTACGGCGTCGCGCTGGAAGCGGCCTACCATTTTCCCAACGAGCGCTTCTGGGTGGACGGCAAGATCGGCGTACTGGACCTGTGCGATACGCACGGGATGGTGCTGGTGCCCAATGCGACCTATGATTTCCAGTTCTACTGGAACATTGCGGCCAATTACTACTGGCCGGCCATCCAGACGCAGTTCCTCCTGCGGGCGGAACGGTTCCTGATCGGGGACATGGGCGTCAAATACGAGATGATCCGGCATTTCCGCCGCTGCTCCGTCGGCTTCTATGCGATGAAGGGCTTTTCCAAGGCGGCGCACGTCAACGGCGGGTTCCGTTTCCAGATCGCGCTGCCGCCTTTCCGGCAGAAACGTTACGGGTACATTCCGCGCCTGAGGACTTCCGGCCAGATGGGCATTTCCTACAACGCCAACAACGAGCGCTACTACTACAAGGAGTTCCGTACGGAGGCCTCCGACAACATCCTGAGCAAGTTTTATTTCAACCCCTATTATATAGACGGTATGATTGCCCGATAGCATAATATTTTGGAAAAATATTTGTTTTTTATGTTTTCTTGCAATATCTTTGCAAATCGTAAAGTAGTATGCATCCGCGAGTGCGGAAATGCCGCTTTGCCTTAGGTTGAAAAGCAAGTTTAATGTTTAATATTTATTTTAAAGAAATGAAAAAGTTTTTTTCACTCATTGCGTTAGTAGGTGTATTTGCCGCCTGCCAGCCTGAAAAGCTCACCACCGCGTTCGAGGTCGCTCCCGCCCAGGCAACGATCAACGCCAAGGTAGTGGACATCCTCACTGGCGAGGACGTCACCTCTGCCGCTACCATCACTTCCGAGACGACGCTGACCGGTACCCCGGCCCTCGCCGCCCAGGATTACACGGTCTCCGCCACCTATAAGGATGGCAAGGGCTCCGCTACCGTCCACATCAACGCCCTCCGTCCCGGTGGAAAGGCCAACTATTCCGTGGTCATCCCCGTCGGTGGAACCATCCTCGACTATGAACTGAATGTCGAAACCGAGGTTACCCCCGGTACTCCCAGCCTTCTCCAGCTTGCCGGTGCCAACCTGCACTATGAAGGTGCCATGTGGGCCGAGAACGCCAGCGAGTTCATCCTGAAGGACAGCGCTACCTATCCTGACTATGAGGGTGTCGACGTCGATCCCGAGTCCCTCGATATCCTCGAGCCGACCTTCGAGTCCGACATCATCCTCGTCGCTTCCGCCATCTACGACAACTACAATCCTATGGTGGAGTCCAAGGCTACCATCGACTATACCATCTCCGCCTGGTCTCTCTACAACGTGTTCGCCACCATTACCCCGGCTGACGTCCTCTTCAAGATTACCGCTACGCCCACGGGCGACGCCCGCACCGTCGGTGAGAATGGCGTGATCGCCACCATGGAGGGTAAGACGAAGGTTTCCCAGGCCGAGTGGGAGGAAATCCAGCATCCGGACTATGCCGGTCACTGGGCTCCTGGCCACGGTCATGGCGAGAAGACCGGTCCCAACGCCGGTGGTGGTCTTGTCGATGCCGAGTAATCCTTCTGACCCTTTGTTCAACGAAATTAAAAAAGCACAGATATGAAACTTAGAATTATCGCTTTGTCTATCGCTCTGGCAGCCGCTACGTTCGCTGCGAACGGCCAGGCCGCCTACAAGGGCAACGACGTGTTCATCGGTCTCGGTGGCGGTGTCCACACCGTGCTCACTCCGGAGTTCAATGCTCCGTCCGTCTACGGCCAGCTTCAGATCGGCCGCTACATCACTCCGGTTTGGGGTGTCCGCGCTGTCATCGGTGGTCCTTTCCAGTCCATCGGCAAGGTCAACGGCAATGCCTTCAAGATGACCGCTGACAACGTCGTCGAGTACAAGAACAAGCTTTTCGGTGAGTTGAATCTTGACGGTCTCGTCAACTTCTCCAACATCTGGGCCGAGGATCTTGCCCGCTTCGATGTCTATATGTTCGTCGGTCCGACCATGAATCTTTCCACCGCCGGCACCGTGTTCACCGGTGACACCTTCGATGACAAGATTCTTGCTGTTGACTACAACGACGACCTCAAGGTGCGCTTCGGTGCTACCGCCGGTCTCGGTCTGGCCTACAACATCACCAACGCTTTCGCCCTTGGCGTGGAAGGCCGCGTCGGCGTGACCCCGTCCGTCTTCGGCGATGCCGATAAGTTCCGCAAGGCTTCCACCACCGGCCGCCTGACCCTCAATGGTGTCTGGACCATCGGTGGCAAGCATGGCAAGTTCGCCCGTGCCGCCGCTGCCGCTGCCGCCGCCGGTTACCTCTCCAAGGAGGCTGCCGAGGCCCTCGCCCGCGAGTATGCCGACAAGCACCCGAGAATCGTTCGCGACACTGTCGAGAAGGAAGTCATCAAGTATGTTGACAAGCTGATCAACAACGAGATCCCTGCCTCCACCGCCGTGTTCTTCGAGATCAACAAGGCCAACCTGACCGACCGCGACAAGGTCCGTCTGCAGATGTACGCCGATGCCATCAAGGCCAGCAACACCGACACCAAGTTCTCTGTCGCCGGTTATGCTGACAAGGCTACGGGTAGCGTCAAGCGCAACCAGACCCTGTCCGAGCAGCGTGCCAAGGTCGTCTACGACTACCTCGTCAGCTGCGGTGTCCCTGCCGACCGTCTCGTGACCTCTGCCAATGGTGGCGTCGACGCGATGTTCTTCAACAAGGACGTCCTGAGCCGTACCGTCATCCTGAAACCTGTTGAATAATAATTCTTTAGATAAATATTATTCGTTGGACCTGCGGACTTCGGTTCGCAGGTCCTTTTTATATGCGGTTTGTCAATCTGCGTTTTTTTTATATATTTGCATATTGTTGACCAGATACTGATCCGCATGCTCGAAGATATCAAGTCAAATATCGCAAAGCTGGTCGCTCTGTATGAAGCTGAACACCAGAAGGCCACCGTGCTCGAGGAACGGCTTCGGCAGTGTGAGGAGAAGTCCCTGGAATACAAAAAGCAGATTACTGATTTAAACCAACAGATAGCCAATCTTGAACTGATGCACGCTTTCCAGGCTTCCGGGGACCCTGCCGGTTCCCGCGAGCGTATCGGCAAGCTGATCAAGGAGATTGACAGGTGTATAAAACTGCTGGAGAGTTGATATGGCTCAGGATATTACGCTGAACGTTGCCGGCAAGCCTTACCGCCTCAGTGCCGCTACTCCTGAAATGGAGCAGCTGATGCGGGTGGCCGCCCAGGAGGTTTCCGATATGCTGACCCGCTTCGACTCCCGCTTCCCGGAGAGCAATCCCGAGGACAAACTCGTCTTTGTCGCCATCCAGGAGGCTGCCGGAAAGCTCTTCGCGCAGAAAAAGATCGCCCGCCTGGCCGAGGAGGTGGAATCCCTGGGTGCGGACGTCGCCGCTTATCTGGAGGCGCTGAAAAAGTGATAAGCCGTCAGGCCCATCTTCTGAAAACAACAAGTTCTTCGGAACCGGGTCTACTCGGACTGAGGAAGGCAGGCCCGCTACGACGGGAAGCCCGAAACAGGACGGAGCCCAAAACCTAATTGCAGGCTTTTCTGAAAGCTCGGCTGACGGCTTTTTATTTTAACAGTATCTGCTTGACATACAGGTGGATACTGTTTAATTTATATACTATGTTGTACTATATCCTAGCAGCAGTTGCAGGCGCTGTCCTGGCCCTTGCAATTTATATACTGGTCAGCCGCGCCGCGTCCAAGGGACGCGCCGACGCCATCATCGAAAAGGCGAATCTCGAGGCCGAGAACGTCAAGCAGCAGAAGATCCTGCAGGCCAAGGAGAAATTCCTCCAGATGAAGAGCGAGCACGAGGCGTTCGTGGGCAAGAAGAACAACGAACTCCGCGACCGGGAGAACAATATCAAGTCCCGGGAAGGCCAGCTGAAGCAGCAGCAGGGGGAACTGGACCGCCGGCAGCACGACCTGGATTCCCAGAAAGGCCAGGTGAACGCCCTGAAGAACAAGCTCGACGCCAAGATGGAGGAATGCGACCGCATCACGGCACAGGTCAACAAGGAGCTTGAAAACATCGCCGGAATGACCGCCGAAGAGGCCCGCAAGATGCTGGTCGAGAATATGAAGGCCGAGGCGCGCAGCGAAGCGCAGGCCTATATCAACGATACGATGGACGAAGCGCGGCTCAATGCCGCCCGGGAAGCGAAGCGCATCGTCATCAACACGATCCAGCGCACCGCGACGGAAACGGCCATCGAGAACGCCGTCACCACCTTCCCCATCGAGAACGATGAGGTAAAGGGCCGCATCATCGGCCGGGAAGGCCGCAACATCCGCGCGCTGGAGGCCGCTACGGGCGTCGAGATCGTCGTGGACGACACCCCCGACGCCATCCTGCTCTCCGCTTTCGATCCGGTCCGCCGCGAGGTGGCGCGCCTGTCGTTGCACCAGCTGGTGATCGACGGCCGCATCCATCCCGCCCGCATCGAAGAAGTGGTCGCGAAGGTGAGCAAGCAGCTCGAGGACGAGATTCTGGAAACGGGCAAACGCACCTGCATCGACATGGGCATCCACGGCCTCAACCTGGAGCTGGTCAAGCTCATCGGCCGCATGAAATACCGTTCTTCCTACGGGCAGAACCTCCTGCAGCACTCCCGCGAGGTGGCGAACATCTGCGCCATCATGGCCTCCGAACTGGGGCTGAACCCGAAGGTGGCCCGCCGCGCCGGCCTCCTGCACGATATCGGCAAGGTCAGCGACCAGGATCCGGAACTTCCGCACGCCATCCTGGGCGCCAAACTGGCCGAGCAGTACAAGGAGCGTCCCGAAATCTGCAATGCCGTGGGCGCGCACCACGAGGAGATGGAGATGACTTCCATCTATGCGCCGCTGGTGCTGGTGGGCGACGCCATCTCCGGCGCCCGTCCGGGTGCACGCCGCGAGGTGATCGAGTCCTATATCAAGCGTCTCAAGGGAATGGAAGACCTGGCCGCCTCCTATCCGGGCGTGACCAAGTCCTACGCCATCCAGGCGGGGCGCGAGCTCCGCGTGATCGTGGGCGCCGAAGAGGTGTCCGACGAGCAGGCCGCCCGCCTGTCCACCGATATCGCACAGCGTATCCAGGACGAGATGACCTATCCGGGCCAGGTGAAGATCACCGTGATCCGCGAGACCCGTTCCGTCGCCATCGCCAAGTAATCCGCGCCGCTTATGTCCCGCTTTCTCCTGCTTGCCGCGCTGCTGTTGCAGCTGACGCCGCAGATCCACTGGAAGTCCGAGGTCAAGGAGTCTCCGGAGGGGCAGCAGATCGTCCTGACGGGCGATCTGGACGAGGGGATCGACCACGTGACCGGCACGGTCACGTATATGCCCTGCAAGGGCGACGCGTGCTATATGCCCGTCGACTGGGACTTCGATCTGTATATCAGCAAAGCTACTGAGGCTGCGGGAGAAGGGCGTATCGGCCTGGGAAACGTCTCGCCTGGCAGCGACCGTAGCGGTGGTTCTGCTGTCCCGGAGTTAACCGGTGAAGGTGGTGCCTCCGGCGACCGTAGCGGTAGTTCTGCTGTCCCGGCAGGAAACACTGCCACCCTCGGCACGTTAAGAGGGGGGACCGCAAGCGAAGCGCAGCGGTGGGGTCCGACGCAGTCGGACGTTTCCGGCCGGGAGCAGCAGAACACCGCGGCCGGGGGCCTCTGGGCCCTGATTCTGGAGGCGATCCTGTGGGGCTTCGCGATGCTCCTCACGCCCTGCGTCTTCCCGATGGTCCCGATGACCGTCTCCTTCTTCATGAAGGGCAGCGAAAACCCCCGTCAGGGCCGCCTGAAAGCCTTCCTGTACGGACTTTTCATCATCCTGCTTTATACCGTCCCGATCAGCCTGATAATCGGCATTACGTGGATCGTGGGTGGCAGCGGCGTCACGGCGGACATCTTCAACTGGCTGTCCACCCACTGGCTGCCCAACCTCATCTTCTTCCTGGTGTTCATGGTCTTCGCCGCGAGTTTCTTCGGCGCCTTCGAGATTACGCTCCCGTCCAGCTGGACCAACAGCGCCGACAAGAACAGCGACCGCAAGGGCCTCGGCGGCATCTTCTTCCTGGCGCTCACCCTCGTGCTGGTCAGTTTCAGCTGTACCGGCCCGATTGTGGGCACCGTGCTCATCAAGAGCACGCAGGGCGAGTTCTGGACCCCGATGGTCACTATGCTGGCGTTCAGCGTGGCTTTCGCCCTGCCGTTCACCATCCTGGCGCTCTTCCCCTCGCTGCTGAAGAAATTGCCCAAGAGCGGCGGCTGGCTCAATTCGGTCAAGGTCGTGCTCGGTTTCATCGAGATCGCCCTGGGCCTGAAGTTCCTCAGCACGGCGGACCAGACCTACCACTGGCACCTGCTGGACCGCGAGGTCTACCTGGCCATCTGGATCGCGGTCTTCTTCCTGTTGGGGCTCTACCTGATCGGCAAGATCCGTTTCAAGCACGACACGCCCCTGGAGTACCTGTCCGTGCCCCGGCTGGCGCTCTCGATCGCCGTGTTCGCTTTCGTGGTGTATCTGGTTCCCGGGATGTGGGGCGCGCCGCTGAAGGCCATTTCCGGCTATCTGCCGCCCTTGGAGACGCAGGACTTCGTGCTTGCGCCCGGGGCGACGGGACAGGCCCGGAACGCCGCGGTTCCGGACGAAGCGCTTCCTGACGGGATGATCCGCGTGGCCCACGGCCTGCCGGCCTATGAGCGGCTGGACGACGGCCTTGCTGCCGCGCGGGAAAGCGGGAAGCCGGTATTCCTGGATTTCACGGGCTACGGCTGCGTGAACTGCCGGGAGATGGAGAGCCGCGTGTGGTCCGATCCCGAGGTGCTCCGCCGCCTGCGGGACGACTTCGTGATCGTCGCGCTCCACGTGGACGATAAGACCAAACTGCCGGAGTCCGAGTGGGTGCTCAACGAACACGGGAAACCGCTCAAGGACGTGGGGCGCGTCAACTCATACATCGCCCTGCACGACTTCGGCGTGAATGCGCAGCCGAACTACTTCCTCCTGAACGGCGACGGGAGCCGGATTGCCGGCCCCCGTCCCTATAACCTTGACATCCAAGGTTTTATAGACTTCCTGGATCAGGCTCTCTGACGAGCCCCGCTACAGTGCGGCCACCATCGCGGCGAAGAGGGAACTCATCCGCTCCGCAGCGGCGTCCGCCTGCTTCACGACGTCGTCGCCGTCGTTGAGATTCTCCGTAACATTGTCGAAATGGGCGCAGTTCGTCACGACCGACATGCCGAACACCCGCATGCCGCAGTGGCGGGCCACGATGACCTCCGGGATGGTGGACATGCCCAGCAGGTCGGCGCCGATGGTGCGGTAGAAGCGTACTTCGGCCGGGGTCTCGTAGGTCGGACCCGTGCTGCCGAAATACACGCCTTTCTGAAGCGGAATCCCCAGGCCGTCCGCGCATTTCTCGGCCAGCGCACGCAGTTCGGTGTCATAGGCGCAGGTCATATCCAGGAAACGCGGTCCCATCTCCTCGAGATTCGGCCCGATCAGCGGATTCGGGAACATGCTGATGTGGTCCCGGATGATGACGAGGTCGCCCACGCGGAAATCCGGATTCGCGGCCCCGGCGGCGTTGGACACGAACAGGTCCTGTACGCCGAGCACGGCCATCGTGCGCACGCCGATGGTCACCAGCTCCATCGGATAGCCTTCATAATAGTGGAAACGGCCCTGCATGGCCATCACGATCTTGCCGCCCAGGCGGCCGACGATGAAATTGCCCTTGTGGCCCACGGCCGTGGAGACCGGGAAGCCGGGGATGCTCTTGTACGGGATGACGACGGGCTCCTGGATCCGGTCGGCGAGCCGGCCGAGGCCGCTGCCGAGCACGATGCCGACCAGCGGGGTGTATCCGCCGATCTGCTGGCGGATGTAGTCTGCGGCGACTTGGTAGGTGCGGATTCTGCTGTCCATATAGTTCAGTGTTAATTGGTTAGATGATTTTTGAGATGACCTTGCGGGCCTGCTCGACGATTTCCTGCTCGCCAGGGATCTCGCGGTGGCGCATCAGGAAGCGGCCGTCGCAGATGACGGAGTCGATGCAGTCCGAATGTGCGGAATACACCAGGTTCGCCAGGAACGGGCCGGGGGAGAGGAAGAAGGTGTTGTCGGTATCGACGATCGACAGGTCGGCGGCCGCGCCTTCCTCGATACGGCCGGCGTCGAGGCGCAGGGCCCGGGCGCCGTTGACCGTCGCCATGTCCATCAGCTCTTGCAGCGGCAGGGCGGAAGGGTCCTGCCGCCAGGCCTTCTGGAAGAGGGCGGAGGTCTTCATCGCCTCGAGCATATCGAGGTTGTTGGACGACGCGCAGCCGTCCGTGCCCAGGCAGAGGTTGATGCCGGCGTCGCGCATCTCGTTGTAGAGGAAGCGGTAGCCGGAGGAGAGCTTGGCGTTGGAGTTGATGTTGTGGATGCAGTGCACGCCGTGTTCGGCGAGCAGTTCGATGTCGTGGGGGGTGAGCCAGAGGGTGTGGGCGGCGAGCAGGCGGGGGGAGAGCACGCCGAGGCGGTCGAGGTATTCGACCGGGGTGAGCCCGCCGTGGGCGGCCTTGCAGTCCTCCACCTCCTTCTGCGTCTCGCAGAGGTGGATGTGGAGGTTGACGTCGTACTTGCGCGCCAGCTCGCTGGTCCAGAGGATCATCTCCTCGCTGACCGAATAGATGGCGTGGAAGGCGAGCCCGTAGATGTGCCCGGGGTCGCCCGCGTGCAGGAAGGCCTCGCTTTTGGCGATGCACTGCTCCTTCTGGCGCTCCGCCTCTTCGTGGCTGCCCTTGTCCATCACGTCATAGCCGGTGGCGATGCGCAGGCCCATTTCGCGGGCGGCCTTGACCGAGGAATCGAAGAACCAGTACTGGTCGTTGAAGGCCGTGGTGCCGGTGCGGATCATCTCCAGGCAGGAGACCTTCGTGGCCCAGTACACGAAATCGTGGTCGAGGTGATCCTCGATCTTCCAGATCTTGGCGAGCCAGTCGTAGAAAAGCATATCCTCGCCGATACCGCGCATGAGCGACATCGGCGAGTGGGTGTGCATATTGATGAATCCGGGGATGGCCACCTTGCCGGAGCAGTCCATCATCTCAAGGTCGCCGGCCATTTCCCAGCGGACGGAATCGCCGGCCGGACCGATCTTGCTGATGCGCCCCCGGGAGATCAGGATGTCCTTGCGGTCGCCTCCGACCGTGACATCCCGAAGCAGGATGGAACCCATCAGAGCTCCTCGAAATCCGCTTCGCCGAATCCCTCCGCCGTCCGCTGCGGAATCTCTCCGTGGAAGCAGTTGTCCCTGATGTAAGCGATCACCTCGTCCAAACCCTCGGCGAACTTCTCGAAGTCCTCCTTGTAGAGAAAGATCTTGTGCTTGTCGTAGTTGAAAGATCCGTCCGGGTTGGTCCGGCGCTTGCTCTCCGTGATGGTGAGGTAGAAATCCTTGCGGCCCCTGGTCGCCTTCACGTCGAAGAAATAGGTCCGTTTTCCGGCCCGCACAGGCTTGGAATAGACATCTTCCGCATCCCGGCTCTCAAATCTCGCCGAGTCGTAATCCTCTCTGTACATAGCGAATAATTTATGGATATGTTCTTACAAAAATAAGTTTTTTTCTGGATTACTTGCTATCTTTGCAGACAAATTTGTTTGAAAGTATGCTCAACCGAAGAATTCTCCGTATCAAGGCTTTCAAGGCCGTTTACTGCTACGCGGAAAACCACGGTATGACTCTCAAGGATGCGGAAGCCCTTCTCGATATCTCGTGTGAGTCCACCCGGGACCTGTACCTGTTCCTGATGGCCTTGTGCGGCCCCCTCACGGCGGAGGCGAAATCCCGCATCGAAGCGGCCCGTTCCAAGTTCAATCCCACGGAGGAGGAACTCCATCCCAATCTCAAGTTCGTCGAAAACCGGATCGCGTCCCTGCTGTCGCAGGATCCCGATTTCACCAAACTCGTCGCCAAGAAGAAGTTTTCCTGGGACCAGTACGACGTCCTGCTCCGCCGCCTGTACGAACGCATCCGCAGCCGGAAGTATTTCAAGGAGTACCTGGACAGCGGGGAATCCTCGCTGGAGGAGGACGCCCGCCTGTGGGTGAAGATCTTCGAGCGCGAACTCGAGGACGACCGCGACCTGGCCGACATCCTCGAAGACCTGTCCATCCACTGGAACGACGACCTGGGCTACGCCCTGGGCTGGTGCTGCCGCTCGTTCTACGCGCTCGGCAAGGGCGAGACCTGGCAGCTGCCGCCGCTCTACCAGAGCGAACTCCCCGGACACGAGGGATTCGAGAGCGACCGGAAGTTCGTCGTGACGCTGCTGCGTACGGCCTACACGGGTTATGACGAATTCAGCGCCCGCGTGGCGGAGCTCACGCCGAAGTGGACCCGCGACCGCCTCTGTACCACGGACCTGGCGCTCATCGCCTGCGGCATGGCCGAAGCGAAGGCCTGGCCGGCCGTCTCGCCGCGCATCATCATCAACGAGTACGTGGAGATTTCCAAGTACTACAGTACCCCGGAGAGCAGCGGATTCGTGAACGGCCTGCTGGACAAACTGATCAACCAAAACAATCAATAATATGATTTCCATGATTTTACAGGCAGCCGGCCAGCCTGCTGCCGGCAGCTCGAGCTGGAGCTTCCTGCTGATGCTCGCCCTGATGTTCCTGGTGATTTGGCTCTTCATGATCCGCCCGCAGCGCAAGCAGCAGAAGGCGTTGGAGGAGATGCGCAACGCCCTTAAGAAGGGTGACAAGGTCATCACCGCCGGCGGTATCTACGGCACCGTGGCCGACATCGACGAGCGCACCGTGCTCGTGAAGGTGGACGGCGAAGTCAAGATCCGCGTGGACAAGACCTCCATCAACAAGGACACCACCGCCGAGCCCCCTGCAGAGAAGAAGTAGGTGAAGAAGTGGGTGCAATTCCTGCTCTGCGTGCTGTTGTCGGCCAGTTTCTGGATCGTACACAACCTGTCGCAGAACTACGCCTCGATCGTGAGCGTGCCGGTGGTCGCCGTCAGCAACATCGAGGGGCGGGCCGCCGTGTCCACCTCGGAAGCGACCGCGACCGCGCAGGTGGACGCTTCCGGCTTCCGGCACCTCGTCCTGGGGCGCCGGCACAAGCGGCCGGTCCAGGTACAGTTCGGCGCCGCCGAATTCCGGCACGTCAGGGGGGAATGGTACTCGATTGCCAACGCCAGCCTCTACCGTTACGTTCCCCAGTTGTTCGGGGACGGTGTGACGGTGGAGAACTTCATCTCCGACGACCTTGAGTTCTCCTTCCCGGAGGAGACCTACAAGAAGGTCCCCGTGCGGCCCGTGGCCTCGATCGATTTCGAGCCCCAGTACATGGCCGTCAAGCCGCTGACCCTCCAGCCCGACTCCGTGCTCGTGTACGGGGAGCCTTCGCGCCTGGAGAACCTGTCCTACGTGCAGACGAAGCCGCTGGAACTCAGCGAACTGCGCAGCAGCGTCCACGGCAAGGTGCGCCTGGAGCCGCCCTCCGGGGTGCGTCTCTCCCACCAGGAGTCCATCTACTCGATGGAGGTGTCCCGTTTCGTGGAGATACGCAGCGAAGAGCGGATCGGTACGCGCAACGTGCCGGCTCGGGTGGACTTGTCGGTCCTCCCTTCCACCGCCACGGTGGTGTTCCGCTGTGTATTCCCGCTGACTGCCGACCCCGCCGGACAGGTGTCCTTCTATATCGACTGGCAGGATTTCAACGGCTCGCGCACCGGCCGCTGCGTGGCCCGCTGCGACGGCCTGCCGGACGGGGTGATCGACTATGTGATTACGCCGGAAGTGTTTGACTGTCTGGTCCGTACGGCAGAGTAAGATGAAGACGATCCTGGTCACCGGTCCGATCGGAAGCGGAAAATCCGAGGCCTGCCGCTATCTGGCCTCGCTGGGTTTTCCCGTGTATGACTGCGATTCCCGCACCAAGCTGCTGTACTCGCTCGTCCCGGGCCTGAAATGCCGGATCGAAGACGCGCTGGAACTGCGCTGGGAGCAGATTGGAACGGTCTTCTCCGACCCCGCGAAACTCGCCAGGCTGGAGTCCGTCGTCTATCCGTATGTCCTGGAGGACCTGCGCGGCTGGATTGCCGCCCAGACGGCGCCGCTGCGCTTCGTGGAATCGGCCATCGCCCTCGGCAAGCCGCAGTTCGACGGCCTGTTCGACCGGGTGGTGCTCGTCACCGCCCCGTACGAAGTGCGGCTCGCGCGCAACCCCAAGGCCGCGGAACGCGACGCCCTGCAGTCTTTCGATCCCGCACGCATCGATTTTACGGTCGTGAACGACACGACACCCGAAGAAATGTTCATTCAAATTAGAAAACTGATATGCAAACTGATTTAGCACGCATCATGTCCGTCGCCGGCCAGCACGGCCTGTTCCGCTACGTGGCCCAGGCCCGCGGCGGCGCCATCGGCGAAAATATGGAGACGGGCCAGCGCAAGGTATTCAACGCCAGCAGCCGCATCTCCACCCTGGCCGACATCGCCATCTATACCAGCGAAGGCGAGATGAAACTCGACGAGGTGTTCCTGGCCCTCAAGAAGGTGCTCGGCGACGCCGAAGCCCCTTCCGCCAAGGCCTCCGACGAAGAGCTGACCGCCCTTTTCAGCAAGGCCATCCCCAACTACGACGCCGATCGCTTCTACGTCTCCCATATGCGCAAGGTGGTGGGCTGGTACGACCAGATCGCCAAGTATGCCTCGTTCGATTTCGTGAAGGAGGAGGAGCAGGGCGATGCGCCGCAGGATTAAGGTCATCACCCTCGGCTGTTCCAAGAACACGGTCGACACGGAGCATCTGCTGGCCCAGCTGCCGGCGGATGCTTTTGACATCGTGGACGGGAACGGGCCCGTGGACTGCCTGCTGCTGAACACCTGCGGCTTCATCGGCGACGCCAAGGAGGAGTCGGTGAATGCCATCCTGGAGGCCGTCGAGGCCAAGAAACGGGGCGAGGCCGGGGAACTGGTCGTGTTCGGCTGCCTGGCGCAGCGCTATGCCGCCGAACTGCCCCGGGAAATCCCGGAGGTGGACGCCTGGTTCGGTGCCCGCGACCTTTCGCCCGTCCTGCGTCACCTGGGCGTGCAGCCCGGTCCGGCGGTCACCCGCCGCCTGAGCGAAGCGAAGGGCTACGCCTACCTGAAGATTTCCGAGGGCTGCGACCGACGCTGCTCCTACTGCGCCATCCCCTTCATCCGCGGCGCCCACCGCTCCGTGCCGATGGAGGACCTCGTGGCCGAGGCGGAGTCGCTCTCGGCCCGCGGCGTGCGGGAACTGATCCTGATCGCGCAGGATACGACCTGGTACGGGCTGGACCTGTATCACCGGCGGGCCCTGGGCGAACTCATCGGGCGCCTGTCGGCCATTCCTGGAATCGCGTGGATCCGCATCCATTATTCCTACCCGGCGGATTTCCCGGAAGACGTCCTGCAGATCATGGCAACCAATCCCAAGGTCTGCAAATACCTCGACATCCCCCTGCAGCACATCTCCGACCCGGTGCTGGACCGCATGCACCGGCACGTGGACGGCGCCTGGACGCGGACGCTCATCGCCCGCCTGCGCCGGGAGGTGCCAGGCGTCGCGCTGCGCACCACGATGATCGTGGGGCATCCCGGCGAGACGGAGAAGGAGTTCGCCGAACTGCTGGATTTCGTGCGCGAAGCCCGTTTCGAGCGCCTGGGCGCCTTTACCTATTCCGAGGAGGAGGGAACCTGGGGCGCGGCGCACCTGAAGGACGACGTACCGGAAGAAGTGAAGCAGGCGCGCCTGGACGCCCTGATGGAGGTCCAGCGCGAGATTTCGCTCGAATACAACCGGTCCCGCGTGGGGACCGAGCTCACCGTGATGGTGGACGACATCGTCGACGGCACCGCGGTCTGCCGCAGCCAGTACGAGAGCCCCGACGTGGACGGCGAGATCCTGGTGGCCGGCGCCGCCGGGAAAGTGGCGGTCGGGGACTTTGTCCGGGTGCGTGTCACGGGGGCGGAAGATTATGATCTGAACGCTGTTCTCGTTTCATAATTTTTCGTATATTTGAAGGTACTAAAACCCGACCGATCATGGCAGACGAAGATTTCGAAGGCCGTATAGACCTGGACGCTATCATTGCCAGCAAGTTCAAGGGGAAGAAACTCCCCGGGTTCGTCGTGCGTTTCTTCAAGCGCTTCATCCATCAGGACTGGCTGAACAGCATCCTTTCGCGGGGCTATCAGGGGGCCGCTTTCTGCGACGACACCCTGGAGCAGATGGATATCAAGATCGAGGTGGAGGGCCTGGAGAATGTGCCCCGCGACGGTACCCGCTATACGTTCGCATCCAACCATCCGCTCGGTGGCGCGGACGGCATCGCCTTGTGCGGTATCATCTCGCGCGAGTTCGGGCAGGTGAAGATGCCGGTCAACGACTTCCTGCTCTTCATCAAGCCGCTGGCGCCGCTCTGCGTGCCTGTCAACAAGGTGGGGAGCCAGGTGCGGAACCTGCCCCAGTTGCTGGATGAAGCCTTCCGCTCCCAGGACCAGATCCTGATTTTCCCCGCCGGCGTGTGTTCCCGCCGGATCAAAGGAAAGATCCAGGATTTCCCCTGGACGAAGACCTTCATCACCAAGAGTGTGGAGAGCGGCCGGCCCGTGGTGCCGGTGCATTTCGTGGGCCGGAATCCCGCCCGTTTCTACCGGGCGGACTGGTTCTTCCGCAAGTTCTTGAAAATCAAGTTCAATATCCCCATGCTCTTCCTGCCGGACGCCTTGTATCACGCCCAGCACAAGACGTTCCGGATCGTTTTCGGCCAGCCGATACCGGCCTCTGTCTTCGACAAATCCCGCAAACCGCTCGAATGGGCGGCGTGGGTCCGTGAAAAAGTATATCAACTGTAACGCAGTATGGAAAAGATCATCGATCCGGTAAGCGTGGACCTGCTCAAAGCGGAACTTACCCCTGATAAGAAACTCTGCAACACCAACAAGGCCGGCAACGAGATTTATGTCGTGGACGGGATCGAGGCACCCAACGTGCTGCGTGAGATCGGCCGCCTGCGTGAGATCGCCTTCCGCGATTCCGGCGGCGGCACCGGCCAGCCGCTCGACATCGACGAATTCGATACCACGACGGACCATCCCTACAAGCAGATCATCATCTGGGATCCGGATGCGTCGGCCATCATCGGCGGCTATCGCTTCATCCTGGGCCCGGACGTCCTGATGCAGGAGGACGGACAGCCGCACATTACGTCCGCCCATATGTTCCGGTATTCCGAGCGCTTCATCCGGGACTACCTGCCGCATACGATGGAACTGGGCCGCTCGTTCGTGACGCCCGAGTACCAGAGTTCCAAGGCGGGCGCCAAGGCGATCTTCGCCCTGGACAACCTGTGGGACGGCATCGCCGCGGTCATCCTGCAGCATCCCAACATCATGTACCTGCTGGGCAAGATGACCATCTATCCTTCCTACGACAAGTCCTGCCGCGACCTGATCCAGCACTTCCTGTGGAAGCATTTCCCGGATCCGGACGAACTGGTGCGTCCCAAGCAGCCGCTGAAGGAGGAGGCGGACGGCCGCCTGCTGGACCTGATCCTCAAGGACGACGATTTCAAGGCGGACTACCGGAACCTTAAGGATGCGATCCGCAAACTCGGTTCGGGCATCCCGCCGCTGGTGAACAGCTATATGAACACCTCGCCCACGCTGAAGATGCTGGGCATGGGCATCAACGACGAATTCTTCGATGCCTACGAGACGGGCATCCTGGTCTGCTACGACGAGATGTACGCCGAGAAGCGCGACCGCCACAAGGAGCCGTATTTCCGGCATCTCGCCGAGTCCATCCGCAAGCGTTTCCCGGGCATCCGCCAGGCGCCGGAGGAGATGGCCGAAAAACTCAAGGAGAAGAAGGAGGTCGAGCGGTCGCGTCGTTTCAACGACTTCCTCACGCGCCAGAAAGAGGCCGTGCAGAAAGCGGAAAGACGGCTTCGGAAAAACCTCAGCCGCAAGAACAAAAAGGAAAAGGTGGAGCCGTAAGCCGGTTTCTGTTCACTGATTCTCTGCCATTTATCTTCGCAACCTACCCCCTGGCATCGGGCGGGCAGCCCTCGTCTGCCAGTATATTTGGTCTTGCAGGTCCCGGTGTCGTACCCGCCCGGCATCGCTGCCGGACGTCGTGGGCTCTTGCCCCGCGTTTTCACCCTTGGCTACCCTTGGAAGCCGGTTTTTTTCTGTTACGACTGGCGTAAGGTTGCCCCTACCTGCGCTTTCCGCAGCGGGATGCCCTGTCCTGTCCGGACTTTCCTCCCTTTCGGGCGGCAGATCGCCCCACCTGTTCCAATTCTGGCGCAAAGATAATGATAATTCAGGAATCTCACTGCCTGTCGAGCAGCCAGATGAAAGCCGGGATCTGCATCATGGCCGTCAGGCGCGCGTAATCCTCCGGCTCGCGGAGTTCCAGCCGGACGCGTGAGCCGCCGCCCGGTCCCAGGATGCGGGGGCCGATGCGCGTCGCGGTCCCTTCCCAGGCGTAGGCCGCCGAAGCGTATTCCACGGCGCGGCGGACCGCGGCGGGGTCGGCGTCCCGGTCCATCGAGGGCTGTACGATCAGCACCCCGCGCGGCGCCGTCAGGGCAATCAGGTCCCCAAAATCATAGGGCAGCCGCTCTTCCTGCCCGGCGAACCAGCCGAGGCGGGGGAGCAGGTTGTGCAGGTGGCTGTAGCGCGTAATCCCGGACAGGCCGTCGGCGCCGGTGTCGCTGCGCATCGGCGTGAAGCCGCACACGGACACCACGTTGCGTACGCGCGTATCCAGGGCGGCGGCGTACAGGCCCACCGTCCCGCCGAGCGCGAAGCCCAGCAGGTTGATCCGTTCCGGATCCACCAGGAGGTCCTGCTCCAAGGCCGTGATGGCGTCCTGAACGTC
Source organism: uncultured Bacteroidia bacterium (assembly GCA_902762435.1). Classification (GTDB taxonomy): domain Bacteria; phylum Bacteroidota; class Bacteroidia; order Bacteroidales; family UBA932; genus Cryptobacteroides. The sequence goes on along the minus strand of CACWOH010000026.1, from coordinate 3,964 downwards.
GGCGACCATCCGCCCCAGGCGCGACCACTGCGGCCAGCGGTCGTAAAACGGCGCATACTCTCCGCAGCGGGAGCCGAAGCCCGTCTGGTCGAAAGCCAGCACGGCGAAGCCTTCCCGGACCAGGGCCGGTACCGGATGCGTATCGGCGTGGTACACCCACATATAGCCCAGCGGGAAATGGTAGCCGTGCAGCCAGATGACCACGGGCAGGCGGGTCCCCTCGGGGGTGTCCGCCGGATAGTAGAGGTCGCCGCGCACGCCGTCGGGGCCGAAGCTGATGCGCCGGCTGGCCATCCCTTCGTTGTCGGCCGGAATCCAGCCGAATTCGGGCATCCCGCGCCCGATCACCCACGCGGGAATGTCGGGGGCGGCCGGGGCGGGCGGCGGCGCCTGCGCGGGCGGAGCGACCGGGGCCTTGCCGAGCATCTGCCGGACGGCGTCCAGCAGCGCGGGGCGGCGGCGCTCCCAGTCCCGCCGGTTGCGGGCGAGGGGCTCGTCCTTCCGGTGGGCGGGGTAGTCTGCCACATCCAGGGGGTGTCCGGCGGCCCAGGCGTCCCAGTCCCAGGGGAAGGTGGGGTCGTAGTCCCATCTGCGCCCGCTGCGGCCGAACTGGATGTCCAGGAAATCGAGGCAGGCCTCCAGGTCGATGCTCCCGTGGAAGCCGTTCCCGCGCAGCAGGCCGAGGCGGTCTTCGGCCCCGTAGCGCGCGTACACCGGCAGGGAAGCCTCATAGACGCGCTCCAGCGCCCATCCGTTCGCCACCTCGTCGTTCAGCCCCCACTCCATCAGCACGGCGCGGGGGGCGATCAGGTCCAGCAGCAGGTTGGCGTCCACGGGCAGCCGGTCCTCGTGGCCGCTGAAGAAGCGGAGGTCCGGGATGAACCAGTCCGGAAACATCCGCGTGGTGCTCTCGATGCTCTCCCCGCCGCCGCGTTCGCCGGCGTAGCGCCAGGGGATGAAGCCGCCCACGCCGGTGCTGCCGGCCACCAGGGCGGCGATGCGGCTGTCCAGGGCGGCGGCGATGGCCGCCATCTTCCCGTCCCGGGAATAGCCGTACAGGGCGATCCGTTCCGGGTCCACTTCCGGCAGCGTCTCGAGCCAGTCGAGCACGATGCCGGTCAGCCAGGCCCGGCGGGTCAGTTTGGAGAAGGTGCAGTCCCGGTACACGTCCCGCAGCTCGCAGCTGTCGTCCAGGTCGTCGCTGGCCGCGAAGCCGGCGCTGATGTAGCCGCGCTGCAGGACCACGCCGCCCAGGCCCCCGAGCCGCGGGGACAGGACCACCGGATACTTTGTGCCCGGTTCTCCCGCAGGGATGGTCACGCTGGCGCGGACGGAACTCCGGACGTCCGGACCGAACCAGAGGCAGACGTTCAGCGTGCGTCCGGACCGGTTTTCCCGGTCCTCCAGCACTTCAACCCTCCTGATGGCGGGCCGGGGCGGCAGGGTACCGAACTCGTAGCGGATGAACAGGTCCAGGATCTCGGCGCGGCGCCGCTCCCAGTCCTCGTCCGTCACCACGGGGCTGCCGTCGGCGAAGGTGAAAGCGTCGGGCAGCAGGTTGGTGCGCGGGAGTGCCTCGAAATCCGGCGGCAGGGCGCCGGTCCGCGTGAGCCAGGATTCGAAAGCGGGGCACTCGGGCAGGTTCTCCAGCATCCAGGCCAGGCGGCCCGACCCGGCGTCCTGCGCCCGGACGCCGGGGATGCCCGGCGCCAGCAGGACGGCGAGCGCCGCCAACAGGATGCGGAACTTCATAAGTAACAGGAACTTACATCAGCCAGGCGGAAGCGTCCAGCCCCTGCGCCTGCATCTCGCGGATCTGCGTGGAGGAGATGTCCACCAGGGGCGCGTCGATCAGGCGGATGCGGTAGTCCGGACACTCTTCCAGCAGGGCCTGCCGGAGGCGGGGAGCGTCGTACCCACTGCGCGGATAGACGGCCACGCCGTACTCCCGGAGGATGCGCGGCGCCTCCCGCCAGCGGTGGATGATGTCCAGGTTGTCCGCCCCGATCACGAGGGTGAATTCATTCCCGGGCTCGCGCTCCCGGAGCGCGTCCAGGGTCTTGATCGTGTAGGTGGGGGCGGGCATCTTCAGTTCGATGTCGTCCACCCAGACGTACAGCCCGGGATGGCGCCGGACGGCCTCGACGGCCGCGCGGTAGCGGCGCTCGGCGGACAGGGCCTTGGACGCATCCTTGAGGGGATTCTGCGGGGAGATGACCAGGTAGGTCCAGTCGTAGTCCGGGCTCGCGGAAAGGCGCTCCATGATGGCCAGGTGGCCGGTGTGGAGCGGGTCGAAGGATCCGGAATAGACCGCTATCCGCATAGGAAGGCGTTTACGGTCTCCTCCGCGATGCGGAAGGTGTCTTCCAGCTTGTCGTTGACGAGTTCGAAGTCGAACTTGCCGCGGGCGAATTCCAGCTCCGAGGCCGCCTTGGCCAGTCGCTCGAGGATGGCCTCCTCGCTGTCGGTCCCGCGGCCGCGCAGGCGGCTCTCCAGGACCTCCATCGAGGGCGGGACGATGAGCACGGACAGGGCGGCGTCGCCGAAGTATTTCTTGAGGTTCACCCCGCCCTTGACGTCCACGTCGAAGACGATCACGTGGCCGTTGCCCCAGATGCGTTCCACTTCGCTCTTGAGCGTGCCGTAGAAGCGGTCGTGATACACTTCCTCGTATTCCACGAAGGCGTCCTTGCGGATCAGGGAGCGGAATTTCCGGGCGGAGATGAAGTAATACTCCACGCCGTCCTGCTCGGTCCCGCGCGGCGGGCGCGAGGTCGCGGAGACGGAAAATTCGAACTCCGGGTGCAGGCCCAGGAGGTGGTTTACGACGGTGCTTTTGCCGGCACCGGACGGCGCAGAAAAGATGATGACTTTGCCGGACATTTATGTGGACTTTTCCGCAAAAATAGTTATTTTTGCACGATTTACTGAAAGTAAGACACAAATCATAGTACTTTTATGAAGGTTTCATTCAAAGAACTGGGCCTCGTGAACACCCGTGCGATGTTCGCCAAGGCCGTCAAGGGCGGTTACGCCATCCCCGCTTTCAACTTCAACAACATGGAGCAGCTCCAGGCCATCATCCAGGCCGCCGCGGAGACCAAGTCCCCGGTGATCCTGCAGGTCTCCAAGGGTGCGCGCAACTACGCGAACCAGACCCTGCTCCGCTATATGGCCCAGGGTGCCGTCGAATATGCCAAGGAACTGGGCTGGAAGAAGCCGCAGATCGTCCTTCACCTGGACCACGGCGACAGCTACGAGCTCTGCAAGAGCTGCGTGGACTTCGGTTTCTCTTCCGTGATGATCGACGCCTCCTCCCTCCCGTACGAGGAGAACGTGAAGCTCACCCGCAAGGTGGTCAACTACGCCCACAAGTATGACGTGACCGTCGAGGCCGAACTCGGCGTGCTCGCCGGTGTCGAGGACGAGGTGTCCTCCGCGGTTTCCCACTACACCAAGCCGGAAGAGGTCATCGACTTCGTCAAGAAGACCAAGTGCGACTCCCTCGCCATCTCCATCGGCACTTCCCACGGCGCCTACAAGTTCACGCCCGAGCAGTGCACCCGCGACGAGAACGGCAAGCTCGTTCCGCCGCCCCTCGCCTTCAACGTGCTGAAGGCCATCGAGAAGAAGCTTCCGGGCTTCCCGATCGTCCTCCACGGCTCCTCTTCCGTGCCGCAGGAGTATGTCGATATGTGCAACAAGTACGGCGGCAAGCTCCCCAACGCCATCGGCATTCCCGAGGAGCAGCTCCGCAAGGCTGCGAAGAGCGCCGTCTGCAAGATCAACATCGACTCCGACAGCCGTCTCGCGATGACCGCCGCCGTGCGCCGTCACCTCGCCGAGAACCCGGGTCACTTCGATCCTCGCCAGTACCTCAAGCCGGCCCGTGAGGAGATGAAGAAGATGTACATCCACAAGATCATCAACGTCCTCGGATCCAACGGCAAGGCCCGCTAGTCCC
>CACWOH010000025.1 GCA_902762435.1 uncultured Bacteroidia bacterium | reverse complement strand
GATCCACCTCTTCCCATCCCGAACAGAGAAGTTAAACCCGCCAGCGCCGATGGTACTGCCCCACCAGGTGGGAGAGTAGGCCGCTGCCGCTTTTCGGAAGCCCCGGACAACGATTGTTGCCCGGGGCTTCTTTCGTTCGGGGCAGAGCAATGTTGTGCGGAAATGCGTATATTTGTGGAAAACCACATTGATTATGAAACGCATTGCCCTTGTATCCGTCCTGCTATCGTTGATCTCTCTTGTCGGCCTGGCCCAGGGAACCTTCGTCCCCCCGGCAGCCGAAGGCTGGCACAGAACCCCCAGCACCCAGCGCCAGTCCGAATTCCCGAAAATGAACGACGCCGGCGAATACTGGTTCCGCTTCCGCGCCCCCGAAACGGCCCAGGACGTGAAACTGGAATTCGCCTTCGTGGAATTCCCCGCCCGGCAGGATGCCGAGGGATGGTGGCACGTCATCGCCAAGGCGCCGAAGGTCGGCTACCAGCTCGTCCGCTGGATCGTCGATGGCGCGCGCATTCCGGATCCCGGCCTGGAATTCACTTACTCGAACGGCTGGATCAGCACAATCGAGATTCCTTCCCCGCAGGATGACTACTATCTGATGCGGGACGTCCCGCACGGAGATGTCCGCGAACACTGGTTCTACTCGAAAGTGGAAGGACAATGGCGCCGGGCCTATGTCTATACACCGGCGGAGTATGACGCGAACCCCGGCAAACGCTATCCGGTCCTGTATCTCCAGCACGGAGCGGGCGAGAACGAGACGGAATGGACGCATACCGGCCTGGCCGCCGTCATCGCCGACAACCTCATCGCGGAAGGACGGATCGAGCCGCTGCTCATCGTGATGAACAACGACTTCGTCTACCGGCCGGGCGACACCCGCGGCCGCCTGGCGATGGCGCCGGACTGGGCCGGCAACTTCGAAGAGATGTTCCTCCAGGAAGCGATTCCCGACATTGAGAAGCACTACCGCGTAATCCCCGATGCGCAGCACCGCGCGATGGCCGGCCTGTCCCTCGGCGGGATGCTGACCGGCACCGTGGGTGTCCGGCACAGCGACATGTTCGCCTACCTGGGCATCTTCAGCGGCGGGGTGGTGTCAGAGCCGTCCCTGCTCCGCAAGGACGTGACGAAACTGGTCTTCGAGACCTGCGGTTCGGAGGAGTATCCGGAGCGCATCGAAACGAACGCCAGCGAACTCAAGGCGCTGGGATTCAACTCGAAAACCTATGTATCGCCGAATACGGCGCATGAGTGGCAGACCTGGCGGAGAAGCCTCTACGAATTCCTTCCGCTGATCTTCAGGTAAGCGCCTACAGCTCGTCGGAAATGTTGTAGCGGTTGCGGTCCGGAGCGGACCGCGCGATCATCTCGCCGAGGAAACCGGCGAGGAAGAGCAGCACGCCCAGGATCACGGCCACGAGGGCCAGGTAGAAAAGCGGCTGGTCCGTCACGGCGCGGAACTTCACGCCCTGGGCCTGATGGATGAGTTTGGCGGCGATGATCCACACCGTCATGATGAAGCCCACCAGGAACATCAGCAGGCCGCTGTAGCCGAAGAAATGCATCGGATCCTTGCCGAAACGCGTCAGGAAAGACAGCGTCTGCAGGTCCAGGAAACCGTTCACGAAGCGTTCCATGCCGAACTTGCTCTTGCCGTACTTGCGCTTCGCATGCTGCACCGGCTTTTCCGCAATCTTCGTATATCCCGCATTCTTCGCGAGATAGGGAATATAGCGGTGCATCTCCCCATAGACCTCGATGCTCTTGACGACCTCCCGGCGGTAGGCCTTCAGCCCGCAGTTCATATCGTGCAGCTTGATGCCGGTGATGCAGCGGGCGGTGGCGTTGTAGATCTTCGACGGGAGATTCTTCGTCAGGGCGTTGTCCTGGCGGTGCTGCTTCCAGCCGGAGACGAGGTCGTTGCCGTCCTCGACGATCATCCGGTACATCGCGGGAATCTCGTCCGGCGAATCCTGCAGGTCGGCGTCCATCGTGAAGACGACCTCGCCCTGCGCCCGCTCGAAGCCGCAGTACAGCGCGGCCGACTTGCCGTAGTTGCGCCGGAAACGGATGCCGTGCACGGCGGAATCCGCCGAAGCGAGCGTCCGGATGCACTCCCAGGTGCCGTCGGTACTGCCGTCATCGACGAAGATCAGCTCGTAGCTATAGCCGTTTTCGCGCATCACGCGGGCGATCCAGGCGGAAAGCTCGGGAAGGGACTCGCGCTCGTTGAAGGCGGGAATGATGACGGAGATGTCCATAAGGCTATTGTTCGTCGGTGAAGGGGTTCCGGGAAGGGATGTTCCGCGAGAGGATGGCCGACAGGACGGTGCCGAACAGCCAGCAATAGAACAGGTTCACGAAGAACGAGAAGGTGGGCAGGCGCGGGATCATCTCCTCGACGGCGTCCATCTCGGAGGCTCCCAGAAGGGGGTTGTCCTGCAGGATCTCCAGCGCCTTTTCGAAGGTGTCCGGCGCGATGAAGCTGACATAGGCCAGGTAGAAGGCCGAATACAGCAGTGCGGAGAGCAGGGCGGTGCGGGCGCCGAAGCGGAACACGCGGCTGTTGTCCGCCGCCGGGTCCGCCTTCGCGAAACGCTGCATGAACAGGCGCATCAGGTAGGTGCAGGCGCCGAACTTGGCGATCCAGAGCAGGAAGTTGACCAGGGTCAGCAGGATGTTCAGGCCGCTGCCGGCGTTCTCCGCCAGCTTGCCGGTAAGCGCCGTGAGGACCATATAGAGGATGGACACGCCACCGAGGACCAGACCGGCTTTGCCGGCGTGCTCCCAAATTATATTCTTCTCGTTCATACCGGACAAAGATACGAAAATTATTTCCTATCTTTGTAGGCTTGATAAACGATTTATACTATGTTGACGATTGCATTCACTGACGGTACCATCCGTCCCTGGGACGACGATGAGACCAAACACATCTTCTGGCACTCTTCCGCTCACCTGATGGCGGAGGCCCTCGAGGCGCTCTACCCGGGTGTCAGGTTCGGTGTCGGCCCTGCCGTGGAGACCGGGTTCTACTACGACGTGGACCTGGGGGACCGGCAGATTTCCGAGTCCGACCTCAAGGCCGTGGAGGACAAGATGATCGAACTTGCCCGCACGAAGGAGACTTTCGAGCGCAAGGAGGTGTCCAAGGCGGATGCGCTGGCCTACTTCACCGAGAAGGGCGACCCGTACAAGTGCGAGTTGATCGGCGACCTCGAAGACGGCACGATCACCTTCTACACCAACGGCAACTTCACCGACCTGTGCCGCGGCCCGCACGTCAAGCACGTGGACGACATCAAGGCCGTCAAGCTCACCGCCATCGCGGGCGCCTACTGGAAAGGCGACCAGAACCGCGAGCAGCTGACCCGCATCTACGGCGTCACCTTCCCCAAGAAGAGCATGCTCGACGAGTACCTGAAAATGGTCGAGGAAGCCAAGAAGCGCGACCACCGCAAACTCGGCAAGGAGATGGAGCTCTTCACCTTCTCGAACCGCGTCGGCCTCGGCCTGCCGCTGTGGCTGCCCCGCGGCGCCGTGATGCGCAACATCCTGGAGAACTTCCTGCGCCGCAAGCAGGCGGAGCTGGGCTACCTGCCCGTCGTCTCCCCGCACATCGGCAGCAAGGAACTGTACGTCACCTCCGGCCACTACGCCAAGTACGGCAAGGACTCCTTCCAGCCCATCCGCACGCCCCAGGAGGGCGAGGAATACATGCTCAAGCCGATGAACTGCCCGCACCACTGCGAGATCTACCGCAGCGCGCCCCGTTCGTACCGCGACCTGCCCCTCCGCTTTGCGGAATTCGGCACGGTGTACCGCTATGAGCAGAGCGGCGAGCTCCACGGACTGACGCGCGTCCGCGGTTTCACCCAGGACGACGCCCACCTCTTCTGCCGCCCGGACCAGCTCCAGGAGGAGTTCGAGAAGGTCATCGACCTCATCCTCTACGTCTTCAAGACGCTGAACATGACGGACTACATGGCCCAGATCTCCCTGCGCGACCCGGACAACAAGGAGAAGTACATCGGTTCCGACGAGAACTGGGAGAAGGCCGAGCAGGCCATCATCGAAGCGGCGCAGAAGAAGGGGCTCAAGACCGTCGTGGAGAAGGGCGAGGCCGCGTTCTACGGCCCGAAGCTCGACTTTATGGTCAAGGACGCCATCGGCCGCCGCTGGCAGCTCGGCACCATCCAGGTGGACTACAACCTCCCGGAGCGTTTCGACCTGGAGTTCACCGACGCCGACGGCAGCAAGCAGCGCCCGGTGATGATCCACCGCGCGCCGTTCGGTTCGCTGGAGCGCTTCACCGCCGTCGTGCTCGAGCACACGGCCGGGCACCTGCCTCTCTGGCTTGCGCCGGATCAGGTTAAAGTGCTGCCTATCAGCGAAAAATATGCAGATTATGCAGAAAAAGTTTGCGAATTGCTGAAAAATTCCGAAATTCGCGCTTCCATTGATGCCCGCAACGAGACCCTTGGCAAGCGGATCCGGGAGATTTCCCTGCTCAGAGTGCCTGTGCTCGCGATTGTCGGCGAAAAGGAAGCCGCTGAAGGTACCGTCTCTATCCGTAGGGAAGGTGTCGATCAGGGTGTCCTGTCTGCGGAGCAGTTCGTGGAATATTTGAAATCAGCCGTGGCTGAAGAACTTAAAAATTAGGAGGATTTAACTATCGCTGGACCTTACAGACCGAAGCCTTCGGGCTACAAACCGGGTGGTCGGAAACCCGATCCTCGCCTGCAGCAGAAGCGGGACGAGAATGAGTTGAACATCAACGAGCAGATCACCGCTACGCAGGTGCGCCTGGTCGGGGACAATATCCCCGAGCAGGGCGTTTATCCCATCTCGCAGGCCCTGAAGATGGCTGAGGAGATGGAACTGGACCTGGTCGAGATCAGCGGCAAGGCCGATCCGCCCGTGTGCCGGATCCTGGACTACCAGAAGTTCCTCTACCAGCGGAAGAAGAAGGCGAAGGAGATGAAGGCGAATGCGGCGAAGGTGGTGATCAAGGAGATCCGTTTCGGCCCCAACACCGACGAGCACGACTTCCAGTTCAAGCTCAAGCACGCCCAGGAGTTCCTCCAGGAGGGTTCCAAGGTCAAGGCCACCATCTTCTTCCGCGGACGCTCGATCATGTTCAAGGACCAGGGCGAGAAGCAGTTGCTCCGCTTTGCGGTGGAACTCGAGGAGTTCGGCCGCGCCGAGAACATGCCGGTCCTGGAAGGGAAGCGAATGACGATGATGATCGCCCCTGCCAAAAAGAAGTAGGGAATCATATATTTTATTATTAATTAATTATTTACAAACAATGGCAAAGCTTAAGACCATCTCCGGTGCCAAAAAGCGCTTCGCGCTTACCGGATCGGGAAAAATCAAGAGGAAGCATGCTTACCACAGCCACATCCTCACCAAGAAGACCAAGAAGCGCAAGAGGAATCTCGACCACTTCGCCCTCCTCGAGAAGGCGGATTACGGGCGCGTGAAAGAAATGTTGGTTCTCTAAAAGTATCAAATTATGCCTAGATCAGTCAATTCAGTCGCCTCCAGGGCGCGCCGCAAGAAGATTCTCAAGAGAACCCGCGGTAACTTCCTTTCCAGGAAGAATGTTTGGACCGTAGCCAAGAACACCTACGAGAAAGGTTTGACCTATGCATACCGTGACCGCAAGGCCAAGAAGCGCAATTTCCGCGCCCTGTGGATCCAGCGTATCAACGCTGCCGCCCGCCAGTACGGTATGTCCTACTCCCAGTTCATGGGCAAACTGAACGCCCAGAACATCGGGCTGAACCGCAAGGTCCTCGCCGACCTCGCCATGAACAACCCGCAGGCGTTCGAAGCCATCATCAACTCTGTGAAGTAAGAAGTGTGAAGTGAGCCTGAAGGAATTCACCCGGAACCGCTGGACAAAGTTCTCTTTCTGGACTTTGCTCTACGTCGCGTGGGTGATCTGGCTCGGGAATTTCTGGTGGCTTTTCGGCCTGGTGGTGATCTTCGACATCTTCATCACCCGCAAGGTCCGCTGGAACTTCTGGAAGAAGCGCTACAAGGAAGGGGAGAAGCACAGCGCGTGGAATGACTGGCTCGACGCCATCATCTTCGCCGTCATCGTGGTCACCTTCATCAACACCTTCTTCTTCCAGGCCTTCAAGATTCCTTCATCCTCGATGGAGAGAAGTCTCTACACGGGAGACCACCTCTTCGTGAGCAAATTGACATACGGTCCCCGGCTCCCCCAGACGCCCCTGACCATCCCCTTCACGCACAACGTGATCTTCGGGAAAGAGTCCTATTCGACCCTGATCCAGAACGATTACCGCCGCCTGAAAGGATTCCGGGAAGTCCGCCGCGGAGACTGCGTGGTCTTCGGGTTCCCCAACGGGGACACCGTCCTGCGCAAGTATCCGGTCGAGGATTACCACATGCTGGTACGCACCCTTGGCAAGCCGGCGGTGGACAAACTGGGAGAGAAGATCGTCCGTCCGATGGACAAGAAGGACCACTACGTGAAGCGTTGCGTCGCGATTCCGGGGGATACCCTCGAAGTCAGGGACGGCCTGGTGTGGGTCAACGGGCAGCAGCAGACGGTTTACCCCGGCTTGCAGCTCAGTTACAAGGTCATCACCGGCGGCCAGAAGATCAACGCGAAGACCCTGGACAAGATGGGCATCTCCCAGGCGGAAGCCTGGTTCGACCCCTCGCTCCCCGGTTACCCCGCCCTCTGCCTGACGGCCGGGATGCTGGAAGAGGTAAAGGCGCTGCCCAACGTCGTCAGCGTGACGCCCTGCCTGGACACCGATCCGGCGGCGTGCGCCCGGGAGATCTTCCCCTTCACGGAGGACTCCGGCTGGACCCGGGACTACTTCGGGCCGCTGTGGGTACCTTCCAAGGGTTCCACCGTCCGCCTGACGCAGGACAATGTCGCGCTCTACGAGAGGATCATCTCGGCCTACGAAGGCGGGGACGTGCAGCAGGCGCTCCGGGAGGGCTCCTACACCTTCAAGCAGGATTATTACTTTATGATGGGAGACAACAGGCACAATTCCCTGGACTCCAGATACTGGGGTTTCGTTCCTGAAGACCACATCGTCGGAAAGCCGGCCGTAATCTGGCTCTCCACCGACAGCGGCAAGCGTTTCCCGAAGAGCATCCGGTGGCGCAGATTCTTGAAGTTTCTCTAGGTTTCGATTTGGAAATCAGAAAATTAAAAGCGATATTTGCACCCCCGTTCCAGAAAATAAGATAAAAAAGATAGCATTATGGCAAAAGTTTGTCAAATAACCGGAAGGAAGAGAATGAAAGGCAACAACGTTGCCCATTCCCGCCTGCGCACCAAGCGCGACTTCTCCCTCAATCTCAAGAACAAGCGGTTCTGGAGCGAGGAAGAGCAGAGATATGTGACCCTCAAGGTTTCTTGCAAGGGTATGCGGATCATCGAGAAGAACGGCCTGGAGGCCACCCTTCGCGATGCCAAGAAGAAAGGATTGGTTAACCTTGTTTAAATTTCAGGACTATGGCAAAGAAAACTAAAGGCAACAGGGTGCAGGTCATCCTCGAGTGCACGGAGCAGAAGGCCAGCGGTGTTCCCGGGATCTCCCGCTACATCACGACCAAGAACAAGAAGAACACTCCCGACCGCCTCGAGCGCAAGAAGTACAACCCCTACCTGGGCAAGGTTACTGTCCATCGTGAAATCAAATAATTAGAGGAGAATAGATTATGGCAAAGAAAGCCGTTGCAACCTTCGCAGCCAAGGCCGGTGCCAAGAGCATGGTCAAGTGCATCCGTATGGAGAAATCCCCGAAGACGGGCGCTTACGTTTTCACCGAGCAGCTTGTCGAGGCCGACAAGGCCAAGGATTATTTCGCTAGCAAGAAATAATTTTCTCCCGTCCCTATAAAGAGGGGCTCCGCAAACGCGGAGCCCCTCTTTATTTGCGTAATAATTACTATCTTTGCATGATATGGCAATGAGTTTCTTTCAGCGGATTTCCCGTGCCGTCATCGGCCGGTCGAGGGTGGACGACGACACGCTCGACGCGATCGAGGAGGCCCTGGTGGAATCGGACATGGGGGTCGAAACGACCCTGAAGGTCATCGACAGGCTCGAGGAGCGCGTCGGACGGGACAAATACATGTCCTTCGACGAGCTGGTCGGCCTGCTGCGCGAGGAGATCGGCGCCCTGGTGGACGCCGGCCCCGAGCCGTTCGACTTCAGCAAGAAACCCTACGTAATCCTGGTCGTGGGCGTGAACGGCGTGGGCAAGACCACGACGATCGGCAAGCTCGCCGCGATGCTGACGCGTCAGGGCAAGAAGGTCCTGCTGGGCGCCGCGGACACGTTCCGCGCCGCCGCGGTGGACCAGCTGACCATCTGGGCGGAGCGCGCCGGCGTGGACATCGTGAAGCAGGAGATGGGGTCCGATCCCGCCTCCGTGGCCTTCGATACCGTCAAGGCGGCGGTCGCGCGCGGCGCCGACGTGGTGCTCATCGACACGGCCGGGCGCCTGCACAACCGCATCGACCTGATGAACGAACTCACGAAGATCCGCAACGTCATCCGCAAGGTGGTGCCCGACGGCCCGCACGACGTGATGCTCATCCTGGACGCCTCCACCGGCCAGAACGCCTTCGCACAGGCGAAGGAGTTCGCCCGGGCCACCGACATCACCTCGCTGACCGTGACCAAGCTGGACGGTACGGCGAAGGGCGGCGTGGTCGTGGGCGTGTCCGACCAGTTCCACATTCCGGTGAAGTTCATCGGCGTGGGCGAAGGGATCGACGACCTTAAGGTCTTCGACAAGCAGGAATTCGTGGAGCAGCTCTTTGCCCCGGAAGATTTGAAACAATAACGAAAGTATAGATATGAAGCTCAGTTACAATTGGCTCAAGGAGTATTTGAAGTGTGACCTGACGCCGCAGGAAGTGGCGGATGCGATGACCTCGATCGGTATCGAGGTGGACGGCGTGGAAGAGCAGGAGCAGATTCCCGGCGGGCTCGCCGGGGTCGTGGTGGCCCGTGTGCTCACCTGCGAGCCGCATCCGGATTCCGACCACCTGCACGTCACGACGGTGGACGACGGCTCGCCCGAGCCCGTTCCCGTGGTCTGCGGCGCCCCCAACGTCGCCGCGGGCCAGAAGGTCCTGTTCGCCCGGATCGGAACGGTCCTGCCCGGCGACTTCAAGATCAAGAAATCCAAGATACGCGGCGTGGAGTCCTTCGGGATGATCTGCGCCGAAGACGAACTCGGCATCGGCGACAGCCACGAGGGCATCATGGTCCTGCCGGAGGACGCCGTGGTGGGCACCCCCGCCAAGGAATACCTCGGCCTGGGCACCGAGGCGGTGATCGAATATGAGATCACGGCCAACCGCATCGACGCCGCCTCGCACTGGGGCGTCGCCCGCGACCTGTATGCCTGGCTCCGCCTGAACGGCCGTCCCTGCGAACTCTGCAAGCCCTCCGTGGACGCGTTCCGCGAAGGGGAGGGCGAGGGCCTCGCGATCGACGTGCGCGACACCGACGGCGCGCCGCGCTACACCGGCATCACCGTTCGCGGCGTGAAGGTGGCCCCGTCGCCGGAGTGGCTCCAGAAGCGCCTGATGAGCATCGGCCTGCGTCCGATCAACAATATCGTGGACATTTCCAACTTCGTGCTCTTCGAGCTCGGGCAGCCCCTGCACACCTTCGACGCCGGCAAGGTCGGCGGCGGTGTCGTGGTGGTGCGCCGGGCCGCGGAAGGCGAAACCATCCGCACCCTGGACGGAACGGAGCGCAAGCTCTGCGCCCGGGATATGGTCATCGCCGACACGAAGGTCCCGATGTGCATCGCGGGCGTGTTCGGCGGCGAGGACAGCGGCGTGACCGACGCCACTACGGACGTGTTCGTGGAAAGCGCCTACTTCGATCCCGCCTCCATCCGCCGGACCTCCAAGAGCCAGACGCTGCAGACCGACGCCTCCTTCCGCTACGAGCGCGGCGCCGATCCGGAGATTCCCGTCTATGCGCTCAAGCGCGCCGTCCTGCTCATCCTCGAATGCGCCGGCGGGCAGGTCGTGGGCAAGATCCGCGAATCTTATCCGCACCCGTATGAGCGCAGGCAGATCGACCTGGACTACGACCGTATCGAGCGCTTCGCCGGCCAGAAGCTGGGCCACGACAAGATCGAGACCATCCTCGAAGCCCTGAATTACGAGTTCCTGGAGAAGCGTCCGGGCGGCGCCCGCGTGGCCGCCCCGTCCTATATGGTGGACGTGGAGCGCGAGTGCGACGTGGTGGAGGAGATCCTCCGCGTTTACGGCTACGACAACATCGCCCTGCCGAACCACATGAAGATGTCGGTTTGCGCCACCCCGAAACCGGATCCCGAAGCGGTCCGCAACGCCGTCTCCAACTTCCTGGCGGCCAACGGCTTCGTAGAGATCATGAACAACTCCCTGACCAAGGGTGAATACTACGCCTCCCTGAAGACCTTCCCGGAGGAGCGCTGCGTGCGGATCGTGAATCCGCTCAGCCAGGATCTGAACGTGATGCGCCAGACGCTGATTCCCGGCGGCCTGGAGGTGGTTGCCTACAACATCAACCGCCAGGTCTCTTCGATGCGCATCTTCGAGTACGGCAGCGTGTACAGCCGCCTGCCGGAGAAGTCCGGCGAGACGCTCGAGGGCTATGAGGAGCATACCTGCTACCTGATGATGATCACCGGCACGCCCGAAAAATCCTGGCGCCAGGAGCCCGGCAAGAGCGATTATTTCCTGCTCAAGGGTTACCTGGAGCTGCTACTGCGCCGTTACGGGGCCGACCTGCGCCAGATGAACACCGAGGCCGCCCCGTCCGACATCTTCTCGGAAGGCATGACCTACCTGCTGCCCGGCAAGGGCGGCAAACTGGCGACGATGGGCACCGTGAATCCCGCGCTGGCACGCAGGTTCGGCATCAAGCAGCCGGTTTTCGCCGCCGAGATTGAGTGGCCCGCCCTGCTCGAACTGGTCCGGCGCGACAAGGTGAGCTTCAGCGAACTGCCGAAGTTCCCGGCCGTGCGCCGCGACCTCGCCCTGCTCCTGGACGAGCAGGTCAGCTATGCGGACCTGCAGGCCGCCGCTTTCAAGCAGGCGCGCAAACTCCTGCGCCAGGTGGGCCTGTTCGACGTGTACCGCGGCGACAAGATCCCTGCTGGCAAGAAGCAGTACGCCCTGAGTTTCGTTATCCAGGACCTGGAGAAGACGCTCACCGACCAGGATACCGAGCGGGTGATGGACCGCCTGCTCTCGACCTTCCGCAACGAGTTCGGCGCGCAGCTCAGATAGCGACGATGCGCCCCGCCTCCGTCCATATCCTGCTTCTGCTGCTTGTGCTGCCGTGCCTGCTGGCCGGCTGCGCACAGCGCGGCAGGGTGATTCCGGAGGAGAAGATGTCGCGGATCTACGAAGATATGCTGCTTGCCGACCAGTGGCTCCGGGACCATCCGGATTCGCGGAAGGCGGCCGACACGACGCTGTTCTTCGACCCGATCTTCAAGCGTTACGGCTACAGCTTCGAGGACTTCGACCGGAGTGTCAACTACTACGTGGACCATCCGGAGCAGTACACCAAGATCCTGACCGGCGCCTCGGAGCGGCTGAGCCGGGAGAACGAGCGCCTGCAGCAGCTGCGGGATGCTCGGATCGCCGCCGAACAGGAGCGGGACCGCCTGCACGCGTTGTACAAGAGCGACTGGAACTTTTCGGACGATTCGCTCCGCTGGGCGCAGAACCGGATCCTGTGGCCCGTCCGGGACACCGCCGTACGGGATACGGCCGCCCGCGACAGCCTGGCCCGGCCCGATTCGCTTGCCCTCGCGGATTCCGCGCGGAAGCTGGCCGGCCGCCTGCTGGACAGCCTGGCGCGGCAAGAAAACAAGATACTGACTAAATAATAACACATTTCTTTATGGATTACTTACAGAAATATGGCTATACTCCCGTTGAGGAGGAGGTGGCGGCCCGCATCCAGGCCATTGGCGCCAATATGGACGGCCTGTCCACGCCGGAGGTGCTCAAGCAGTGCTTCTCGATGATGGACCTGACCACGCTGAAGACCAATGACACGGTGGCTTCCGTGTCGAAACTTGTTGACAAGGCGAACCGCCTGACCGTCGAGTATCCGGATTATCCGCTGCCTGCATCCATCTGCGTCTATCCGAACTTCGCTTCCGTGGTGCGGGAGCGTCGCTGCAGCCCCGCGCTGCACGTGACCACGGTGGCGAGCTGCTTCCCGTCCGCCCAGAGTTTCCTGGAGGTGAAGGTGCAGGAGTGCGTGCTGGCCGTCCGCGGCGGTGCCGACGAAATCGACATCGTGCTGGCGCTCAACGCTTTCCTGGCCGGCGACTATGACGCTGCCGCCCGTGAGATCGTGGAGATGAAGAAGGCGATCGACGCCGAGGCCGCCCTCGCCGGCCGCAAGGTCGTGCTCAAGGTGATCCTGGAAACCGGCCTGCTGGTTACGCCCGAGAACATCGCCCGGGCCTCCTTCCTTGCGATGGAAGCCGGTGCCGACTTCATCAAGACCTCGACCGGCAAGGTGGAGGTGAACGCCACCCCGACGGCGGCGTACGTGATGTGCGAGTGCATCAAGGCGTTTTATGCGAAGACCGGCCGCCGCGTCGGCTTCAAGGCCGCCGGCGGCATTTCCACGGCCAAGGACGCCCTGCTCTACTACTACATCGGTTCCTGCGTGCTGGGCAAGGACTGGATGGACAAGGACCATTTCCGCTTCGGCGTGAGCCGCCTGGGCAACAGCCTGATGGGTGCGATCGAGCAAAAAACAGTCAATTTCTTCTGATTTCAGGCGGAATCTTTCGACCGGGCTTTCCCGGATTTCGGCCCTGCACGCAAGCGTGCGGGGCTTTTTGTCAGTTAAACGTTTAATCTTGCCATAAAACGGCTCGCTCTTCCGAACTTTGCCACGGACCAACTGAGATGTGGCTATGAAGAATCTGTTTACGTTTTGCCTGCCCCTGCTGCTCTGCTGCGCCTGCATCGGGCAGGGCGCATTGGAAAAGGAAGGACCGGGCGGTGTCCCGGAGCCGGAAGTGGCGCATGGGATGATCGTGCTGGGTGATCAGCTGGAGGATCCCTATTCCGTCGAAAACATGTCGAAGGCGCTCGCCGCGCTCTATCCCACGAAGGCGGACCGGGTGGTCCTGCCCGCGACGGACCTGTATGTCCGTTTCCTGCCGGCAGACGACCTGCAGCTGCGCCTCCTGCGGGAGCTGGGCATCGAACTGACCGACCATCCGGTGGATTATGAGATCGTGCGCGAGGGCGACTGGTACCACGACCCCGGGGTCCCGGAAGACCGGATTACCTGGCAGTACGCCGTGGTGCCGAAGGATTTCCAGTTCCCGTCCAAGGTCCGCTACGAACTGCTCGACGAGTGTTACATCCCGGACGCCGCATCTACGAAGGCGGACGGGGTGGACTGGGCGGCGGTGGAGCGCGAGGCGTTCCTGCAGACCGGGAACGGGGCGCTGCTCGCCGCGGCGACCAAGGCGGAGTCCTCCTCCGCCAAGCCGCAGGGGCGGATCACCATCGTGGACGCCGGCCTGGGCGTAACCGAGGGGGTGAAGGGCGTGCGCGTGTCCTGCAATACCTTCGTCAAGTTCGCCCACGCATTCACCGACGAGGAAGGCTGCTATGCGATGAGCAAGAGCTTCGCTTCGCAGCCGCGTTACCGCCTGGTTTTCCAGAATTCCGCCGGCTTCGAGATCGGATTCAACCTGCTCCTGACGCCGGCATCCGTGTCCACCCTCGGCAAGGGGGAAGCCACGGGACTGGATGCCGAGATCACGCAGGACTCGGAACGCAAGCTCTTCAGCCGCTGCGTCGTGAACAACGCCGGCTATGACTTCTACCAGCGTTGCAGGAAGGCGGACCCTTCCGTCAAGACACCGCCGTCCAACCTGCGCATCTGGCTCTTCCAGCGGCTTTCGACCGGCTGCGCCATGATGATGCAGCAGGGTGTCCTGTTCGAGGAACTGGGGGTGAAGAAGCTGCTGGGCGAGTATGCCGACCTGCTGAAGACCTTCCTGCCGGACCTGACGATCGGGCTCAAGGGCCTGGACAGCTACCACGACATCTATGCACAGGCGCTGCATGAGTTCGCCCACGCCAGCCACTTCATGCTGGCAGGATCGGATTACTGGGAGCATTACGCCCGCTTTGTGGTGAAGTCGTTCGTGACTTCCGGTTTCGTCACCTACGGGATGGGAACGGAGGAGGACCACGGCTATTGCGAGGTAGGGGAGATGTGGGCGTATTTCTGCCAGACGATGCTGTGCCGCGAGCGCTATGGCAGCGACAACCCGGCCTACGGCCTGAACCACTGGTTCCGTCCGCAGATTTTCCTGATGCTGGAGGAACGCGGGCTCGGTCCCGAGAAGATTTTCCAGGTCCTTTCCTCCGACGTCAGCGACCGGGAGGTCCTTCAGAAGAAGCTGAAAAGCTATTATCCGGAATACAAAAGCGTTATCAACCAGGCATTTGCCAGATACAATTGACAACTATGAACAAACTTCACCGGCGGTAGCCTGCCGCCGATCCGGATGGACTGCGAGTGATAGAAGGTTTTTCCATAGTTTAGTTGTTTTTTGTAAGAATTGTTGTATCTTTGCAGTCCATTCGAGCGCGGGTGGCGAAATGGTAGACGCGCTAGTTTCAGGAGCTAGTGTCAATTGCGACATGTGAGTTCGACTCTCATCCCGCGCACAAAAAAGGAGACGATGCAAATCGTCTCCTTTTTTGTTTCCGCGTGCCGGCCTTCCGCTATCGTGCGGCCATAGCGGCCTTGAAGGTGTCGTCGGTCTGCAGGAAGAGGTGGTAGTAGGCCTTGTCGCCCAGCTTCGAGTAGCGGCCCACCAGGGCCTGCACCTGCGTCAGCACATACTGGCGGTCCGTCTTCCATTCTTCGTTTTCCGGTACAAGACCGTCACGGTCCTTCGCGAAGGCGAGGAACTGGCGTTCCAGCCCCGCACGGTCCAGGTAGTCCAGCAGGCGGCCGTAGTCGCCGATCTCGGAGAGTTCCCGGCGATGGGCGTCGAAGAAGGCGGAGGCGAAGCGCATCGCCGTGGCCTTGCGGTTGCAGGCGACGTAGAACGCCCCGGCCCGCGTGGTGTCGATGGGCACGAACACGTCGGGCAGGATCCCGCCTTTCTCCACGCGCATGCTGTCGGCATAGATCATCTCGCCGGTGTCGTAACGGCGCAGCACCTCGTAATCGTAATCTTCCGTATAGGGCTTCTGGATGCAGCGGCCGGAGGGCGTGTAGTAACGCGCCACCGTGATGCGCATCCCGGAGCCGTCGGTGAAGAAGAAAGGCTCCTGTACGAGGCCCTTTCCGAAAGTGCGGCGGCCGTAGAGGGTGGCGCGTCCGTTGTCCTGGAGCGCGCCGGCGAGAATCTCGCTGGCGGAGGCGGAACCCTCGTCCACCAGGACCTTCAGGCCGATGTCCTGGAACGGACCGCGTCCGTCGGCCCGGTATTCCTCGCGCTTGCGGTTGCGCCCTTCCAGGTAGACGATCATCGCCTTGCGGGGCAGGAACAGGTTCGCCAGTTTGCAGGCCTGGTCCAGGTAGCCGCCGGAATTGTCGCGCAGATCCACGACGAGTTCCTTCATCCCCTCCCCGGAGAGTTCCAGGGCGGACTTGACGAATTCGTCGGCGGTGGTGCGGGAGAACTTCGACAGGCGCAGGTAGCCCGTGGTGTCGTTCACCATGAAGGCGGCGTCCACCGAGTAGGTGGGAATCTTGCCGCGGGTAATCTCAAAGGGGATGACCTCGCGCCCGCGCTGCACGGTCACGAGCACCTTGCTGCCCGCCACGCCCTTGATGCGGCGGACCATGCTGTCCTGCGGGAAGCGAACGCCGGCGATGACGGTCGAGTCGACCTTGAGCAGCCGGTCGCCCGGCTGAAGGCCGATCTTTTCGGAAGGGCCGCCGGGAATCACCTCGATCACGACGGCGGTATCGTTGGGGACGTTGAACTGGATGCCGATGCCGTCGAAATTGCCCGTCAGGTCGGCCTCCGTCTCTTCCAGGATCTGCGGCGGCATATAGGACGAGTGGGGGTCCAGGGCGGACAGGGCGGCGGCCGCCACCGCATCGGACACCTTGGCGCGGTCCACGGAGTCCACGTAATTCTCGTCGATGCTCTGCAGGATGAGGGAGACCTTGCGCCAGTCGGCGCCGGAAACGCGCATCGCGCTGCGCCGCAGGCCGATCTGCTGGATGAGCACGGCGAGCAGCAGGCCGATGACGATGCCCAGCAGCGCGATCAGGATGGAGGATTTCTTCATGGTCAGCCGAGTTTCTCCACCTCGATGCCGGCGCGGCGGAGGAGGTCGATGCCGTCCGTCAGGCGGTATTCGTCACGATAGACGACGCGCCGGATGCCGGACTGGATGATGAGCTTGGCACATTCCAGGCAGGGGGAGGCGGTCACGTAGAGCGTGGCGTCCAGGGCGCTGTTGCCGGACTTGGCGATCTTGGAGATCGCGTTGGCCTCGGCGTGGAGGACGTAGGGCTTAGTGACGCCGTTCTCGTCCTCGCAGATGTTCTCGAAGCCGGAAGGAGTGCCGTTGTAGCCGTCTGAGATGATCATCCGGTCCTTCACGAGCAGCGCGCCCACCTGGCGGCGCTTGCAATAGGAATTGGTCGCCCAGACGGCGGCCATCTCCATATATTTGTCGTCGAACTTGTTCATTACTTGGTATCTCTCTGGTAAAGATAGCGCTTGATGCTGCGCTTGGGCGTGCGCTCGAAGTCTTCGGGCATGAACTCGATCTTGCGGATCTGCGCGTAGGACGGCAGGAGCTTGTTGATCTCCGGCAAGGCGTCGGTGATGCGCTTCTCCAGGTCCTCGCCGCTCATCCCGTCCAGTTCGCCCTGGTGGTAGTCCGGATAGACGAGGGCGGTCAGGCCCACCTTGTCTTCGACCACGAGGGAATCCACGACGTAGGTGACGTTGTTGATCACGGCCTCGAGTTCCTCCGGGTAGATGTTCTGGCCGCTGGGGCCCAGGATCATGCACTTGGAACGGCCGCGCAGGTACAGGTAGCCGTCGTAGTCGATCACGCCGATGTCGCCGGTCTTGAACCAGTTGTCGTTGGTGAAGGAGGCCTTGGTGGCCTGGCGGTTCTTGTAGTAGCCCAGGAATACGTTCTCGCCCCGGACCTGGATCTCGCCGGGCTCCTTGTAGGGATTCTTGGAGTCGATGCGGATCTCACAGCCCGTGATCGGCATGCCGCAGGAACCCTTGCGGGTCTTCCACCACTTGGCATAGGTGATCAGCGGACCGCATTCGGTCATGCCGTAGCCCACGGTGAAGGGGAAGTGGATCTGGCGCATGAACTTCTCCACTTCGGGGTTGAAGGCGGCGCCGCCCATGATGACTTCCTCGAAACGGCCGCCGAAGGAGTCGATGAGGTTGTTGCGGATCTTGCGGCGGATGACCTGGTCCACGATGGGGATGCGCATCAGCGACTTGTGGCGGTCCACCACCGGCTTGATCTGTGACTTGTACACCTTCTCGAAGATGAGCGGGACGGCGATGATCACGTCCGGATGGATCTCGGAGAAGGCCTTCATGATGACCTTGGGGCTCGGGGTGCGGGTCAGGAAGTGCACGTGCGCGCCGATCGTCATCTCGAAGAGGAACTCGAACATCATACCGTACATGTGGGCGGAAGGCAGCATGGCCACCATCTGCGACTCGCAGGTCATCTGCGGTTCGGCGGTCTCGTGGGCGAAGCGGATGTTGCACCACAAGGAGCGGTAGGGGAGCATCACGCCCTTCGAGAAACCGGAGGTGCCGGAGGTGTAGTTGATCAGGGCGAGTTCTTCCGGCTGGTCCTCGTAGTAGTTGAGGTGCTCGGGCTTGAAGCCGTCGGGATACATTTCGTTGAACGTGCGGGTGAGGTTCTCGCGGACGCTCACGAGGTCCTGGTTCTTCGCGTAGATGTAGTTGAGGGTGTTCATCTGCACGATGACCTCCAGGCCGGGCATCTCGATTTCGGAGAGGCCCTGCCAGATGATCTCGTCCACGAAGAGCACCTTGGCGTCGGAATGGTTCACGAGGTAGTGGATGTTCTCCGGCTTGAACTCGTGCAGGATGGGCACCGGAACGGCGCCGTAGGTGGTCGCCGCCATGAAGCAGACGCCCCAGTGGGCCTGGTTGCGGGAGCACAGGGCGACCTTGTCCCCCTTCTGCAGGCCGCATTTCTCGAAGGCGATGTGGAGCAGCTCGATGCGCTCGGCCACGTCGCTGTATTTCAGGGTCACGCCCTGGTAGTTGGAGAGCGCTTCCCGCTCCCAGTTCTCCTTGAAGCTCTTCTCGAGCAGTTTATTTACTGATTGGTATTCCATGTCAAGCGAAGGCCTTTCTTTCCCCAGGCGAGGGTTCTTTCTGGTTCATAAATAATGAAGCGGCAGCCCTTTCCGGGCCACTTGGAGGCCGTTTCCGGACGCTTTGCGTCCAGCCAGGCCTGCACGTCCGCCGGACTGCCGTAGACGTACCATCCGTCCCGGGCGGCCTCGCAGCTGTCGTCCGCGAGGGTGAAGGCGCTGCCGTACAGGGTCGGGATGAAGCCGCGCCAGGGGTTCTCCCCGGCGGGGCGGTCGGCGACGGCCTTGCCGGGCCGCACCAGGACGACCGCGCGGCCTTCGCCGTCCCGGACGAGGGCGAGTTCGCGGACGTCGATCTCCTTCTCCCATTTGAGCGGGTCCTTGCCGCTCTCCTTCCTGAGCGCGTCCAGCGTCCGGCGGTAGCGCGTCATCTTGACGGAGGCGTCCTGCCAGCGCTCGAAGGCTTCGCGGAACGCCGGGTTCGACACGGGCAGGGCCAGGGCGAAGCGGACGCTGTCGGGCAGGACGGCGCCGAGCCGGCTGTCGGAGAAGGGGAGGAGGGAGAGGATGTTGGCGAAGTAGGAGTCGGCGGGGCCCTGCACCGGCTGGACGGAGAATCCGTCGGAGGCCGGCGTGAGCACGGTCCAGTCGGCGAGCTGGCGGAGGAAGCCGGTCAGCTCGCGGCGCGGGAAGAACTCCTGCATCCAGCCTTTGGGTGCCAGGCGTTCAGCGCCGCTGTTGCGGTAGATGACGAAATCGTCCCCGCCGGCCGCGGAGAGGGCCTGGCGGAAGTACGGCGCGTCCAGGATGGACGTGTGCTGCGTGACGTGGCGGCGCACGGCGGTGATCTGCGCCTCGGAGGGGCTGAGGATCAGCATGCCCTGGCGTCCGGCGGCAGGGTCTGGCTCGAAATAGTGGCTGAAGACCTTCAGGGAAGCCGCCTGCTCGGTCAGGGCCTTGAGCGCCGCCGCCGAATCGGCCTCGGCCCGGTGCGTGTCCAGGGCGAGGACCGGCACCAGCGAGCCGTTGTAGCAGAGCGACAGGGCCATCCGGGCGTTCTTGAAATCCGACAAATCCAGTTTCTGCAGGACGCTGGTGCTGTCGTAGAGCCGCAGCCCTTCGGCGCAGCGGTCGAAGCAGATGACGCCCAGGGCGTCGGAAGGAACGGCCGCCAGCAGCTCCGGGATGCGTTTTTCCTGGACGGGAGCGTCCGTTTTCCGTGCGGGATTCCCGCAGCAGAGCAGGAGCGGCAGGGCCAGAAGCAGGGCGAGAGTCGGTTTTTTGCTCATAACTTGCAAATATACTAATTATTTGAATTATGAATTTCCCGGGAAATCAGTATCTTTGCACGTTTTTATGGTAGTGTGACAGAATATGCAAGAAATCAGAAACATAGCGATCATCGCCCACGTCGACCACGGCAAGACCACGCTGGTGGACCGGATGATCTACCAGGCCAACCTGGTGCGTCAGCCGGAGAACCTGGGCCAGCTGATCCTGGACAACAACGACCTGGAGCGGGAGCGCGGCATCACCATCCTCGCGAAGAACGTCTCCGTCATCTATAAGGGAGTCAAGATCAATATCATCGACACGCCGGGCCACAGCGACTTCGGCGGTGAGGTGGAGCGCGTGCTGAACATGGCGGACGGCGTGCTGCTGCTCGTCGATGCGTTCGAGGGCTGCATGCCCCAGACGCGTTTCGTGCTCCAGAAGGCCATCCAGATGGGCAAGAAGCCCATCGTGGTCATCAACAAGGTGGACAAGCCCAACTGCCGCCCGGACGAGGTGCAGGAGGAGGTCTTC
The DNA here is from genome assembly GCA_902762435.1 of uncultured Bacteroidia bacterium. Taxonomy (GTDB): domain Bacteria; phylum Bacteroidota; class Bacteroidia; order Bacteroidales; family UBA932; genus Cryptobacteroides. The sequence goes on along the minus strand of CACWOH010000025.1, from coordinate 6,050 downwards.
GATCTGATGTTCAACCTGAACGCCACCGAGGACCAGCTGGATTTCGTGACGGTGTACGGTTCCGCGAAGCAGGGCTGGATGTCGCTCGACTGGAAGAAGCCGGGCAACGACATCACCCCGCTGCTGGACACGATCCTCGAAGTGATTCCGGCGCCGCCGGTGGTCGAGGGCACGCCCCAGCTGCTCATCTCTTCCCTGGAATACTCCCCGTACGTGGGCCGCATCGCCGTCGGGCGCATCACCCGCGGCACCCTGAAGGCCGGCCAGCCGATCAGCCTGTGCAAGCGCTACGACATCGTGCAGAAGCAGAAGATCAAGCAGCTGATGGTCTTCGAGGGCCTGGGCAAGACGAATGTGGACGAGGCCCGCTGCGGCGACATCTGCGCCGTCGTGGGCATAGACGGTTTCGAGATCGGCGACACCATCGCCGACTACGAGAACCCGGAGCCGCTGGAGCCCATCGCCGTGGACGAGCCGACGATGAGCATGCTCTTCACCATCAACAACTCGCCGTTCTTCGGCAAGGACGGCAAGTTCGTCACCTCGCGCCACCTCAAGGAGCGCCTGGACAAGGAGCTGGAGAAGAACCTCGCCCTGCGCGTGAAGCCGGGCCTGACGGCCGATTCCTTCGTGGTGTACGGCCGCGGCGTGCTGCACCTGTCGGTGCTGATCGAGACGATGCGCCGCGAAGGGTTCGAGCTGCAGGTCGGCCAGCCCAAGGTGCTGGACAAGACCATCGGCGGGCAGCGTTGCGAGCCGGTGGAGGACCTGTCCATCGAGGTGCCCGAGGAGTTCGTGGGCGCCGCCATCGAGATCTCCACGCGCCGCAAGGGCGCCCTGGTGCGGATGGAACCCCGCGGCGACCGCACCCTGCTGGAATTCGAGATCCCGACCCGCGGCCTGATCGGCCTCCGCTCCAACCTGCTGACCGCCAGTCAGGGAGAGGCCATCGTGGCGCACCGCTTCAAGGAATACCAGCCCTACAAGGGCGAGATCGAGCACCGCAACAACGGTTCCCTCGTGTCCATCGAGACAGGCCAGGCGATCGCCTATTCGATGAACAAGCTGCTGGACCGCGGCCGCTTCTTCGTGGAGCCCGGCGAGGACATCTACGCCGGCCAGGTGGTGGGCGAGCATACGCGTGAGCGCGACCTGAACATCAACATCTGCAAGACCAAGAAGCTTACCAACGTCCGCGCCGCCGGCTCGGACGAGAAGATCATCCTGCCTCCCGCCATCAAGTTCTCCCTCGAGGAGGCGCTGGAGTATATCCAGGAAGACGAGCTGGTGGAAGTGACCCCGCATTTCATGCGTATCCGCAAGATTTTGCTCGATCCGCTGGCCCGCAAGCGCAGCAGCGACAACGAAGACTGAAATTTTCACTTGCTAATCGCAAAAAAATAACTAACTTTGCAACCCTTTGTAGTTGAACTGACAAGTCTGGCCCCCGGTACGAACCGCTTTGACTGGCACGCGGGAGCCGAGTTCTTTGAATCATTCGGGAATGCGGACATCCTCGACGCCGATCTGGAAGTGACGGCACACGTGGTCTGCCACGGGCTCACTGCGGAAGTCGCCTGCGAGATCGCAGGCAGCGTCACCGTCGCTTGCGACAGATGTCTCGAGGATCTCGTGATTCCGGTGGACACTTCCTTCGGGGAGAGTTACACGCCGGATGGCGGCGAACTGGACCTGAGCCAGGATGTATACGACTACGTGTGCATCTCGCTCCCGCTCCAGCGCGTGCATCCGGAAGGAGAATGCAACCAGGAAACTACAAAGTATTTGAGCAAATAATATTTAAAAAGATAAAGCAATGGCACATCCGAAACACAAACTTTCCAAGCAGCGCCGGGACAAGCGCCGCACGCACGACTTTGCGCCGGTCCCGACCCTCGCCACCTGCCCGAACTGCGGTGCGACCGTGATCTATCACCGTGTCTGCCCCGAGTGTGGTTATTACAGAGGCCGTCAGATCGTTGTCAAGAACGCTGAGTAATCTGTGAAAAAGGCCGCCCCGCGCGGCTTTTTTGGTCCCTTAGTTCAACGGATAGAACGGAGGTTTCCTAAACCTTTGATAGTGGTTCGATTCCACTAGGGACTACGAAGAAGGCTTGCCGCTTGGCAAGCCTTCTTCGTACTGTGTATCTGAACCGTTATATTTCGGTTTCCATCTCGATGAGCCAGGCGGGGCGGCAGACGCGGGCCTCCAGCAGGACGCGGGGAACGCCGGGGAAGCGCTCCTGCATATAGGCGTCCACGACGGCATAGTCCGAGATATCCCGCAGGTAAATGATGAAATACGGCACCGCGGCAAGCGTGGAGCCGCCTTCACGGAGCAGTTCGGAGATGTTTTCCAGCAGCCGGTCCGTCTGGGCGAGCACGTCCCCTTCGTGGAGCACGTGGCCGCGCGCGTCGATGCTGGCCGTACCGCTGATGAAGATCCGCCCGTCGGAGAGGCGCACGCCCCGCTCGAAAGCCACGCCGTAGTCGTGCGTCGGGCTAAGGTGCGAGAGGGCCTTCAGGTAGGTCTTGTCCTCTTCGCGGAGGCCGGGGCGGGTCAGGAAATCGATGGCGACCACGGCGCTGCGGCCTTCCGTGGCGCCGCCGATGCCGGTGGACGCGATGTAGTGCGTGTCGAAGCTGAGCCCTTCCTCGGCGAAGACGTCGTTGCGGGCCTTCACGAGTCCGGCGTAGTTGGCGTCGATGTCGCGCACGAAGATCCAGGTGCGCACGCAGTGGGTCTTGAGTTCCAGCCCGAGGGGCCGGATGATATCCAGGTATTTGTCGAACAGCAGGCGGGACTGGGCATAGGAATCCCGTCCTGCGGCCTCCTCCTCCGTGAGCCGCAGGCTGTGGAAGAGGACGGCGGGTTCCTCCGTGGCGGTCTGCGCGAGCACCGTGATGCGGCTGCCGTCCAGCGGGGGCTGCTCCACGACGGAGACGGCGGGAGAACAGCCGCTGGCGGCCGTCCACCCGTCCAGCGCCGCCTGCAGGGCGGCGGCCTGGTTCTGGGCGTCGCTTACGAAGAAACGCAGGAAGACCGGTTTGCGGCCTTCCAGGGATTCGGCACGGAAGTATTCGCCCATTCGGGCGAAAAGGGAAGACAATGCAACAGCGAACGAAGCGTTGCTGTCGGGTCGTAGGATCTCGAATTTATTCACGAATCAAAAATACGCATTTAAACGCGCCCGTCCAATACCCATAAATGGGGATCAGAAACGGAAGTAATTGCGCGCGTTGTTGTAGGAGATGTCTTCGACCATCGCGCCGATCCGTTCCATTTCGGAGGCGGGCAGGCGTCCGCTGTCCACGTCGGCGCCGATCAGGTCGCACAGGATCCTGCGGAAGTATTCGTGGCGCGTGTAGCTGATGAAACTGCGCGAATCCGTGAGCATGCCCACGAACCGGCTCAGCAGGCCGAGCTGCGAGAGGCAGTCCAGCTGGCGGCGCATGCCGCTCTCCTGGTCCAGGAACCACCAGCCCGCGCCGAGCTGCATCTTGCCCGGGACGGAACCGTCGTTGAAGTTGCCGGCCATTGTGGCCATCACCTCGAAATCCTTGGGATTCAAGCAGTAAAGTATGGTCTTGGCGAGCCTTCCCTCGTCGTCGAGCCGGTCGAAGAAACGGTTGCCGGCGGCGGAGATCTCCAGGTCGTTGATGGAGTCGAAGCCCGTGTCGGGGCCGGCCTGGCGCATCAGACGGGAACTGTTGTTCCGGATGGGCCCGACGTGGAACTGCTGTGCCCAGCCTGTTTCCGCGTCCATCACGGCCAGGTCGTGGAGCAGCGCACTGTAGAACTTGTCGCGCTCGCCGGGGCCCGGCCTTCGGCCCAGCAGGACTTTCTTGAAGATGAGTTCGATCTCCAGCTCGTTGTAGTCCGCGGCATGGAAGGTGTCCAGCCCGTGGTCGGAGAGTCTGCAGCCCGCGGCGGCGAAGAAGTCGTGGCGTTTCTGCAGGGCTTCGACCAGGTCGGCGTAGGAATCGATCTCCAGGCCGGCGGCCGCGCCGAGCCGTTCCAGGTAGGCCTTGTAGGCGGCGGGATCCTCGATGGCGAGCGCCTTGTCCGGGCGCCAGGTCGGCAGGACTTTCGTGCCGAAGGGGTGCTCCGCGATCTGCTTGTGCCAGCGGAGGTCGTCGGCCGGGTCGTCCGTCGTGCAGACGACCTCGACGCCGAAGCGCCGGATGAGCGCCTGGCCGCTGAATTCCGGCGTGGCGAGCTTGGCGTTGCATTCCTCGAAGATTTCGCGGGCGGTCGCGGGGGAGAGGAGCTTGTCGATGCCGAACACGCGCTTCAGTTCCAGGTGCGTCCAGTGGTAGAGCGGGTTGCGCATCGTGTAGGGGACGGTTTCCGCCCATTTCTCGAAAACTTCCCAGGCGGAATGCGTCCGGCCGGTGATGTACTCCTCGGAGACGCCGTTCGCGCGCATCGCGCGCCATTTATAGTGGTCGCCGCCCAGCCAGAGTTCGGTAATGTCCTTGAAACGGATGTCCTGCGCAACTTCCTGCGGGGAAAGGTGGCAGTGGTAGTCGATGATGGGTTGCCGCTCCGCGTGAGCGTGATAGAGCTCCCGGGCGGTGGCGCCGGCGAGCATGAAATCGTCGTGAATGAATGCCATAGTGTTCAAATTTAGGAATTATCCGCCACAATCCAAAAGAAAACCGCGTCCGGACGGGACGCGGCGGAGGCATTACCGTTGCAGGGAACGGATGAATCCGTCGATGTTCTTGTCGTGTTCTCCCAGGCCCAGTTTCTTGCGGATGAGGCTGACGTTCTGGAAGTGGCGCCCATCCCGGGTGTATTGCTGGATGGTCTTGCCGTTGAGTCCGAGGGCATACAGGCAGCAGATTTCCACTTCCCGGTCGGTAAGCCCGCTCTCGCGGAACCGCTCCATCATCAGCGGCTGCATGCGGGCGAAGATCAGCCGGAGCTGGCGCATGAATTCCGCGGGGTCCGCAACGAGCTGGTCCACGTGCTCCAGCATGGTGTCGGTCCGTTCCGCATCGCCTGAGACCCGGGCCGCAAGCAGTTCCGCGACCAGGTCGTAGCGGTTGCGGATCAACTGGAAAGTTTCATCTTCTTCCCTGAGTTGGGCCATCTGCGCCAGAACGGGCTGGTCTTCTTCCAGGATACGAAGCCGTCCCTCCAACTGTTGCTTTATCAATTTTATCTGTTTCAGCTGACGCCGCTGCCGGACGAGGATGACGCTCACCCCCACCAGCAGGACAATCAGAAGGATGCCGATCCAGAGGTCCATTCCTTACTTCTTTCCCAGCAACGCTGCCTTGACGGGTTTCCACTTGCGGTACGAGATGTCCAGGACCGTTCCGTCGGAGAGAACCAGCTGGCGCTTGCGCGCATTGATGTAGCGGATCTCCTCCACTTCCGCGCCGTTGGCCAGGCAGTTGTGGTTGATGCGGACGAACCCGGTGCCGGCCAGGTCCTGCTCGATGAACTTGAGCAGCCGGATGCAGGAGAGTTCGCTTCCGTTCAGCAGGTGGATCTGCGACACGTTCCCTTCGCACTGGACGTACAGGATGTCGCGGCTCTGGATCCGCTTGATGGTGTTGCCCGTCTTGACAAAGATGGCTTTTTCGTTCACGATTCTATCTTCCACGAAAGTATGTATTAATGGTTAATAACGGTTTCATTTGCAAAAATAAGCGGGAAAAGTTTTGCAAGTGTATGTTCAAGTACTTTTTTTTCAAAATCTATCCTATTGTTTTTCAATTCTTTGGCAAGTTATCTCGTGTTTTTTTGTCCAAATGAGTTTTGCAAGGGCCAAAAAGAAAAGGGAGGCGCCCCGCCGGGGCGCCTCCCTGATCGGTTCGGACGGGAAATCTATTCCCAGCCCGGGTTCTGGACCATGTTCGGGTTCTTCTCCATGACGGAAGTCGGGAACGGGAAGAATTCGTGCTTTCCGGCCTGGAAGCCGACGCTCCACTTGGCATCGATGGCCTCGTGGGTGTCCACGGTGTAGAAGCGGCTGTTGGCTTCGGTGCCGTTCTCCCACTTGACGTTCACGTCCGTGGCCTGAGGCGTCCTGTAG
>CACWOH010000024.1 GCA_902762435.1 uncultured Bacteroidia bacterium | reverse complement strand
GAGGCCGTGAACCGTATGCGCGGTCAGGGTGGCGCCGGGAACAGATAAAACAAATCTCAGACAAATGGAAGCAAAACAATCCAACCTGTCCAAACTGCTGCCGATCATGTTCGCGTTCTTCGCGATGGGATTCGTGGATATGGTGGGCACGGCGACGAACTACGTAAAGGCGGATTTTGCGCTGTCCGATACGATGGCGAATTTCCTGCCGTCGATGGTGTTCCTGTGGTTTTTCTTCCTGTCCGTGCCCACGGGCCTGCTGATGAACAAGATAGGGAAGCGGAAGACGGTGCTGCTCAGCCTGGTCGTTACGGCCCTGGCGATGGTTCTGCCGATGTTCAAGATTGCGTACAATTATCCTGTTATGCTTGTTTCCTTCTGCCTGCTCGGCATCGGAAACACGCTGATGCAGGTGTCCCTCAACCCGCTTATCACCTGCATCGTGACCGGGGAGAAACTGGCAAGTACGCTGACCTTCGGCCAGTTTATCAAAGCCATCGCTTCCTTCATCGCACCGATTATCGCGGGTTGGGCTTCCGTCCAGTTCGGCAACTGGCGCCTGCTCTACCCGGTTTTCCTCGTGTTCGCCGTCATTGCCACGGTGTATCTGTGGATGACAAGGATTGATGAGGAGATACCCAGGGACAAGTCGTCCGGGTTCCTCGACTGCCTCAAGCTCCTCGGCGACAGCACCGTGCTGCTGTTCTTCCTCGGGATTGTCGCCCATGTCGGCATCGACGTCGGCGTGAATACCTGCGCCCCGAAAATTATCATGGAACGGCTTTCGCTGCCGCTTGAGAAGGCCGGCATCGCTACCAGCATCTATTTCCTTTTCCGTACACTGGGCTGTTTTTCCGGATCCTTCATCCTGGCCAGGTTCCCGCTTGGGAAGTTCTTCGCGATCAGCGTGTTCTGTATGGTATTGTCGATGGCAGGCCTGTTCGTGTGTCATTCCCTTGCGGGCCTTTATATCGCCATTGCGCTGGTCGGTTTCGGTAACTCCAACATCTTCTCCATGGTGTTTTCCAAGGCGCTGCTCTATCTGCCCGAGAAGAACAACGAGATGTCCGGCCTGATGATCATGGGCCTGATCGGTGGCACGGTCTTCCCGCTGCTGATGGGAATCCTTTCCGATGCGCTTGGATCGCAGATCGGTTCTGTCCTGGTCATCAACCTGGGCGTGATTTATCTCGTTTATCTGGCCTATATGTTCAAGAAGGATAAGGTATGAAAAAGGTAATCGTCGGGATCGGGGAGATCCTGTGGGATATGCTCCCCGGCGGCAAGGCGCTGGGCGGCGCTCCGGCCAACTTTGCGTATCACGCCAGTCGCCTCGGCGAGGAGGGCTGGGCGGTGAGCGCCGTCGGCGACGACCCGCTTGGCGCCGAGATTATGGAAATTGTCGCGGAGAAACGGCTGAATCACCTGATCGCGGTGACGGACCAGCCCACCGGCACGGTCCGGGTGAGCCTGGACGCCAAGGGGGTGCCCTCCTACAACATTACGGAGGACGTGGCCTGGGACAACATCCCGTTCACCCCGGAGATGGAGGCGCTCGCCGTCCGCGCAGACGCGGTGTGCTTCGGCTCCCTGGTGCAGCGTATGGCTTCCCGCGACTCCGTGCTCCGCTTCCTGCGCGCCACGCGGCCGGAGGCGTTGCGGGTGTTCGACATCAACCTCCGTCAGCATTACTATTCCCGGGAGGTGATCGATGAATCCCTGAAACTGGCCGACATCCTGAAAATCAATGACGAAGAAATCCGGATTGTGGCGGATATGTTCGGTCTTGGCGATGACGATACCGCAGCCTGCCGTGCGTTGATTGCCCGCTATGGGCTGCAGCTCGTCATCCTGACCAAGGGCGCCGACGGCAGCGAGGTCATTACCGAGGACGAATCGTTTCCGCAAAAGGCGGGCAAGGTGAAGGTCGTGGACACCGTAGGTGCCGGAGATTCCTTTACCGCTGCCTTCGTAGTCGCATACCTGCGCGGGCTCTCCCTGTCTGACGCCCAGCGTCTGGCGAACGAAACCGCCGCTTACGTATGCTCCTGCAAGGGGGCGATGCCGCTTTAGAAGAAACAGTAAACATAATAATATGAAAATCAGACATATCCTTGTAGCCTGCGCGCTTCTGCTCGTATCATGCCAGGCCTTTGCAAAAGACCATTTCCGCGGCCAGTTGAAAGTCGGTGCGGCCAAGGTGGACGTCACGCCTTCCGAAGACCAGCTGGGCAGGAATTCCTATGGGATCCTCGACCGGACGCACGTTCGTGTCATCCTGTTTACGAATGGCAGGAACATTGCCGGTTTCGCGAATGTGGACGGCAATCCCAACCAGCGTTGCGTTGACGCCGTGAACGATCGTATCGAGAAGGAGTTCGGCATCCCGCAGGGCAACATCATCTACAACGGCACGCACTGCCATTCGACCGGCACCGTGCCGCCGGACGAGTTGACCGAACGGATGTATCAGGCGGTCAAACAGGCATACCGGAATATGGTTCCCGCCAAGGTGGGCGTGGGCAAAGGCGTGAGTTACCTGAACGTTAAGCGCGACCTCTTCGATCCCGAGCGCGGGACGTGGTGGGAAGGTCCGGACTACGACGGCAAGTCTGACAAGACGGTGGGCGTGATCTATTTCGAGAGCCTCGACGGCAAACCCCTCGCCACCTACTACAACTATGCTATGCACGCCGTCATAACCGGGCAGCTGGATATGATTACCGGCGACTTCCCGGGCAAGTCCGAGGAGTATATCGAAAGTCGCTACGGCCCCGATTTCGTGGCGATATTCTCGTCCGGCGCCGCAGGCGACCAGAATCCGCTCTATTTCCAACAGACTTTCGACCTGCGCGACATCCGCATTGCGGACTATGCCAAACGGGGTGAAGACATTTCCAACCGGATGCCCCCGGGCGGCGTAGGCCTGGACCGTAACGATCCTGAGACGCACCGCCTGATGGAAGAGCAGAAGAAGATGGCCGAAAGCTATGGTCAGTTGCTGGGCGAGGAAGTGAAATACGTGATTATGATGATGCGCCGTTTCGAAACCGACGTCACGCTGGAGGCTGCCCGCGCGCACGTTATCTGCCCGGGCCGGCGCCAGACCAACGGGGGCGGCCGTGCCGGTTATGCGGGAGAATACGAGGACGCCGGGGACATCTCGCTCGAAATCGGTCTCGTGATGCTGGATGACATTCCCGTCTGCGCCGTTTCCGGCGAACCTTACAACCAGATAGCCGTAGATTTGAAGAACAAGTCGCCGTATACCTTCACGATGATGACCACCGTGACGGATGGCCACAACAGCGGCCGCGGCGGCTACATTCCGGATGATGAATCTTATGGCGCCCAGGTGTTCGAGGTGCTCGGCTCCGGTTACAAGCAGGGCTATGCCCAGAAAGGCATCGTCGACGGCCTTCTCGGTCTGATTCACGATGCTACGCATTGATGCCGGCCAATTTATGCTTGGGTTTATGAAGATGGTCCTTGTCTTTTTACTGGCCTTGCCGCCGGCGTTTTCCGCCGGGGCGCAGGGACGGTTTTCGAGGTCTTTGGACCTGGCGGAGGGCGATCCCTTCATCGTGGTGGACAAGCAGGCGTCCAAGCTCTTCCTGGTGGACCCGGTGGGGGCGACGCTCCGGGAATATGGCAGTTCCTGCGCCGTGAATTACGGCCCCAAGCGTTCCCGCGGCGACCACAAGACCCCGGAGGGAATCTTCAAGATTACCGAAGTGCTCAACTCCCGGGGGCTCTCGCACGACTTCAAGGACGGAAACGGGCCCGTTCCGGAGGCATACGGGCCGTGGTTCCTGCGTTTGAACGTTCCCGGCTTCGTAGATATCGGCATCCACGGCACCCCGTTCCCCGAGAGCATCGGGACGCGGGCCACGGAGGGCTGCATCCGCTTGCGGAACGAGGACATCACCGACCTGAAGCAGCGCGTGGGGGTGGGGACGACCGTCATCATCCTCCCGGATCCGCCGGCCAGCGGAAAATATGCGATCAACTGTTATAAATATATCAGCAAATGGTTCTGAGAATCCCTACCTTACTGGGTGTCCTGGGCGCCTTTTTCCTGACGGCCCCGCTCCGGGCACAGGCATATGAAGGCCCGCAGTGGGCGGTCGTGAACAGCTCTTCCTGCTTCCTGCGGCTGGCGCCGGACTATGAATCCGGCAACGAAACCCAGTGCCTGATGGGCACGGTGTTGCGGGTGAAGGACGCCGAGCGTTACTGGCGGCAGGTGGACGCGCCGGACTATCCGTACGTCTGGACCACGGAAATGAACCTGGCCTTCACGGACGAGGCGGGCAAGGATGCCTGGATCGCTGCGCCGAAGTACATCTGCGTGGCGGAGTACGCCCACCTGTTCACGGAACCGTCCGCCCTCGCCGGCCGGGTGTGCGATTTCACGATGGCGGACCTGGTGCGCAAGGGCACTGAAAGCCGTCCGGGCTGGGTGCAGGTGTTCCTGCCTTCCGGCCGGGCCTGCTGGGCGCGCGCCTATGACGTGATGGATTTTGACGAATGGGTCCGCACCCGGGAGGCCTCGGAGGAGAGCCTGCTCGCGACGGCGCGGAAACTGCTCGGCACGCCCTACATGTGGGGCGGGGCGAGCATCAAGCACTTCGACTGCAGCGGTTTCACCCAGTTCGTGTATCGCCAGGCGGGGATCGTGCTGCCGCGCAACGCCCGCGAGCAGATCTTTACGGGCGAGGAGATCCCTTATGATTTCGCGCAGATGCGTCCCGGCGACCTGCTCTTCTACGGCACGCCCGCGAGTCCCGGCAGGCGGATGGTGGTCTCGCACGTGGCGATGTACTTTGGCGACCGGAAGATCATCCATTCCTCGCAGCTGGTGCGCATCAGCTCGCTCACGCCGGACGGCGAGGACTTCTACGACCGGCAGCCGCTCGCGGTGCGCCGCATCCTCGGCCACGTGGATGACGGTTCCGGGATCCGCAGCGTGGCCGCGCGGCCCTGGTTTTTTTAGGAAACCGTTTCTTTTTTGGGTATAAAAGACTAACTTAGCGGAAGAAACAAATAACCCCCTGATATGAAAAAGACCATCCTTTTGCTCGCCGGCTGCCTGTTCTGCGCAGCGTCCTTTGCGCAGGCGCCGGTAACGTTCACCGCCGAACAGGACCACCAGAACATGATGGACCAGCTGGGCATCAAGTCCATCCGGCGCGGTTTCGATGCGGACGAGAAGAGTCCCTTCGCGGCCAACTACGATGAAAGCAAGGCCAATCCCTTCCCGGTGCTTCCGGAAATCCTCCGCACGAAGGCCGGCAAGAAAGTGACCACCGCCAAGCAGTGGTGGGAGGTCCGCCGGCCGGAAATCGTCGAGGGCTTCGAAAGCGAGGTGTACGGCCGTGTCCCGGACAACGTTCCCGGGGTGACCTGGACCGTCGAAGCGGAAGAGATCGAGTTCGTCGGCCGGATCCGGGCCAAGGCCAAGCAGCTCCGGGGCCACGTGGACAATTCCGCCTGCCCGTCCATCAACGTGGACATCAAGATGGTGGTCGTCACGCCCGCCGACGCCAAGGGGCCGGTTCCCCTGCTGATGATGTTCGGCGGCGCGAACCTGCCGAATCCCGTCAAGCCCGGCGGAGACGATATGGCCGTCATCAACAAGGTCCTGCGCCGTATCCTGGAGAACGATCCGGAGACGGCCGAACTGATGAAGAAATATCCCGCCTGGCAGCCTTTCGAGCCGGCCAATCCCTTCGCCGCGTTCATGCGTCCGCAGCAGCAGGCGCCCGGCCAGGACCCGCCGTCCAACCAGCAGCTTCTCGCCGCCGGCTGGGGGTATGCGATGATCGATCCCAGCAGCATCCAGGCGGACAACGGCGCGGGCCTCACCCGCGGCATCATCGGCCTGGTGAACAAGGGCCAGCCGCGCAAGCCGGATGACTGGGGCTCCCTGCGCGCCTGGGCCTGGGGCGCCGCCCGCGGCCTGGATTATCTGGAGACGGACCCGGACGTGGATGCCAAGCACGTCGGCATCGAGGGCGTTTCCCGCTACGGCAAGGCCGCCCTGGTGACGCTGGCGTTCGAGGAGCGCTTCTATATGGGCCTGATCGGCTCTTCCGGCAAGGGCGGCGCCACCCTGCACCGCCGTTTCTTCGGCGAGGGCTTGGAGAATCTCGCCAATTCCGGTGAGTACCACTGGATGGCCGGCAACTACATCAAATACTGCGCGATCGAGTCGAAGACGGGCGCCTGGACCGCCGACATGCTGCCCGTGGATTCCCACGAGCTCATCGCGCTCTGCGCGCCGCGCCTGGTGTTCATCAGCTACGGCGTTCCCGAGCAGGGCGACGCCCTGTGGCTGGACCAGTACGGCAGCTGGCAGGCGACCGTAGCGGCGGGCGAGGTGTTCAAGCTGCTTGGCGCCCGGGATCTCGGCATCTCCAACGATTACCGCAAGGAGCCGATGCCGCCGGTGCTCACCGGCCTGCTGGACGGCGAACTGGCCTGGCGCCAGCACGCCGGCGGCCACACCGACGGCCCGAACATGAAATACTTCATCGAATGGGCAACCAACAAGATGCAAGGTAAATAAGATGATCCGGAAACTCACCCTTCTGGCCGCCGCGCTGGCGGCCTCCGCCGTCGTGTGCCTGGCGGACAACATCCGCTTCGCTTCGCACCCGTCGCTTTCCCCGGACGGGAAGCAGATCTACTTCAGCTATGACGGCGACATCTTTTCCGTCCCCGTGGAGGGCGGTCAGGCCACGGCCGTCATCACGATGCCCGGGGTGCAGGACTCGCCCCTCGTTTCGCCGGACGGCAGATGGCTGGCTTTCAGCTCCGACATCCAGGGGAACAACGACGTCTATGTCGTTCCTGTCGCGGGCGGGCAGGCCGTCCAGCTGACCTTCCACGAAGCGCCGGACACGCCGGTGGGCTGGTCGCCCAAGTCGGACTGGATATATTTCGAGTCCACCCGCGCCGGCGCCCGCAAGACCACCTTCAAGGTGGCCGTTGCGGGCGGTACGCCCCAGCTGATGTTCGACGGGTATTTCAACACCGTGGTCAACCTCGCGGAGAATCCCAAGACAGGGGAATTCCTCTTCAACGAGTCGATGGAGAGCATCAGTTTCCCCACCCGGAAACGCTATGTGGGCGACCACAATCCCAACATCAAGAGCTGGAATCCGCGCACCAGGGCCTACACGGAACTGACCGATTACATCGGCAAGGACCAGTGGCCGATGGCCGACCGCGACGGCAACGTCTACTACGTCAGCGACGAGCTGAACAAGGAATCCAACATCGTCCGTTACGTGAAGGGCGGGAAGCCGCAGCAGCTCACCTCCTTCGACAAGTCGGTCCAGTATCCGTCCATTGCGTTCGGCGGATCGGCCATCGTGTTCCTGAAGGACTATGAGATCCACGTCCTGGAGCCTTCCACGGCGAAGGTGACGGTCCCGCAGATCAGGATCGCTTCCGGCAGCGTCGGGGTCAGGCGTTCGTTCGAAGGGCAGACGCCCACCGCGGCGGACGTATCGCCCGACGGGAAGAAGTTCGCCCTGGTCATCCGCGGGGGGCTGTACGTCTCCGACACGAAATGCAAGTATCTCCGGAAACTGGAAACCCCTACGGACGAACGGGTGGACGAAGTGGTCTGGGGCGCGGACAGCAAGACCCTCTATTACACGCGGACGGACAGGGGCTGGACGAACCTCTACCGCATCGCGGCCGACGGGAGCGCGGCCGAAACGCCCGTCTTCCGCACGGAGAACAACACCAAATGCCTGCAGGCGGACCGGAAACGCGAGAAGCTGGCCTTCATCGACGGAAGCCGCGCCGTGATGCTGCACGACATGAAGGCGGGCACCACGGTCAAGGTGGCCGAGGCGGAGTTCTGGTCTTTCCAGCGCTATGACCTCGCCTTCTCGGACGACGGCAACTGGCTGGCATTCGATGCGATGCACATGTTCGACCCGGACATCTTCCTCTACAATCTCAAGGACGGGAGCCTGCGGAATTTCACCCGTTCCGCCTCCATGGAGCAGAGCCCCGTGTTCACGCCCGACGGGAAATACATGTACCTGCTGGCCAACCTGACCGCCACCTCGTTCCCCCGGGGGGCCAGGCCCGCGCTCTACAAGCTTCCGCTCCGGAAATACGACACCCCGTTCAAGTCCGAAAACGTAGAAAGCCTGTTCCGGGACAAAAAGGACGAGCCGAAGAAGGACTCGACGGTCGTGATCGACTTCAAGGACATCCACGAAAGGATGACCCGGGTGGAGCGCGAAGGGTTCCAGGGGAGTCCGTACATCTTCTCCGTCAAGGGGAAGGACTACCTCCTGTACCGGTCTATGGGTGCGGGCACCCCGGGCGTCTTCTCGCTGGAGATTTCGGACCCGGACGCGAAGCCCAAGCAGGTCAAGGACCTGAGCGGAGGCTCCTTCTTCAGCTGCAAGGATGCGCTGTACTGCCTGTCCTCGGGAGCCATCTACAAGGTCGACCCGGCCGCAGCATCCGCCACCAAGACCGAGGTCAAGAAAGACGTGGAGGCGGTGCTGGACGACGAATTCCGGCAGATGTTCTATGAAACCTGGGCGGTCCTGGAGCAGAATTACTACGATGTCCGTTTCCACGGCGCGGACTGGCCGGCGGTGCGGGATTACTATGCCTCGCTCCTTCCGTACGTGCGGACGCGGGCCAATCTCCGTACGCTCATCACCGACCTGCTGGGCGAGCTGAACTCTTCCCACCTGGGATTCAACTCCACCGGCGCCGAGGAGAAGAACGAAACCCGGATCCGCAGCTACGGCACGGGCATCCTCTTCGACAACGCCTCGCCGTACAAGGTCGCGGGCATCCTGGCGGATTCCCCGGCCGACCGGTTCGGGATCGACGTGAAGAAAGGGGATGAACTGGTCGCCGTGAACGGCGTGCGGGTGGACAAGGCCGCGAACCGCGAGCAATACTTCTCGGGCGCCGTGCCGATGGAAGAGCTGAAGCTCACGTTCAGCCGCGGCGGCAAGGAGTTCGACGCCAAGGTCCACACCACGACCTTCTCCGCCCTCAAGACCCTTGCGTACAAGGAGTGGGAGGAGCAGCGTGCCGACATGGTGAAGGAGAAGACCGGCGACCGGGTCGGATACATCCACATGCGTGCGATGGGCGACGAAGACCTCAATTCGTTCCTGCTGAAGATGCATACGGAAGTGTTCGACAAGGATGCGCTCATCCTCGACCTGAGGTACAACAACGGCGGCAACGTCCACAAGGAGGTCATCGATTTCCTGCGCGGCCGTTCCCATTTCGAGTGGGCCTACCGTGATTTTCCGCGCACGAGCCATCCCAACGTCACCCCGGCCGACCGGCCCATCGTCGTCCTCGTCAACGAGCACAGTCTTTCCGACGCCGAGGTGACCTCCAACGGCATCAAAACCCTCGGCATCGCGAAGCTGGTCGGCACGGAGACCTACCGCTGGATCATCTTCACCTCGTCCGTCCGGCTGCTGGACGGCTCCACCTGCCGCATGCCGGCGTGGGGCTGCTACAGCGTCATCGACGGCTCCGACCTGGAGAATACCGGCGTCAAGCCGGACATCTACGTCAGGAACACCTTCAAGGACCGGCTCGAGGGGAAGGATCCCCAGCTGGACGCGGCGATCGCCGAGGTCCTCAAGGAGATGCGCTAGCAGTCCGTAAGATAGAAAAGAGGCGGCCGGAACTTCCGGCCGCCTCCTTTCTTGTCGGAACGGGCGATGCTACTTGACGGCGTACTCGTAGAGGGTGACGCTGTGCGCCGGAACCGTAAGCTTCGTCGCCGGCTTCTCGGTGCGGGTCTGGAGCCGGATGACGTCCGGATTGTCCACCGTGTTCGCGTCGGTGGCCTGGGCCGGGGCGAGGGCGTAGACGGTGACCTTGGTCTTCGTGTCCAGCTTGCCGCCCGCGAAGTTCAGGGCGACGCTCTGCGGCTCCTCGGTCGGGTTCACGACGGATACGGTCACTTTCCCGGTCTTGCTGTTCCGGCTGGCGAAGATGTCCAGCGGATAGGTCGGGCTGCCGGACGGCTCGAGGGGAATGTCCACGAAGTGGGTTCCCGGCATCTCCTTCTGCGGGGAATTGCCGTCCAGGCTCAGCGGGAGGTCGCCCAGATGCTCGATGAAGAGCTTGAACAGCAGGCCGGTGGCGCTGATCGTGGCCTTGTTGTCGTTATAGGTGTAGAGGCTGCCGACGCTGGTGATGCCGGCCATCATCACATAATAGCTGTAGCGGTACATCTCGTGCAGGGTCACGGCGGCGCTGATGGTGCCCTGGAAGCCGCGTCCGCGCCCGCCGGCCCACTCGTCGATCCAGTACGGCACGTGCTTCTCCTTCACGCCCGGAATCATCTCCTCATACTTGTCCATCGATTCGGCGGAATTCTTCACCCGGTTCGCGGCCAGGCGAATGGACTCGAGGAACTCGAACTGATGGGGAACCCAGCTGTCCGTCGCGTCGTCGAAGTAGGCGTTCGCGTTGGGATAGATGTGCTCTGACATATAGTCGATGTATTCCAGGGAGCCCTTCAGGAGCTGTCCCGTCCAGTCGAAGTCGCCCAGGAACGGGACCGGGAGCTCGGTCTGGAAGGGCTTACGGTAATTGCGGTACTGGCTGCTCTGCTCCGGGACGGAAGCGCCCGAGGCGATGAGTTTGATGGACGGGTCCTTCTTCAGCATCTCCTCGCCGAAGTAATTGTGCTTCAGCACATAGTGCGCAGGGGACATATGGCCGAGCTGCCACTCGCCGTAGCCTTCGTTGCCCACGCCCCAGTAGATCACGCCATAGGGAGCGGGGTGTCCGTTCTTCGCGCGCAGGGCCCCCATCGGGGTGCTCTCGGCGCCGTTCACGTATTCCACCCACTGCCCGGCGGAGTAGGCGTCGCCGAATCCGGTGTTTACGACGAGGTAGGGCTCGCTGCCCAGCAGCCGGCACCAGGTCAGGTATTCGTCGGTGCCCATGTCGTTGGACTCCACCGTGTTCCAGGCATAGTCGTAGCGGGGCGGACGCTGGTCCGGATCGCCGATGCCGTCGCGCCACTCATAACCGGACAGGAAGTTGCCGCCCGGCCAGCGGTAGATGGGGGAGCCGATTTCCTTCAGGATTCCGACCAGGTCGGCCCGGAAGCCTTCCAGGTTGTCCGCCGGCATCAGCGAGACGGCTCCGATCCCGAAGCAGCCGCTGCCTTCTCCCACGATCTCCAGGGCGGCGTCCTGCACGTCCGCACCGGCCGTAAAGTTAAAATAGTACTTTTTGTAATTCTTTGACAGTCCGTCGAATACGACGGTCTGGCGGTCGGCGGGGCCGGGACCCCAGACCAGGCTGACGGAGACCTTCGCGGAACCGTCGGCCCGGAGGATGACGCGGCCTTCATACGCCCGTCCCTTTTCCAGCCACAGGCCGGCCTGCCGGATACCGTTCCGGCCGGAGCCCAGGCTGACGACGGGCGACTGCTTGCCTACATAGGGATTCTCCTTGTCCATCGTGACCGAGGACTCCGGTCCGACGGGACGCCAGCGGAGCTGGTGCCGCCGGGAGTTGCGGGGCGTCAGCGTCTCGGAATTGTCCACGGGATAGAAGAATTTGCGGTCGGAGAGCATCTCCGCCCAGATACCGTTCTCGAACATGTTGCCCAGCAGTTCCGTGAACATGCCGTGAACGAAAGGATGGATGGGCGCGCCTTCCTGGTCAAGATGGACGGTGGCTTCGATCCGGGGTGCATCCTCCTTCGCGTCGGAAATGACGGGGAGGCAGAACTGCAGCGCCAGGGCGGCGAGGCAGCAGAATAAAAAACGAGGTCTCATCTGGTATAGGTATAGGGTTATTAATCGGTTTTACAATTATACGAATATTTCCGTAACTTTACAATCCGACACAATCGATGCAAAACGTCTCGGCCGAAGCCGATATCAACAAGGACGGGGTTAAGGACCTGGGAGGCGGACATCAACGAAGACGGCTCCAACATCGATGAGCTGCTGGAGGAATGGACCTTCTACGACGGCATGTTCACGGTCGGCTGATTCACCGAGATCGGCTTGTGTGACAGGATTTCCAGGAACTGGGCCTTGCAGGAATCGGACAGCGGGAGCTGGCTGCCCGCGACGGAGACCCTGCCTCCCTTCAGCCCCTCGACTTTGTCCACGTTGACCAGATAGGAACGGTGGATGCGGCAGAAGCGCCCGTAGGGGAGCTGCTTCTCCAGCGCCTTGAGGGTCATCAGCACCATCGGCGCCGCCCCGTCGGCCAGGTGGAAGACGATGTAGTCGCCGTCGCTCTGCACGTAGAGGATGTCGTCCAGGGGCAGCTGTTTCTTCATCAGGTCGATCTTGACGGAAATGGTATCCTGCGGCGACGGCCGTTTCAGGGCGTCCACCATGCCTTTCAGGTCCTGCACATCGCGGGTAAGCGCCCGGTTTTTCTTTTCCGCCTCGTGGTAACGGAAGGCCGCGAGGCGCCATTCATCCGACATCCCGACGGCCAGGGCGATGAAAGTGGTGACCAGCTGCAGCACGGACATCATGATCAGCTGGGAGAGGCTGATCCCGAAACCGAGATAATCGTGGACGGTCAGGCCTTCCGCTACCTCGAAGCGGCTGAACAGCGCATGCAGCCAGTACTGGATTCCGAGCCCGAGAATCAGGACCGCCGCACTGAGAAGCACATAAGCCCCGATCCGGCCCTGCACGAAATAGCGGTCGATGAGCAGGCAGCGCTGCAGCAGATAAATGCCGGCGTTGACCAGGATGAAGCAGGCGTAGAATACGAACGCCCACCAGGGGAGTACGAGATGCCCCAGGAGATAGGGCAGCGTCGTGGGCAGCACGAGCAGCGCCAGCAGGACGCAGATGAATATGGTAAGCCGTTTGCGTGACATGGGCGGTCCGTTGTCACGCAAAGATAATCATTTCAGAATGAAAAGCCCAGATTGATGTACACGCCGAAGCTGCCGTCCTGCGGATTCAGCGGACGGCCGAACTCTACCGCCGTAATGAAATTGCGGTTCATCGCGAACCAGAATCCGCCGCCCACGCTGCTGTGGAGCCGTTCG
Organism: uncultured Bacteroidia bacterium; assembly: GCA_902762435.1. Lineage (GTDB taxonomy): Bacteria > Bacteroidota > Bacteroidia > Bacteroidales > UBA932 > Cryptobacteroides. Next base: position 14,658 of record CACWOH010000024.1, on the reverse strand, counting down.
CGCACGGCGATGTCCGGATCGAAGATGCTCCGGTAGGGACCGGCGTCCACGCCGTCCAGCGTTTTCCCGGCGGTGACGCCGCCCAGGGCGGTCTGCCGCTGCAGTTCATAGGGCTGCACGGCCGCGCCGGCATCGGCGAAGCCCACCAGTCCGAGCAGGAAGTTCTGCTTCAGGACCCGGAAGCTCGCCAGGTTGAGGCGCAGGTCGGCGGAAGCCCAGGCCACGCCGTTGCCCGTGATGCGGCTGCCAAACGTACCGCGCATCGAGAAGGCGGGCAGGGCGTAAAAGGGGAGCGAGCCGGCGAGCAGGCCCTTGTAACACAACTGGTAAGCCAGCGTGATCCGGCCGGGCCACAGGGGCAGGTATTGCCGGAAATCCGCTGAAAGGAGCAGCGAGCCCCGGGCGCCTTCCGAAAAACTGGCGCCGGCGGTGGCGGTCACGGTCGCCACGAGCCCGCGGGCGGGGTTGGGCTCGAAGTCCCGCGTGTCATACACGAGGCCGCCCTTCAGTTCCGCCCGGTGGCCGCGGGTGTCCGCCTCCGGGATCAGCCCGTTCTGCACGTATTGGTGGAAGAGGGACTCCCGCCCGTCATAGACCTTGAAGGCGACGTCCGAATAATGCTGCCAGGAATAGCTGACGCCGCCGATCCAGTTCAGTCCGTCGGCCAGGCGCCCCTGCACGTCGAGCGTCGTCCGGAACAGGCGCTGGTGGTCGGCATAGAAGGCCACCCCGTCCGTTCCGTCCGCGGATTTGCGCTGGTCCAGGTCGGCGTGATAGGGCGATACGGCGCCATTGAAGCCGTAGAAGCCGCAGAGGGGGTTGTCCATATACTCCAGGCCGGCGGTCACGCGCATGCCGGGAACCAGGTACTTGGAATCGTAATTCAGGCCCAGCTGCCGGGCGCCGCGGGTATAGATGTTCACGTTGGCCGAGAACTTGTGGCGGTAGTTGGGATACACGCTGCCGTCACCGTAGTCGTACACCTGCGCCAGCGCACCGACCAGGAATCCCAGGTCGTTGTTGTAGGAGAAAGCGGGCAGTACGCCGACGTTCCAGCCCGATTTGGCGATTTCTTTCCCGAGCGGGATGGCGACGGGGTCGTTCCGGTCGTCTTCAGGCGCCCTCCGGCCTTTATCGGCCAGGGCGGGGAAAGCGGAAAGATGCAGGGCAAGGAGCAGCAGGACGGTGTGGATGTGTTTCATGGCGTTGTCGTGTTTGATTACGCCGCAAAAGTACGCCCGTCCCCGATCCTTGAAGAAACTAATCGGTGAACGGGCGTTTTTCTCGGTGAACGGGCCGCTTCCAGTCCGTCATTCCGGATATTGAAATCCAATTATAATTTGTATCTTTGCACCGAATAATATAGAATGCTATGAATCTCAGAGACATCAAGAAAGACATCGAGTACGTGCTGAGCGCTTTCGTGGAGGATTGCTCCGTGGTCGCCTGCGTGAACCCCAACGTTACCGACGGCAGCGTCAGCGAACTGATGGAAGAGGCCATCGACCTGTTCAACGAACTCCGCGACAAGGTGAACGCCAAGCCGGAGGGTTCCAGGAAGTCCTATTACAACGAACTGCGCAAGGAAGTCCTGACCCGGACCGACGCCCTTTACGAGAAGCTCAGTGCCGCCGTGAAGGAAGCGGTCAAATGAGGAAAATAAACATCCTGACGACAGTCGCGCTTCTGCTTTCCGCCTGGAGCGCGACTGCTGCTATTCCCCCGGCAACGGAAGCGCAGCGCACCGTGTCCCGGATCTGCCGCCAGGATCCGCTGAACAATTCGCTCACCGGCGTGTTCGCCCTCCGGATGGACGGCGACACCGTCGCTGCCGTGAACATCCGGCAGAAACTCGTGCCGGCTTCCAACGTGAAGCTGCTCACGACCGGCCTCGCCCTGCACCTGCTGGGCGCGGACTACCGTTTCGAGACGCGCCTGGCCTGCTCCGGCGAAATCACCGACGGCGTGCTGAAGGGCGACCTTTACATCCTCGGCGGGGGAGACCCCACGACCGGCGCGCGCACGGACTGCGCCGAGGCGCTTACCACGACCTTCGGCCGCTGGGCGCAACTGCTCGCCGACGCCGGCATTACTCGCATCGAGGGGCGCGTGCTGGGCGACCCCCGTTTCTTCAGCGAGACCACGCCGCAGAACCTCGGCTGGACCTACGACGACCTCGGTACCAATTACGGCGCCGGCCCGCTCGGCCTCAATTTCTTCGAGAACGCCCAGAACTTTTACGTCACGCCCGGTCCGTCCGTCGGATCGGCGCCCAGCGTGCGCCCGCGCTATCCCGATACGCCCTGGATGCGCTATTCGGTGAGCGCCACGACCGGCGCGGCGCGTTCCTCCAACACGCTCTACTACGTGAACACCGGCTTCGGTCCCTTCGGAGAGGTGGCCGGCTCGTTCCCGGTGGACCGGCGCGGATACACCCTGGAGTGCTCCAATCTCTTCGGGGCCTACACCTGCGCCTACTATTTCTGCAATTACCTGAAGGAGAAGGGGATCAGTGTCGAGGGCGGCTACGGCGACGTGACCACCCGCGGCGAGATCCGCACCGACCTTGTCTTCGGCGGCGCCCGCGACCGCGCGCCCGGATGGGAGGAGCTGCGCGTGCTGGGCTCCGCCCGTTCCGTGGCGCTCGCCGAGATCGTGCGGGACACCAATTACGAAAGCGACAACTTTTACGCAGAGACGCTGCTGCGGATGATTTCCCGGCAGTCCGGCCGCGGCACCGGCCCGGACGACTGCTCCGACGCGGCGCTGGAAGCTTTCCGCGCGCTGGGGCTCCGCACCGACGGCGCCTGCCAGCAGTTCGACGGCAGCGGCCTGTCGCGCAAGAACTACGTCTCGCCGGAATTCTTCGTCCGTTTCCTGCAGCGGATGACCACCCTGCCCGTGTGGGACGCCTATTTCGCCTCGCTGCCGGTTCCCGGCGTGAAAGGCACGCTGGAAACCCGTTTTCCCGACGCGGAGCAGGAGTTCAAGGACCGCATCCATATGAAGACCGGCTCGATGAACGGCGTCCGCTGCCTGAGCGGCTACATCCTGGCGGCCGACGGCGACCCCGCCCATACCATCGTGTTCTCCCTGCTGGTCAACAACTGCACGGCCCCCGGCCGCGTGGCGACCGACGCCATCGACGCCATCATCCTGGCCATCGCGGCGGAAAACGGCAATTGATTATTATTTGCTAACTTTGCCGGATATGCGGAAACTGCTCATACTGCTGCCCCTGTTGCTCGGCTCCTGCAACGCCATCTCCACGCTCATCCACGATGACCAGGTGGTGGCGAAGGTGGGCGACAACAAGTTGTACAAGTCCGAGGTGGAAGGGTTCATCCCCAACATGATCCCCGCGTCGGACAGCGTCCGGCTCGCCGAGCAGTACATCAACAGCTGGGCGATGGACCTGCTGTACCTGGACGTGGCAGAGAAAGAACTGTCCAAGTCGGAACTGGACGTGGCCGCGGAGCTGGAGAGCTTCCGCCGTTCGCTGCTGAAATACCGTTACGAGCAGCGCTACATCAACGACCGCCTGGACACGCTGGTCACCCCCGCGCAGCTGCGCGCCTATTACGACGCCCATACGGAAGAATTCGAGCTCGCGCGTCCCGTCCTGAAGGTCCGCTTCGTGGACGTGATGAAGGACTCGCCGAACAAGGACGCCATCCTGAAGATGATGCGTTCCTCGGAATACAGCGACCTCCAGCGTGCCGACACCCTGGCGAAGTCCACCGCCCTGCGCTGGTTCGACAGCTCCGACACCTGGATGGACGCCAGCGAACTCGCCCGGTATTTCGGCCTGGAATACCGCGAGATGCTCTCGCTGCAGAAGGGCGACTGGATCCAGTATGAACCCGCGGACCGCGACGACCTGATGGCCGCCTACGTCTGCAACATCCAGCGCACCGGCACCGCCCCACTGGAGTTCTGTTCCTCCCGCATCCGGGACATCCTCGTCAGCGGAAGAAAGCACGAATTGATGAAGGGTTTGGAACGGGACTTGTTGGAGAATGCGCTCGAAAGTAAACAATTTGTCATCTACGAGAATGAATAAACGCTTGAGATTTGCCGCGTCAGGCCTGCTTCTGTGCCTGTGCACAGCCGTTTCTGCCCAGAAATACCAGGGAGTCGTGGACAAGACCGTCGCCATCGTCGGCGGCGAGATGATCAGCCTTTCCGACGTGGAGGCCCAGGTGCAGGCGATGCGCGTGCAGGGCTATTCCTCCGACCGGAACCTCCGCTGCGAGGTGCTGGAGAATCTGATGCAGACCAAACTGCTCATTTCGCAGGCGCGCGTGGACTCGCTGGTGGTCAACCAGGACCAGGTGACCTCCCAGCTGGAGCAGTACACGGCGCAGACGCTCACGCTGGCCGGTGGCCAGGACGAACTCGAGGAGTATTTCGGAAAGCCCCTCTACAAGCTTCGCCAGGAATGGCGGGAACAGATCGAGGAGCAGACCCTCGCCCAGCAGGAGCAGATGGAGATCGCCGGCAAGATCCCGGAACTGACCCCGTACGATATCAAGCAGTACCTGGATACGGTGGACGTGGCTTCGCTGCCCGTCGTTCCGATCAAGTACCAGATGAGCCAGATCTGCGTGTATCCCGACCGCGAGGCGGCCGCGAACGCCGTCAAGGAGCGCCTGCTGTCCATCCGGGAGCGCATCATCGCCGGCGAGCGTTTCGCCACCCTGGCGCGCCTGTATTCCGAGGACCCGAGCAGCTCCCGCAAGGGCGGCGAGCTGGGCATGGCCTCCAAGACCATCTTCTGGCCGGCCTTCTCGGACGCCGCGATGTCCCTGAAGCCCGGTACCGTGTCCCAGATCGTGGAGACGCCGGACGGCTTCCACATCATCGAGGTGCTGGAGAAGCGGGGCGACATGTTCAACGCCAGGCACATCCTCCTGAAACCCTCCTACACGGCGGAAGACCAGCAGAAGGCCTTCGCGCGCCTGGACAGCCTCCGCACCGCGATCCTGGACAGCACGATCACCTTCGAGGCGGCCGCCCGCTTCTACTCGGAGGATCCCGCCACCCGGACGAACGGCGGCCAGATGGCCGACCCGAACACCGGCTCCGCCTATTTCGAGATCGACCAGCTCAAGCCGCAGGACTACGCCGCCGTGCAGGACCTGCAGGTGGGCGAGATTTCCGAGCCGATCGCCTCGCTGGACAACGAGGGCCGCGACGGAAACGTCGTCTATAAGATCATCCGCCTGGACCGCATCGTCCCGGCGCACACCGCATCCTTCGAAACGGACTACACGGAACTCCTGGGCACGGTCCGGAACCAGAAGGCGAACGAAGCCATCAACGATTTCCTGGGCAAGTCGATAGATACCAGCTACATCGTCATAGACCCGCTGTTCGGGGACTGTGAATTCTCGCGGAAAGGATGGGCGGCAAAAATCAGAAAAGACTCCTGATTCTCCTCACGGCCCTGCTGTGCGCCGTGCTTCCGCTGTCTGCCCAGTCTTCGTCCGGGCAGACGGATTCGCTGGTGCGCCTGCTCAACGCCAAGTACCTCGAACAGGTCGAGACGAACGGCAAAATGGCGCGCAAGGCCGTCAGCCCCACTTTCCTGCATAACGGCACCTACCTCTCCTGCGACACGGCCCTCTGGCACGTGGACGAGAAACTCATCAACTGCTACGGCCACGTGCAGCTGATGCAGGGCGAGTCCGTGCTGACCAGCGAGAAGCTGGACTACCTGGTCGAGGAGAGCCTCGCCCAGTTCCGCGGGGCGGTGGTGCAGCTCCGCAACAAGAAGGACAATCTCCTGCGCACCCGCATCCTGGATTACAACACGCAGGACAGCCTGGCCGTTTTCCGGGGCGGCGCCTCGATGATCAGCGAGGACGGCCAGATCATCGAAAGCGACGAGGGTCTGTACTACAACTCCCGCGGCCTGTTCACCTTCAACGGCAACGTGAACATGTTCACGGACTCCGTGTTCGTGAAGACGACCTCGCTGAACTACGACTCCAATGCCGCCCGGGCGGATTTCACGACCTACATCGACTTCTGGCAGGAGGGCAACATGCTCTCCGCCGGCGGAGGCTGGTACCGGCGGAACGAGGACATCTTCTTCTTCCGCAACGACGTCCACGGCCTGGGCGAGACGCAGGAGTCCTGGAGCGACAGTCTTTATTATTACCGCACGTCCGGAGACATCCTGATGCTGGGCAGCGTGCAGGTGCAGGACACCCAGAACCGCGTGGCGGCGATGGGCGACCGGCTGCACTACGTCGATTCGCTCGCCCGCGTCACGCTGGAGAAGCGGGCCTCCGCCGCCCTGTGGGACGAGGCGGGGGAGAATGCGGATACCACCTACCTGGGCGCGTCCCGTTTCGTGTATGAGACCGTGAAGCGCTGCGACGTTCCGGAAGCGGAAGCCCAGGATGCGGAGGGGCGGCTGGAGGAGATGCTGGGAGACCCGGTCTCCGAGTACCGCCGCCGGGCCGCCAAACAGGCGGCCGACGCGGCGGCTGAGGCGCAGCGGAACGACCCGCTGGCCCAAGGACAGGCGGCGGCCCGGCAGCGGGCTGCAGGCGGCCTGGACGGCCGGAACGCCCCGTCCCGGAACGGGCCGCCTTCCGATGCGGCGCCGGAACCCCCGGCACCGCCTGCCCCGGCGGAACCGGAGGCCCTGCCGGATTCCCTGTCCGCGGGCCGGGACTCCCTCGCGATAGCCCGGGATTCCCTGGCGGTATCGGCGGACAGCCTTTCCCTCGCGGCGGCCGACAGTGTCGCGGCACCCCCGCCCGACACCACCAAGATCGGTTTCCTGCTCGCCACCGGCGACGTGCGCGTGTTCCGCAGGGACATGCAGGTGCGCTGCGACTCGCTCCGCTACAACGACCTCGATTCCATCGCGCGGCTCTACAAGGAACCGGTCGTGTGGAACGAGGAAAAGCGTCAGTACAATTCCGACAGCCTCTTCGTGCTGATCCGGAACAACAAGATGGACCGGGCGAACCTGCTGACCAACGCCTTCATCCATACCGAAGAACCCGGCGGCTATTTCGACCAGATCAAGAGCACGGACATCATCGCGTATTTCAACGACTCCACGGCCCTGCGCCGCTTCGATGCGCTGGGCGGCGTCAATGCGCTGTTCTACCTGGAGGAGAACGACGAGATCGCCACGGTGAACCGGGTGGCGGCGCAGATGCTCACGGCGACTTTCGAGAACGGGGAGGTCCAGCGCGTGTTCTATTTCGACAATCCCAAGAGCGACGCCTATCCCGTGGTCCAGCTCCCCGAGGCGGAACACCGTATCAAGGGCTTCAACTGGCAGCCCGACCGTCGCCCGAAAGACAAGTTCGACGTGACCGCTATGGTGGTCCGGGATTCCGAGCGGAGCGAATACGAGGCGCATCCGCACGCGGACTTCACCCAGACCGACATCTATTTCCCGGGGCATATGAAGGACGTTTACGCCGCCCTGGAGTCCGCCCGGCAGAAGCGGGCCGCCCGGGATTCCGGCGCGGATTCGCCGGCCGACTCGTCCGCCCGGGCCGTCCGTGATTCCGTGTCGCTTTCCCCGCGGGATTCCCTGTCGCTCGCCGCGCGGGACACCACGACCCGGGCCGTACGGGACACGTCTTCGGCTGCCGTGAGCGGCGGAGCGCCGCAGGCCGGTCAGCCGGCTCCCGCCGATACGACTTATATGTCTCCCCGTGAGCTCAGGCGGGCCCTGCGCATCGCGCGCCGCGACGCCCGCTGGGCGGAGCTGGATGCGCGCGACGCCGCCAAGGCCGCGGCGAAGCAGGCGCGCAAGGAGGCCCGGGCGAAGCGCCGGGCCGAGCGGGAAGCGGCCCGCCAGGCCCGCCAGGATGCCATCGACAAAGCCAAACTGGAAAAATACATAGAACGCTACAAAAAACAAAAAGAGCGCCATGAAGGAAGAAAACAAAAACCTGAGCCTGCCGGAGAACGCCCACCGGGAGTTGAAACCGGGGGAGAGCTACCGGCCCTTGCTGAGCCCGCAGGAGAAACCGCTGGAAGTAACGCCTTATAGCGTCGCCCTCGGTCTCCTGATGACCATCCTCTTTTCCGCCGCCGCGGCCTACCTCGGACTGAAGGTGGGCCAGGTCTTCGAGGCGGCCATCCCCATCGCCATCATCGCCGTGGGCTTGACCGGCGCCTTGAAAAAGCAGGGCGGCCTGGGCCAGAACGTCATCATCCAGAGCATCGGAGCCTGCTCCGGCGTGGTGGTGGCGGGCGCCATCTTCACCCTCCCTGCCATCTACATCCTGGGCCTGGACGTGAATTTCTGGCAGATGTTCCTGAGCTCGATGCTGGGCGGATTCCTGGGCATCCTGTTCCTCATTCCGTTCCGCAAGTATTTCGTGAAGGAGATGCACGGCAAGTATCCCTTCCCGGAGGCCACGGCCACCACGCAGGTGCTCGTCAGCGGCGAGGGCGGCGGCAAGAGCGCCCGCACCCTGCTGGCGGCCGGCCTGATCGGCGGCCTGTACGACTTCGTGGTCGCCACCTTCGGCGCCTGGGCCGAGACGCTCAGCACCACCGTGATGCACTGGGGCCAGGTCGTCTCCGACAAGGCGAAAGTGGTGCTGAAACTCAACACCGGCGCCGCCGTGCTCGGCCTGGGCTACATCGTCGGCCTCAAGTATGCGTTCATCATCTGCTGCGGCTCCTTCCTCGTGTGGCTGGTCATCATTCCGCTGATGAACCTGATCTGGGGCGGCAGCGTGATTGACCTGATGGGCACGGGCATTACCCAGACCATCTCCCAGATGGCGCCCGAGCAGATTTTCAAGGAATACGCCCGCCATATCGGCATCGGCGGCATCGCCACCGCCGGCATCATCGGCATCATCAAGAGCGCCGGCGTGATCAAGAGCGCCGTGGGCCTGGCCGTGGGCGAGTTCTCCCGCAAGGGCGGCGCCGCGGCCGAGAAGCCGGAACGCACGCAGGAAGACCTCCCGATGAAGACGGTCGTCTGGGGCATCGCCATCGCCCTGCTCGCCGTGTTCGCCTTCTTCGCCTTCGGCGGCGTGGTGAACAACGTCTGGCAGGCCCTCATCGGGCTCGTCATCATCGCGGTGATTTCCTTCCTCTTCACGACGGTGGCGGCGAACGCCATCGCCATCGTGGGCACGAACCCCGTGAGCGGCATGACCATCATGACGCTGATCATCACGGCCCTCGTGCTGGTGGCGGTGGGCCTGAAGGGCAATGCCGGCATGGTGGCCGCGATGGTCATCGGCGGCGTGGTCTGCACGGCGCTGAGCACCGCCGGCGGCCTGATCACCGACTTCAAGATCGGTTACTGGATCGGCACGACGCCGAAGAAGCAGGAGGCCTGGAAGTTCCTCGGCATCGCTGTGGCGGCTGCGACCGTGGGCGGCGTGATGCTCATCCTGAACAAGACCTACGGGTTCACGGGCGACGGCGCCCTGGTGGCCCCGCAGGCCAACGCGATGGCGGCCGTGATCCAGCCGATGATGAACGGCGGCAGCGCTCCCTGGCTGCTGTACGGCATCGGCGCGGTGATTGCCATCCTGCTGACGGTGTTCAAGGTACCCGCCCTGGCCTTCTGCCTGGGCATGTTCATCCCCATCGACCTGAACCTCCCGCTGTTGCTGGGCGGCGCCATATCGTGGTACGTCAGCACCCGCAGCAAGGACGCGGCCGTCAACACGGCCCGTCAGGAGAAGGGCACGCTGATCGCCAGCGGCTTCATCGCCGGCGGCGCGCTGATGGGCGTCGTCTCCGCCATCCTGAAGTTCGCGAAGGTGGACTGGTTCATGAACGCGTGGAATACCGTGGCGCCCGGCCACGTCGCCTCCGGCGCCGAAACCGTCGCCATCCTGCCGCTGATCGGCATCTGCGCCTATATGATCGTCTCCTCGATGCGGAAAGATTAAGCCTTTTGTGAAAAAGACGATGGGATGACGGAACCCGTTTTCTGACCCTTCAATCATTGCCCGCGGAGGCGGGCGAGGAAGGCCTCGGGTGTGAAGAACAGCATGCCCGAGGCTTCTTTTTGCTGCCGGAATTTGCGGTCGGAGGTGATGATGGCGTCGCAGCCGAGGGCTTCGGCGTGGGCGAATAGGGAGTCATCTTCCAGGTCTCCTTTGCCGTGAAGGACCGCATCCCGGATGTCGAATGGATGGATGGCGTTGATGTTGAGGTAGTTCATCATCGAGAGGATGCACTGGCCGAAGGCTTCCCGGTCGAAGCGGGAACGCTGGCGGGAGAGGATGTAAGCAGCGTCAATGATGCTCTGGGTCGTGATGAATCCTTCGAAGATGCCGGAACGGATTGCCTCGAAAATCTGTTCCGAGGCCTCTGAAGAAGGCCTTTCCGAGGTGGAGAGTACATCCAGCAGGACATTGGTGTCCAGGAATGCCCGGAATTTAAACGTTACCATACTTCTCCCAAAGACAAGCCAGTTTCGGATCGGCTTCCAGCGCATCGGTGGTCGGCTCCTTGCATTCGAAGCGTCGGAGGTCCCGGATTTCCTTGGAAACCTGGAACTTCGGCGGCAGGGTGGGGAAAACCGGACCCACAGCTCGGTCCAGGATCCGTTCCACGTAGCTGTTGAAGGAGCGTTTTTCCTTGCGGGCGACCCGTTTCACCCGCTCCATCAATTCCGGCGGGAGCCGCAGGACTGTCTGTATGCGTGCCGTTTCCATCCGTCTCTTTTTCGGCAAAGATAATCAAAATGACATCATTTTCAAAATGTGATATCAATTTTCGTCGTGGGGGACAACTCGATAGTTTTTTCGTATCTTTGTAAGTATGGAAAAGATACTCGACAGATTTCTCCGCTACGTGGCGGTGGACACCCAGTCCGACGAAGAAAGCGAAAGCCAGCCTTCCGCGGCCAAAGAGTTGAACCTGCTGAAGATGCTCCGGGACGAGCTGTGCACCTTCGGCGTCGAAGCCACCCTCGATGAATGGGGCTACGTGATGGCCACCATCCCCTCCAACATCGACAGGGAGGTGCCCGCCGTGGGTTTCATCGCCCATGTGGACACCGCGCCCGACGCCTCCGGGGCGGACATCAAGCCCCAGATCATCCCGGATTACAACGGTGCCGACGTCCCCCTGAACGGCGTCCCGGGCCTCCTGCTCAAGGTGGAGGAGTTCCCGGAACTGCTCGCCCACAAGGGCGAAACGCTCGTGACCACCGACGGCACCACCCTGCTGGGCGCCGACGACAAGGCCGGCGTGGCCGAGATCATGGACACGGTCCAGTACATCGTCACCCATCCGGAGTTCAGGCACGGCGAGATCAAGATCGGCTTCACGCCGGACGAGGAGATCGGCCGCGGCGTGGTGAAGTTCGACGTGGAGAAGTTCGGCGCGGACTACGCCTACACGATGGACGGCGGCGACGTGGGCGAACTGGAGTTCGAGAACTTCAACGCCGCCTCGGCGAGCGTCCGCATCCAGGGCAGCAACGTCCATCCCGGCTACGCCAAGGGCAAGATGCGCAACGCCTTGCACATCGCGCAGGAGTTCGACGCGCTGCTGCCCGTCAGCCAGCGGCCGGAGTACACGCAGGACTACGAGGGCTTCTTCCACCTGATCAGCCTCAAGGGCACGGTGGAGGAGGCGCAGTTCTCCTACATCATCCGCGACCACGACCGCGCCAAGTTCGAGCAGAAGAAGCGGGTCATCGCCCGCTGCGCCGAGTTCATCAACGCGCGCTACGGCGAGGGCACCGCGACCGTCACGGTCAAAGACCAATATTATAATATGCGCGAGCAGGTGGAGCCGCACTACCACGTGGTGGAGAAAGCCGTGAAGGCGATGGAGATGGCGGGCGTGAAGCCCCGCATCCAGCCCATCCGCGGCGGTACCGACGGCGCGAACCTGTCGTTCCGCGGCCTCCCGTGCCCGAACATCTTCGCCGGCGGACTCAACTTTCACGGCAAGTTCGAGTGGGTGACGGTGGAGAATATGGAGAAGGCCGCCGCCGTGATCCGCAACCTCATCACGCTGTACGCGGAATAGCCTCGCTTCGAAAACGGCTGATATCGGTGCGACCCCCGGCAGAAACGCTGGGGGGTCGCACCGATTTCGCCCGGAATCGATGCCGCTGCGGACGAAAAGAATTATTTTTAAAAATATTTTCCGAAAAGATTTGCAAGTTCAAAAAAAGTGTGTACCTTTGCCGTCCCTTTCGATGAGCACATAACTGAACGAAAGGATTTAAAGTTCATTGACAATACTGAGAGAGATAACGAGGTAAGAAGTTAAAAGAGATTAAAGTCTGTAATATTTATAATTCGAGTTTTTTCGAGTTGCGAATAAGGGACTGCAATTTCAAAGGCAAAACGAGTAAAAATTTGAGACGTAAATGTCGCAAAGATTCACTTAGAAAGTACGAGAAAGAGAAGAAGAGCGAACGGAGGATGCCTTGGCTTCCGGAAGCGAGGAAGGACGTGGTAAGCTGCGAAAAGCTCCGGGGATCTGCAAACAGGAATTGATCCGGAGATGTCCGAATGGGGTAACCCGTCTGGCTGAAGGCCAGTCGCTGTCAAAATTGACAGAGCATACGCAGGGAACTGAAACATCTTAGTACCTGCAGGAAGAGAAAGAAATATCGATTCCCAAAGTAGTGGCGATCGAAATGGGAAGAGCCTAAACCGTGTGCGTTACGGCGTATGCGGGGTTGTAGGATCACCTCTGAAGAACATATTAGGAACCGGAACCGTCTGGAAAGTCGGTCCATAGAGGGTGAAAGGCCCGTACGGGTAACGGGATATGTTCGATGGTGACACCTGAGTAGGGCGGGACACGTGGAATCCTGTCTGAATCCGCGGCGACCATGCCGCAAGGCTAAATATAACCGGAAGACCGATAGTGAACCAGTACCGTGAGGGAAAGGTGGGAAGCACCCCGAACAGGGGAGTGAAACAGAACCTGAAACCGTTCGTTTACAAGCGGTCGGAGCACCTACGGGTGCGACGGCGTGCCTTTTGCATAATGAGCCTACGAGTTGCTTCTCGATGGCGAGGTTAAGGCCTTCAGGGCCGTAAGCCGGAGCGAGAGCGAGTCTGAACAGGGCGTTCAGTCATCGGGAGCAGACGCGAAACCTAGTGATCTACCCATGGCCAGGGTGAAGGTGCCGTAACAGGCACTGGAGGCCCGAACCAGTTTCCGTTGAAAAGGGCTTGGATGAGCTGTGGGTAGGAGTGAAAGGCCAATCAAACTGGGAGATAGCTCGTACTCCCCGAAATGTCTTTAGGGACAGCCTCGGTTATGATTGCGTGAGGTAGAGCTACTGATAGGAAAAGAGGGCTTCATCGCCTATCGATTTCTGACAAACTCCGAATGCGCGCAATTCAGATTCCGGGAGTGAGTCGTCGGGTGCTAATATCCGTCGGCGAAAGGGTAAGAGCCCAGCCCTTCAGCTAAGGCCCCCAAGAACAGTTTAAGTTGAGACGAAACGAAGTGACACCGCTAAGACAGCTAGGATGTTAGCTTGGAAGCAGCTATTCATTCAAAGAGTGCGTAACAGCTCACTAGTCGAGCGGTGATGCGTGGATGATGACCGGGCATAAAAACTGTCGCCGAAGCTAAGGACACGTACGCAAGTAAGTGTGGTAGGGGAGCATTCCAGTCAGCGTCGAAGGTGGGACGTGAGTTCTGCTGGAGCGTCTGGAAAAGAAAATGTAGGCATAAGTAACGATAATCAGAATAGAAATTCTGACACCGAAAACCCCAGGTTTCCTGAACAACGTTAAACGGATCAGGGTTAGTCGGGGACTAAGGAGTAGCCGAGAGGCGAATCCGATGGCGAATCGGTTAACATTCCGATACTCGCCTTGCAGGAAGAGATGAGACCGAGAAGTGACACTGCCGCGCGCTGACGGAATAGCGCGTTGAAGGCCGTAGGGAGACTGAAAGCCGACAGTACCGAGCGTCTTCGGACAATCGGACAGCGCAGGTAATCATACTTGCAAGAAAATCATTTTTTCGTTAAGAGCAAGGCGACCCGTACCGTAAACCGACACAGGTGGGTGAGGAGAGAATCCTAAGGTGCTCGAGTGAATCACGGCTAAGGAACTAGGCAAAATGACCGCGTAACTTCGGGAGAAGCGGACCCTGGCGACAGGGCGCAGAGAAATGGCCCAGGCGACTGTTTACCAAAAACACATGGCTATGCAAAATCGTTAAGATGACGAATATGGCCTGACACCTGCCCGGTGCCGGAAGGTTAAGAGGGGGGCTTAGCGCAAGCGAAGGTCTGAATCGAAGGGCGGCCGTAACTATAACGGTCCTAAGGTAGCGAAATTCCTTGTCGGGTAAGTTCCGACCTGCACGAATGGTGTAACGATCTGGGTACTGTCTCAGCCATGAGCTCGGTGAAATTGTAGTGGCGGTGAAGATGCCGCCTACCCGCAACGGGACGAAAAGACCCCGTGAACCTTTACTATAGCTTAGCGCTGGTTTTGGACGAGTGATGTGTAGCATAGGTGGGACGCAGAGAAGCGATTACGCTAGTAGTCGTGGAGCGGCAATGTGAAATACCACCCTTTGCTCGCCCGGGGCCTAACTTCGCGAGAAGGACACCGCTTGGTGGGTAGTTTGACTGGGGTGGTCGCCTCCAAAAGAGTAACGGAGGCTTCCCAAGGTCCGCTCAGCGCGAATGGCAACCGCGCG
>CACWOH010000023.1 GCA_902762435.1 uncultured Bacteroidia bacterium | reverse complement strand
TTCGGCAGGCACTCCTGCCAGAAGTCCCAGAAATGGTAGCCGTTGCGGGCGACGTACTCCACCTGCAGCCCGTTTTTCTTCATATAGCTGGCCAGGAGCTCGGTTTTGGCATTGTCCACGGTGGTATCCTGATTGCCCACCTCGAAAGTGAAACCGGGGAAAACCGACTTGTCGGGCTGTGCGTCCACCAAAGCATTCAAGTCCTCACTCACAGCGGGACTCATGGCATAGGCACAGGTGTATTTCCCGGGGTATTTCAATGCATGGTAAACAGTGCCAAAACCGCCCATAGACAGACCGGCGATGGCACGCTTGCCGTTGCAGCCGAAAGCCGTCTCGACCTTGGGCATCAGTTCTTGGTAAAAATACTGCTCCCAGGCTCCGGAATAAAAATCCGACAAGCCGTTGGGCATAATGATAACCATAGGGACGCCGCCGTCCTTGAGGTACTGCTTGGCAATCTCGCGGGCGTTGCCCTTCTCCACCCAGCAACGGTCCAGATGGCTTTGGTCTCCGCTCTCATAGCCGTGGAGCAAGTATAGGAAAGGATAGGTCTTTTTTTCGTCGTAGCCATTGGGCAGCCAGACGGAATAAGTCATCTTCTGGCCCTTGCAGGCGCTCTGGATGGTAAGGTCCTGATACAACTTGTCTTCTTTGCCAAGCAAGTCTATCAGATTGACCTTTCCGTTGTTGTCTTCGCCAGAATCGGGAATCTTGTTACAGGCACCGGGGACCAGGATCCCCAGTGCCACTGTAACAATCATCCAAAAGCGGAAGGACTTCCCCATCGCTTAGAACTTGACCAGGTAGGTGAATCCGGCCCCGCAGAAGGAATACAGTTTGTCGCCTGCCTTGGCGACAGTCACCAGATCACCTGCGTTGATGTCCACGCGGGCGCCATCCACGGTATAGTAAGAACCACCGGAGATACCCCAGTCCGGGAAGTTGTAACCGTTGGCGATGATGAGGGATTCGCCGGCCATCTCTGCATATTCCTTGCAGAGGTAGGTGCCGGTGATGTCGGCATCAGGCTCGCAGAAGAGCTCGAACGTGGCGGCGGCTTCGCCGTCCAGGGTGACATTGACCAAGTGCTTCTGCTTACCGGCCTCGGTGGCGGAAGACGTGTCGACGCCGGCATACTCGAACACGACGCCTTCACCCATCTCGGTACCGGCCACGACGATGTCGGTACCGGCTACGTTGAAGACATAGGACTTGTCGGTAAGCGGGGCGATGACCACGGTCTGTCCGGCAGCCACATCCACACGCACACCGTCCTTCATGAAGTAGGAACCGCCGGAGATGCCCCAATCCGGGAAGTTGTAACCGTTGGAGATGATACCCGCCTCTCCGGCCATCTCTGCATATTCCTTGCAAAGGTAGGTGCCGGCAATGGTGGTGGCGGCGGGATCCACGAAGATCTCGAAAGCCCCGGCGGGGTTGCCGTCAGCGTCGACCAGGGAAATCAGGTGCTTCTTCATTCCGGCTTCGGTATCGGAAACGACATCGGCCATCTGGTTCTCCACCACGATGTCTCCCAGGACGGGATCCGGATAGAAAGCCAGTTTGCCGGACCATTTCACCTTATAAGGAGTGCCGTCTTCGCAGAAGAGGACGCACTCGATGTTGTAGAGATCATCCAGGCTATAGGCGCCGCTTTCCGTATCCACAGGGGTACGGCCGACGACCACACGGCCGGATTTCACACCCTGACCGCCCACCTTGGTCTGGCCGCTGATGAAATTGCCGTTCTGGGCAGCAATGGCGGAAGCCTCGATGTAGGTATTCTCAGTCAGGAAATACTTGTTGCCCACCAGAACCAGTTGAACCGGGGTGGAACCCTTCAGATCCACCGTGATCAAACGGCCGTTGTCTCCCTTTACGCTGGTGGCCTCGGCGGAAGTGAATGCACTTTCTTCCATCACGGTCGGAGCGGGGAACACGCCCGTAAGCGGGTCCAGGACCGACTTGTAGCAGGAGGTCAGGCCCAACAGAAGCAGCCCGATCAGAAATATGTTCTTTTTCATATGCATACAGTTTTATGGACGATTAATAACCCGGGTTCTGCTGGATTTCGCTGTTGAGGCGGATTTCCGTGGCAGGATAAGGAAGGCGCTCGTTCTTGCCAGACTTGAAGCCGTAAGCAGGGTTGCCGCAGTTCTTGTACTGGACCTGGCCGTTCACCTGAAGTTCAGGATAGGTGTCGCCGTTCTTGGACATCTTGCTTCCTTCGCCCCAGCGGAGGAGGTCCTGCATACGGGTACCTTCACCGAAGAGTTCCAAGCGCTTTTCCAGTTTGATGTCATCCAGGGACACGCTGCCCTTGGGCGCAAGCTTCGCACGGGCGCGTACCATATTGACATACTCGGCGGCCTTGCTGCCGTTTCCGGCGGCCAGATGGGCCTCGGCTCCGCAGAGCAGCACCTCGGCGTAACGCATCCAAAGCGTGTTGGCGGCATATACAAAGTCGTTGCCCATACCGCGCTCTTCCGCCAGAATGCGGAGTTTCCACATAAAGTAGCCTTCGCCGATGACCGGGCTCTTGAGGGTGATGCCCAGCTCGTTCTTCAACTGGTCCAAGGTCTTCAGGGACTCATTCAGACGGTAGCCGTCGGCACCTTCATCCTTGACGAAATCGTCATAGAGGCTCTTGGTAGGCACGCGGAAACCCCAGCCGGTGTTCATGATCGGCGTGTCGGCCGGCCAGTTCATCTTGTCCATACGCCAGTTGGTCATCAGGGCGTACATCGAGAAGTTCTGGAAGGAGTTGTTATCGTCGTGGACGCGATTGCTCTCGAAGATGCTTTCGACATTGTGTTTATGGGAAGCACGGTGGATGAGGCTGTAGTCGTCCATCAGGGCGTACTTGCCGGAATTCACCACGGCGTCGAACTGCGCAGCGGCCTCGGCGTTCTTCCCCTGCCACAGATAAACCTTGCCCAGGAGGGCCTGCGCGAACTGCTTGGTCACGCGCCAGGTGGTGTTGTCGTTCAGGCTGGTCTTCTCAGCCAAGGCACCGGAAGAGATGGCCTCGGTCAGGTCCTTCTCCATCAGGCTCCAGAGCTCCTCGTCCGTTCCGTTGGGAACGTTATACTCGGACGGAGACAGTTCGTGGTCCACGAGCGGCGGGTTGCCCCACATCGTCTTCAGGTCGAAGTAGGCAAAGGCGCGGAAGACCTTGGCCTCGGCACGGGCCATCTTGGCCATATCGGAGGCCCCTTCCTCTTCCACGTGACCCAGTATGACGTTGGCCTTGTAGATCAGCGTATAATAGGTGGTGAACATACTCTGGACATAATCCTCTTCAGCGTCGAAGGTGAATTCGTTCAGATGTTCCAGGTTGTTGTTGTCTCCGCGCATCGAACCGCCGGCCCAGAAGTCGTCGGTAAGCATGGCCTTGCAGAGCTTCACATTGTATTCCCAACCGCGCACTTCCAGATACATCGCCACGTCGGCGGAGAGAATCTGGTCATCGGTATTGTAGTAGGTATTGTAATCCAGGACTCCTTTCTGCGGAATGTCCAGCATCTTGGAGCAGGAAACGGCAGCAAAAGAGCAAACGGCTGCCACAACAGACAGAATAAGATTTCTTGTTTTCATAAGGCAGTCAATCTTAGAAGGTAATGTTAATACCGAAAACGACCTTCTTGGCGGTCGGATAGGAGCCCTTGTCAACGCCCAGGCTGCTTCCCGTACCCGTGATCTCAGGATCGAAGCCGGGATACTTGGAGAAGGTGAACCAGTCGTCCAGGGAGCCATAGATGCGCAGGTGGTCCACCTTGAACTTGCGGGTGAAGCTCTGCGGGAGGGTATAACCGAGCTGGATCTGCTTGATCTTCATATAGGAGCCGTCGAAGACCACGGCGTCGGAGGTGAGGTACTGCTGCCAGTTGGCGGCGTTGGCTGCAGGCTTGGTTCCGTTGGTGTGCTCGGGCGTCCAGCGGTCTTCCGTCAGGAAGCTCAGGCGGTTGGACGGATAGTCCACCACGGTGAGGCAGTTGTAAATCTTGCTGCCGGCAGCGCCGGTGAGGAACACGACCGCGTCGAGTCCCTTCCAGGCGGCGTTCAGGGTCAGACCGTAGTTGACTTTCGGAATACCGCTTCCCAAGTCCATCTTGTCGGCCTGCGTCGCGTCGCCGCTGCCGTCGACATCCTCGAACATCGCGTTACCGTTGGCCGGATCGATGCCGATGAAATGGTAGCCGTAGAAGTGCCAGGCAGGGTAGCCTTTCTCGAAACGGGTGATGGTACCGTAGTTACGTACGCCGGTTCCGTCGATACCGTCGGAGAGGGTCTCGTGCAGGTAGGTAACCTCATTCTTCAGTGTGGAAAGGTTGCCTCCGATGCTATAACTGAAGTCGCCGATCTGGTCGCGCCACTTGAGCTCGAATTCAAAACCGGTGTTGCGCACGTTACCGGCGTTCACCGGGGATGCAGTGACACCCACCACGGTGGACGGCGTGATGCCGGTCACGATGAGGTCCTTGGTCATCTTGTTGAACCAGTCCATGCTGAAGGTGAGGCGGTCGCGCAGGAAGCGCAGGTCCAGACCGAAGTTCAGCTGCTCGGAAGTCTCCCACTTGAGCTCTTCATTACCGGTGGAAGAAGGTGCATAACCCAGCAGATACTCAAGGCCGTTTCCGGTAGGATAATTGCCCGTCTGGGCGATCACGTTGGCGTAACGGTAGCCGCCCAGACCAGCCAGGGAACCGTTCTGGCCCCAGCTGGCACGGAATTTCGCGAAGTTCACGACACTCTTGAGAGGGACGAAGAAAGGCTCCTCGGAAATCGTCCAGCCGGCAGAGACGGAGGGGAAGTAACCCCAGCGCATCGGCTTCGGCAGCACGGAAAGGTCGGCCGCATCGGCGCGGAACGAAGCCTGGACGTTATATTTGCCCATATAGCTCCAGTTGACACGTCCGAAATAGGAAAGCTTGCGGGAGAAGTTCGGCGTGGCGCCGCTCACGGAAGGGACGGCGTTGGCCGAAGCGGAACCGAAGTAGTAGAACAGCGGATCGTTCTGGGTAACGCCCAGGTCGTCGTCGCTGCCCCGGTAGCTTCCGTTCATATTGAAGCTGCGGGAGCTGCTGAAAGAGGTACCGGCCATCAGGGTGACGGTGTGCTTGCCAAAGCTCTGGAACCAGTTGGCGAAGTTCTCCCACTGGTAGTACATCGAATTGCTGTCGGAACCGGACAGGCCGATGTAGTTCTGGTAGGCGTTCTGGTTGATATAGTAGTTGAGGCTATAGCCGTAATTGTCACCGGCCGTGAAGCGGTAGCCTACGCGGGAAGTAAGGGTCAGGTTCGGGATCGGGGTAAAATTCAGGGATGTGGAACCGTTGATATTGAAGCCGTGGGAGTCGCTGTAGGAACGGTCACGCATGATGCGCGGATTCACGTTCTCGGACGGGTTGAAGTAAGAGGCGGCGTAGTAGTTGCCATTCTCGTCCTTGAGCAGATTGCGACCGGCGTCAAGATAGGACTGCATGAATGCAGGCAGTGCGTCGGGAGCATAAGTAGGCGGGGTGAGCGGGTCCAGCTGCAGGGCGGAGAGCACGGCGGAGCCGTAGTCAGAGCCTTCGGAGACGCTGCGGGCCTGGTAATACTCGACCTGGTTGTTGGTCTGAACCTCCAGCCAAGGCTTGAATTTCCAGGATCCGTTGACCATAAAGGTCAGACGCTTATAGACGTCGGAGTCGCCGACGAACATACCATTGTTGTCCAGGTAGGAAGCGGAAACGTAAAGGTTACCGCGGTCGTTGCCGGCGCTGAACGAAAGATTGTGGTGCTGCATCAGGGAATTCTCGTAGGAGTAGGCCAGCCAGTCGGTATTGGTCTGGAAGTCCCAGTTGGCATAGAAGTCCTGGATGTTGTAACGGCCGTTCTCGATGAAGTATTGCATATACTGTTCGGCGTTCATCATTTTGGGCACCTTGTTCAGGCTCTGGGAAGTGAGCTGGTAGGAGTAGCTGATCCTGCCTTCACCCTGACCGCGCCGGGTGGTGATCATGATGACGCCGTTACCGGCCTCGGCGCCGTAGATGGCGGCGGAGGCACCGTCCTTCAGGACTTCCATCGACTCGATGTCGTTGGGATCGATGCCGGCGATGGAGTTGGTCCGGCGACCGTCCACGACGTATAGCGGGTTGGAGGAGCCGTTGGAGGAAATACCACGGACCTGGATGCTGGGGGAAGCGCCCGGACGGGCGGAGGAAGAGAAGACCTGAACACCGGCGGTTTTGCCCTGAAGGGCGGATTCCGGCGAGGTGATGGTACGGTTCTCGATATCCTCGCTTTTCACCTGGGAGATGGCGCCCGTGAGGTCGGACTTCTTCTGGACGCCATAGCCCACGACCACGGTCTCTTCCAGCATTTCGGCATCCGTCTCGAGTTTGATGTTAAGCGTCCTGGATTCGTTCACGACGATCTCCTGCGTGGTAAAACCGACGGAGGAGAAAACCAGCGTCGCGCCCGCAGGCACGGAGATGGAATAGTTGCCGTCGAGGTCAGTCACGACGCCGTTGGTGGTGCCCTTTTCAAAGACACCCGCACCGATCATCGGCTCGTTCTGGTCATCGACGACTGTTCCGGAGACGGTCACCCGCGTCTGAGCCGCGAGCGAGAGCCCCATCAAGAGCGACAGCCCGAGGGCCGTCAGTCTTTTCAATGCAGAATTACTCATTTGTTTGATTATTGGTTAAAAGGATAAATTAGATTCGATATTGAGGAGCATCGTGGCCGGCTTCTCCACGGTGTAGGGATCCCAGGCCGGGATACCCTCCGCTGACGGAACGCCCGTCTTGGCGAAACTGGTCCACAGATGGCTGATGCGGTGGCCGAGTTCGACGGCGTCCGGACCGCCGCCCGTAAGGGTGCGGTGCAGGGCCACGTTGTCGAACACGAAGGGGATCTCCATACAGTGCGTGCTGCCCAGGGCGCCGTCCAGCACCGGGGACTCCCAGGTAAACTGGTACAGGTAGACCGGGGCGCAGCCGGCGGCGGCGCGGTCGGCGGCCTGCTGCACGGCGAGGGGCTTGAAGATGGGATCCTCGCGGTCGCGCGTGAATTCGTGATAGGTGGTGCCGATGATGACCGGGATGTCCTTGGACAGGGCCATCGAAGCCGACGAACCGGGCTGCTCGGGCAGGATCTCGCCGTCCACCACCGGACGGGTACCGAAGATGATCTGGTTCAGGAAGTTGACGGGCAGGTCGCCGTCTTGTTCCGCCTCCGCGCGCACTTCGGTGATGGCGCCCTCATAGGCTTCGAGCAGCGTCGCGTAAGGGACTTTCGCAATCTCGTCGATGCGGGACGGGTTGATACCCAGGCGGCGCACCGTAGCGGCGCCGATCCGGCGCGACCACTTCTGCGGCATCGCCTCCAGGATGGAACCGCTCTGCACGACGGCCTTGTCGAAAAGCCCCCGGGCGGACGGCATCGCCAGCAGGGTGCACACCTTGCCGCCGCCGCCCGACTGACCGAAGATGGTCACGTTGGCGGGATCCCCGCCAAAAGCGGCGATGTTGTCGCGCACCCACTCCAGCGCCTTTACGATGTCGGTCATCCCGACGTTACCGGAAGCTGCATACTTGGCGCCGAAGCCCGACAGGTCCAGGAAGCCGAGCGCATTGAGCCGGTGGTTCAGCGAGACGACCACGACCCCGTGGCCGCGCGCCAGGTTGGCGCCATCATAGCCGATCTGTTCCTGGCCGGAGCCGGCGCTGAAACCGCCGCCGTGCAGCCAGACCATCACCGGACGCTTGCCGCCGTCGTTGATGCCGGCCGTCCAGACATTGACGCGCAGGCAGTCCTCGTCCGGGAAACCGTCGTCCCAGTGCATCGCGAAGGCCTGGTCGTCGTCGTACCAGCCGGTCCGCGCGCCCTGCGGGCAGGTGGGGCCGTAGGCGCGGCTGGGCCGGACGCCCTCCCAAGAATCGGGATCGGTGGCGGGCAGGAAGCGCTCCGCCTTGGCATAAGGAATACCCTTGTAGATGTAGACGCCGTCTTCGATGTAGCCAGCGACGGCGCCGAATCCGGTCTGCACCGTGGAGGCCTTGGCGGAAGTCTCCAGGACAGGAAGGTCATAGGCCTGTCCGGTGCGGCCGGGACCGCAGCTGCAGGCTGCCAGCAGGCAGGCGGCGGTCAGGAGGAAAAGGGTGTTGGCGTGTCTCATACTGTGGTTCTGTTTCACTGAATGCAAAATTATCCGGAATCCTGCACTTGGCTTTTCTTACGATTTCAAATGCTTTTCCGGGTGTGCGAGGGGGCCGTTCCGTTTGTTCATTTTTATTCATTTTTGTTCAAATCCCGCGATATTTGGGATTATTTTCCTAATATAGAGGTATGAAAATGAAATGTTTGGTCTTTCTCCTCCTGCTGGCGGCCTGCAGCGGTCCGCACCCGGCACCCGGCACGTCTCCGGCGCCCGCGGGCACGGTCATCGCCGAGCGCCTCTCCAACCAGCGTGTGAACGCCTTCGCGGAGGACGGCGACGGACACATCTGGATCGGCACCTTCCGGGGGCTGGACAAATATACCGTACACGACTACCACCAATACTTCGCCACCGGCGACACCCTGGGGCTGCCGGACAACCAGATCACGGCCCTGCTCTGCAGCGCCTCCGGGCAGCTGTGGGCGGCCACGATGAACGGCGTCGCCGTGCGCGACGCCGACGGCCGCTTTCACAGCATTCCCGGCAGCGACAGTTTCTCCGGCATCGCCGAGACCCGCGACGGCCAGATTCTCTTCAGCGACGGCGCCACCCTGCAGCGCTACGATCCAGAAAGCGGCCGCATCCGCCCCGTCGTCCGGGACTACGGCGGCGTCTTCACCCTCATCGGGCAGGACGGACGCATCTGGTCCGTCAACGGCCTCACGGAACTTCGCTGCTACGACCCCCGGGACTTCCGGCTGACCGGGTCCTGGCCCACGCGGCACCAGGTCTATCACGGCACCGTCGCTTCGACGGGTGAGCTCTGGCTCTCCGGTATGGGCGAACTCAGCATCTTCGACCCACGTTCGGAACGCTGGCTGGAGGTTCCGGCGGTCATCCGGAACGAGCGCCGGCTGTCCGGCGGCGACATCGACATCCTCTTTACCAACGGTCCCGAGATCCTGCTACACACCATTTCGGACGGAATGTTCTGCTACAACCAGGGTACCGGCCGGCTCCTGCACCAGTCCGATCCTGACTTCCCTTATGAAGTCCCGGAATTCGAGATCCGCACGATGTTCCGCGACAGCCGCGGCAACCTCTGGTTCGGCTCCACCGATCAGGGCTACAGCGTCTCCTACGCCGCCCGCAACGGCTTCGACAGCAACCGCTTCCTGACCGACTTCTTCCGGAACAAGTCGGTCGTGTCGCTCTGCCCGGACCGGGCCGGAAACCTGTGGATCTCCACGCTCAACGACGGCCTGTACGTCCACAAACTCGGGAAGAACACCGTCCGCAGCGTCAATCTCCGGCGCCTGGTGCCCGACAGCAACATCGGATACATCTGCTGCTACAGTATCTTCTGCGACGCCCAGGGCGAGCTCTGGCTGGTCCTGACCGGGAAATACCGCACCCTGCGCTGCCGCTTCGACGGCCGGGAACTGCAGCGGGTGGACCAGATCGATATGGCCAACCCGGCTACCGTCTCGCAGGACGACCTGGGACGGATCTGGATCGCCAACTATAACGGACAGATGCTCCGCTACGACAAGGATACGCGCAAGACGGACTGGACCGCGCTCCGCGACGATCCGCGCATCGCCCCCACCGTCCTGCTCCAGCTGGAGCCGGGGCGCATGCTGGCCGCCACCTTCGACACGACCGTGTGCGAGGTCTACACCAACTCCGTCGAATTGCGCTTCCGCACCCGCTCGGACGCCTGGGAGAGCAGTTTCCGGCGGATGCCTGCCAACCCCACCTGTATGTACAAGGACGGCGCCGGTGACATCTGGTACGGCACCGTGGGCAGCGGCCTGCTCCGCTATGATCTGGAAGAGCGCCGGACGCTCCGGATGGAGGGCCTGTCCTGCCAGGATATATGCTCCGTCCAGGAGGACCTGCAGGGGAACGTGTGGGTCAGTACGATGAACGGCCTGTGCCGCTACGACCGCACCGTGGGCAGTTTCACCCAGTTCTTCGAGAGCGACGGCATCGGCGGCAACCAGTTCTGTGACCGCTCCTCCTGCCTGCTGCCGGACGGCACCCTCGTCTTCGGCGGCACGCACGGCATCACCTGGTTCAACCCGCTGGACATCCGGCGCAAGCAGTCCGTCCCGCTGGTCTTCGAGGACCTGCGCGTCCACAACAACCTCGTCCTCCCCGGAAAGAACGCCCCCATTGCGCAGGAACTCTCCACGCGTCCGGACGTGACCATCCGGCACGACCAGAACGGCTTCAGCATCTCCTACGCCGCCCTGGACTACAGCGAGCACGCCGTGCCCCGCTATGAATATATGATGGACGGCTTCGACCACTATTGGGTGGACGCCGGCACCGCGAACGAATCCTATTACGCCAACCTCCCCGCCGGGCGCTATACCTTCCGTGTCCGCCTGGAGGACGAGCCCGACACCGAGCAGTCGCTCTCCGTCCGCGTCCTGCCGCCCTGGTACCGGAGCTGGTGGGCCGCCGTCCTGTATGCGCTGGCGGCCATCCTGCTCCTGCTCTTCCTCTGGCTGGTATACCGCCGCATCCACCGGGTGCGCAAGGAAGCCGCCCGGCACATCCGCGAGGTGCGGCGCGAGCGTGAGATGGCGGAAGCCGCCCAGGAGCAGGAAAAGCACCTCAACCGCATCCAGATGGACTATTTCGCCAACGTGGCGCACGAATTCCGCACCCCGCTGACGATGATCGCCGGTCCGGTCGAACAGCTCGCCGCGTCCGAGAAGATCAGCGGCGAGGACCGCAAGCTGCTCGGCATCGTCCAGCGCAGTTCGACCTGGATGCTCTCGCTGGTAGGCCAGTTGCTCGACTTCAACCGCATCGCCAACAAGAAACTCCAGCTGAAGGTGGCGAAGGGCGACATCGTGGAGCCGCTGCGCGGCGTGGCCGACCTATTCCACTTCAACGCGGAGATGAAAGGCATCGAGCTCGCCACATACGGGCTCGAAGACAGTTTCGTGATGTGGCGCGATGCCGACAAGGTGACCAAGATCACGATGAACCTGCTATCCAACGCCCTGAAATTCACGCCCACGGGCGGCAAGGTCTCCCTGTCCTTCGACGTACTGCCGCGGGAAGAGGCGGCCCGGGACTTCCCGCTCACCGAGGCCGACACGGACCTGCAATACGCCCAGATCTCCGTCTCGGACACCGGCTGCGGTATCCCGGAAGATCAGTTGGAGGATATCTTCGACCGCTTCTACCAGGCCGGGAACCGCCCCGGCGGCGTATCTGGCTCGGGCATCGGGCTCTTCTATTCCCGCGCCCTCGCCAGCCTGCACCACGGCTACATCCACGCCCGCAACCGAGACGAAGGCGGCGCCGTGTTCACCCTGATCCTGCCGGTGAGCGCCACGTCCTATTCTGAAGACGAACGCACGGCCGTCGACCCGTTCCAGCAGCCGCTGCCGCAGATGCCCGCCGCACCGGCCCAGGAAAGTGAGGAATCCGGCGTCAAACGCCGCATTGTGGTAGTGGACGACGATATCGACGTGGCGAACTACGTGAAGATGCTCCTCTCCGCCGATTACAGCGTCATCGTGCACTTCGACGCCGACTCCGCGCTGAAGGCGATGGAGGAGGAGGCGCCCGACCTGGTGATCAGCGACGTGGTGATGCCCGGTCGCAGCGGCTACGAACTCTGCGAGGCCGTCAAGGGCGACCTCCAGCTCAGCCACATCCCGGTCATCCTCGTCACTGCCGCCGTGGCCGTGGAGAACCAGGTGCAGGGCCTGAACAAGGGCGCCGACGCCTATGTGACCAAGCCCTTCAACCCCGCCTACCTGAAGGCGCTCGTGAAGTCGCAGCTCGAGAACCGCGACAAGCTCCGCCAGCGGCTCGGTTCCGTGACCAGTACTGAGGAAATCGGTCCCGAAGCAGCCCTCTCGCCGCGCGACAGCGCCTTTATGAAGAAACTCTACGAACTGATGGACAAGGAGTTGGCGAACCAGGAACTGGATATCACCCGGATTACGGAAATGATGCGCATCTCCCGCACCAAGTTCTACTACAAGGTCAAGGGCCTGACGGGTGAGAACCCGGGCGTGTTCTTCAAGCGCTACAAACTCAACCGCGCCGCCGACCTGCTCAAGGAAGGCAAGTTCAATATGTCGGAGATTGCCTATATGACGGGCTTCAACACCCTCTCACACTTCTCCACTTCCTTCAAGAAACAGTTCGGCGTCCCGCCGTCCGAATACACCGGATAACCTTTTAACACATTGATAATGAAACGAATCCTCCTATTGCTTACCGCCACGCTGTGCGCCGTTGCACTGTCGGCGCAGCCCCGGCTCAACAAAGACAACATCGACGAAGTCCTGGCCGCGATGACCCTCCAGGAGAAAGCCACGCTGCTGGTCGGCTCCGGCTGGGGCAGCATGACCGCAGGCGCGCTCACCGCCTCCAACGAAACGCTCGTGTCCGGCGCTGCCGGCACCACGCGGGCCATCCCCCGCCTGGGCATTCCGCAGACCGTCCTCGCCGACGGTCCCGCCGGCATCCGCATCAACCCCACCCGTCCGGGCACGGACAAGACCTTCTTCGCCACCGGTTTCCCCGTGGGTACGGTGCTCGCCTCCACCTGGAACGCCCCGCTGGTGGAAGAACTCACCACGGCGATGGGCCAGGAGGTCAAGGAATACGGCGCCGACGTGCTGCTGGCCCCGGGCCAGAACTTGCACCGCAACCCGCTTTGCGGCCGCAACTTCGAGTACTTCTCCGAGGATCCGCTGCTGTCCGGCAAGATGGCCGCCGCCTATGTGCGCGGCGTCCAGAGCAACGGCGTGGGCGTGAGCGCCAAGCACTTCGCCTTCAACGACCAGGAGACCAACCGGATGGAGGACGACGCCGTGGTGAATCCCCGCGCCGCCCGCGAACTCTACCTGAAGGGCTTCGAAATCATGGTCAAGGAGTCCGATCCCTGGACTATCATGTCCTCCTACAACAAGGTAAACGGCACGTACACCCAGCAGAACAAGGAGCTCCTCACCACCATCCTGCGTGACGAATGGGGCTTCCGCGGCATCGTGATGACCGACTGGGGCAACAAGGCCGGCACCGTGAAGGCCGTCGTGGCCGGCAATGACCTGATGGAACCGGGTATGGAAAACGAGATCCAGCGCATCGTGGAAGGCGTCAGGAGCGGCGCCATTCCGCAGGCCGACCTCGACCGCAACGTGCGCCGGATGCTCGAATACATCATCCGCACGCCGCGTTTCCAGGGCTACAGATACTCCGACAGGCCCGACCTGGCCGGCCACGCGAAACTGGTGCGCAAAGCCGCGGCCGAGGGCCTCGTGCTGCTGGAGAACAATGGCGTGCTGCCACTGCAGGGCGTGAAGAACGTCGCCCTGTACGGTGTGGGCTCCTATGATTTCATCGCCGGCGGCACCGGCTCCGGCAACGTCAACAAGGCCTACGTGCGCAACGTGGCCGAGGGCCTCCGCGAGAACGGCCTCACCGTTGACGCCGACATCGAGACCTGGTACAGCCAGTACATCACCCTGCAGAAGACGGAAGCCCGGAACAACTCCGCCGGCGGCATGGCCGTCCTGTTGGGCGACGCCGTCATTCCCGAGATGGCCGTGTCCCGCGCCTTCATCGAGAAGAAGCAGCCCGTCACCGACATCGCCGTGCTCACGATCTCCCGCAATGCGGGCGAAGGCGGCGACCGCCGCGCGCTGGATGGCGACTGGACGCTCACCGGCGCTGAGCGCGAGATGCTCCAGAACCTCGCCGACGTGTATCACGCCGCGGGCAAGAAGTTCGTGGTGGTGCTGAACATCGGCGGCGTAATCGAGACCGCCTCCTGGAAGCACATCCCCGACGCCATCCTGCTGGCCTGGACGCCCGGCCAGGAAGGCGGCTATACCGTAGCCGACGTGCTCTGCGGTGCCTCCTATCCTTCCGGCAAACTGCCGATGACCTTCCCAGTCAGCTACTTCGACATCCCCTCCTCCTTCAACTTCCCGTACAACTTCTCGGGAGAGGCTTCCTTGAACCCCTTCGGCTCCTCCGCCGAGCTCGACGAGGACACCGCCGCCCTGGCCGCCGCCTTCGGATACGTGATCCAGAAGCAGCCCAACGTGGACGAGACGCAGTACAAGGAAGGCATCTGGGTGGGCTACCGCTACTTCCAGACCGCCGGGAAGGCCGTTTCCTACCCCTTCGGATACGGCCTCGGCTACACCTCCTTCGCTTATGGCAAGCCCGTCGTGAAGGTGGGCAAGGACGGCAGCGTAACCGCCTCCATCACCGTGACCAACACCGGCTCCGCCCCGGGCAAGGAAACCGTCCAGCTATACGTCAGCGCCCCGGACGGCGGCCTGGTGAAGCCCGCCTATGAACTCCGGGCCTTCGCCAAGACCGGCGAGCTGAAGCCCGGCCAGTCCGAGACCCTTACGATGACCGTCGACCCGTACACGCTCGCCTCCTTCAACGAGGCCGCTAGCGCCTGGGAGACCGCCGCTGGCACCTACACGGCCCGCTTCGGTGCCTCCGCCGCGGACATCCGCGCCACGGTACCGTTCAAGATCGCCAAACCGCAGTCCTGGCCGGTCCACCCGGTCCTGCTGCCCAAGGCGCCGGTCGAAGAACTCGTCGTCAAATAAAAGTAACGCCCCGAGTTTTTCGGGGCGTTACTTTTATCGGCGGATGTATGCTTTGCTCAGCAGGACGGTGTCGCCTTCCTCAAGCGGGGCGTCGCCGCGGAAGGCGTTGTACTGCCGGAGCTTCTTGAGCTGCACGGCGAAGAACTGGGATATCTCCCAGAGCGTCTCGCCGTCGCGGCGTACCTCGTACGTGCCGTACTCGCCGTTCTTCTGCTTGCGCGCGATGTACACGACGTCGCCGGTCTCGAGCGGCAGCTCCTGCTTCAGGTCGTTGAACCGCAGGATTTCCCGCAGGAACAGGCCCTGGCTTTCGGCGATCGAGGCATAGGTATCGCCCTCGATGGCATACACGTAGGGCACACCGTTGCGCTCATAGACGGGCCTGGAAAGCGACAGGCTCATCCGCTCGCGGAAGAGCGTATCGGCACTTTCTCGCAACGTCAAGGCGGGCGCCGGCTGCACTTCGGCGGTATCCTCCTCCGCCGGACGGTCGTAACGGTCGAGGTCGTACTCCTCGATCAGGCGGATCAGCTTGTCGGCATACCGGGGATCGGTGGCGTAGCCGGCCTGGCGCAGGCCCCTCGCCCAGGCTTTGTAATCGGCGGGGTCCAGTTCAAACAGGCCCCGGTAACGCTCGCGTTCGCGAAGATAATCCGAATGCGCCCGGTACGACGCCTCCGCGCTTTCATAGACGCGGAAACACTCCTGCACTTCGTCGTCGTCCTTGTAGTACTTCTTCCCCGCCCAGGCTCCGTTGCATTTGATGCCGAAATGGTTATTGGCATAGAGCGCCAACGGAGACTCCCCGGCGGCGGACTCCACGAGCCCCTGCGCGAGCGTGATGCTCGCGGGCACGCCGGTCCGCTGCATCTCGGCCACGGCCAGGTCTGCGTACTTCGCGATGTAGTCGGAGTACGGATTCTGCCCCACGGCCGGCACCGCGACCAGCAGGGCCAGGAGGAGAGAGAAGCGCTTCATCAACTACAAATATATTAAAATTCGATTATATCGCCATCCTGTGCAAGAACCGTATCCGGGAAAATGTCCCGGCATTCCTGCGCGAGGGCCCCGAAATCGGTAATCCGGGAAGAATAGTGCCCGACCACCAGCTGCCCCGCACCGGCGTCGCGGGCGCACTGCGCCGCCTGCCCGGCGGTGGAGTGCCAGCGGGCGGCGGCCTTGTCGGCCATCTCGCCGGGGTAGGTCGCCTCGTGGTACAGCAGGTCCACGCCCTTTACCCACGCCGCCTCCTGCGCGAAAGGCGCCGTATCGGAGCAATATGCGTAGGACTTGGGATGATAATCCGGATTCTCCTTCCAGTGCCGCTCGGTCACGATCTCGTCGAAGCGGTATCCGTAGCACTCGATCTTGTGGTTCAGCGGGAAGGCGCTGACGGTCACCCATTTGGACTGATGGACGACCTGCGGCTCCTTGCAGTCCACCGCCGTGAAGCGGATCTCGTAGGCCGAGCCGTCGGCGAAGAAGCTGCGGTAGAAATTGAGCACGGAACCGAGCGCCTGCGGCCCGTAGATGTACAGGTCGGCCGTGCGGCCGTACATCGCCATCGTGTTCAGCAGGCCGAACAGGCCGAACAGATGGTCGCCGTGGATGTGGGAGATGAAGATCGCCTCCACCTTCAGGAAAGACAGGTGGGCGCGCCGCATCTGCTGCTGCGTGCCCTCCCCGCAGTCCAGAAGGAACAAGCGCCCGTGCACGGCGAGTGCCTGGGCGCTTGGATTCCTATCAGAAATGGGCATGGCCGAAGCCGTGCCCATTATCGTGAGTGTGAAGTTCATCGGGATTACTCGCCTTTCTCGAGCCTCTCCTTCAGGGCAGCCAAGGCGTCGATGTCGCCGAGGGTAGCCTTCTCGATACCGGCGTTGACCTTCTTGACAGCCTTCTTGGTGCTCTCGGCCTCCGTGGCGGCGGCGCGCTCCTTGACCTCCTGGTAGGTACGCAGGTGGCTGAGGAGGATGCGGCGGGTGGAGCGGCGGAGTTCGACCACCTTGAACGGCAGGGTCTCGCCGGCGACGGCCTGCTTGCCGTCTTCCTTGACGAGCTCGCGGGTGAACGCGAAGCCTTCGGCCTCACCGTCGAGGGTGATGTTGGCGCCCTTGTCGGTCGTGGAGGCGACAGTGCCTTCCACGGTGGAGCCGACCGGGTACTTGGCCTCGATCTCATCCCAAGGGTTCGGGGTGAGCTGCTTGCGGCCCAGGCTGAGCTTGTGGTTCTGCTCGTCGAAGTCGAGGATCTGGACGTCGATCACATCGCCGGGGGCGACCACCTCGGAGGGGTGCTTGATCTTGTTCCAGCTGAGGTCGCTGATGTGCACGAGGCCCTCGACACCGTCTTCCAGCTCGGCGAACACGCCGAAGTTGGTGATGTTGCGGACCGTGGCCTGCTGCTTGCTGCCGACGGGATACTTCTCGCGGATGTTCTCCCAAGGGTTCGGGGTGAGCTGCTTCAGGCCGAGGGAGATCTTGCGGGCCTCGCGGTCGATGGACAGCACCTGGGCTTCCACCTCGTCTCCGACCTTCAGGAACTCCTGCGCGGAGTGCAGTCTCGGGGACCAGGACATCTCGGACACGTGCACGAGACCCTCGACACCGGGCTCGATTTCCACGAATGCGCCGTAGTCGGCGATCAGGATCACCTTGCCCTTGACCTTGTCGCCTTCCTTGAGGTTGGCGTCCAGGTTCTCCCAAGGGTGCGGGGTGAGCTGCTTGAGACCGAGGGCGATACGCTTCTGCTGCTCATTGAAGTCGAGCACGACCACCTTGAGCTTCTCGTCCAGGGAGACCACCTCTTCCGGATGGTTGACGCGGCCCCAGGACAGGTCGGTGATATGGATCAGACCGTCCACGCCGCCGAGGTCCACGAACACACCGTAGTTGGTGATGTTCTTGACCACGCCTTCGAGGACCTGGCCCTTCTCCAGTTTGCTGATGAGCTCGGCGCGCTTGGCTTCCTGCTCGGCCTCGAGGAGTGCCTTGTGGGAAACGACGACGTTGCGGAACTCCTGGTTGATCTTGACGATCTTGCAGTCGATGTTCTGGCCGACGAACTGGTCGTAGTCGCGGATCGGCTTGATGTCGATCTGGCTGCCGGGCAGGAACGCCTCGATGCCGAACACGTCCACGATCATGCCGCCCTTGGTGCGGGTCTTGACGAAGCCCTTGACGATCTCGTCGTTCTCGAACGCGTCGTTGACGCGGTCCCAGGACTTCAGCGTGCGGGCCTTGCGGTGGGAAAGCACCAGCTGACCCTTCTTGTCCTCGGCGGACTCGACATAGACTTCCACCTTGTCGCCGACCTTGATGTCGGGATCGTAGCGGAATTCGGACACGGGGATGACACCCTCGCTCTTGCCGCCGATGGTCACGACGACCTCGCGCTTGTTCACCGCGGTGACCTCACCCTCGACGACCTCGTTCTCCACGACCTTGGACAGGGTGGCGCCGTAGGCCTCTTCGATGGCTTTCTTGTCTTCGCTGCCGTAGACGTCTCCGCCCTCAAAGGCATCCCAATCGAAATCCTCGGGCTTCACGGAAGCATTCAGACGAACTTCATTCTTGTTTTCTTCCATTGTTGTAACTAAAAACAAACTAGTGGTTTAACATTATTTCCTGTACCCGCCGGACCGGGGTCCGGAATTCGGGCGGGCAAAGTTAGCAAATAATTCTGATTTTCACTACCTTTGCTCATCTGATTTGCAAAAAATGTATCCGAACGAGAAATATCCCTCCCAGACCCTCCGGGAAGCCGTCGAGGCCATCGGCTCGCTGCCCGGCGTGGGCTCCCGGAGCGCCCTGCGCCTGGCGCTGCACCTGCTCGGCCAGCCGGCGGAGAACATCCGCCATTTCGCCTCCGCCATCGGCCGCCTGGCGGACGACGTGCACTGGTGCCGCACCTGCCAGATGATCGCCGACGGCGACGAGTGCGCCATCTGCGCCGACCGTTCGCGCGACCACCGCACCATCTGCGTGGTGGAGAGCGTACGCGACGTGATGAGCATCGAGGCCACGGGCCAGTACCGCGGCGTTTATCACGTCCTGGGCGGCATCATCTCCCCCATCGACGGCATCGGTCCGTCGGACATCCATATCCGGGAACTGGTGGAGCGCATCGACCGGATGCACGCGGAGGACGCCGCCGTGACGGACCTCCCGGGCGGAGACAGCGAGTCCCGGGGCAGCATCGAAATCATCCTGGCGCTGAGCGGCGACGTGGAGGGGGAAACCACCTCTTTATACATTTACCGCCAGATCGAGGGCAAGGACGTGAAGGTCTCCACCCTCGCCCGCGGCCTGGGCTTCGGCGACGACCTCGAATACGCCGACGCCCTCACCCTCGGCCGCTCGATCGTGGCCCGGCAGCCGTTCAAGCCGTAAATCAGTACTTCAGGACACGGAAAGTGAAAGCCTGGGTTCTCGCCTTCACTTATTTGAAGATTTCCGCCAGCATGGCTTCCAGCGCCGCGCCGCGGAGCCCACGGGCCACGACGGTGCCGTCCGGAGAGATCAGCAGGTTGTCCGGGATGGCCGTGACGGAATAGACGCCCGCCGCGGCGGTCTGCCAGTACTTCAGGTCGGACAGATGGATCCAGGGCATCTCCCAGTCCCTGATGGCCGCCACCCAGTCCTCCTTGTTCCGGTCGAACGACAGGCCCACGACCTCAAATCCCTTGGAATGGTATTTCTTGTAGGCGGCCACCACGTTGGGCATCTCCACCTTGCAGGGGTTGCACCAGGCGGCCCAGAAGTCCACCAGCACCCATTTGCCCCGGCCCACGTACTCGCTCAGCTTGTGCATCCTGCCGTTCACGTCCGGCTCCTCGAGGTCCCGGAACTTCTGCCCGACGAGCGCGGACGAACTCGCAGCGGCCTCCCGCCGACGGGCCTCTTCAGCCGCCCGCATGGCGTCGGCCTCGTCCATCTTACGCTTGAAATCCAGCACGAACGGATGGCGGGCGGCGGGCGAATCCGAGGCGAGCAGGTCGCTGAACACCTTGTCCCCCTTCGCCTTGTCCCATTCATTGGCGGCGGAGATTACCTGGGGATAGTGCTCGATGAAGGCGACGGGGATGAGATTGTCCCGGTTCGCCTCGACCAGCCCCCGGTAGAAATCCGCATAGGCCTTGATCCGGGTACGGTACTGCGCCATGAACTCATCGATCCTGGCCTCCTGTTCCTCGCCGGGCAGGGCCGTGAACGCCTCGATGAAGTCGTTGTATTCGGCATAAGCCGCGGCATTCTTCAGGACACAGTCCGACAGTTTCGTATTGAGCGCCGAGCCGGTCAGGCTGCTGTCCGCCACGTTCAGCTGCACGGGCTTGCCGTCGTTGAAGAACTGGAAGTTCCATTCCACGCCGTCCACGACGACGGTCAGGAAGGCATCTTTCTCCGCCTTTCCCTTCAGCTCGAAACTCCCCTTGGAGACGACGGCACTGTTGATGGCGGAACCGCTCAGCCGGTCTATCAGCTGCACGGCCGCCCCGTCCTTCGGGGCGTTCTTTCCCGTTACCTTGTAATTCACGTTGGCGCCGGAACAGGCCAGCGAGGCGGCTATGGCAAATGCCGGCAGGAGGGTCGTAATCTTCTTCATAGCGTAAAGATAGTGCAAATAATTCGTATATTTGGAGAAACCAAACTTGTTATACTATGAGCAACGATCTGATTCTTGTACAAAACCTCATCTACGAGATTCGAGGCAAAAAAGTTATGTTGGATTCTGACCTGGCAAAGTTGTACCAGGTAGAGACCCGGGCATTAAACCAAGCCGTAAAAAGAAATCTGAAGCGATTTCCTCCTGACTTTATGTTCCATTTGACAGAAAATGAATGGGCGGATATCTCATCACAAATTGTGACGACATCCACCAGGCCGAAATCTGCGCCACCTTTCGTCTTTACCGAGCAGGGTGTTGCCATGCGAATGATCTATCAGAAGACGTACGAGAGGACATAAACAACTTGTACCAGGCCATAGCGGAACTATCCGCCCGTATCGAGGAGAAAAAGAAAGAACCGCGGACGAAAATTGGTTTCAAACAAAATACGGACGACTGACCTGTCATTCTGAGCGCAAGCGAAGAGTCTATTCCTTCTTCAGTTCTTCCGCCGGATTGGTCCGGGCGGCCTTCAAGGTCTGCCAGAGGACGGCGAGGAAGGAGATGGCCAGGGCGATGAAGGCTCCGGCGACAAACACCCATCCGTAGTGGTCGACCCGATACCAGAACTGGCGCAAGTACCTTTCGGACAGGAAGATGGCGACAGGAATGCCGATGAGGACGGCGATTCCGACCAAAATCATGTATTCGCGGACCGAACGTCCCGTTTCCGAGGATACGGTGCCGCCGAAGACCTTGCGGATGGCGATGTTCCGGGTCTGCATCCCGGTATAATAGGCGCTCATCGCAACCAGACCCAGCAGGGAGATGAGGGTCGCCAGGAGCATAAAGAGTTCGATCAGGCTGATCAGGTTGCGCGTCGACTCCATGCTCTTCTCGATCAGTTCCGGCACATAACCGAAAGTCTTTTCCCCATATTCTTCCTCCCCCGTAAGCCGGAGGCTCTCGCTGCGCCCAATCTCCTTCAGTTCGGCACGCACTCCGT
The DNA here is from genome assembly GCA_902762435.1 of uncultured Bacteroidia bacterium. Taxonomy (GTDB): domain Bacteria; phylum Bacteroidota; class Bacteroidia; order Bacteroidales; family UBA932; genus Cryptobacteroides. The sequence goes on along the minus strand of CACWOH010000023.1, from coordinate 7,824 downwards.
CATCGAAACGGTTCAGTTTCAGGACGACCGTCGAATTGTACTTCAGATCCTCGATGGACACGATGCCGATCTGGTTGCCTTCCACCTCGGAAGGGCCTTTGACAGCATAATCTTTTATGATTCCTCCGACATGAGAGTTTCCCAAGAAAAATGCAAAGGCCTCCGGCAGGCTGGGGTTCTCTTCATCAAGGGAGAAAATCTTGGCCGCCGATTCGGTGAACCACAAGGAGTTCATCCTCGGGGTTCCGAAATCCTTTACCATCCCGAAACCGAACATGTCGAAAGCATCCTCGTCACATTGGAGTATACCCACGAAGACTTTCTGCCCTTCGACTGCCGTGGAAAGATTCATCTGTCCCCGGCTCGGGAAACCGTTGCTGGTGCCGATCCTGTCCACATAGGGCTTTTGCGCCAGGATATCTTTCCCCACCGTTCCGCTCGAGATGTAGTACAGTCCATCCACATCCGCCCCTATCGGCATATTGACCAGGTGATGGTACTGGAGTTCCATGACCAGGACGAGGGAGATCAGCGCAACGGTGATCACATTCTGGATGATGATGAATACTTTGGCCAAGACTGTCTTTGTCTGCCGGCGCTGCTCCCCTTTGATGACCTCCACCGCCTTGTAACGGGAAGTCATCCACGCAGGAATCAGGCCGGAGACAATGCCGATTAAAACGGCCAGCAAGGCATAAGCGCCCAGATAAAGCGGCGAAGCGGACACCTCGAGTCCGATATCGCCGGCCATGTATCGGTTGAACACCGGCTCCAGCGCCCGGGCCAGCAGGAAAGCCAGCGCCAGGCAGACCGCAACGAACAGGACGGATTCCGAGACATAGCGCCACCGGATCCGGCTTCCGGACTCTCCCAGCGTGGCGCGGATGGCCATCTCCTTGGCCCGTTTGCCCGCCAGTGCCACGCTGAGGTTGATGTAGTTGAAGAGGGCGGAAGCCAGCAGCAGGATTCCGACGGCAATCAAGATGTAGACCAGGGTGGAGTTGCCCTGTTTCGTGACACTCCCCGCCTTATAAAAATAAAGATCCTTGAACGGCATGGTCATCGAACGCTCCGGCTTGGCAGCCGAGTACATCCGGGAGAATTCCCGGGTCACGACCGTATCGATGAGCGTCCTCACGGCCTGGTGGTCGGCCCCTTCCCGGAAACGGACCAGCACCAGGTCCACCGGGATGGTGAATTCGGACGTGGAGGGCGCATCGGGCTCACTGAAAGCGCGATAGATGTCGCCTTCCTTCAGAATCGACCTTTCATTAACCCGGATGACACCCCCGACAATGCAGGTGTCATTGAGTACCGTAATGGTCTTGCCCACCGGATCCAGATCCGGAGATATCCTCTGCGCGAACTTCTCACCCAAAAGCACCTGATTCCTGTCCTGCAAGACACTTGCATCCCCTGAGACGAAGGTCTGCGGCAGGAACTCGAAGATCTCCGGATCGATCTCGACAACATCGGCGGTTCCCTGCACTTTGGTGCCGTTGAACCAGGCCGACGATCCGTGCGTATTGATCCTTCCCGCCGCTTCGACATCCGGGACACGGTCCGCCACCGCCGCCAGCTCGCCGGGCCAGGCGGAAATCCACTCCCGCCCGCTGGTCAGTGCATAAAGGCGTTTGTAGTCCTTCGCTTCCCGGGTCACGGCGAACTGCTGCCACGTGTAGCAGGCGATGATGATCACAAATGCCAGGCTCACAACCAGCCCCACCGCCTCGATGGCGGTGTACAACTTGTTTCGGGACAGGAATTTCAGATAACTTTTCATATCTATTCTTTTTTCAATTCTATGGCCGGGTTGGTCCGGGCAGCTTTCAGCACCTGCCAGATGACCGAGACAAAGGCGATAAGTCCGGTAAGAAGCACCGCAATAAAGAATATCCACCAGTAACCTTCGAGGCGATAAATGAAGTCCTTGAGGTATTCCTGGGCGGCATAGACGGCTACCGGAATGCCGATGACGCAGGCGATGCCGACAAGCACCATATAGTCCCGGATCGTTCTCCTCGCCTCGGAGTCGACCGTTCCGCCGAAAACCTTCCTAACGGCGATGTCGCGGGACTTTTCATCGGCATAATAGGTGCTCATGGCCACTAGCCCGAGCAGAGCGATCAGGATGGACAGGATCATAAAGATTTCCACAAGGCGCATATTGTTGCGGGCAGGCTTCCAGGCCTCGGCTATGTGCTCATCGACCCAGAACCCCTCCATCTCAATGATATTATGTTCTTTCGCATATGCTTCATAAGCATCATTAATCTGTCTTGCCGCCTCTTTCCTGTCCCCGGTCGTCTCAATCACCCAGCTATTGGATGAGATGTCCTCGGTCCGCATCACGGAGATGATGGCATAATCGTCCTCTCCCATATTGGCCGAATTGGTCGGGAACGCCTTGAAAACGCCGGCCAGCTGGTCACAGCCTTGCGTACGCCGGGAGAGCGTCCCCAGATCGTGGTATCCGCTGTCGAAGCCGCTTGCCGCAAAACTTTCGTCGGAAAACCATACGCTGTTGAACAGCGGGGTGCGGTAGTCTTCAAGGATCTCGAATCGGAACATCGCAAAGGCAGTGCTGTCCATCCGCATCAGCCTGTACAGAATATCCTGTCCGTCCCGCGTGGTACTATACTGTCCTCCCCGGATGCTTCCGGGCACACCATTGCTCTTCCCCACCCGCTTTACAGCCGGAAGTGTTTCAAGTACACTCTTGAAGGAGTCGCCGGGATCATAGGAATAAATGATAAGATAGTATTTATCCGCGATATCGCAATGCATCGGGCGTGACTGCGTCTTGCGCATCTGGGCTTCCATCGTAATGGCCAAGGCGATCAGGATGACCGCCAGCGTATTCTGCAGCACGATGAAGACCTTGCTGAACACCATCTTGCTCCGGCGCCGGTATCCACCCTTCATCACGTCCACCGGCTTGTATCGTCCGGCCATCATCGCCGGAAAGATGCCGCAGAGCGCACCGACCGCCAAAATGATGGCGACGTACGCAAGCACATACCCCGGCGACCAGACGACGCGGATCGGGACATCCGGATTGTTGAGCAGCGCATTCATAGCCGGGCAGAAGGCTTCAGCCAGCAAGAGGCCTGCAGCAAAGCATACGGCAGTAAAAGCGATGGACTCAACCACGTACTTCCAGACAATTCCCCTCCTCGATGCCCCGGACAATTGCCTCACAGCCATCTCCTTGGCCCGCTTCCCGGTGAGTGCTACGGACAGGTTGACATAGTTGAGGATGGCCGACAGAAGCAGCAGCAGTCCGACCAGCGACAGAACCCTCAGCGTCCCTTTGTCTCCGTGCCGGAAGATACCATCAGTTTCCGCAAAGAACAGTTCATCGTAGCGCGACAGTTCCAGTGCCCCGAAGAAACTTTGACCATAAATGTCGGGATAGACCCGTTTGCATACGGTTTCCAGTTTGTCATACAATTCTTTCCTGTCTGTACCGGGACGGGCTTTGATGAAGATGGTCGTGCTGCCGAAATTGTCGAACAATTGCCAGCTGTCCTTGTAAACAGAGGCATTGCGGAAGATTTCATAAGGCTTGATAACCGTCCCGTTCAGGTCCTCCAGAATGGCACCTACCACATAACTGCCTTCACTGATTTCCAGGGCATCGCCCACCGAAAGTTTATGTTTGCCTGCGAATGAGGCTGTAATGATGACGTTGGAGGGAGCGGACAGCACATCTGCGGAACCTTCCACAAAACGGAACTGCGGACAAATCTCGAAGAAAGCCGGTTCCACGCCGGCACTTTCAGCTTCTACCGACTCTCCCCGAATGACAGGATATACCCGGACGGCACAAAGCCGGGATACCGCCTCTATTTCAGGTATATCCGCAATGACATCCGGGAAGCCGTATGTCAGCGCCGGGAAATCCGGCATGCCGGGCACATAGATCCGCTCCCGGTCCGGATGCTCCCGCGTTACCGCAAACTGCTGCCACACATACGAGCCTATTATGATCACGAACGCCAAACTCACGGCCAGCCCCACCGCCTCGATGGCGGTATATAACTTATTGCGGGACAGGAATTTCAGATAACTTTTCATATCTATTCTTTTTTCAATTCAGTGGCCGGGTTGGTCCGGGCGGCCTTCAAGGTCTGCCAGAGGACGGTGCCGAAGGCGATGGCCAGCGAAATGACGGCCGCCACTACGAACACCCAGCCGTATCCTTCAATCCGGTAAGCGAATCGCTCCAGATACACCCTTGCGGCCCAGACGGCCAGCGGGATGCCGATCACGCAGGCAATCCCCGTCAGATCCATATAGCTGCGGACCGCCCGCCGGGTTTCCTGCGACACATCAGAGCCAAACACCTTCCGCACTGCGATCTGCTTTGTGTTTTCATCTGCAAAATAGGTACTCATAGCAAGCAGACCCAAGAGTGATATCAATACCGCAAGGACTGCAAAGAGTTCCACCAGACGCAGGGTTCTCTGAACAGGAGCCAGCATCTTCTTGTTAATGTCACGCACAAAGCCATACCGCCAGGCAGGTTCTTCGACGCCGGAGGTTTCCTGACGGAATTCCCGGTAGGCCCGAAGAATCTGTTCCTCATAGGACTTGTCTTCCCCGGTGGTGCCAACGAGGAGACAATTGGCATACCTGAGCTCTTCCGCCCGGGTCACGATGACGCCGCCATTGGAGTTTTGATTGCTTTCAGACGCCGGCCTGGTAGGATAATCAGCCACTATGCCACCAATGAATTCCGGCTGGGCACCATTCATATTGATTCTTCGGGGAAAGACAGTAGAGGTGTCCGACACCGCAGCTGCATTGAAAGCGCTTCTGCTCATCCAAAGTGAATGCACCAACGGATGTCCGAAATCTTCCTCCACCTCCAACCCAAGCAACTGGAAATAAGTGCTGTCGCAGAGAATGACAGGCATATCCAAGTGATGATCTTCATCAACCTTGATGCCCACCGTCATATTTATGTTTCCAGGAATACCGCGCCCCACACCTGCCTTTGTCACAAATGACAACTGCTCAACCTTGTCCTTGAAAAGCTTCATCTCATCATAATTCTGGGCGGAATACTCAATATAGAAAAGGTTATCCGTGGCAGCGTGCATCGGTCTTGTGAGCATATGGTGCATCTGAACCTCCATCACTAAGGCCAGGGCAATCAGGAATACCGACAGGACGTTCTGCACCACGATGAACACTTTGCTCAAGACCATTTTGTTCCGGCGCCTGAGCGTGCCTTTGATGACGTCGATGGGCTGATAGCGCGAGGCCGCAAAGGCTGGAAGAAGGCCGTTGACGACGCCCAGAACCAGAATACCGGCTATATATGCCAGGATATAACCGGGCGTGAGCATAAAAGAGAGTCTTACACTGGTGTCTCCGATGCCCAGCATCAGTTCGTCCGGATCACTGGTAGAAACCAGGTTGTTCATCATAGGTACCAACAGATTGGCCAGCAGAAGCGCAAAGGCAAAGCAGACGGCGGTAAAGGCCACGGATTCGCCGATGTATTTCCAGAGGATGCCGGACTTGTCGGCACCGAGAAGGCGGCGGGTAGCCATTTCTTTGGACCTCTTGCCCGTAAGTGCCAGACTAAGGTTTACATAGTTGAAGATGGCCGACAACAGCAGAAGTAACACGACTACGGTGAGCAGGCGCAGCATCTGGGCATTGCCCGTGCGGGTGAGCCCATCGCTGCCACCAGTGAAAAAGAAGGCTTCATCCATACGGTAAGCCCGCCAGGCATCCACCTCTTCTGCACCCCAGGAAGCATCGTAGTTTTTGTGGAGGAGGGTTTTTACTTTGGTTCGCACTTCCTCGAGGTCTGCATCTTCCCGTACGCGGAACCAGGTGGTGTAGTTGCCGATGCTGTTGAACTGCTTGCTCTGCCCGGCCGCCCAGGTGGCAGTGATGTTCGTAATGATGTCCGCAGGCATAAAGAAGGTTCCGTCGAAGTCGGCATAAATACCTTTGATGGTACGATCTTCTTTGTCCACTTGGATGACTTGACCGATCTGAGCACTTATCTTCCGGGCCAGCGACAAACTGATGAGGATGTCATCTTTGCCCACGAAGTCTTCCAGGTCTCCTTCCAGGAGATGATATTCCGGGAAGACCTTGAAGAAATCGGCATCTGTCTCGATTCCGGACGCCTGGATGGGCTGCTCACCATTTTGGATGACCGGCTGCCAGCTCCACCTCCGGAATGTTCATCTCCAGCTCCTCTTTGTCCCAGTAGGTCAGGCCAAGGAAATCGCCATTTCCCAGCACGAAAGTGCGCTTCCACTGCGGCGACTCGTGCGCCACCTCGTATTGCTGTACCACGTAGGAGCCGATCAGGATCACGAACGCCAGGCTCACCGCCAGTCCCACCGCTTCGATGGCGGTGTATAACTTGTTGCGGGACAGAAACTTCAGGTAACTCTTCATACTATTCGTTTTTCAACGATTCCACCGGATTGGCCCGGGCGATGCGGAGGCAGTTCAGCACGACCACGCCCAGTACGATGGTCAGCACCAGGAGTGCTCCGCCAATGAAGTACAGCGGATTCAGGGACACTTTTTCGGCAAACTGCTCCAACCACTTGTGGGCCACGAAGAAGGCGGCAATGCAGGCGATGACGGCCATTACGGCGGACAGTTTCATAATGTCTTTGGCGAACACGCCCAGAATATCTTGCGTGGTGGCGCCGTTGATCTTGCGGACCGCCATTTCCTTGCTGCGGCGGAGGGATTCGTCGCGGATGAAGCCGATGAGTCCGAGCAGGGCGATCAGCAGGGAGAAAACGGCTCCCAGCGCCATTGTATTGCGCATTTTCTTGCTGTCATCATAGGCCGCGCGCATCGCTTCTTCGTAGGAGACAATCTCGATGTCCCAGCCTTCGAGGGTCTGTTCCAGCGCAGCGCGTACGGCAGGCAATGACGCCGGATTATTCACCTTGAACAGGATATGCGGCATGTAGTCCGTGCCAATCTCACCATGGAACATGACGCTCGGACGCGGATCAACCCCTTGCAGGTTGCCGATCAGGTAACTCTTATACACGCCGGTGATGGTATAATAATACGGAATCCCGTCCTCCGTCACCGGACCGTGCTCAGTAATGAAGACCTGTTTGCCCACGGCGCCGTCACTCCAGTCCGTGAAATCCGCCATCCTGGCCACAAACTTCTCGTCCACGGCAACTTCGAGATTGCCCTTCGGCGCACGGCCATCGATGAAGGGGATGCCCAGCAGTTCAAAGAACCCGTCGGAACAGTTATACTGGTCCGCGATGTTGAACAGTTCGCGTTGGTCATCCGGAATATGGACATTATTCCCGCTGGCACCCCGGTAAGGCAGGTTATAACTGGTGGCGACGCCGGTCACCTCCGGAAGTCCTTCCAGCATCTGCACCGCCCGGGCATGGTCCTGATAGTCTCCGCCGAAGATATCGAAATAGTACAGATTCCCAGTTTCCAGTAGCGGGAGTTCTCCGTGTAGTTCTTCAGCGCGGCATCGACAGGAATCCGCTGGAACAATTCGGCCGGCACAACAATCGAAATAGCCAGCACAAACAGGATGAGGGCGACGATGGCCATCACGCTACGCGGCACCAACAGCGTCTGGAACGGCACGCCCAGCAGATTCTCCACCAGGCTCCGGCCGGCGAAAATAATCAGGGCTGCCAGGACCAGCGACAGCACGATGTGGAGCAGCGACTCCTTCGACAGCAATCCATAGATGTGCTTTCCTTCTGCGCCATAGCACTTCCGGACACCCACTTCCTTGGAGCGCTTCACCAGGGATGAGATGACGATCAGGATATAGTTCAGCAGGGA
>CACWOH010000022.1 GCA_902762435.1 uncultured Bacteroidia bacterium | reverse complement strand
CGTGCGAGACTGGCTGTATGTGGAGGACCACGCACGCGCCATCGACACCATCTTCCACCACGGGAAGATTGCCGAGACCTACAACATCGGCGGCTTCAACGAGTGGAAGAACATCGACATCATCAAGGTGCTCATCCGCACGACCGACCGCCTGCTGGGCCGCCCGGAGGGCGCCGACCTGGACCTGATTACCTTCGTGACGGACCGCGCGGGGCACGACCTCCGCTACGCCATCGACTCCACCAAGCTCCAGCGGGAGCTGGGCTGGGAGCCGAGCCTGCAGTTCGAGGAGGGGATCGAGCGTACGGTGCGCTGGTATCTGGACAACCAGGACTGGCTGGACAACGTCACCTCCGGGGACTATCAGAAGTATTACGAGCAGATGTACGCCGGCCGATGAAGCGTTTCTTCCCCATCCTGCTGGTACTCAGCGTGTTGATTGGCCCGCAGGCGCGTGCGCAGGTGGCTGTACGCTTGGACTCGTCCGCCGTCCGGACGCCGGCGTTCCGTGCCACGGAGCTGATCGCTCCCGGGGTGCTGATCGCGTCCGGGGTGGGCATCCACTGTTTTGCCCACGAAGCCGTCGACGTGCCGGTGAACCGCTGGTTCCAGGAGGAGTGGCGGGCCGGACGGCCGGAACGAAATTTCGACAACTATATCCAGTATGCTCCCATCGTGATGGACGTGGGGCTGGGCCTGCTGGGCGTCCCGGCCGAGCATGGACTGGTGGACCGTCTGATCGAAGGCTCGCTCGCCTGCCTGACGCTGGGCGTCGTGTCCTGGACCTGCAAGGCGGTGATCGATTCGCCGCGGCCCAACGGGGTGGATAACCGTTCCTTCCCGTCGGGGCACACGGACTGGGTATTCGTGGGGGCGGAGCTGGTGCGGATGGAGTACGGCTGGGGCTGGGGTGCCGGCGCCTATGCCATCGCCACGACGGTGGCGGTGATGCGGAACTACAACAACTGGCACTGGATGAGCGACTGCCTATTCGGGGCGGGCCTGGGCATCCTGACCGCTCACGCGGGGCGCTGGCTGCTGGAGCCGACCAAACGCCTGCTGCATATCCCGGACGTCACGCTGGGGGTGGACCGGCCCCTGCACGTGGCCGTGAGCCCGACCGTCGATCCCTGGAGCGGCACGCTCTGCGCCGCACTGGCCGTCAGATTCTGAGCGGGGCTTTTTTTTGTTTATCTATTTTTCTATCTTTGTGTCCTATTAGGCAGTAACCAATATAATCATCAGCACGGTATGTTGGGATTGGGCAAGAATTTGGATAAATTCAGCACCAGATTCCTGAGCAGGAGAAAAGTCTTCCTGATGGATCTGGTCATTTCTATAATCGTATCGGTCACGGTCGCGGTCTTCGCTTTCCTGCTGGATGTGAGGCTGGTTACCGACCGCACCTTCGATTGCATCTGGGGCTTCTCCGCCCTGATCGGTTCTGCCCTGATGTTCGCCCTGCTGAAGACCAACATCATCATCATCCGGCATTTCTCCTTCAAGGATACCCTGCTGCTGGGCGTCGCTTCCGTCGGCAAGGGGCTGTTCATGCTGCTTGCACTGCTGCTTTTCGGCAAAATGTACCCGGTCGTAGTGGCTATGCTGGTCATTGACTGCGCGCTGACCGTCCTGGCTCTTTGTTCGGTGCGTCTGCTGATGATCTACGTTTTCGACGCCTACAAGACCAAGGTCCGCGACCTGCAGAAGCGCGGCCGCGTGCTGGTTTACGGAACCAACGACAAGGCCATTGCCACGGCCACCCGCCTGCGCGGTTCCAAGCGTTACGAGATGGTGGGCGTGATTTCCAAGGACCCGAAGATCCTGCATACCCTGATCGCGGACCAGCGCGTCTATCACTTCGATGACCGCGATGAACTGGAAAAGACGGTCCGCAACCTCTCGCTGCGCGGCATCATCTTCACGACGGAATCGGATGTGCTGGCGGAGCAGAACCGCCTTATCCGTTATTGTACGGAACTGGGCGTGAAGGTGTTGATCGCTCCCGCCGTGGACGAGGTGTCCGGCAATCCGACGGAACAGCTGCGTATCCGCAAGATCAAGATCGAGGACCTGCTCGGCCGGGAGGAGATCAAGATCAACCTGGAAGCCATCCAGGCCAATTTCAAGGGCAAGGTGGTGCTGGTGACCGGCTGCGCCGGCTCCATCGGCGCCGAACTCTGCCGGCAGCTCGCCGGCTTCGGGGTCGGCCGCCTGGTCCTGTTCGACAATGCCGAAACGCCGATGCACAACCTCCGCCTCGAACTGGAAGAGCAGTTTCCGGGGCTGGATTTCGTTCCGGTGATCGGCGATGTCCGTATGCCCCCGCGCCTGGATTTCGCTTTCCGGACCTACCGGCCGCAGGTGGTCTTCCACGCCGCCGCCTACAAGCACGTGCCCCTGATGGAGGAGAATCCCTGCGAAGCGGTCCTGGTCAACGTGGCCGGCTCCCGCAACGTCGCGGACAAGTGCATCGAGTACGGAGTGGAGAAGATGGTGATGATCTCCACGGACAAAGCCGTCAACCCCACCAACATCATGGGCTGCACCAAGCGTCTGGCGGAGATTTACGTCCAGAGCCTCGGCAAGGCGATCGCCGCCGGCAAGGTGGCGGGCAAGACGCAGTTCGTGACGACGCGTTTCGGCAACGTACTGGGTTCCAACGGATCCGTCATCCCGCGTTTCCGCGAGCAGATCGAGCGGGGCGGCCCCGTCACGGTCACCGACCCGAACATCACGCGCTATTTCATGACCATCCCGGAGGCCTGCCGCCTCGTGATGGAAGCCGCCACGATTCCGACGGAGAACCGCATCTGCGTCTTCGATATGGGGCAGCCGGTCAAGATCGACACCCTGGCCCGCCGGATGATCGAGCTGGCCGGCCTGGTTCCGGACCAGGACATCGAGATCGTCTACACGGGGCTCCGTCCCGGCGAAAAGCTCTACGAGGAAGTGCTCTCCAAGAAGGAGAACACCGACAGCACCTCCCACGACCGCATCCGCATCGCCCGCGTCCGCGAGTACGAGTATGCCGACGCCGTGAAGGCCGTGGACGAACTGGAGGTGCTCAGCCGCGAGGTGCGCATCCCCGAGATGGTGAAAAAGATGAAGGAAGTCGTTCCCGAGTATATCTCCAACAACTCCCGCTTCGAGGCGTACGACAAGAAGTAGTTACCGCCGGTTCGCGGGTTTCTTTCCGTTATACAGATAGTCCATGACCTCCCGGAGGATCCACTCCCGGTCGGCCGCGCGTACGACCGTCTCCAGCGGCACGCCCAGGCTGACCGTGCGGAAGTTGTCGCCCTGGCAGTACACGGCGGCGGTCAGGCCGGAGCCCGGATAGCGGAGCCAGGTCTTGGCGGTCTTGCCGGCGGGCTTCAGGGCGTCCGGACACTCGACGGAATAGATATCGGGGTTCAAGTCCCGGCTGAACGGCATGTCGGCGATGAGGCCGGTATGGGTGCCGAAGGGGTTCGCCAGCGTGCAGCCCAGCACCTCCTGCGCGAAGGCGGCGGCAGGCGTGTCCTGTGCGTCGCTGAGGATGTTGGCTCCGCTGACGAGCAGGTTGCCGCCGGTCTTGACGACCTTGCGCAGGGCGGCCGTGAGTGCATCGGTCCACACGGGGAAGCGCTCGGGATAGGCGCCCCGTCCGGTGGGCGTGCGGCCCTGTTTCCCGCAGATCAGGTCCACGGCGAAGATGGGCTCGTCCATCTCGCAGAAAGCTTCGCGCGAGGCGGAATGGAAGGGGTAGCCGAGGCGCATCAGGGCGACGCCGTGGCGGTAGGGGAAGTCGAAGGTGTTGCCTGCGACGCTCAGGGCTGCCCGGTCGTCATAGGAGGCGCCGAATCCCGGGTAGCCGTTGTCCACGAAGAGGGCGGAGCGCCGGAATTCATAGTTCTCGCCGATGTAGCCGATCTCCCGGATATACGGCACGCCCGTGTCCAGGCGGCTTTCGAAGCCGGCATAGCCTGGAGATTCCACCCAGGCGGGGGCGCTGACGCGGTCGAAGTCGTTGACGATCAGCACCGGAGCCCGCTGGCTGCCGCGCGGGATGCCCACCGAGAGGACCTCGGAGGGGAAACTCCGGCCGCCGGCGTTCCAGGCGGTTACCCTGTAGCTGTAGACGTGCCCCGGTTCGATGGGGAGTTCCAGGAATGTCTCCGTGGTCTCCACGCCGGCGTCGAATCCGCCGTCGTCGATGCGGGTATAGACGGTGTAGCCCTCGCTGATGGCGGTGGGCTCTTTGGGGTCTTCGGTGGGCTTCCAGCTCAGCCGGACCTTTTCTCCTGACTGGATGTGGGCGGAGAAGGCCCGGGGCGCCAGGGGCTGCACGACATAGCGGCAGTGGTAGAACTCGCTAAGCGTCTTGAGCACGCCCTTATAGACGGCGCGGCACACGGTGAAGCGGAAGGCCGGGTCCAGGCCGTATTTCATGTCGGCGAAGTTCTGGTGGCTGAGCAGTTCCAGGATCATCGCCGGGACGCCGGCGGTGCGGGGTTCGCTGTAACTGCGGTCCCACAGGCCGCGACGGCTCCATTTCGGGTCGAAGTCCAGCCGGAGGTCCTGGACGACCTGGCTCTGGACATAGTCGCAGAGGGTGCGGCTGACGATGCGGTCGCGTCCGTCCTCGAATTCGCGCTTGCCGTCGTTGCGCAGGGTGTAGATGGCCAGGGTGCCGACGGTGCTGTCGTTCGGCGTCACGCCGGCGTCGGTGTGGAAGGCGAGGGCGAGGTCGAAGGGGATGTTCTTCTGCTCCTTCATCATCGTGGTCCAGGCGCCGCGGGAAGCGTAATCGCAGGTGTAGTCGGTGTCCCAGCCGCGGGTGAGGGTACTGTCCACGCCGGCCCACTGCATCCAGTAATGGGCCCCCTCGGCGAAGGCGGGCATCCCGGAGGTCTTGCCGCCGCGCTGGAGCTTGCCCATCCCGCCGCCGACCTTGACGGCGTCCGCCGTGACGACCTGCCCCTCCGCGCCGCGGTTGTCCAGCACGATGCGGCCCTCGCTGCCTTCGGCGAAGTCGAAGGTGCCCAGGTAGATCCAGGTGCCGCCGCCGCGCCGCTGGTTCACGGTGAATTCCGTTTGTCCGCCGAGGTGGTGGACGGTGTAGTGCGCCGCACGGGTGCTCTTCGGAAGGGTCTTGTAGGAGATATAGACGGCGTAGGAGCCGCGCTGCTCGATGACGGGCGTCCAGACGGCGCTGGCGCTCGCCTCGTCCGGGCTGCAGGCGGCCTGGCGCGCCGTGCCGAGCCGGAAGGGGTTGTCGGAGAAGGTGTAGGTGGCCTTGGCGTCGGCGAAACCTTCGCCGGCGTCGGTCCAGACGCCCCGCTCGGTGTAGCGTCCGCGGTGGCGGACCTGCCCCTCGCGCGGGCCCTCGAAACTGCGGTCGTTGTCGCAGATGACCTCGCGCCACTGGATGTCCCGCTCGCGCGGCGTCATCACGTAGGCGCCGGCGTTCTCGAGCATCGGGATCAGCAGCGGGAGCACGAAGGTCGGGGTGAACATATCCTCGACGGTGCGGTGCAGGGTGGCACGCTGCCAGGTCCAGAGGTCCTGCTCCTCGTCATAATAGCGCCCGTGGCTCTGCCAGATGGCGATGTAGCGGTCGGACAGGCCCCGGGGGAAGCTGCGCGCGCCCACCTCCTCGATGAAGCGGGGATGCTCCTGGCGCGGGTCCGCGGTCTTGAAGGCGTAGTCGGAAGGCCGGCCGTCGGTGCGCAGCGTGGGGGTGGCGAGCTCTTCGAGTTCGTAGCGGTTGGAGATGACCTTGCCGGGCGTGTAGTCCTTCGTCACCTTCTCGAATTCCTTGGCCAGCTGGCCCTTGAACCACTCTACGTCGGCCGTGTGCCAGGGGTAGTAGGACAGGTCGGCGTTGAAGGTGAGGTCGAGGGTCTTCCCGGACGCTTCGACCTTGGTCACGGAAAGCCGGTGCCGCACCGTGGTCCGCCGCTGCAGGCGGGCGGAAAGCGTGTCGCACACCACGCGGAAGTCGCGGGCGCGGGGGACGGACTGGCCCTTCGCGGGCAGGATGGCGAGAATCAGGAGGATGGCGGTCAGGAGGGCGGGGCGGCGCGTCATTCTTTTTTCATTTTGGATACGTCGATGATGAAAACCAGCACGGATGCGATGCCGACGGCGAGGCAGTCGGCACCGAAGTCGTTGAAATCCTTCACGCGGTAAGGGAGGAAGTCCTGGACTACCTCGGTCATCCCGGCGAAGGCGCAGCCGATGGCGCTGATGCTGATCAGCGCCGCCAGCGCCTGCCAGGGCGTATTGGTGAGGCGGTCATAGGCGAAGAAGGCCAGGATGGGGAAGGGGAAGAACATGAAGAAATGCACGATCTTGTCCATCTCGATGCCCAGGAAAGACTTCGGCACGCTCGGCATCTGGTGGAAGTTGGCGAAGCACAGGAATCCCACGGCTGCGATGTAGATGATCATGATGATCTGGAAGATCCTGGCGCGTATCCGGTTCTGTTTCATAAGCCTAGAGCGCCTGCATGTCGTAGAGTTTCCGGTAATACCCACCCTGGGCGAGCAGTTCTTCGTGCCGGCCGCGCTCGACGATCCGTCCTTCGTCCAGGACGATGATCTCGTCGGCGTTGCGGATCGTGCTGAGCCGGTGCGCGATGGCGATCGTGGTGCGGTTCTGCATCAGTTTCTCGAGGGCCTCCTGCACGCTGCGCTCGGACTCGGTGTCGAGCGAGGCGGTGGCCTCGTCGAGGATGAGGATGGGCGGATTCTTGAGGATGGCGCGGGCGATGCTGATCCGCTGGCGCTGTCCGCCGGAAAGCTTGACGCCGCGGTCGCCGATGCCGGTCCGGTAACCCTCCTCCTTTTCGAGGATGAATTCGTGGGCGCCGGCAATGCGGGCGGCGGCTTCGACCTCTTCCTGCGTGGCGTCCTGCTTGCCGAAGGCGATGTTGTTGAAGAGGCTGTCGTTGAACAGGATCGGGTCCTGGTTGACGTTGCCCATCAGGGCACGCAGGTCGTTCACGCGGACGTCGCGGATATCCACCCCGTCGATGGTGATGCTGCCTTCCGTGGGGTCGTAGAAACGGGGGATGAGGTCCACCAGGGTGGACTTGCCGGCGCCGCTCGCGCCCACGATGGCGACGGTCTTTCCCTTCGGGATCTCCAGGTCGATGCCGTGCAGCACCTCGCGGCCGTCATCGTAGCGGAAGCGGACGCCGTTGAAGCGGATGCTCTCCCGGAAACCGTCCAGGGGCTTGGGCTCCGCAGCTTCGCGGATGGGATTCTCCGCCTGGAGGATCACGTCGATGCGCTCCATCGAGGCGAGGCCCTTGGGAATGCCGTAGGCGGCCTTCGAGAGGTCCTTGATGGGCTGGATGATGCTGTAGAGGATGGCCATGTAGGCCATGAAGGACGGAGCGTCAATCACGGCGTGGTCGCCCAGGATCAGGGTGCCGCCGAACCAGAGCACGATGGCGATCATTGCGGAGCCGAGGAACTCGCTGACCGGATGGGCGCTCGCCTGGCGGACGGCGACCTGGTTGTTCTTGCGCCGCATGGACTCGGTGACTTGCCCGAAACGGCTTTCCATCCGCCGCTCGGCGCGGAAAGCCTTCACGATGCGCAGCCCGCCGAGGGTCTCCTCCACCTGGCTCATCGTGTCGCTCCAGTATTTCTGCGCCTCGGCGGAATCGGCCTTCAGGCGGCGTCCGGTGACGCTGATGACCAGGATCATCAGCGGGGCGAAAACGATTACGAACAGGGTGAGCTGCCAGGACATCCGGAAGAGCACGAACAGGTAGATGACGATCAGGATGGGGTTCTTGATCAGCATCTCGATGGTGCTGGTGATGGATGTCTCCACCTCCTGGACGTCGCCGCTGATGCGGGCGATGATGTCGCCCTTGCGCTCCTGGCTGAAGAAGCCCAGGGGCAGGGACAGGATCTTGCGGTAGATCTCCATCCGCAGGTCGCGCACGACGCCGGTGCGGATGGGCACCATCACGGCGGCGGCGCCGAAATAGCAGGCCACCTTGATGGCTACGATCGCGATGAAGATGAGGCAGAGCGCCAGCAGGACGCGGCTCTGGCCATAGTCGGCGATGAATTGCGAGACGTAGTAGTAGGCGTTGTTGGAAATCTCGTTGAAAGGCATCCCGCGGTGCCAGGGGATGAATTCGTAGTGCGTCTCGCCGATATTGAAGAGGATCTGAAGGATGGGGATGAGCAGCGAGAAGGAGAATACGTTGAAGACGGCGGACAGGATGTTGAGGACCACCGACCCGCCCACGTAGCCTTTATAAGGCGCGACATATCGCTTCAGTATCTTCCAGAATGCTTTCATACCATCTTACAAATATAAGAATAATTCCGGAATGCAGCCCGGCTACAGGACGAACAGCGGGGAGGGGGTCATCCGGGGCAGGGGGCAGAGGCGGGGGATCCTTTCGCCTTGGAACTCTGACAAGACCTCGGCGGAGGTCTTGTAGGCCAGTTCCGGGGTATTGTTGTGCTCGCTGAGGTGGCAGAGGAAGATGTTCCGCAGGCCGGGGTGGACGAAGTCGCGGATGGCCTCCGCGCATTCCGCGTTGGACAGGTGCCCGTTCCCGCCGCAGATGCGGTCCTGCAGGATCTTGGGGTAGGGCCCGTGGCGCAGCATGTACAGGTCGTAGTTGGACTCGATGACCACCGTGTCGGCCTGCCGGGCGAAACTCAGTGCCTGCGGCACCATCGCCCCGATGTCGGTCATGATCACGAACTTGTGGCCGTCCAGCAGCAGCGCGTAGCCATACGTGAACGACGCGTCGTGCGGGACGGCGAAATACTGCGCGCGGATGCGTCCGGGCACGATCTCGTTCCAGCCGGGTCCGAGCGGCCGCCGGCAGGGACCGTAGAATTCTCCGGTGATGAAGTGGCGCGACAGGGCGCCGGCGAGTTCCGGCGGCGTCCAGACCGGCTTGCGCAGGTGCTTGCAGTAGGAGCCCAGCGAACGGATGTGGTCGTTGTGGTCGTGGGTGACCAGCAGCCCGGCGAAATCGTCGAATCCCAGCCCCTCGCGCGCCAGCTCCTTTTTCAGCCGGCGGGGGCTGACCCCGGCGTCCACCAGCACCCCGCATTCGCAGGAGCCGCCCTCGTCGAAAATGCCCAGGAAATAACAGTTGCCGCAGCTGCCGGAAGAGAAGGACTTGAACCTAATTGTTTTCATCCTCCGAGCAGTATTTGGAGATGACGCTGTAGGAGTCGGCGACGCCCAGCTCGCCGGCCCGGGACAGGTCGATGCAGCCTTTCTCTTTGTCTTTCAGATAGATAAGTACCAGTCCGCGGTTGAAATACGCATCCCCCATGTTGGGGTGCAGCTTGATGGCCATGTCGTAGTTCTCCAGCGCTTCGACGAAGCGGGACGACAGGCACTCGAGGTTGCCCAGGTCGAAGTACAGGTAGGGGATGTCCGGCAGGATGGCGAGGGCTTCGCGGATGTCCGCGATGGCGTCGGAATAGTCGTAGGTCCGCGCCACGCGGTCGCTCACCCGGGCGCGCGTGGTGCCGTCGGTATCCATCGACAGGGTCTGCACGTTGCCCTCGAGCGAAGCGATGAAGTCGATCATCTCGGCCTTCAGCACGCCCCGGTTCATCAGGTAGAACGCCTTGTAATAACGGGCGTAGCGGTCGCGGGACACGTCGTCCTCGGCCGCATCAACGGCCTTGTCGAACCAGCCCAGGGCGGAGTTGAACTGCTTGCGCTGCAGTTCCTGCAGGCCCTTGACGAAGTACTCCTCGGCGTTTGCCGTGAACAGATACTGGTCCGTACCCGTCGCGGGCGTGTTGCCCAGGGTGATGGGCGTCGGCGCCGCGTCGATGAAGCGGTCGATCAGCACGTTCTCGTACTGGTGCGACAGGGCGACGCTGCGGTCCTCCCGCGCGGGCGCCAGGCTGAAGCGGTACAGCGGCCGCAGGCGGATGTCGATGTCGCGGTGCTGCAGGAGTTCGTTGTCGAAGTCCTTCTTGGCGAAATCCGCGTCCAGCGCCAGCAGGGAGCTGTATTGGCGGGTGGTGTCGGCGAAGGAGGTCTCGCCGCTGCGGGCGCGGTATTCCTGCACCTTCTGCTGGGCGGTCCGGTAATCCGCCCGCGACTCCCGTGTCCGCCCGAGCATGTTCTCCACGTAGGAGCGGTTGAGGTAGGCCTTGGCGAAGTCGGGATACAGTTCGATGGATTTGTTGTAGTCTTCCAGCGCGTCGATCCAGCGGCCCATCTCCACGAAGATCGCCGCGCGGTTGTAGTGCGCCAGCACGTTGCCGGGATTGATGTTGATCACCCGGTCCATATCCTCGAGGGCCTGCTCGAAGGCGCCCACCTGGGCGTAGATCAGGCTTCGGTTGTACAGGGTGAGTGCGTTGCCGGGTTCGTATTCGAGCACCGTGTTCAGGTCCTGCATCGCATCGTTGTACCGCTTGACCTCATAGTAGAGCAGCGCGCGGTTGAAATAGGCGAAGGTGCTGGTGGAGTCCAGTTCGATGGCACGGTCCAGGTCCGTGATGGCCTCGTCGTAGCGTTTCTGCGAGGCATAGACGCGGGCGCGCCGGATGAACCCCTCGGGCTCGAAGCGGTCCAGCTGGATGGCGTGGTTGTAGTCCTCCAGGGCGCGCGTCGTGTCGGCGAGGAACAGGTGGCAGGCGCCGCGGTTGAGGAAGGCGGCGGGGTCCCGCGGTTCCTTCTTGATATAATAGTCGAAGTCCCCGACGGCCTCGTCGAACTTCCGGGCGAGGAAGTTCGCCACGCCGCGGGAGAAATAGATGCCGGTCTGTCCGGGGCGCAGTTCCAGCGCGCGGTCGAAATCGCGGAAGGCGGCGTCGTAGTCGCCGAAGCGGCTCTCGGTGATGGCCCGGTAATGGAAGCCGTTGGTAAACACGGGGTTGAGGCGGACGGAGGTGTTGAAGTCCGTGTGTGCCCCGCGCAGGTCGCCGAGGTTGTACTTGGCGATGCCGCGGAAAAAGAAGCTCCAGTAGTCGGTGGAATCCAGCCGGGAGAGGATGTTGAAGTTCTCGATGGCCTGGGCGTACTTGCCCTCGGAGAGCGCCTGCCGCCCCCGCCACATGAAGACATCCTTGTCGTACTGGGCGGCGGCGAAATTCGCGGCGAGCAGCAGCGAAACGATGGCCAGGAGAAACTTTTTCATTACTTTTGCAAAGATAATCAATTATCGGACCCGAATTGAAGCGCCTCCTCTTTTTTCTGCTTGCCTGCCTGCCGCTGTCCCTCCCCGCCGGAGGACGGGAGCGTCCGGAAGAACTGCGCCTGGAGGTGGAATTCTTTGCCGATTCGCTCCGCGCCGGGCGCGCCATGGGCTCGCCGGGCCTTCAGGCGGTTACCTTCTACTTGGTCCGCCAGCTGCGCGACGCCGGCCTGCAGACGAGCGTCCAGTCTTTCGTCGCGGACGGCCGCATCGGCCGCAACGTCGTGGCGGTGACCCCGGGCAATTTCAGCAAATATGTCGTTGTCGGCGCCTATCTGGACGGGCTGGGCACGCTGGACGGCACGCTGTATCCGGGGGCCGACGCCAACGCCTCCGGGCTGGCCGCCCTGCTCGCCCTGGCCCGGGAGTTCAACGACGGCCGGAAGCGCTCGACGGGGCTGATCTTCGTGGCCTTCGACGGCCACAACGCCGACCTGGCCGGCTCCCGCGCCTTCCTGGAGCGCAACCGCGGCGTCTGGCCCGTCTCGCTGATGGTCAACCTCGACATCCTCGGGTCCACCCTCGCTCCCGTCCGGAAGGACCGACCCAACTACCTGATGGCCCTGGGCGGACGCGAGTACTGGTTCAACCTCGAATCCGCCGCTTCCCGCGCGGGCATCGACATTTCCTTCGACTACTACGGCAGCGACGCCTTCACCGGGATCTTCTACCGCCAGGTCAGCGACCAGCGCTGGTTCCTGGAGGCCGGCATCCCCGCCGTGATGTTCACCTCGGGCATCACGATGAACACCAACAAGGCGTCCGACACGCCCGACACCCTCGACTACGACATCCTGGACCGCCGCATCCGGCTGATCGCCTGGTGGCTGAGGATCGTGCTATAGCACGGGAATTATTATTATCTTTGCAAGACTACGGAATAACAGTAAAAAACGATACGATTATGGTCAAGGTCAATGTAGGAGGCTGCAGCTCCTTTGTAAAAGATGCAGAGTATCAGAAATATGTAGGGAAGGCCCTGGCGGCCTACGACACGCTCCTCGACGGCAGCGGCGCCGGCAACGATTTCCTGGGCTGGAAGACCCTCCCGACGGATATCCCCGAGTCGCTGGTGGCCGACTGCGAGGCCATCCGGGACGAGTGGAACGCGAAGGGCGTGGACCTCGTGGTCGTGATCGGCATCGGCGGCAGCTACCTGGGCGCCCGCTGTGCCATCGAGGCGCTTTCGCACGGGTTCGTCCGCCGGGAAGGCGTACCGCAGATCGTCTTCGCCGGCAACAACCTCTCCGAGGACTACCTGGCCGAACTGATGGACCTGGTGAAGCTGCGCAACGCCGCCTGCGTGGTGATCTCGAAGTCCGGCACCACCACCGAGCCGGCCGTCGCCTTCCGCATCGTCAAGGAATACATCGAGCGGACCTACGGCAAGGCCGAAGCCGCGGAGCGCATCGTCGCCATCACCGACGCCCGGAAGGGCGCCCTCAAGACGCTTGCCACGCAGGAGGGTTACCGGACCTTCGTGGTGCCCGACGACGTGGGCGGCCGCTACAGTGTCCTGACGCCGGTGGGCATCCTGCCGATCGTACTGGCCGGCTTCGACATCCGCGCGATGCTCCGCGGCGCCGCCGCCGAGCGCGAGGCCCTGCTGGTGAAGTCGGCTGACAACCCGGCCGTGCAGTACGCCGCCATGCGCAACCTGCTGTACTCCGGCCTGGGCAAGAAGGTGGAGATCCTCGTGACCTTCAACCCGAAACTGCAGTATCTGGGCGAGTGGTGGAAGCAGCTCTACGGCGAGTCCGAGGGCAAGGAAGGCAAGGGCATCTACCCGGCTTCCGTGGTGTGCACCACCGATCTCCATTCGATGGGGCAGTTCATCCAGGAGGGCGACCGCGTGATGTTCGAGACCACCGTGACGGTGGAGAACGCATCCCGCGAGGTCGTGATCGGCTCCGACGCCCAGAACCTCGACCAGCTGAACTACCTCGCCGGCCAGCGCGTGGAGCACTGCAACAAGATGGCCCAGCTGGGCACCAAGCTCGCCCACATCGACGGCGGCGTGCCGCAGATGGAGGTGAGCGTGGAGCGCCTCGATGAGGAGAGCCTGGGCGCGCTGTTCTATTTCTTCGAGTTCGCCTGCGGCATCAGCGCCTACGTCCTCGGCATCAATCCGTTCAACCAGCCGGGCGTGGAGGCTTACAAGAAGAACATGTTCGCCCTGCTCCGCAAACCGGGCTACGAAGCACAGACCGAAGAGATCCTGAAGCGCATCTAGCGCAGTCAGAACTGATAATCATTGGGGGCCTTGAGTCCGGGTATTCCATAATACGCGGACACGAGGTCCCCTTTCAGATAAACCTTTTCCCCGACGAGCTCCGGATGGTCCTGGAGGTTGAGGGCGTCCCGGATATCGCCTGCCCTGAGTTCGACCGTCAGCAGGTGTTCCTTGTCCGTGGAGGACGTCCGGCTGCCCAGGACCAGGTTGGTGTTCTTGCTGAACGGGGGCTCGAAGGCGAATTTGGCCGTGTTCGTGGCGATGCCCACGATGTAGCCGCAGACCCAGACTCCTTTTTCTCCCGCGTGTGCGCGGGCGGTTTCCACGTCGTAGGCTTCCTCGATGTCGCCGCCGCCGGAGCCGCCGAGGGTGAAGTTCTCCGACAGCCATTCGCGCGTGGTGTCCACCTGGATGTCGATGCCGCCGGAGCGCGTGTCGATGTTGGCGCTCAGGCGCACGGAGAGGATCTGCCGCTCTTCCAGGTTGCGGCTGAACAGGGTCTGGACGAAGCCGTCGTCGTCCAGGCTGACGGTGATCTTCCCGGGAAGGAAGAAGGCGGTCCGGTCTTCGTCGTAGCCGTACTCCAGGAGGCCTTCGAAGGACTTGAGGTAGAGCCGCCCGTCCGGGAAGGCATCGCAGAAGGATCTTTCCACGACGAGCCGGAGCCCGCTGTTGAGTTGCTGGCAGACCAGGAGTACGGAGATGCTGCCGCCGGAGGGGACTGAGACGACCTGCGTGTCGCCCCACTGGGGTGCGTCGAAGGCCGGTTCATCGAACTCGGCCGAGACGGCGCTGACGGTGTAGTTGCCGGCCGGGACGGTGAGTTCGTCCGGGGAGTCCGAGAAAGCGCCTTCGTACCAGGTTTCGCCGGAGGCGTCGGTGACGGTGAGCAGGAATTCGCCGACGTCCAGCCCGCCGGCGCGGGTGGGGGTCGGCCGGGCGTCCTGCATGCGGATGCGCAGGGTGCCGGTGCGGTTGCTGCGAAAGAGGTCCTGGCACGAGACGGGGAGGACCAGGAGGGCGGCGAGGGCCGCCAGGATGGGGAAAGTCGTTTTCATAGCATTTTGCTTTGGTTCCGCCCGCAAGATGGCAATAAATCCGTCCCACCCCGCAAAGAATCATAAAAACCGTCGAAAGAAAAACGTATTTCCTTTTTTTACCCCCTCGTCAGCAGGGATGGGGATGCAGTTGGCCCGTGAAAAGATTCACGGGCCAGTTGCATCCCTGCGACTGGCCCGTTACTTAACCTAAACTTAAACTATGAAAAACTTCGATGCTAAAGTATGGAGTTTTTGGGAAATATGCAAGGAATCGTTTTGTTTTTTTGTATTTTTGCGACCTTGGTTAGTTAATGTAACACTTATTATGATGAAGAGAATCCTTGCTGCTGCGGCCGTCGTCCTGACGGTGTTTTCCGCAGCCTCCTGCAAGCGCTGCGAAACCGTCAAAGGCGACGCGCTCAAGACCCAGATCTACACCCTTGACAACGGAATGAAGATCTTTATGTCCGTGAACAAGGAGCAGCCCCGTATCCAGACCTACATGGCCGTGAAGGTGGGCAGCAAGAACGACCCCTCCGAGACTACGGGCCTCGCGCACTATTTCGAGCACCTGATGTTCAAGGGCACGGAGCAGTTCGGTACCGTGGACTATGCCGCGGAGAAGCCGATGCTCGACGAGATCGAGCAGCTGTTCGAGCAGTACCGCAGAACCACGGACGAGGCGGAACGCCAGGCCATCTACCACCGGATCGACTCGGTGAGCTACGAGGCCTCCAAACTCGCCATCCCCAACGAATATGACAAGCTGATGGCCGTGATCGGCGCCGACGGCACCAATGCCTGGACCTCCGCCGACGAGACCGTCTATACCGAGGACATCCCCTCCAACCAGATCGACAACTGGGCCCGCATCCAGGCCGACCGCTTCCGCCACGGCGTGATCCGGGGCTTCCACACGGAGCTGGAGACCATCTACGAGGAGAAGAACATGTCCCTCACGCAGGACAGCCGCAAGCTGTGGGAGGCCATCGACCAGGCCCTCTTCCCGCACCACCCGTACGGCCAGCAGACCACCCTGGGCAGCCAGGAGCACCTGAAGAACCCGTCCATCACCAACGTGAAGAAGTACCACGACGTGTACTACGTGCCCAACAACATCGCGGTGTGCGTGTCCGGCGACTTCGATCCGAATGAGATGGTGGCCGCGATCGAGAAGTATTTCGGCGACTGGGAGCCCAACCCGGACATCCCCAAACTGCAGTTCGAGCCGGAAGCTCCCATCACGGAGCCCATCGTGCGCGAGGTGTACGGCCTGGAGGCCGAGAACCTGGCCCTGGCGTGGCGCCTGCCCGCCCCGGCCGACCTGAAGACCGCCGCGGTCGCGGAGATCGCGGGTTCCGTCCTGTACAACGGCCAGGCCGGCCTGATGGACCTGGACGTGAACCAGCTCCAGAAGGCGATGTTCGTCTATGGCGGCTATGAGGCCATGGCGGACTACAGCTACTTCCTGGCCATGGGCAACCCCAAGCAGGGCCAGACCCTGGAGGAGGTCCGTGACCTGATCCTGGAAGAGGTGGCGAAACTGCGCAGCGGCGACTTCGACGAGGCGCTGCTCGCCGCCACGGTCAACAACATCAAACTGAACAAGATGCGCCAGCTGGAGAACAACAGCTCCCGTGCGCAGAACTATGTGACCGCCTTCATCAACGGCATTCCCTGGAAGGACGCCTGCAAGGACATCGAGCGCCTGGCCGCCGTGACCAAGGAGGATGTGGTTGCCTTCGCGAACGAGTACCTGGGCGCCGGCGCCTACGCCGTGGTGTACAAGCGCCAGGGCGAGGACACGAGCGTGCAGAAGATCTCCGCCCCGAAGATCACCCCGATCGTGACCAACCGCGACAAGACCAGCGCCTTCCTGACGGAGATCCAGAACAGCGTGGTGAAGCCCATCGAGCCGGTGTTCGTGGACTTCTCCAGGGACATGTCCAAGTTCGCCCTGGCCGAGGGCGCGGATGTCCTCTATAAAAAGAACGAACTGAACGACGTCTTTGACCTGCAGATGGTTTACAACCGCGGCACCCAGCAGGATCCCGCCCTGGGCCTCGCGATGAACTACCTGAGCTACCTGGGCACCCCGGACATGAGCGCGGAGCAGATGGCTTCCCGGATGTACGCCCTGGCTTGCAGCTACAGCGGCGGCGCCGGCGCCACGCAGAGTTCGATCCGCATCAGCGGCCTGTCCGAGAACATGGCCGAGGCGGTGCGCCTGGTGGAGAACCTGGTGAAGAACGCCGTGCCCGACGAGGCCATCCTCGCGAACCTGAAGGCGGATATGCTGAAGGACCGCGCCGACGCCAAGAAGGCGCAGCGCAGCTGCTTCAGCGCCCTGCAGCGCTATGCTTTCTACGGTCCCGACTTCGTGAAGGCGACGACCCTGAGCGACGCCGCGCTGACGGCCCTGACCTCCGAGGAACTCCTCGCCAAGGTGCGCGACGCTTTCAACCTGGGTCACGAGATCCTCTACTACGGCCCGATGTCCGAGAGCGAGGTGAAGGACGCCCTGGCCGGCGCCCATTATGTGGCGGAAGGCGCTCAGATGCTGCCCGAGCAGTATCCGACCTACCAGCTGACCCCGTCCGACCGGGTGGTCCTGGCACAGTACGACGCCACGCAGCTCTACTACATCCAGTACTCCGACCGCGGGGAGAAGTACGATCCCGCGATCGCGGGCGACGTCGCCCTGTACAACGAGTACTTCGGCGGCGGCATGAACACCATCGTCTTCCAGGAGATGCGCGAGGCGCGCGGCCTGGCGTACAGCGCCTGGGCCGACCTGTCCGAGCCGCAGTTCAAGGACGACACTTATTCCTATATGGCTTTCATCGCCACGCAGAACGACAAGATGCGCCAGGCCATCGAGGCTTTCGACCAGATTATCAATGATATGCCGGAGTCTGAGGCTGCCTTCGCCGTGGCGAAGGAGGCGCTCCTCAGCCGCCTGCGCACCCAGCGCACGACGGGTATGGACGTGCTTCGCAGCTACCTGGCCTGCCGCCGTCTTGGCCTGTCCGAGCCGTCCGACCGCGCCGTCTTCGAGAAGGCGCAGAACGCCTCGCTCGCCGACGTGGCGGCCACCCAGCGGAAGTGGGCCAAGGACCGCAACTACACCTACGCCATCCTGGGCGACATCAAGGACCTGGACACCAAGTTCCTGTCCACCCTCGGTCCCGTCCAGCAGGTGAGCCTGGAAGAGATTTTCGGATACTAGGAAAATATGGACGCGAAGGCCTGCCTGCGCTCGATGCGTCTGCGCACGCTGCCCCTGTCGCTCGCCGGGATCACGCTAGGCGTGTTCCTGGCGGCGGGGGAGCGGAGCGTCAGCCCGCTGACGGTCCTGCTGCTGGCGCTGACGACGGTCTGCCTGCAGATCCTGTCCAACCTTTCCAATGAACTGGGAGATACCCTGCACGGTACGGACCGCTCCGACCGGCAGGGTATCCATTATTCCATCCAGGACGGGCTGATGACCGTCCCGGAGATGAAGCGGCTGATCGGCTTTTTCGCCAGCCTGTCCTGCCTGTTCGGTTTCGGGATGGTGTGGCGCGCCTTCGGGACGGTGTTCGCCCCGCTGCCGCTCGCATTCCTCGTCCTGGGCGCCGCCGCGGTCTGGGCCGCGATGCATTACACGCTGGGCCGGAACCCCTACGGCTACCGGGGGCTCGGGGACATTTTCGTCTTCCTTTTCTTCGGGCTCGCCACGGTGTGCGGGGGGTATTATCTTACCGGCCTGGAATGGTCCTGGCGCATCCTGCTGCCTGCCTCCGCTATCGGCTGCTTCAGCGTGGCGGTGCTGAACGTCAACAACATACGGGACATGAAATCGGACGCGGCCACGCGGACGACGGTGGCGCTCCGGCTGGGAGAGCGGCGGGCGCGGACCTACCAGACGGTCCTGATCGCCCTGGGGTGGGCCCTGATGACGGCCTTTTGCCTGCTGCCGCCCGTGCGCCCGTGGCGTTTCCTGTACGTGCTGACGCTGCCGGTGTTCCTCCTGCACCTGAAAGGGGTGTGGACGCTGCGCGACCGGGCGCTGGACCCGATGCTGCCGCTGCTCGTGCTCAGCAGTTTCGTGTTCGCCCTGCTGGGCGGGCTGGGTTCCCTATTATAACGGTTTTTCCCCGACATACATCCGGCAGAGGCCGAAGGTGAAGGCACGGTGGCGGACATCCGTGTAGCCGCAGCGTGTCATCGTCGCCGTCCATTCCCGGCGTCCCGGGAAGGCCAGGACCGAGGCGGGCAGGTAGCGGTATGCGGCCCTGTCGCCGGATATGAGCCCCCCGATCCAGGGGACGAAGTGCTTGAAATACAGATTGTAACACCCGCGGAGGAGGCGGTTTTCCGGAACGGAGAGCTCCAGGATGACGAGCCGTCCGCCGGGGCGGAGGACGCGCAGGATCTCCCGGAGCGCGGCCTCGCGGTGTTCGAAATTCCGGATGCCGAAAGCGATGGTGGCCACGTCGAATCCGCCGTCCGGGAAGGGGAGCGCCTCGCAGTCGCCCTGCCGGCAGGACACCCGCTCCGCGAGGCCTTTCGCCTCCACTTTCCGCCGCATGACGGCGAGCATCCCTTCGGAGAGGTCCAGTCCGGTGATGCGGCTGTCCGGATGCATCCGGCGGGCGACGGCGAGGCTGAAGTCGCCCGTGCCGCAGGCGATGTCCAGGATGCGCTGTGCGCGTTCCGGGGTGACGATGTCCTTCAGGGCGCGGCGCCGCCAGCTGCGGTCCACGCCGAGGGACATCAGGTGGTTGAGGCGGTCGTAGTCGGGTGCGATCCCGTCGAACATGGCGCGTATTTTGTCTGTCTGCGGCATAAATGCTACAAAAAACAGGTCCGGCGCTACGGCCGGACCCCTGGAGCAGGATAAGGGAGTCGAACCCTCCTCCTTGGCTTGGGAAGCCAATGCACTACCGATGTGCTAATCCTGCGTGCGCCGTGATAAAAATATCGACGTCGATGCAAAGATAGTAAAATAATTCGTATATTTGAGTACTTAAATAGAAACTGAAAATGTATTCACTGGGTATTGACGTCGGATCTTCCTCCGTGAAGGTCGCCCTGCTCGACATCGAGAGCGGAAAATGTGTTTGTTCATCCACCAACCCCAAGTCCGAGGCGCCCATCAAGGCCGTCCGCAAGGGCTGGGCGGAACAGGACCCGGAGTCCTGGTGGAAATATATGGGTGACGGCATCCGCGAGATGGCTGCGGCCGGCTTTGACCTGGCCCAGGTGAAGTCCGTGGGCATCTCCTACCAGATGCACGGCCTGGTGGCCCTGGACAAGGACGGCAAGCCCGTGCGCGACGCCATCATCTGGTGCGACTCCCGCGCCGTCGCCATCGGCGCCGAGGCGCTGCAGGCCATCGGTTACGAGCGCTGCATGACGCACCTGCTGAACTCTCCCGGCAACTTCACGGCCTCCAAGCTGGCGTGGGTGAAGCGCAACGAGCCGGATAACTACGCGAAGATCTGGCGCTTCATGCTGCCGGGCGACTACATCGCCTACCGCCTCACGGGCGAGGCCACGACCACGGCCACCGGCATGTCCGAGGGTATCCTCTGGGATTTCGCCGACATGCGCCGCGCCCACTTCGTGGCGGACTACTACGGCATCGAGTCCGACAAGTTCTGCCCGGTGGTGCAGGCCATCGGCGAGCAGGGCGTCGTTACCCCCGCCATCCAGGAGGAACTGGGCATCCCGGCCGGCACGCCCGTCTCCTACCGCGCCGGCGACCAGCCGAACAACGCGTTCTCGCTGGACGTCCTGAAGCCGGGCGAGATCGCCGCAACGGGCGGCACCAGCGGCGTGGTGTACGGCGTGACGGACCAGCCGAAGGCCGATCCGCAGTCCCGCGTGAACACCTTCCTGCACGTCACTTCCGCTACGGTCGGCGAGCCGCGACTGGGTGTGCTGCTCTGCATCAACGGCACCGGCATCATGAACTCCTGGGCGCACCGCAACATCTCCCCGGAGCTTTCCTATCCGCAGATGAACGACCTGGCCGCCACGGCTCCCGTGGGCGCCGACGGCCTGCTGGTCCTGCCGTTCGGCAACGGCGCGGAGCGGGTCCTGGCGAACCGCACCACCGGCGCCCGGCTGGTCGGCGTGGACCTGGTCCGGCACGGCAAGGCGCACATCCTGCGCGCCGTCCAGGAGGGCATCGCCTTCTCTTTCCGTTACGGCATCGACATCATGAAGGACATGGGCCTGCAGCCGGACGTCATCCGCGCCGGCAAGGCGAACATGTTCCTGAGCCCGCTGTTCCGTTCGACCCTCGCCACACTCTGCGACGCGCGCATAGAGCTGTTCGACACCGACGGTTCCCTGGGCGCCGCCCGCGGCGCCGCGCTGGGAGCCGGCATCTACAAGTCCACGGACGAGGCGTTCGCCACCCTGGAACGGCTGGACGTCATCGAGCCCGAGGCGGACTGGAAGCAGCCGCTGGAGGTCGCTTACGGCCGCTGGAAGCAAGAACTCAATAATTCACTCAAATAATTATTCAACACTAACATTATGGCAAACAAAGAGTACTTCCCTGGTATTGGGAAAATCAAATTCGAGGGTCCGGAGTCCAAGAACCCCCTCGCTTTCCATTATTACAATGCCGAGCAGGTCGTCTGCGGCAAGAAGATGAAGGATTGGTTCAAGTTCGCCATGGCCTGGTGGCACACCCTGGGCCAGGCCTCCGGCGACCCCTTCGGCGGCCAGACCCGCAGCTATGAGTGGGACAAGGGCGAGTGCCCTTACTGCCGCGCCAAGGCTAAGGCGGACGCCGGCTTCGAGATCATGCAGAAGCTGGGTATCGAGTATTATTGCTTCCATGACATCGACCTGGTGGAGGACTGCGAGGACATCGCCGAGTACGAGGCCCGCATGAAGGACATCACCGACTACCTGGTGGAGAAGCAGAAGGAGACCGGCATCAAGAACCTCTGGGGCACCGCCAACGTGTTCGGCAACAAGCGCTATATGAACGGCGCCGCCACCAACCCGCAGTTCGACATCGTCGCCCGTGCTGCCCTCCAGATCAAGAACGCCATCGACGCCACCATCAAGCTGGGCGGCACCGCTTACGTGTTCTGGGGCGGCCGTGAAGGCTACTACACCCTGCTGAACACCCAGATGCAGCGTGAGAAGGACCACCTGGCCAAGATGCTCACCGCGGCCCGCGACTATGCCCGTGCCAAGGGATTCAAGGGTACCTTCCTCATCGAGCCGAAGCCGATGGAGCCGACCAAGCACCAGTACGACGTCGACACCGAGACCGTGATCGGTTTCCTGCGCGCCAACGGCCTTGACAAGGACTTCAAGGTGAACATCGAGGTGAACCACGCCACCCTGGCCGGCCACACCTTCGAGCACGAGCTCACCGTGGCTGTCGACAACGGCTTCCTGGGTTCCATCGACGCCAACCGCGGCGACGCCCAGAACGGCTGGGATACCGACCAGTTCCCCGTGGACCCGTACGACCTCACCATCGCCATGATGGAGATCATCCGCAACGGCGGCTTCAAGGACGGCGGTACCAACTTCGACGCCAAGCTCCGTCGCTCCTCCACGGATCCTGATGACATCTTCATCGCGCACATCAGCGCCATGGACGCCATGGCCCACGCCCTGCTCAACGCGGCCGCCGTGCTCGAGGAGAGCCCGCTTCCCAAGATGGTCAAGGATCGCTACGCTTCCTTCGACAGCGGCCTCGGCAAGAAGTTCGAGGATGGCAAGGCTACGCTTGAGGAACTCTACGACTATGCCAAGCAGAAGGGTGAGGTCGTGGCTGCGTCCGGCAAGCAGGAGCTCTACGAAACGATCCTGAACCTCTACGCGAAGTAGTAATGGCAGCGGCAACACAAGAAAAGGGATCCGCCTCGTATCTGTTTTCGATCGTGCTCGTCGCCGTTCTCGGCGGCCTGCTGTTCGGATACGATACGGCCGTGATCTCCGGTGCGGAGAGAGGCCTTCAGGCGTTCTTCGAGGGCGCCAAGGACTTCACCTATACGGAATTCCTGCACGGCTTCACGTCCTCCAGCGCGCTGATCGGCTGTATCATCGGCAGCGCGCTCTCCGGTCTGTTCGCCGGCAAGTTCGGCCGTAAGAAGAGCCTGTTCTTCGCAGGCGTCTGCTTCTTCCTGAGTGCCGCCGGTTCCTACTATCCGGAGTTCCTCTTCTTCGAGAAGGGCGTCCCGACCCAGTCCCTCTGGGTGGCGTTCAACCTCTACCGCGTGCTCGGCGGCATCGGTGTGGGTATGGCTTCCGCCATCTGCCCGATGTACATCGCCGAGGTGGCCCCGGCCAACAAGCGCGGCACGCTCGTGTCCTGGAACCAGTTCGCGATCATCTTCGGCCAGCTGGTCGTGTACTTCGTGAACTTCCTCATCCTGCAGTCGCACAAGAACGACCCGGCGGTCGTGGAGTGGACGAACCAGGTGGGCTGGCGTCTGATGTTCGGCTCCGAATGCGTGCCGGCCGGCCTGTTCACCCTGCTGATCCTCCTCGTGCCCGAGACGCCGCGTTACCTTGTGATGTCCGGCCAGGACAGCAAGGCACTGCACGTGCTTACGCGCATCAACGGCTCCACCATGGCTTCCCAGATCCTCTCCGACATCAAGAACACCGTCGTGGAGAAGAAGGAGAAGCTGATGGCGTACGGCTTCCTGGTGATCTTCATCGGCTGCATGCTCAGCGTGTTCCAGCAGTTCGTCGGCATCAACGCCGTGCTGTACTTCGCGCCGCGCATCTTCGATTCGATGGGTATGGGCAATCCGATGACGCAGACGGTCCTGATGGGTATCGTGAACATCAGCTTCACGCTGGTCGCCATCTTCACCGTGGAGAAGCTCGGCCGCAAGCCGCTGCTGATCACGGGCTCCCTGGGCATGGCCCTCGGCGCCCTCGGCGTGGCCCTGGCCGACGCGGTTCCGGGCGTGCCCGGCATCATCGGCGTGCTCAGCATCATGATCTACTCCGCGTCCTTCATGTTCAGCTGGGGTCCGATCTGCTGGGTGCTCATCTCCGAGATCTTCCCGAACACGATCCGCGGCGCCGCCGTGGCCATCGCCGTGGCCTTCCAGTGGATTTCGAACTTCATCGTGAGCTCCACCTTCGTGCCGCTCTACAGCTGGAGTCCGGCTTTCACCTACGGTCTCTACTGCGTGATGTGCCTGCTGGCCGCCCTGTTCGTGTGGCGCCTGGTGCCCGAGACCAAGGGCAAGACGCTCGAGGAGATGTCCGCGCTGTGGCGTTCCCGCCAGAAGGCGAAATAAGCATTGCCGCTTGAATGGAACCGGCAGGACCGTATGGCCCTGCCGGTTTTTTGTTATCTTTGCAGTTATGAAACGCTTACTGATAACCATCCTCCCTTTGGTCGCACTGTTGTGCGCCTGCCAGCCCAAGACGGGCCTCGGGCGCGGTGCCGACTTCAATTTCGACTGGAAGTTCACCCTGGGTGACGACCCCGCTTTCGCGGAGGCGTCCTTCGACGACGGCGCCTGGCGCAGCCTGCACCTGCCCCACGACTGGAGCATCGAGGGGGAATTCTCCGCCGACAACCCCTCCACGCCCAGCGGCGGCGCCCTGCCCGGCGGCATCGGTTGGTACCGCAAGCGTTTCCTTGCGCCGGAAGGCGTATTCGCTCCCGACGGCCATGCGGCGAAGTCCGTGCGCATCGAGTTCGACGGCGTGTTCATGAACAGCACCGTGTACGTGAACGGGCACGATGCGGGCACGCGGCCCTACGGCTACAGCTCCTTCTGCTACGACATTACGCCCTGGCTGACGCCCGGAGAGAACCTGATCGCGGTCCGCTGCGACAACGCCGACCAGCCCAACTCCCGCTGGTACGCCGGCTGCGGCATCTACCGCAACGTGCGCCTGGTGGTTTCCGACCCCGTGCGCATCGCCTACAACGGCATTTACGTGCAGCCCACGGAGATTTCCGACGGGCGGGCGACCGTGGTCGTGCAGGTGGAGACGGAGGGCGCCGCTTCCGGGCAGAAGCTCGACTACGAGGTCCGTCTGCTGGACGCCCGCGGACGGACCGTCGCCCGGTCCGCTTTCGGTGGCACGGCATCCGCCGAAACGGCGCTGGAACTGCCCCGGCCGCACCGCTGGGACGTGGACGACCCCTACCTTTATACCGCCCGCGTGAGCGTGTCCGCCGGGCAGATGCGGGACTGCCGGGACGTGCGCTTCGGCGTGCGGACCACCGCCTGGGACGCCGACCGGGGATTCTTCCTGAACGGCCGTCCGGTCAAGATGCTCGGCGTCTGCCTGCACCACGACATGGGCTGCCTGGGCTCCGCCGTGCATCCCCGGGCGCTCCAGCGCGAACTCCAGATCCTCAAGGACATGGGCGTCAACGCCGTCCGCACCTCTCACAATCCGCCCGCGCCGGAACTGCTCGACCTCTGCGACGAGATGGGCCTGCTGGTGATGGACGAGGCGATGGACATGTGGCGCAAGCGCAAGACGCGCTACGACTACGCCCGTTTCTTCGACGAATGGCACGTGCGTGACGTGCAGGATTTCGTGCGGCGTGACCGGAACCACCCGTCGGTGGTGATGTGGAGCGTGGGCAACGAGATCCTCGAACAGAGCGACTCCAGCAACGACGATATCGCCAACCTGACGCCGGAACAGGCCAACGACCTGCTGAATTTCATCCATTCCCTGGGGCAGAGCGACCCGGACGAGAACAATCCCAACGTCCTGCTGACCAGGCACATGGCCCAGCTGATCCGGGACCTCGACACCACCCGGGCCATCACGGCGGGCTGCAACGGCGTGTGGCCGGGCAACAACTTGCTGCGCAGCGGCGCCCTGGACGTCTATGGTTTCAACTACCACCCGCAGCTGTATGATTCCTGCCGCGTATGGTTCCCGGGCAAGCCGCTCATCGGCTCCGAGACCGTCTCCTCGCTGAACAGCCGCGGCATCTACTTCCAGCCTTCCACCCGGAAGGTCAAGCTCCCGAGCCGGGGCTGGCAGTACACGGCCGAAGACGAGGTGGACTGGGACCACCAGGTGACGGCCTACGATGCGTGCAGCGCCCCCTGGGCCGATTTCCACGAGGATGCCTGGATCGCCGTGCGCGACCGCGACTTCATCGCCGGGACCTTCATCTGGACGGGCTTCGACTACCTTGGCGAGCCGACGCCCTACGGCTGGCCTTCGCGCAGCTCCTACTTCGGTGTGGTGGACCTGGCCGGCTTCCCGAAGGACGCCTACTGGCTCTACCAGTCCGAGTGGACGGACAAGACCGTGCTGCACCTCTTCCCGCACTGGAACTGGCAGGAAGGCGAGCCGGTGGACGTGTGGGCCTACTACAACAACGCCGACGAGGTGGAACTGTTCGTGAACGGGGAGTCCCTGGGACGCAAGTCCAAGACCCGCGACCGGCTCCATGCGGAGTGGCTCGCCGTTCCCTTCCGCCCCGGCAAGATCGAGGCGGTGTCCTATAAAGACGGCCGCGAAGTGGCCCGGGAAGCCCGTTACACCGCCGGCGAGCCGGTCTCGCTCCGCCTGACGCCCGACCGGCGCACCATCTCCGCCGACGGCTACGACCTCTCGTACGTGACCGTCGAGGCGCTGGATGCCGACGGCCGCGTGGTGCCCACCGCCACCGACCTGCTGCACTTCAGCGTGGACGGGGCGGGCGAGCTCTTCGGCGTGGACAACGGCAACGCCGCCGACACCCTGTCCCTGAAGGGCGCCGACAAGGCCCTGTTCAGCGGCAAGGCGCTCGCGGTGGTCCGCTCCCTGCGCGGCGAGCCCGGCATCGCCACCCTCAGCGTCAGCTCCGCCTATGCATCGGTCAAGACCAATATCACAGTGAAATAAACGCCAATACGATGATTTACAAATCTTTTGTTCGCCTGCTGGCGGCCGCGGCGCTGGTCTGCGGCTGCGCCGGCCCCGTGCCCGTTTCGAACGTGGACGCCGTGATGGACAACATCCTCAGCCGCAAGAGTGTCCGCAGTTATACGGACCAGAAACTGACGGAAGAGCAGATCAACACCCTGCTCCGCGCGGCGATGGCCGCTCCGTCCGGAAGCAACGTCCAGCCGTGGAGTTTCGTCGTGCTGACCGATCCCTCGGAGTATGAAACCATCTTTGCAGGCAACTTCAACATGGACAAGTTCAAGCAGTCCGCGGCTGTGTTCGTGCTGTGCGCCGACACGACGGTGACCCGTACCCCGCGCGGCGGGGGCGAGCCGGTCGTGCAGCCGAACGGCACCTGGCGCGACGACCTCGGCGCCGCCACGGAGAACCTCCTGCTGGCCGCCGAGAGCCTGGGCCTGGGCGCCGTGTGGACGGCCAGTTATCCCTACAAGGACCGGTACATGCCGCCCAAGAAGGCGCTGGGCCTGCCAGACACGGTGATCCCGTACTCGATCGTGCCTGTGGGTTACCCGGCCGGCGACGAGCAGCCGAAGGACAAGTGGGACCCTGCCCGGATCCACTACGGGCGCTGGTAATCAGAACTTAAAAGACATCCATCCCTATGCAAAAGAGACTCCATCTGCAAGAAGAGGCCGCGCGCTGCCTGTTGTGCGCGGATGCGCCGTGCACGGCGGCCTGCCGGGCCGGGGATCCCGCCCGGGGCGTACGTGCCCTCCGTTTCGATAATACGGCCGGCGCCGCGAAATGGTTCGCGCCCTGTTCGGAGGCGGACCTGGCGGCGGCGGAGGCGGCCTGCATCCATTACGACCGTCCGGTCCGCCTGCGCGAGCTGGCCGCTTCGCTGCCGGCCGTGGACGGGGCGGGCGGAAACCCTTCGCTGGAAATCGACTTCTGCGGCCTGCACTGCGAGAATCCCTTCTTCCTGGCTTCGTCGGCCGTCTGCACCAATTATGAGATGGTGTCGGCGGCGCTGGAGGCCGGTTGGGCGGGCGTGTTCTACAAGACCATCTGCCTGCAGGAAATCAAGGAGGTGTCGCCGCGCTTCGATGCGTTGTACGACGAGAAGCGGGGCTTCGCGGGTTTCCGCAACATGGAGCAGCTTTCCGAGAATCCGCCCGAGACCGATTTCGAGATCCTGCGCCGGCTGAAGCGGAATTATCCGACCAAGATCATCGTGGCTTCCATCATGGGCAGCCGGGAGGAGGAGTGGATCGACCTCGCGAAGCGGGCCGAGGCCGCCGGCGTGGACGCCGTCGAGCTGAATTTCTCCTGCCCCCAGATGCGTCTGGCCGGGATGGGCAGCGACGTGGGGCAGAGCGCCGAGATGGTTTCGTTCTATACGGCGTACGTGAAGGACGCGGTTTCCATCCCGGTGATTCCGAAGATGACGCCGAACGTGGCGTCGATTACGAAGGTGGCCATGGCGTCTTATTTCTCCGGAGCCGCCGGCATTTCCGCCATCAACACCATCAAGTCCGTGACCCTGGGCGGGGAAGTGTCCGGCAAGCGGGTCATTTCCGGTTATTCGGGCCGGGCCGTCAAGCCGATCGCGCTGCGCTTCATCCTGGAGATGGCCAAGAATCCCGTGATGAAGAACCTGCAGATCAGCGGCATCGGCGGGATCGAGACCTGGCGCGACGGCCTGGAGTTCATCCAACTGGGCTGCCGGAACCTTCAGGTCTGCACTGCCGTGATGCAATACGGCTACCGTATCATCGACGACCTGACGGACGGTCTGCGGAACTATATGGCGGAGCAGGGAGTCAGCTGCGTGGAGGACCTGGTCGGTACCCTGGTGGACAGTTTCGTGCGTCCCGCCGACCTGGACCGCGACACGATGGCGTTCCCGACGGTGGACCGCGAAAAGTGCATCGGCTGCGGCCGCTGCTACATTTCCTGCCGGGACGGCGGGCACCAGGCCATCACCTTCGGGGCGGACCGCCAGCCGAAGGTCGTCGGCACGAAGTGCGTGGGCTGCCACCTATGCCTGCTGGTCTGCCCGACCGGCGCCATCGGTACGGCAAGGCGCATCCCGAAGCGGACGTGACGCTGACAGGCAGGGTTTTTGCGAATGACGGGACAATTCAGTATCTTTGCACAATTATGCGCTTACGCGCGCCTGTAAAACGATTAGAAACAAATAAACTGTCAATATGTCACTCGCATCCGTCATTGGCAAGCTCTTCGGCTCCAAGTCCGATCGGGACTACAAAGCCGTGAAGCCCACCCTGGACAAGATCCTTGCCGTATATCCTGAAATAGACGCCCTCTCCGACGACGATATCCGCGCCCGTTCGGCGGCCCTCCGGGCCCGCCTGCAGGAGGTGGAGGCCCCCTTCGAGGCCCGTATCGCCGAGATCAAGCTGGAGCTGGACAAGGACATTCCCGTGTCCGAAAAAGAGAAACTGGCCGGTGAGTCCGACAAGCTGGTCAAGGAGGAGGACGAGGCCATCGAGAAGGCGCTCGACGAGATCCTCCCGGAGGCCTTCGCCATCGTCAAGAGCACGGCCCGCCGCTTCAAGGAGAACGAGACCATCACCGTCAACGCGACCCAGTTCGACCGCGACCTGTCCGTGAACCACGACTTCGTGGACATTGAGGGCGACAAGGCCGTGTACCGCAACCACTGGGTGGCCGGCGGCAACGAGATCACCTGGGACATGGTCCACTACGACGTCCAGCTGATCGGCGGCATCGCCCTGCACCAGGGCAAGATCGCGGAGATGGCCACCGGCGAGGGCAAGACCCTCGTGGCCACCCTTCCCGTGTTCCTCAACGCATTGGCCGGCAAGGGCGTGCACATGGTGACCGTGAACGACTACCTGTCCAAGCGTGACTCCGAGTGGATGGGCCCGCTGTATATGTTCCACGGCCTGTCCGTGGACTGCATCGACAAGCACCAGCCCAACTCCGACCCCCGCCGCAAGGCCTACGAGTGCGACATCACCTTCGGCACGAACAACGAGTTCGGCTTCGACTACCTGCGAGACAATATGGCGATCACCCAGGAGGACCTGGTGCAGCGCAAGCACCACTTTGCCATTGTGGACGAGGTGGACTCCGTGCTCATCGACGACGCCCGGACCCCGCTCATCATCTCCGGTCCGATCACGCGCAACGAAGCCGACGAGGCGCAGTTCATGGAGTTCCGCCCCTATGTGGAGCGGCTCTACCAGACGCAGCGCACCTTGGTGAACCAGGTGCTCAACGAGGCCAAGAA
>CACWOH010000021.1 GCA_902762435.1 uncultured Bacteroidia bacterium | reverse complement strand
AACCGTGACACCTTCCCCGGTAAATATGGCCTACAGTACCTCAGGGGGCAGAATGAGCGGGGAAGGTCCGGCCCTTAAAAAGAGACCTTCCCCAGAACAATGCGCGAATTGCTGGCGTAGGGACAATGGGAATACGAGGCCCGGAGGGCCGAGGCGCCGTGAGCCGTGCGTCGGGAAGGAGGAGTGAAGAGAAGGCGGTCCTCAGACCGCCCGGCGGAGACCGGGACGGAGCGCGAAGCGCGATGTCGGTAGGTCGGGAGCCGCGGGGGTAGCGAACGGAGCGTCAGGCGAAGTGAGCGGATAAGGGGGCAGCGCCCCCTCAAGGCGGAGAAACGAAGAACAGCAACCTGAAAGGCTGCTGTTCTTCGTTTAGTAGCGGGAGGCGGACTCGAACCACCGACCTCCGGGTTATGAGCCCGACGAGCTACCAACTGCTCTATCCCGCGATGTTTGGGACTGCAAAGGTAGCAATAATTTTTGACTTTCCAAATTTTCGGCCGGGCCGGCAGGCGGAAAGCTATCGGATCCGGATGTCGGTGTCCATGCGGGCGAAGACCTGCGGCTTGGTGATCTTCCTGAGCGCGGACACCAGCACATCTTCGTCCTTGGGGGCGTTCCCGACCATCTCGAGGAACTGCTCCATAGGGCTCAGCGGCTTGGGATAGCCCTTCACGTTCCACTTGGCGAGGTCCGGATCGCCGGCCGCCGTGGCGGCATAGCGGATGGCGTCCTCCAGGGTGCCGATCTCGTCCACGAGGTTGATCTTGAGCGCGTCGGCGCCGGTCCAGACGCGGCCCTGGCCGATCTCGTCCACGGTTTCCTTGGGAATGCCGCGGCCTTCGGACACGAGGGTGGTGAAGCGGTCGTACACGGCCTCGATGCCCGAGAGCATGAAGTCGTATTCCTCGGCGTCCAGGGGCCGCATCAGCCCGAACATGTCGCCGTGCTTGTGGGAGGTGACGCTTTCCACGCCCACGTGGGCGATATCCTTGGCGGTGCCGGAGAAGTCGGGTACCAGGCCGAACACGCCGATGGATCCGGTGAGGGTGGTGGCGTCGGAGAAGATCTTGTCGCAGCGGTTGGAGATCCAGTAGCCGCCGGATGCGGCGTAGTCGCCATAGGATGCGACGAGGGGCTTGACCTCCTGGAGGCGGTCCAGTTCGTTCTTGATCTTCTCGGAAGCGGTCACGCTGCCGCCCGGGGAGTTGACGCGGAGCACCACGGCCTTCACGGTGGAGTCGGCCGCGACCTTGGCGATGACGGAGGCGAAACGGTCGCCGGCGATGTCGGTCTTGCCCTTGCCGTCGATGATCTCGCCGTCGGCGTAGATCACGGCGATCTTCTGCTTCGCCTTGCCGGGAAGGACCTTCGCATCGACGTAGTCCTTGAATGCGATCCACTTGATGTCCTTATACTTGTCGACGACGGCGAGGGTGGCGAGCTTGTCTTCCAGGCCCTTGCGGTCGAGCAGTTCGTCCACGAGCCGGCAGTCCACGAAATCCTGCGGCAGGCGCAGCTTAAGTCCCTCGATGGCGGCATCCAGGTCATCGACGGTGATGCCGCGGCTCTCGGCGATCGTCGCGCCGAGCACCTCCCACATCGAGTCGATCATCCGCTGGTACTGCTCGCGGTTCTCGGGGCTGGCGCTGCTGCGGGTATACATCTCGCCGGCGGACTTGTATTTGCCGTGGCGGATCAACTGCACGTTCACACCCACGCGCTTAAGCAGGTCGCCCAGGAAGTACATCTGCGAGCCCACGCCGGTGAACTGCGGGGTCAGGCCCAGGCTGGAGTTCATATAGATCTTGTCGGACACGGAAGCGAGATACAGGCTCGCGCTGCCGGGGGATTCCATATAACTCACGACCGGCTTGCCGCTGGCGGTGCGGAAGCGCTCCAGGGCGACGCGAAGCTCGCCGAGCGCCGTTACGCCGGAGGCATTGCCGTCCGTGCGGAGGAAGATATATTTGACAGCCGGGTCCTCGGCGGCGGCGTTCACGGCCTGCACGGCATCCCAGATGCCGATGATGTCGGCGGGCGCCTCGCCGCCTGCGAACAGCGAAGCGGGATTGACGCTGCCCAGGGAGCCGCCGTCCTGAGACTGCTCGGCGATCACGACCTTGGAGAGGTCCAGGGAAAGGACGCCGGATTTGGGGAGGACGGGCTTGCCGCTGCCGGCGGCGGCCATCGCGCCGATCATCGCGAAGGTCAGGAAGAAGCTGACGATACTCAAAATCAAAATGCCGCAGATCACGGCAAGTACCATTTTGACAAAATCTTTCATCGGAAAAAGGATATTTTGGCAAAAGTAGTAAATTTGCAAAACTAATACAAAAACGATGGCACAGAAACCTTCCATCCCAAAGGGAACCCGCGATTTCGGCCCGCGCGAGGCGGCCGAGCGGAACTACATCTTCGACACGGTCCGTTCCGTTTTCCGCAGCTACGGCTACGCGCAGATCGAGACCCCCGCGATGGAGAACCTCTCCACCCTGCTCGGCAAATACGGGGAGGAAGGGGACAAGCTCCTGTACCGCATCCTGAACTCCGGCGACGCCTTTGCCGGCGCGGATTTCGAAAAACCCCTCACCCCTCAGGTGTGCGAGAAAGGCCTGCGCTACGACCTCACGGTGCCCTTCGCGCGCTTCGTCGTGCAGCACCAGGGCGAGTTGTCCTTCCCGTTCAAGCGTTTCCAGATCCAGCTGGTCTGGCGGGCGGACCGCCCGCAGAAGGGCCGCTACCGCGAGTTCTACCAGTGCGACGTGGACGCCATCGGCTCCCGTAGCCAGCTGTGCGAACTCGAACTGGTCCAGATCGTGGACGCGGTGTTCGCGAAGCTGGGCGTGCGCGTGCTCGTCAAGATCAACAACCGCAAGGTCCTGACCGGCCTGGCGGAGATCTGCGGCTTCCCGGACAAGGTGGTGGACATCACCGTGGCCATCGACAAGCTGGACAAGATCGGCCTGGACGCCGTCAAGGATGAAATGCGTGAAAAGGGCCTCACGGACGCCGCCATCGCGGTTCTCGAGCCGGTGCTGACGCTGAGCGGCGGAACGGAGGAGAAACTCGCGCGGATGCGT
The DNA here is from genome assembly GCA_902762435.1 of uncultured Bacteroidia bacterium. Lineage (GTDB taxonomy): Bacteria > Bacteroidota > Bacteroidia > Bacteroidales > UBA932 > Cryptobacteroides. Next base: position 38,363 of record CACWOH010000021.1, on the reverse strand, counting down.
GCCCTGATGGGCGCTTCCGAAATCGGAATGAAGGGTCTGGACGAGCTGGAGGAGCTGTTCGGCCTGATTGCCGCGGCGAAGCTTTATCGACCTTTCGCTGGCGCGCGGCCTCAATTACTACACCGGCGCCATCTTCGAGGTCAAGGCCCTGGACTGGCAGATCGGCAGCATCTGCGGCGGCGGCCGCTACGACAACCTCACCGGCATCTTCGGCCTGCCCGACATGTCCGGGGTGGGCGTGAGCTTCGGTGCCGACCGCATCTACGACGTGCTGAAAGGGCTGGACAAGTTCCCCGCGGACCTGGGCGGCTCGGCCACGCTGCTGTTTGCGAACATGGGCGCGGACGAGGTGCGCTACCTGCTGCCCGTCGCCGCCGCGCTGCGCTCGGAAGGGGTGTCCGTGGAACTCTACCCGGACGCTGCGAAGCTGAAGAAGCAGTTTGATTATGCGGTGCGCAAGGCCATTCCGTTCCTTTCCATCACCGGGGCTTCCGAGATGGAGCAGGGGATCGTGAATCTGAAGAACCTCGCTTCCGGCGAGCAGAAGTCCTTTGAGAAGGAAGACATCGCCGGCATCCGCGCTTTCCTACAGCAGTAGCATCACCGCGAATACATAGAGCAGGAACGCCTGGAACTTCAGGCGGTCGCCGTTGTTCTCCGCCAGGAGCGACTCCGTCACGTCGATGGAGGCGAGTTCGGCGAGTTTCTGCTCGTCCGGCAGGCGGCGGATGCCCCATTTCGTGACGATCAGGCCGTCCTGGATATAGGCGGCGCCGCCGTTGGAGCGGTTCAGGGTGAGGAGTTTCTTGCGGTCCGCGAAATAGGTGGCGGACAGGATGCCGGGGGAGGAGACCGTCTCTTCCATCGCTTCCGGCGTGGAGGCGGCCAACACCAGCGGGGTGTAGCCCAGGCCGGCGGCGTTGCGCATCAGGTTTTCGATTTTCTCCCACTCCTGCGGGCCGAGTTTCTCGGGGGCATAGACCGAAACGGCCAGCAGGTCGCCTTCCATCAGCATCTCGTCCACGTACTCGCCGGCGGCGTCGCTCAGCGACAGGGTGGGCGCATTCTCGTCGGTCGGGTCCTCGATGTCTTCCGGGAGCATCAGTTCGGTGCCGGCCTTGAACGGGGTAAACTCCACCAGCGGGATGGACAGGGAGGAGTAGAGCAGGAAGAGGCAGACGGAGATGGCGACGATCGGGAAGCTGACATATTTGATCTTGCGCGTCTGTTCCTGCTTGCGCAGCGGCAGGCAGGCAATGGCCCAGAGGACCATCAGGACGACGTTCTTGAGCAGGCTCTGCAGGTGCGTCAGGTGGATGGCCTCGCCGAAGCAGCCGCAGTCCATCCGGGGATTCCTGATATAGAGGAAGAAGGTCAGGATGGTGAAGAAACCCAGCACCACGCCGGTGACGACGGCCACCACCTTGCGCCAGACGCCCGTGATGAGGGCGGCGCCCAGCAGGGTTTCCAGCAGGGCCATGCCCGAGCCGATGAGGCCGGAGATGCCCGTCAGGAAGTCGAGGTGCATGAACTTCAGGTATTCCTCCACCACGAGTCGCGCCCCCACGGGATCCATCAACTTGAGGACGCCCGCCAGGAACAGGACGAAGCCGATCAGGACGGCGCTAATCCTTCGGATAACTCTCATAGACGGTCTTGATTTTCAGGAAAATGTCTTCCGGAGGCAGCATCCCGCCTTCGGCGTCGCTGCAGTCCACGGGGATGAAATGCGGGTCCAGGGCGGCCTGGCGGCGGTACATGTCGCGTACGCGCCGCTGGAAGTCGATGTCCGCCTCGTGGATGTCCTGGCGGCCGCGCAGGTAACTGCGGTCGGCGCCGCCGCGCTGCGCTGCAAGGCTCTTCTCCACGAAGCCGATGGGAACGTCCAGGAAGATGTTGAGGTCCGGCCGCGGGAGGTCGAACTGCCCGTATTCGGTGTTGTTGATCCATTCGCGCAGTTCCTCGGCTTCGTCGGTCCGGGAGAGCTTCGCGCACTGGTAGGCGATGTTGGAATAGACATAGCGGTCCAGCAGCACGGTGCCGCCTTCGCGCAGCGTCCGGCGGATCTGCGGAGCCGCGTCGTGGCGGTCCTCCGCGAAGAGGAGGGCGACCAACTGCGGATGTACGTGCTCGATCGAGCCGAAGCCGCCGCGCAGGAACTTCCCGATCAGCGCGCCGTACACGGGGGCGTCGTAACGCGGGAAATGGATGTATTCCAGCCGGGGGCAGACGGACTCCAGGTATTCCCGGAACATTTTAACCTGGGTGGACTTGCCCGCTCCGTCCAGGCCTTCCAAAACGATGAGCATAACCCTACAAATATAAGCAATCTTCCGCATTTTTCGGAGTTTTGCTTATTTTTGTACTATGGCAAAGATCATGGCTGTCGTCAACCTGACCCCGGATTCCTTTTTCGCTCCGAGCCGGGTCCGTGCCCGCGAGGCGGCGGACCGGGTCCGCCTGCTGCTGGACGCCGGGGCGGACCTGATTGACCTGGGGGCCGTGTCCACGCGCCCGGGCGCCGCGGATGTGAGCCTGCGGGAGGAATGGCGCCGCCTCTCTCCCGTGGTGCGTGCCTGGGACCGCGGCGTCCCCCTTTCGGTGGATACCACCCGCGCGGAAATCGTCCGCCGGGTTTTCGCCGCCGCCGGCCCCTTCTGGGTGAACGACATCTCCGCCGGCGAGGACGACCCCGACATGCTGGAAACGGTCGGGCGCCTGGGCCTGACTTACGTGGCGATGCACAAACGGGGCAATCCGTGTACGATGGATGCGCAGACCGCGTATCCGGACGGCATCCTGCCGGCCCTGACGGCTTATTTCACGGAGTTCGCCCGGAAGGCGGAGCGGGCGGGCATCACGGACTGGATCCTGGATCCTGGCCTGGGCTTTGCCAAGACGGCGGAGCAGAACTGGGAGATCCTGGAAAAGCTGGAGGTCCTGCGGGCCTTCGGGCGGCCCATCCTCATCGGTGCCGCCGACAAGCGCTTCACGGGCGGGGATACGGAAAAGGCAAACCGCCTCGCGCTGGAGCACGGGGCGGATATACTCAGGGTGCACGATGTCGCTGCTGCCAGGAAGACCCTGGCGGGAATCTGAATCCGCTATTCTTCGGAGAACAGCGCGGGTACGGGGTCCATGTTGCCGTCCTTGTGCTCTTCCGGGATGCGCGCGAACGAGCGGATGATAAGCACCAGCAGCAGGATGCAGGCGAAGAAGATGATCCAGTAGGCCATTCCCGGCAGGATGTCCATGAAACTCTCCGCTTCCTTGAACGCGTCGATGTTGGAGAACACCAGGGAGAAGGTGTTGTTGGCGAAGTGCATCAGCATCGTGAGCCGGAGCGAACCGGTCTTGTAATAGACGTAGCCGAACAGGCAGCCGAGCAGGAAGGCCGGCAGGGCCTGCCAGGGGTTCAGGTGGATGAAGGCGAAGAACAGGGCGGAGATGATGATGGCCCAAACGGGCTTCACACCGTTTCCGAGCAGTCCGCGCAGGACCATGCCGCGGCAGAGCCATTCCTCGAAAAACGGGGCGAAAATACTGACGGTAAGGAAGTTGATCAATATGCTTCCGTCCTGCGTCATCCCCTTGAGCAGTTCCTCCAATGCCTCCGGCATCTCGGGCAGCAGCGCGAGAAGCGGCTCCACGCAGAAGGCCAGGGCGAGGGTGGCGAGCACCACGAACAGGGCGCACAGGGCGCCGCCCAGCGGGCTGAAGTGGCGGCTGTCCAGTTTCCGGCCGTTGCGGGTGAAGCTGTTGTTTCGGCTCTTGACGCTGGCGTAGATCATCGCCGGGATGAACATCAGCGGATAGGAGACGAGCGTGCCGTATTCCATGCCGGACTCCTGGCCGAGGATGGCGACGAAGGGCAGGACGACGATGTTGGCCACCAGGGCGCCCAGCAGGAAGACGGCAAGGAGGATGAACAGTTCCGCCACGTTGGGGACATACCAGGTGAATTTTTCCAGGAAACGGTAGTTCCTGGGTCTGACGCGCCTTGCCATGGTCTTATTCGTAAAGGGGAGTGGGGTAAACGCCTTCGCGGGCGAGTTGGGCGAACTTCTCGACCACGGCGGGGCGGTCTTCCTTGTAGGTCACGCCGAACCAGTGGGACGGCGTGGAAAGGACGTCGCAGCGGGCGTCGCCGCCGCGGATCAGGCAGTCGATGGCGTAGGGGATGTAGAATTCCTTCTTGAGTTCCCGGCCGTTCAGCTCCAGGAAATTCTCGAACAGGACGCCGCACTTCTCGAAGCAGTCGGGCGTGAAGCACCACATGTTCATCGAGCAGAGGTCGCTGCCGCGCAGTTCGACGTGTTCGCCGGTAACGGAATTGTCCCCGCGCACGACCCCGTCCTCATCCTTCTGGATGTTGAGGTGCTCCACCACGTCGGTCAGGCGCTGGAGCGCATCGTAATGGCAGATGCCGCGGGATACGCCGCCGGACTCGCTCAGGGTGTGGTCCAGTTCGAAGCCGACGATGGCGTAGACGCCCTGGCTGTCCGCGTGGGCGCGGCACCAGTCGCCCGCGATGCGGAAGGACTCCTTGCCGTAGTAGTCGTCGCCGTTGATCACGACGAAAGGTTCGTGGATGACGCCGGCGGCCATCAGCACGGCGTGGGCGGTGCCCCAGGGCTTCTGGCGCTCCGGGTTGACGGGCAGGAAGCGGGTGGGGACCTTGTCCAGTTCCTGGGTCACGAAGGTAAATTCGAGGGGGGTGCCGTCGGTGCAGGTGACGTGGCTGTATTTGCGGGCGACCGTCTCCTTGAACTGCTCGAGGAAGTACTCCCGGACGATATAGACGACGCGGCCGAATCCGGCCTGGACGGCGTCGTAGATGGAATAGTCGATGATGGTTTCGCCGTTCGGGCCGAGTCCGTCCATCTGCTTCAGGCCGCCGTAGCGGCTGCCCATTCCGGCAGCGAGGACCAAAAGTGTAGGTTTCATGTCAGCGTTGATTGTTTCTTCCGCAAAAATAACTATTTTTGTGCAAATAATCATGGCGAAGTACTCCAAAGACCTGTGGAACCGCGACAAGGACGGCAACAGGAAGGAACAGCGGTCCTTCCTGCGCTACGCCATCGTCGCCACCGCGCTCTTCGCCCTCTTCCTCTTCCTGAAGAAGGACAATGTCATCAACTGGGTGCAGGCGGGTTTCACGCTGGGCAGCCAGCGCCGCCAGATCGAGCAGCTGGAGCGCGAGAACGAGGAGCTGGACCGCCGGATCAAGATGATGAAGGAAAACCGGGACACGCTCGAGCGCTACGCCCGCGAAGAGTTCTTCTTTGCGGAGCCCGGGGATGATGTCTATATCATTGAATAAGATTATTTTACAGGCATCAGCAACTCGTTCTCGATGACGAGTGCCGTGCCGTTCCCCTCGAACACCTTCCCGCCGATCGTGACGGTGCCCCGCGGTTCTTCGCGGTAGCGCCGCAGCAGGGCGACCAGTTTCTCGAAGGTGGGCCCGCTCAGCGCATAGGGCTCTACGAGCCGCCAGAGGGCGTATTCCCAGTGCTCCAGGGCGAGCACCGCCGGGATGCGGATGGCGCCGCCTTCCCCGGTCAGGCCGTCCCGCACGGAGCGGAACCAGGCGTCAGCGATGTCGTCCACCCGGGCGAAGCGGCGCATGTCATCGCCCAGGGTGCGCACGAAGGAGGGATTGATCCGCGCGAAGGCGGGGAAGACCTCGTTGCGGATACGGTTGCGTTTCGGCGCGTTGTCGGCGTTGGTGCTGTCTTCCCGCCACCCGCAGCCGTGCTCCTGCATCCAGGTGCGGATCTCCTCCCGGGTGGTGCCGAGCAGGGGGCGGACGATCCGGTCGCGGTCGCCCATGCCGCGCAGTCCGCGGGTGCCGGTCCCGCGCAACAGGTTGAGGATCAGCGTCTCCGCGTTGTCGTCGGCATTGTGCGCCACCGCCACGGCCTCGTAGCCGTGCTCCCGGCAGAGTTCGTCGAACCAGGCGTAGCGCAGCTCGCGCGCCGCCATCTCGATGCTCTGTCCGTGTTCCGCGGCCCAGGCGCGGGTGTCGAAACGTTTCAGGTGGAAGGGGAGTCCGCGCCGTCCGCACCAGGCGCGCACGAACGCTTCGTCGCCGTCGGATTCCTCCCCGCGCAGGCCGAAGTTGCAGTGCGCGACGCCAAACCGGGCTCCGGGGAATAGTTCCGGGGCCCGGTTTGCGAGGTACATCGAATCGATGCCGCCGCTGACGGCGAGGAGGATGCGGTCCATCCTATTTCTGTCCGATGGTGTAGGTGAAGTTGATGGAGAAGAACTCCTTGAACTGCACGCGCTGCGTCGGGTTCTCGCCCTTGTTGTTGGCGATGATCACAATCGGGTCGTAGATGGTCCAGGTGTCGAGGGCGAGCTTGATGTACTTGCCGACCATCAGGCCCAGTTTGTTGTCCCAGTTGATACGGTTCCACACGAACGGGTGGTTGAGGTAGTCCGTGAAAAGGATCAGCTGCGTCTCGTAGGTGAAGACGTCGTTCAGGGAGGCCTTGAGGTTCATCTTGATCTGGGCACCCAACTGGAAGAGCTGGCTGTTGTAGTTGTCCCAGACGAGCGGGTCCAGTTCCGGCTTGCGGAGCTGCATGCCGTAGCCCTTGCGGAGTTCGGGGATGTTGCAGAAGATGAAGCCGCCCGTGACCGGGGAGATGTTGACGCTGAACCACGGGGTGGGGTCCCACGCCATACCGAGACCGAAGGTGAGGTAGCCGGGGGAGAAGAAGCCGGACTTGAGGGTCCCGGTCCACTTGCCGTCGGCGCCCTGGACGTAGGAGTCGTAGCTGTCGGTAAACTGCGACTTGAAGGTGAGGTCGGCGGTATATTTCCATTTGCTCTCCGCTGCGGTCTTGTAGCCGAAACGGCTCTCCAGCTGCATCAGGTCCGTACTCTTCTGGATCAGGTTTTCCTTGTCGGCGGACCACAGGAAGCCGTACATCAGCTGCAGGCGGTTGGTCCAGCTGGCGAGTTCTTTCTCGTAGTTGAGGTTTGCGTCGATGCCGGCGCGCAGGGTGGCGCTGTTATAGCCGCCGGACGCCCAGCTCCAGAGGGCGGTCTGGTTGAAACCGAGGTCGAACGTAGCGAATTTCTTCCAGTAGGAAGGCGCCGGTTCGACGGCTTCGGCCTGCGCTTCGGAGAAGGCGGCGGCCGCTTCGGCGGTGGCTTTCCGGACGTCGTCCTGGGCCTGTGCGGCGCTCAGGCCGAAGCAGAGGGCGGCGATGATGATAAGTGCTTTTTTCATGTCTTTTTTATACGGTTTACGGTCAATACGAAATGGCGAATACGACGCGGCGATGCGAAGGCTTGCCGGAGAAGATGTCCTTCCCTTCCTCCTCGCAGACGTAGCTGTCCATCGGGATGCAGCGGATGGTGGCCTTGGTGGCGTCCTTGATGGCCTGTTCGGTCTCGACGGTACCGTCCCAGTGGCAGAGCAGGAACTTGCCGGTCTGGATCTTGGCCTTGAACTCCTCCCAGTCGTCGCACTTCTCGACATTGGCGTCGCGGAAGGCGAGGGCCTTGTCGTAGATGTTCTGCTGGATCTCGTCCAGCAGGCCGGAAATATGGCGCTCGATGCCCTCCAGGGCCATCGTCTCCTTGGTCAGGGTGTCCCGGCGGGCCACCTCGACGGTGCCGGCGGCGAGGTCGCGGGCGCCCATCGCGAGGCGGACGGGCACGCCCTTGAGCTCCCACTCGGCGAACTTGAAGCCCGGACGGAGGGTGTCGCGGTCGTCGATCTTCACGCTGTGGCCGAGCTCCTCCAGGCCGGCCTTGACGGCGGCCATCTTCCCGAGCACGGCGGAGCGCTCCTCGTCGGTCTTGTAGATGGGAACCATCACGACCTGGATGGGGGCGAGCTTCGGCGGGAGCACCAGGCCGTTGTCGTCGCCGTGTGCCATGATCAGCGCGCCCATCAGGCGGGTGCTGACGCCCCAGGACGTGGCCCAGACGTATTCCTGCTTGCCTTCCTTGTTGGTGAACTGTACGTCAAAGGACTTGGCGAAGTTCTGGCCGAGGAAGTGGGAGGTGCCCGCCTGCAGGGCCTTGCCGTCCTGCATCATCGCCTCGATGGTGAGGGTGTCCAGGGCGCCGGCGAAGCGCTCGTTCGGGCTCTTGTGCCCGACGATGACCGGCAGGGCCATCACCTCGCGGGCGAACTTGGCATACACCTGCACCATCTCGTGGGCCTTCGCTTCGGCCTCCTGCGCGGTGGCGTGGGCGGTATGGCCTTCCTGCCAGAGGAACTCCGCGGTGCGGAGGAACAGGCGGGTGCGCATCTCCCAGCGGACCACGTTGCACCACTGGTTGCACAGGATGGGGAGGTCGCGCCAGGAGGTGATCCAGTTCTTGTAGGTGCTCCAGATGATGGTCTCGGAGGTGGGGCGGACGATCAGTTCCTCTTCGAGCTTCGCATCCGGGTCCACCACGACGCCGCTCCCGTCGGGGGCGTTCATCAGGCGGTGGTGCGTAACCACGGCGCATTCCTTGGCGAATCCCGCCACGTGCTCCGCCTCGCGGCTGAAGAAGGATTTCGGAATGAAGAGCGGGAAGTAGGCGTTCTGCACGCCGGTGCGCTTGAACATGCCGTCCAGCGTGGCCTGCATCTTCTCCCAGATGGCATAGCCGTAGGGCTTGATCACCATGCAGCCGCGCACGGCGGACTGCTCCGCCAGGTCGGCCTTAAGTGCCAGATCATTATACCATTGCGAATAATTATCGGATCTTTTGGTTACCTCTTTTGCCATATTCTTGTTGAAAATCTGCGTTTTTTTTAGAAATTTGCATCTAATAATTAAAGCATTAAAACGGGTATCTGCCTCGCGGCATCATACTTGTAACCGCAAAGATAAAACTTTTTATTGATAGGAGACGATAATATGAAACGGAGCACGACACTTTTCCTGCCTTTACTTCTTGTTCTGGCATCCTGTGGCACCACTGCTCAGTATTCACAGCAGCGGTTCCAGGACGGGATTTATGCCAAGCCCGGCGAAGAACCTGAAAACGTCCGCCTCTATACCCGGGAAGAATTCGAGGCCATGGCGGCCGAAAATATCGCACGCAAGCAGCAGGGCAAACGGGACACCCTGGTCGTCGTCCTGGACGATCCGTGGGGCTGGTCCTGGAACTACCCTTACCGCTACTATTCCCCCTATGCCTGGGGCGGCCTGGGATTCGGGACCTATTACTGGAACCGCTGGCGTTTCGGCGGCTGGTACGATCCCTGGTTCTACGACCCGTTCTACTATGACCCCTTCTACTACGGCTACGGCTGGTACGACCCGTGGTACTACGGCATGTACGATCCCTGGTATTACGGCTACGGCGGATACTACGGCGGCTATTACGGCTGGTACGGACACCGCTACGGCTGGTATGACAATCCTTACTACTACGGCGGCATCGCCGGTCACGGGTACCGTCCTTACGGCAACAGCGTCTATGTCCCGCGTTCCTACGTGCAGAACGGAGGCAACCGCGAGACGCGTCCCGGCAGCGGTTCCAACTACCGCTATCGCGGCACGCCGGGTTCCGCGGGCGGCACGGTCGTCGGTGGCGGCACCACCACGCGCCGTTCCCAGTCGGGTGTGAGCACCGGCAGCGGCACCGCCCGCTCGTCCTCTTCTACGGCACGCAGCCGTGAACAGGGCTACAACCCGAACCGCAGCTACGGCAGCGGATCCTCTTCCTCCAGCGGCAGCCGCTCCACGCGGAGCTACTCCGGCAGCAATTCCTCCCGTTCGTCCGGTTCGACTTCCAGTTCCCGAAGCAGCGGAAGCTATAGCGGCGGCAGTTCCACCCGCAGCAGCGGCGGCGGTTACAGCGGCGGCGGTTACAGCGGCGGTGGCGGAGGCGGCTACAGCGGCGGCGGATCCTCCTCCCATAGCGGTGGCGGCGGTGGCGGCAGCCGTGGCGGCGGCGGACGCAGATAGTCCCCGGCATCCATCCTGCCCGGTCCCGGGCTTTTCCGGAAACCTGAAACAATTGAAAACAAGAAAACGATGAAAAAGATAGTCCTTGCAGCGGCATTCCTGGCCGCATCGGTGGCAGCCGGTGCACAGAATATGTACGACGCCATCAATTTCAGCCAGAACCACTACTTCGGCACTGCCCGGAGCATGGCGATGGGCAACGCGGTGACCGCCGTCGGCGGCGACCTCGGTTCCATCGGCATCAATCCCGCCGGTTCCGCGGTCGCGGGCTACGGCCAGTTCGCCATCACGCCCGGCCTGACCATCTCCTCTGTCTCGTCGGCCTATTCGCCCGAGGGGGAGAATGCCTACGGCCTGCCCAACAAACTGACCAACACCCGGATGAACCTGCCGAACGTCGGCTTCACGATGAACTACCGTACCGGGCGCCGCTCCGGCGTCAAGACGGTTACCTTCGGCATCGTGTCCAGCCAGACCAACAACTACAATTTCGCCTCGGACGGTTTCGGCAGCAACGCCCAAACCTCCAAGATCGCGGAATTCGCCGACGCGGCTTCACGTGCAAATAATGGCAATGGCTATCCGGAGAGCCTGCTTGCCAATAGTAACTCCTTTACCAACAGCGACATCCCCTGGGACATCCTGACGGCCTACCAGGGCGGTATGTACGGCCCGTACGGCTGGGACGGCCTGTACGCCGGCGTGACGGAGACCATCTCCGACAACGGCGACTACCACTTCGTGCCCGGCGCCCTGTCCCAGACTTCTTCGCTTACCAAGCGCGGCAGCAAGAACGACCTCATCCTCAACCTGGGCCTGAACGTTTCCGACAAGCTGTACCTGGGCTTCAACGTCGGTCTGCCGTCGGCCCGCTACCGCTACCGGGAGACCTTCACCGAGGCGGCCGTCAATCCGGACCTGTTCCCGCTCGTCTATGAGGACGGCGACAAGCTTTACACCACTTATTTCCTCCGCGGCGCCTACAACTACCAGTACAATGCCGAGGTGGACGGCATCTATGCCAAGATAGGCGTGATCCTCCGTCCGACGGACGGCCTGCGCATCGGCGCCACCTTCCAGACGCCCACCGCGATGACCATCTCCGAGAGCTGGCAGTACTACGCCTCCACCACCTTCGACGATCCGTATTACGACGACAAGGAGAACTCCCCGCTCGGCGAGTATTCCTACAGCCTCCGCTCGCCGTACCGCGCGTCGTTCGGCCTGGCCTACACCTTCGCCAAGAAGGGCCTGGTCAGCGTGGATTACGAACTGGCCGACTACAGCGTGATGCGCTTCAGCCAGCTGCACCGCGACCAGATGTACAACGAGGACTTCGCCTGCCAGAACTGGACCAACAAGTACTTCTCCGGCCTGGCCCACAACGTCCGCGCCGGCGTCGAGTACAGGCTGACCCCGGAGTTCTCCCTGCGTGCCGGTTACACCCTGTCGACCTCGCCTGAGCGCTACTGGACCGACAGCGACGGCAAGACCATCACCGCCGACGACTTCAGTGCCGACTTCGACACGTACTACAACCGCGTCAAGAGCCTTGTCACCCCGCACTACTACGGCGACCGGACCCATTCCTTCGCCGCCGGCATCGGCTATTCTTCGCCGGGCTCCTTCTTCATGGATGCCGCCGTGCGCCTGACGAAATATCCCGCGGCGACCTTCGCCCCTTATTACGACTATGACAGCTATGACAGGAACGGCAACGTGCTGAACGTCCGCGCCCCGAGGCTCCTCAACGAGCGGAACCTCTGGAATGCGTCCGTAACCTTCGGCTGGCGTTTCTAACAACCTTTTGATGGAACTTACAGCGAGACAACTCTCCGAAGTGCTCCACGGAACCGTGGAAGGCGATCCGGAGGCCAAAGTGACCAGTTTCGCGAAGATCGAGCACGGCAAATCCGGCCAGCTCTGTTTCTTCGCCAATCCGAAATACGAACAATACGTCTATACCAGCAGGGCTTCCGTCCTGCTGGTAAACCGTAGTTTCGAGCCCAAGGCTCCGGTGATTCCGACCCTGGTGCGCGTGGACGACGCCTATGCCGCGCTGGCGGACCTGCTCAGGTATATGTCCGAGCAGAAGAAGAAATACCGCCGGCGCCGTTCGCTGCGCTCCCGTATCGCCTGCAGCGCCAAGCTCGGCAAGCGCGTGAGCGTGGGGGACTTCGTTACGATCGGCAAGGACTGCCGGATCGGGGACTGCACCGTCATCCACGACAACGTCACGATCGGTGCCGGTACGAAGATCGGTTCCTATTGCATCATCTATCCCGGGGTGCACATCTTCCCGGGGATGGTGATCGGCGACCGGGTGATCCTGCACGCGGGCTGCATCATCGGCGACGACGGTTTCGGCAACGCCCTGCAGCCGGACGGCAGCTGGCGCAAGATCGAGCACGTCGGCAACGTGATCATCGGCAACGACGTGGAGATCGGCTCCAATACCACTGTGGACCGCGCCCCGATGGAGTCCACCATCATCGCGGACGGAGTCCGCATCGACAACCTCTGCCAGATCGCCCACAACGTCGTGGTCGGGAAGAATACCGTGATGGCCGCGCAGACGGGCATCGCAGGCTCCACCCAGCTCGGCGAGGGCTGCATCCTGGCGGGCCAGGTGGGCCTCGTGGGCCACATCAAGATCGCGGACCATACGACCATCGGCGCCCAGAGCGGCGTCATCGGCAGCATCCGCAAGCCGGGGGAGACCTTCTGGGGCACGCCGGCCATCCTCCACCGGACCTATCTGAAAGCGTATGCCAAGTTCAAGCAGGCGGCAGAAGAATAAAATATTATTTGTATCTTTGCCGCCCGAATGAATCAACAGACCCTGAAGAACCGGTACACTTTCGAAGGCAGGGGCCTTCACACCGGTAAATATGCACACCTGACACTGGTGCCTGCTCCCGCGGACTACGGCATCCGTTTCGTCCGTACGGACCGGGGCGTCGAAGTCCCCGCCATAGCATCCAAGATTACGCGTACCGACCGCAGCACCACGATTTCCGAGGGTGATGTGTCCGTCATCACCATCGAACACCTGATGTCCGCCCTGACGGGCCTGGGCGTGGACAACGCCCGCATCGAGATCGACAACGAGGAAGTCCCCATCCTGGACGGCAGTGCCGAGCGCTACGTCCGCGCCATCGCGCCGGACGGCCTGCTGGAGCAGGACGCCGAGCGCCGTTACGTGGAGTTCACCGAGGAGTTCGAGGTACATGACGAACAGACGGGCTCCTGGGTCCACGTGACGCCCGCCGAGACGATGTCGTTCGAGGTAACGGTCGATTTCAATTCCCGCGTCCTGGGCGTCCAGAAGGCCCACTGGTCCGAAAACGCCAACTACGCCGGACAGGTCGCCCCCTGCCGCACCTTCGTCTTCTTCCATGAACTGGAGTTCCTGGCCGCGCGCGGTCTGGTGAAGGGCGGAGACGTGGACAACGCGATCGTGATCGTGGAGCGTCCCGCCTCGCCGGAACAGATCGAGAACATGTGCAAGTTCTTCGGACAGCCCCAGCTCGGCGTGACGCCGCAGGGCTACCTCAGCAATATCAAGCTGCATTTCCCCAACGAGTGCGGGCGGCACAAGCTGCTCGACCTGATCGGGGACATGCGCCTCGCGGGCGGCTTCCCGAAAGCGAAGATCACCGCCTATAAACCCGGCCATACGATCAACAGCCTCGCCTCCCGTATGGCCCTCAACAAAACCAAGTGACCATGGCCAAAATCCATCCCCTGGCTACCGTGAGCCCCGATGCTATCCTCGGCGAGAACGTCGAGGTGGGCCCTTACGCCTTCATCGACGCCAACGTCGAGATCGGCGACAATACCAAGATCCTGCCCCACGCCACCATTTTCCCCTATGTGAAGATGGGCCGCGACTGTCAGGTTTTCCCCGGCGCGGTCATCGGCGCCATCCCGCAGGACCTCAAGTTCGAGGGCGAAGTCACCTGGGTGGAGATCGGCGACCGGGCCACCATCCGCGAGTGCGCCACCATCAACCGCGGCACCAGGGCCAGCGGCAAGGGCGTGACCCGCGTCGGCAGCGACACCCTGATCATGTCGTACGTGCACGTCGCGCACGACTGCCGGGTGGGCAACCACTGCATTCTCGTGAGCTATGTCGGCATCGCCGGCGAGACCGACGTGGATGACTGGGCCATCATCGGCGGCAGCACGGTGGTGCATCAGTTCTCCCACATCGGCACGCACGCGATGGTCGGCGGCGGCACGGCCGTCAACAAGGACATCCCGCCGTATTCCATCTGCGGACGCAATCCGATCTGCTTCTCCGGCATCAACATCGTGGGCCTGCGCCGCCGCGGCTTCGAGCCCGACGTCATCCGCAACATCAAGGACATCTACGACACCATCTATTTCCAGGGGCTGAACAACGCCGACGCCTGCAGCAAGGTGGAGGCCGGATTCCCGCAGTCGGAAGAGCGGGACAACATCCTGGAATTCATCCGGGCCTCCAAGCGGGGCATCGTCCGCGGCATGGAGATCGGGGCCAAGGTGGGCATCGAGTAGTGGCTCCCGTCCTGACCATCGCATATTTCCCTCCCATAGAATACTTTGCGCTGCTCGCAAAGTATTCTTCCGTTTATGTGGAGGCCTGCGAGAACTACCAGAAACAGTCCTGGCGGAACCGCTGCCGGATCCTGACGGCCGGCGGCCCGCAGGACATCAATTTCCCGGTGAAGCACCGGGACGGGACGTTCAACCTGCCGATCCGCGGGATCGAGGTGGATTATTCGACGCCCTGGGTGCTGAAGACGCAGCGCTGCATCGACGCCGCCTACCGTTCCTCGGCCTGGTTCGAATACTACCGGGACCCGTTGTTCGCCATCCTCGACGCGCATCCGCGTACGCTCTGGGAACTGGATATGGGGATCCTGCGATTCCTGATGGAGAAATTCGGCCTGAAGACGGAAATCCTCCCGACGGAAGGATACGCCGCCGCCCACGTGGACATCCATCCGAAAAGGCCGAACGCAATCCTTCGGGAACTCGGATTGGAACGGCCTTATTATCAGGTATTTTCTGATCGCTTCGGCTTTGTGCCGGGATTGTCTGCGATGGACCTGCTCTTCAACGAAGGTCCGGGAGCGCTGGGCTTTATTCTGCCGGATCCGGCCTGACCTTCTGCTTGTATTCGTAATTCCAGTAGGTGGCCGTGATGGTCTCCTTTACATTGTCGCCGCTGATTACCCCGCACAGGACGATGAGGTCGTCCTTTTCCTTGATGCAGTCCAGGATGAGGTCCTGGTCGATCGTGGCAAGTTCCTTTTCGTAAACGGCAACTGCCTGATAGTAGGCGTCGTTGTAGGTCGAATGGAAGTGCCGCACCTTGGATTCGTTGACGAAAGCTTCCTCGAAATATGCTTCCAGGACCTTCCAGTCGTCTTCGTTCTGGATGGATCCCTGGACCGCATAACTGAATTCATAGTCTTGCACCCGGTCCTTCATGCAGGAAGTCAGGCAGAACAATGCGGCGCAGAGCGCGCATATCGAAAGTATCTTGCGCATAGTCTTCGTTATTTTTGGCAAATTTACAAAAAAAACGTATATTTGCAGACGTGAAAGAGATGGAAGGCCCCGAAGAGGTCTTCTTTTTTATTGATATGGACAGGAAAGAATTCGAAAAAGTGGTGGAGAAGGCCGTCGCGGAGCGCGGCTGCTCCCTGGTGGACATCATGTTCAACGACGACGACAACGTGTTCGAGGTCACGATCGACAAGGCGGACGCCGACGTCGAGTTGGCGGACTGCGAATACGTGCACCGCGCCGTGCTCGCCGCCTTCGACCGCAACGTCGAGGACTATGCCATGACCGTCAGTTCCGTGGGGATCGACGCCGCCGAGGCGGATGAAATGCTGAAAACAATCAAAGAATAAACGACAATAATGGAAAAAGAAAAAGTTATTACGCTCATCGACGCCTTCAAGGACTTCAAGGAGGAGAAGAACATCGACCGTCCCGTGATGATGCAGGTCCTCAAGGACGTCTTCCTGACGCAGATCGCGAAGACCTACGGCTCGTCGGACAACTTCGACGTGATCGTCAACGTGGATAAGGGTACCTGCGAGATCTACCAGAACTTCGACGTGGTCGAGGAGGTGGAGAACCCGAACGCCGAGATCACCCTCGAGGGTATCCGTGCCGACGGCGGCGACGCCGACGACTACGAGATCGGCGACCAGTACGCCAAGCTCCTTCCGCTGACGGCCTTCGGGCGCCGCGGCATCCTGAACATCCGCCAGAACCTTCAGGGCCGCATCATGGACATCGAGAAGGCGAACGTCTTCAAGAAGTACTCCGACAAGGTGGGCGAACTTTTCTACGGCGAAGTCTATCAGACCTGGTCCAAGGAGGTGCTGATCCTCGACGAGGACGGCAACGAGCTCCACATCCCCAAGGCCGAGCAGATCCCCGGCGAGCGCTTCAAGAAGAGCGACTCCGTCCGCGCCGTCATCAAGAGCGTGGAGATGAAGAACAATACCACGCCCTATATCACCCTGAGCCGCGTGTCCAACGAGTTCCTGGAGCGCCTCTTCGAGCAGGAGGTCCCGGAGATCGCCGACGGCCTGATCACCGTCAAGAAGGTGGTCCGCGTGCCCGGCGAGCGCGCCAAGGTGGCCGTGGAGTCCTATGACGACCGCATCGACCCGATCGGCGCCTGCATCGGCGTCAAGGGCGGCCGCATCATGGGCATCGTCCGTGAGCTGCGCAACGAGAACATCGACGTGATCCAGTGGTCCCAGAACCCCAAGCTGATGATCCAGCGCGCCCTCAACCCCGCCGTGGTCTCCTACATCGAGATGGGCGAGGATCCGGGCGACAAGGTGAAGGTGTTCATGCAGCCCGACCAGGTCAGCAAGGGTATCGGCCGCCACGGCGTGAACATCCAGCTGGCCGGCATGCTCGTAGACCGCGAGATCGAGGTGTACCGCGAACTTCCGAAGGGCGAGAGCAGCGACGAGGAGGATGTGCTCCTGAGCGAATTCTCCGACGTCATCGACCAGTGGATCATCGACCGCCTCGAGGCGATCGGCTGCGACACCGCCAAGGGCGTCCTGGCCCTCTCTCCCGAGGACATCGCCAAGCGTGCCGACCTCGAGGACGAGACCGTCGAAGAAGTCCGTAATATCCTCAAAGCAGAATTCGAAGACTAGACAGAATGGCAGATATCAGAATAAGCAAACTCCTTAGACAATTCAACATCGGCCTCGACAACCTGGTGGAATTCCTCCACAAGCAGGGCGTCGAAGTCGATGCCAACCCCAATGCGAAGGTCTCCGACGAGCATCTTCCCGCGCTGATGAAGCAGTTCGGCAAGGACCTCGAGATGAAGCAGGCCGCCGACAAGGTGGAGGTCAAGATCACCGAGATCCTCGAAAAGAGCGGCCGGCGTCCCGCCCGGGAAGAACCCGAGGAAGAGGAGCCGGAGCGTGAGACCATCATCAAGTCCAACACCTTCATCAACGCCAAGAAGGAGTCTTCTTCGCAGACTCCGAAGCCTAATTCATCGGGGGGCGTTCCCCCCGAACCCCCTGTGTCGCTGCGCTCCGAAGGCGATAAACCGAGCGGGCCGGAGCCTATGAAGCCCGCTCCGGAGCCGGAACCGGAGCCGGAACCCGAACCCGCGCCGCAGCCCGAGCCGGAGAAGCCGGTTGTGCCGGAACCCGCGCCCGAGCCGGCGCCGCAGCCGGAACCCGCGCCGGTGCAGCCGGAACCGCAGGACGAGCCCGAACCCGAGCCCGCCGCCGAACCGGAGGTGCCTGCCGTCGGGCCCGAATCCGCGCCGCAGGGCGAGCCGGAGCAAGGTGCGGAGCAGCCGGAAGGCTCGCCCGCGCTGAAGGTGGTCGGCAAGATCGACCTCAGCCAGTTCGACCGCAAACCCGCCAAGAAGCGCGAGCGCATCAGCAAGGGCACCCAGAAGGTGGACGTGGCAAAGGCCGGCGCCAATATCGAGAAGAATCCCAAGAAGGACAGCCGGCCCCAGCAGGGGCAGCAGCAGTCCTCCGGCAAGGGTCGCAAGCGTGACCGCGACCGCTTCAAGCCGGCGCTGACCGAGGCCCAGCAGGAAGAGCTCCAGAAGGAGATCCAGAAGCAGGTCAAGGAGACCTACGCCCGCATGAACGAGGGCAAGAAGAACAACTTCGGCGCCAAGTACCGCAAGGAGAAACGCGAGGCGGCCGCCCAGCGCACCCAGGAAGAGATGGCCGAGGCGATTGCCGGCCAGAAGGTATTGAAAGTCACCGAGTTCGTGACGGTCAACGACCTGGCCACCCTGATGAACAACACGCCGGTCGTAAAGGTCATCGGCGCCTGCATGAGCCTGGGCCTGATGGTGTCCATCAACCAGCGTCTCGACGCCGAGACCCTCGTGCTCGTGGCCGAGGAATTCGGCTACCAGGTCGAGTTCGTCACCGCGGAGATCTCCGAGGAGATCAACAGCAACGAGGAGGCGGACCGTCCGGAGGACCTCAAGCCGCGTCCGCCGATCATCACCGTGATGGGCCACGTGGACCACGGCAAGACCTCGCTCCTGGACTACATCCGCAAGTCCAACGTCATCGCGGGCGAGGCGGGCGGTATCACACAGCACATCGGCGCCTATAACGTCAAGCTGCCCGACGGACGTCACATCACGTTCCTGGATACCCCGGGCCACGAAGCCTTCACGGCCATGCGTGCCCGCGGCGCCCAGCTCACCGACCTCGCCATCATCATCGTGGCGGCCGACGACGCCGTGATGCCGCAGACCGTCGAGGCTATCAACCACGCGCAGGCCGCGGGCGTTCCGATGGTGTTCGCCATCAACAAGATAGACAAGCCGGGCGCCAACCCCGACACCATCCGCCGCCAGCTCTCCGAGATGAATATCCTCGTGGAGGACTGGGGAGGCAAGTACCAGTGCCAGGAGATTTCTGCCAAGCAGGGCATCAACGTGGACAAACTCCTTGAGAAGGTCCTGCTGGAGACCGACCTGCTGGAACTGAAGGCCAACCCGGACAAGAAGGCCGTGGGCGCCGTGATCGAGTCCTCCCTGGACAAGGGCCGCGGCTACCTGGCCACCGTGCTCGTGCAGGAGGGGACCCTCCACCCGGGCGACGTGATGCTCTGCGGAAGCTACTATGGCCGCGTGAAGTCGATGTTCAACGAGCGTGGCCAGAAGGTCACCGAGGCCGGCCCTTCCACGCCGGTGTCCGTGCTCGGCCTGAATGGCGCGCCCGCCGCGGGCGAGAAGTTCAACGTGATGGCCGACGAGCGAGAGGCCAAGAGCATCGCCGCCAAGCGCGAACAGCTGATCCGCATCCAGGGCATCAAGACGCAGAAGCACATGACCCTCGAGGAGATCGGCCGGCGCATCGCCATCGGCAACTTCAAGGAACTCAACATCATCGTCAAGGGCGACGTGGACGGTTCCGTGGAAGCCCTATCCGATTCCCTCATCAAACTCTCCACCGAGGAGGTCAAGGTCAATGTCATCCACAAGGCCGTGGGCGGCATCTCCGAGTCCGACGTCCTGCTGGCGGAGGCCTCCGACGCCGTGATCGTCGGCTTCCAGGTGCGTCCTACGCCGGACGCCCGCAAGGCCGCCGACCGCGAAGGCATCGAAATCCGCCTCTACTCCGTCATCTACGACTGTATCAACGAGGTCAAGGACGGTATCGAGGGCATGCTCGAGCCGGAGAAGAAAGAGGAGGTCATCGCCACCGCCGAGATCAAGCAGACCTTCCGCATCAGCAAGGTCGGCACGATCGCCGGCTGTATCGTGCGCGACGGCAAGATGGTGCAGAAATCCAAGGTGCGCCTGATCCGCGACGGCATCGTCATCTACACCGGCGAACTGGGCTCCCTGCAGATCGGCAAGGACGCCGTGAAGGAGGTCCCCGCCGGCAAGGAGTGCGGTATGTCCATCGCGGGCTACAACGACATCAAGGAAGGCGATATGATCGAGGCCTTCCAGATCGTTGAAATCAAACGAACGCTGTAATTAAGCCGAAACGGCAACTGTCCCTGGAAAGCTGAAAAGAACCCTTGCGGGAAACGCTTTCCGGGGACAGTTCCGTTCCGGGCGCTAGTACATCGTCTTGACTTTGTTCAGGAAGTCGCGGACGTGCTGTGTGTATTCCTCGGGATACTTTGCATAAGAGTTGGCGTGGACGGCGCCTTTGGCCACCCACATTTCCTTGTAGCCCTTGACCTTGGCGTCGTAGTTCTTCTGCAGGTGCGAGAAGGGGACGAAGTCGTCGGCGTCGCCGTGGATGAAGAGCATCGGGAGCTCGCACTTGGCGAGCTGGTTGACGCTGGAGGCCTCCTGGAAGGACCAGCCGTAGCGCTTCTTGCTGACGATGCTGGCGCTGGTCAGGACCGGGAAAGGCGGCAGGTGGAAGCTGTCCTTGAGGTTGGTGGCGAACTGGTCCCACACGGAAGAGTAGCCGCAGTCCTCCACGAAGGCGCGGATGTAGGGCGGGAGGTCGTCGCCGCTCATCATCATCACCGTGGCGGCGCCCATCGACACGCCGTGTACGACCATGAAATCATCCCGGAAGGTGTCGTGGGCGAATTCCGCCCATTTCTCCACGTCGAAGCGGTCGTACCAGCCCATCCCGATGGCGTCGCCTTCCGAATAGCCGTGGTACTGGAGGTCCGGAAGGATGATGTTGTAGTTCAGTTCGTCGCGGTACATCCGGGCGAGGTACAGGAACACGAAGTGGTTGTCGCCGTAGCCGTGCACGATGACGGCCGTGCCCTGGGCGCTCTCCGGGTGCAGGGCCGGGGCATACACGGCGTGCACCTTCTTGTCGTTGTAGCCGGTCAGATAGCTGTCCTTCAGGATGCCGGCCTGCTTGAGTCCGTCGTACCAGGCGGTGCTGCCGGGCATCAGCGAGTCCGCCTTGTGGCGGGTACGCTCGATGTCTTCCGTGCCGTGCGGGGTGGGACGGAGCGCATAATTGCACATATATTTGCCTGCGAGGCAGCTGTTCAGGGAGATGACGGCCAGGAGGATGGCGCCGAACTTGAAGAATTTCCGTGTCATAGGAATAAATGTGGTTATTTGACTGCAAAGATAGCGAAGTTTTGTAAATTTGCAGAATACAGAACCACCTAATGAACACCAGAGAATTCGATGTCATCATCCTGGGCGGCGGAATCACGGGCGCCGGAACCCAGCGGGACTGCGCGATGCGCGGACTGCGGACGCTCCTGATCGAGCGCTCGGACATCGCCACCGGCGCCACCGGGCGCAACCACGGCCTGCTCCATTCGGGAGCGCGCTATGCCGTGAACGATCCGGAATCCGCCGCGGAATGCATCCGGGAGAACCGGATCCTGCGGCGCATCGCCTCCCATTGCATCGAGGAGACCGACGGCCTCTTCATCACCCTGCCCGAAGACGACTTGGCTTACCAGCAGACTTTCGAGGACGCCTGCCGCGCGGCGGGCATCGGGGCCGAGATCATCGACCCGGACCTGGCGCGGCGGCTCGAGCCGTCCGTCAACCCGTCCCTGACCGGCGCCGTACGCGTGCCGGACGGCAGCGTGGACCCCTTCCGCCTGTGCGCGGCGAACATGCTGGACGCCAAACTGCACGGCGGCCAGGTGCGCCTCCACACGGAGGTGACCGGGCTCATCCGCGAGGGGGACGCCGTCGTCGGGGTGCACACCCGCAACTGTCAGACGGGCGAGGCGGCGGACTACTTCGCCCCGGTGGTGGTGAACGCCTGCGGCATCTGGGGGCAGCACATCGCCGGCCTGGCGGACGTGAAAGTGGGGATGTACCCCTCCAAGGGCGCCCTGCTGATCTTCGCGCACCGCATCAACCGGATGGTGATCAACCGCTGCCGCAAGCCGTCCAACGCCGACATCCTGGTGCCGGGCGACACCGTCTGCGTGATCGGGACCACCTCCACGCGCATTCCCTTCGAGGAGTGCGACCGGGTGGCCGTGACGCCGGACGAGGTGACCCTGCTCATCACCGAGGGCGCCAAGCTTGCGCCCGCCCTGTCCTCCACCCGCATCTTGCGCGCTTACGCGGGCGTCCGGCCGCTGGTCAGCGCGGACGACGACCCCACGGGACGCAACATCTCCCGCGGCATCGTCTGCCTGGATCACGAGACGCGCGACGGCCTGAAGGGCTTCGTGACGATCACCGGAGGCAAACTGATGACCTACCGCCTGATGGCGGAGATCGCCACGGACACGGTGTGCCGCAAACTGGGCGTGGACCGTGCCTGCGAGACGGCCACCACGCCGCTCCCCGGCTCGGAGGAGCGGTCCTACGAGGCCGTGGCCCGGAAGATCTGGGAAGCCCCCTCGACGGCGCAGAAGGCCGCGGCGGCCCGCATGGGCACCGGCGCCTCGCGGATCCGGAGCGGCAATCGCCTGGACGACGCGCTCATCTGCGAGTGCGAAGAGGTGTCGGTGGGCGAGATCGAGAATGCCATCGGGCAGCTGGAAGTGAGTTCGCTGACCGACCTGCGCCGCCGTACGCGTGTGGGGATGGGAACCTGCCAGGGCGAGTTCTGCGCCTGCCGCGCCGCCGGATTACTGGCCCGCGCGCACGGGTGCGTGGAGCGGGAAAGGAAGGACCTTGCCGACTTCCTGCAGGAACGCTGGAAAGGGAATTTCCCCATCGGCTGGGGCGACACGCTCCGCGAAGCGGAATACACGCAGTGGGTCTATAAACACGTCCTGGGCCTATGAGATTCGATACCGTCATCATCGGCGGGGGCCTTGCCGGCCTCGTCAGCGGCATCAGCCTGCAGCAGGCGGGCCGCAGCACCGCCATCGTGAGCACCGGGCAGAACGCCCTGCATTTCTTCTCCGGCAGTTTCGAGTCGCTGGAGGAGGCGCCCGAACGCCTGTCCGAACTGTTCGCCGAAGCCGGCGTCCGGCTCCATTACCGTCCCGGCGTGCGCCTGATGCCGCTGGGTACCTTCCGTCCGGCCGCGCTTTCGCTGGAGGACGTCAGCCTCTTCGAGGACCCCGGCTTTGCGCGCAAAGTGCTGATTGTCAGCTTTACCGGCTATCACGATTTCTTCAGCTCCTTCCTGGCGGAGGGGTTGGAGAAAGCCGGGATGTCATGCCGGATCCACCTGCTGGACCTGCCTGAAATCGAGCGGCTCCGCCAGAGCCCCAGCGAAGTGCGCTCCGTGCAGATCGCCCGCGCGATGGACCGCATCTGGGAGCGGGTGGTGCAGGAAGTGCGCGCCGCGCTGCAGGACGAGGACACCGTGATCCTGCCGCAGGTCTTCGGCCTGAAGGATGTCTCGGTGCCCGGCCGCATCCGCCAGGGCGTTCCCGCCCGGGTGGTGTTCGTCGGCACCTTGCCGCCTTCCGTGCCGGGCATCCGCACGCAGGCCCTGCTGAAGCGCCGTTTCGAGCTGCTGGGCGGCACCTACCTGGCCGGCGACGAGGCCGTCCGGGCGTCCGTGGAGGACGGGCGGGTGCGCAGCATCGCCACGCGCAACCTGGACCGTCACGCGCTGGAGGCCTCGCACTTTATCCTCGCCAGCGGCGGATTCTTTTCCAAGGGCCTCAGGTCCAATCCGTTCCGGGTGTACGAACCGGTGTTCGGACTGGATGTCGACTATGCCGATGACCGCAACGCCTGGTATGATCCGGCCTTTGCCGGCGACCAGCCGTACCGGCGGTTCGGCCTGAAGACCGACGCCGCGCTTCACCCCCTGCTGGGCGGAGCGCCTGTGATAAACCTGTATGCCGTCGGTTCCGTGCTGGGCGGCACCCGTCCGGAATTCGGCAGCGGCGCCGGCCTGGCCGTCCGGAGCGCATTTGCGGCCGTCGATGCCATCCTTAAAGAAGAAGCCTTATGAAAGCGCAGGAATACACCGTCAGCAAGCACAATTTCGAGGAGTGCATGAAGTGCACCGTGTGCACGGTCTATTGCCCCGTGCTGCAGGTCAATCCGCTCTATCCCGGCCCCAAGCAGGCCGGCCCCGACGGGGAGCGGCTCCGCCTCAAGGATCCGTTCTTCTTCAACTACACCCTCAAGTACTGCATGAACTGCAAGCGCTGCGAGGTGGCGTGTCCGTCCGGGGTGGGCGTCGCGGACCTGATCCAGGCCTCCCGCATCAAATACGACCGCACCCCGCCGAAGCTGCGTGACCGGATCCTGGCCTCCACCGACCTGATGGGGTCGCTGGCGCGGCCTTTCGCTCCCGTGGTGAACGCGGTCACGGGCCTGGGAATCGCCAAGTCCGTGATGGACGCCACGCTGAAGATCGACCACCGCCGCAGTTTTCCGAAATACAGCGGGCGCAGTTTCGAGGCCTGGCTGCGGAAACGGGCCGCGCAGCAGGCCGCCTTCCCGGAGCAGGTGGCCTATTTCCACGGCTGCTATGTCAACTACAACAATCCCCAGCTGGGCAAGGACCTGGTCAAGGTCCTGAATGCGCTGGGCGTGGGCGTGCAACTGCTGGATCACGAGAAATGCTGCGGTATCGCGCTGATTACCAACGGTATGTCCAAGCAGGCCACCCGCCACGCGGAGCACAATGTGGGCATCATCCGCCAGGCCGTCCTCGAACGGCGGCTGCCGGTCGTAACCACCTCTTCCAGCTGCACCCTCACCCTGCGGGACGAGTATCCGAACCTGCTGGGCGTGGACAACGCCGACGTGCGCGCCTCGGTCCTGATGGCCGTGCGCTACATCTTCGAGCGCCTGGAGGCGGGCGCAACCCTGCGTTTCAAGCCCGGATTCCGCAAGAAGGTAGCCTACCACGTGCCCTGCCATATGGAACGCCTGGGCTGGGGCGTGTTCTCCGAACGCCTGCTGCGGATGATTCCGGGCGTGGAGTTTACCCTGCTGGACTCCGCCTGCTGCGGCATCGCCGGCACCTACGGCTTCAAGAAAGAGAATTACGAGGCTTCCCAGGCCGTGGGCGCCGCCCTGTTCGAACAGATCCGTTCCGTGGATCCGGAGGTCGTCGCCTGCGACTGCGAGACCTGCAAGTGGCAGATCGAGATGTCCACCGGCTACCGCGTCGAGAATCCCATATCCATCCTTGCCGAATCGATAGAGCAATGAAAAGAATCCTTATTATCCTGGCACTCGGGGCCCTCGCGGCCTGCCAGCACAAACCCGTCATCGACGTCCAGGCCCACCGCGGCGGCGCCGGCCTGATGCCGGAGAACACCGTTTCCGCTATGAAGAATGCCCTGGACCTGCACGTGAACACCCTGGAGTTCGACCTCCAGCTGTCCGGCGACGGCCAGGTGGTCGTGTCCCACGACAATTACTTCCATCCCCGCTATTCCATCCGGCCCGACGGTACCCTGATCGGGGAGGAAGACCCGAAGGAATACCTCTACACGATGCCCTACGACAGCATCGCCCGCTATGAGGTGGGCCTGCGGCCCGTGGACCGCTGGCCCACGCAGGTCAAGGTGCACGAAGTGAAGCCCCTGGCCGGCGATCTGATCGACTTCGCCGAAGACTACGCCCGGCAGATCGGCCTCTCGCCGGTGAATTACAACATCGAAATCAAGTCCTGGCCGGGAGAAGGGGAGGGAACCCTGTGGCCGGAGTACAAGGTCTTCTGCGACACCTGCATCCCCCTGCTGCTCTCCAAGCACCTCGGCAAACGCCTGATTGTCCAGAGTTTCGACTCCCGTGCCCTCAATTATATGCACGGAAAGTGGCCGGAACTCACCCTGTCATACCTTACCGAAGACTACGACGGGGGAGACATCGAAAAACTTCTCGGGAACCTGGACTTCGTCCCGCAGTGGTGGAGCCCGGAATCCAGCGTGGTTACCCCGGAGAACGTGGCCTGGTGCCACGCGAAGGGCATCGGCGTCGTCCCCTGGACGGTGGACGACCCGGCCGAGATGCGCCGCCTGGTGGACTGCGGCGTGGAAGCCATCATCTCCAATTATCCCGACATCCTCATTGAAACCGTAAGATAATGCTCAAGTTCCTTCAGCAGCCTGCCTACAAGCCGGCCGAGACCGGTCCGGAGGCCGATGCGAAATACAAACGCCTGCGCCTGCAGGTGTTCCTCGGCGCCTTCATCGGCTATGCCGGATTCTACCTGGTGCGCAAGAACCTCTCGATGGCCATCCCGGCCATGGCTCCGCTCGGTTTCCATAAGACGGAGCTGGGCTTCGTCCTGGGTCTGAACGCGGCCGCCTACGCCCTGTCCAAGTTCCTGATGGGCAGCGTGTCCGACCGCTCCAACGCCCGGGTTTTCCTGCCGCTGGGCCTGATCCTTACCGCCATTTCGATGTGCTTCATGATCGTGCCCATCCAGTGGATCGGGGCGGAGCACAAGGCCCTTGCCATCCTGGTGATGGGCATGCTGAACTGCCTGGTCGGCTGGTTCAACGGCATGGGCTGGCCCCCGTGCGGGCGTGTGATGACGCACTGGTTCTCGCCGGGCGAACGGGGTACGATGATGAGCATCTGGAACTGTGCGCACAACGTGGGCGGCGCGCTCGTGGGGCCGATGGCCACCTACGGCGCCGCCTGGTTCGGCAGCTGGTTCTACGGCGCCCACGAGGAGCTTTATTTCCTCATCGGTACCTTCGCCTTCCCCGCGGCGGTGGCCCTTTTCATCGCCCTGCTCGCCTACGTGCTGCTGCGCGACACGCCCCAGTCCTGCGGGCTTCCCTCCGTGGAGGCGTGGCGGAACGACTATCCCAAGAACTACTCCGAGAAGCACGAGCAGACGCTGTCCACGAAGGAGATCTTCTTCCAACACGTGCTGAACAACCGCTTCCTGTGGTTCATCGCGCTTTCGAACGCCTTCGTGTACATGGTGCGCTACGGCTGCCTGGACTGGGCGCCGACCATCCTGACGGAGAAGGGAATCGACCTGAAGAGCGCCGGCTGGGCCTATTTCGCCTATGAGTTCGCGGCCATCCCGGGCACGCTCCTGTGCGGCTGGCTGTCGGACAAGCTCTTCCACGGCAAGCGGGCGCTGCCCACGATGATCTTCATGGCGCTGGTGCTGGTGTTCGTCGTCCTGTACTGGCGCTACATAGACAACCTGACCGTCGTGATCATCTGCCTGATCGGCATCGGCTTTTTCATCTACGGCCCGGTGATGCTGATCGGCGTGCAGGCGCTGGACCTGGCACCCAAGAATGCGGCAGGCACTGCGGCCGGCCTTACGGGTTTCTTCGGTTACTTCTTCGGCACGTTCCTGCTGGCGAACACCGTCATCGGCTGGGTGGCCCAGACGGCCGGCTGGAGCTGGACCTTCGTCCTGCTCGTCGCCGCCTGCCTGCTCGCCATCCTCTTCATGGGCCTGACGCTCAAGCAGGAGCGGCGCTAGAACACCAGCAGATAAAGCAGCCCTGCGAGGGCGGCGCCGGTCATGGGGCCGGCGACGGGAATCCAGCTGTAGCTCCAGCCGCTGTCGCGCTTGCCGCGAATGGGCAGCACGGCGTGGGCGCAGCGCGGACTCAGGTCGCGGGCGGGGTTCAGGCCGTAGCCCGTGGTGCCGCCGAGCGACATGCCGATGGACATGATCAGGCAGGTGACGGGCCAGGAACCCAGCGCTCCGGTGGACGCGTTCACCCCGCCGACCTGGAAGACGTTTCCGTTCGTGCCGAGCGCCAGGATGACGAAGACCAGTACGCAGGTGGCGATGACCTCGCAAAGGAAGTTGCGCCAGCGGTTCGGGATGGCCGGCATCGTGCAGAAGGTGCCCAGTATCGTGTCGGGCTGGTCCGACGTGGCCTCATAGTGGTCCTTGTAGAAGACCCAGACCAGCACGGCGCCCACGAAGCCGCCCAGCATCTGGGCGACGATGTACCCGGGAACGGAAGCCCAGGGGAAGGTCCCCGCGACGGCCAGGCCTAGGGAAACGGCGGGATTGAGGTGCGCGCCGGACACGGGACCGGCCACCAGCACGCCCATCATCACGGCGAGGCCCCACCCGAGGGCGATGACCACCCAGCCGGCGCCTTTCGCCTTGGAATGGTTGAGGGAGGTGGCGGCGCATACGCCGTCGCCGAGCAGCACGAGTACCAGCGTGCCGATGAATTCGAAGAGATACTGTTGCATGGTTCTGAGTTATTTACGGGTGAGTGTCCTGGAAATTGCGTCGGTCCAGCCGGCCTTGACGCCGGTCATGTCCGCGCCGGACGGCGTGAACGTGCGTTCCGCCTTCCACTGCCGGCGGACTTCATCCAGCGAACTCCAGTAGCCGACCGCCAGGCCGGCGAGGTTGCAGGCCCCCAGGGCCGTGGTCTCGGTGACCTCGGGGCGGATGACGGCGGTGTCCAGGATGTCGGCCTGGAACTGCATCATCAGGTTGTTGCGGGATGCGCCGCCGTCCACCTTCAGTTCCGACAGGCGCACGCCGGCATCCTTCTCCATCGCACCCACGATGTCCATCGTCTGGAAGGCGATGCCCTCCAGGGCGGCGCGGGCGATGTGTGCCGCCGTGGTGCCGCGGGTGATGCCGCAGATGACGCCGTGGGCGTACTGGTCCCACCAGGGTGCACCCATGCCGGTCAGTGCGGGCACGAAATAGACGCCCCCGTTGTCGGGCACGCCGGCGGCCAGCGCCTCGATCTCGGACGAGGAGCGGATGACCCCGAGCCCGTCGCGGAGCCACTGCACCACGCTTCCGCCCACGAAGATCGAGCCTTCGAGGGCGTAGTTCACGGTATCGCCGATCTGCCACGCCACCGTGGTCAGCAGGTTGTTGCGGGAGAGGATGGGCTTCCCGCCCGTGTTCATCAGCAGGAAGCAGCCGGTGCCGTAGGTGTTCTTGACGGAGCCGGGTGTGACGCACATCTGGCCGAACAAGGCCGCCTGCTGGTCGCCCGCGATGCCCGCGATGGGCACCTCGTGGGCGAAGATCGTCGTCTTCGTGCAGCCGTACACCTCGGAGGACGGACGGACCCTGGGCATCATCGAGGCCGGAACGTCCAGCAGCGCCAGCAGTTCGGGATCCCATTCCAGGGTGTGGATGTTGAAAAGCATCGTGCGGGAGGCGTTGGAGACGTCCGTGACGTGGACCTCGCCTCGCGTGAGCTGCCAGACCAGCCAGCTGTCCACGGTGCCGAAACGCAGTTTCCCCGCCTCGGCCCGTTCCCGGGCGCCCGGGACGTTGTCCAGGATCCATTTGATCTTGGTGCCGGAGAAGTAGGCGTCGATGATCAGGCCGGTCTTCTCGCGGATCATGTCCACTAGGCCGCGCGCCTTGAGTTCATCGCAGAAAGCGGAGGTGCGCCGGTCCTGCCAGACGATGGCGCGGTGCACGGGGATGCCCGTTTCCGCGTCCCAGACGATGGTCGTCTCCCGCTGGTTGGTGATGCCGATGGCGGCGATGTCGTTTCCGTTGATGCCGATCTTGGAGATGGCCTCCGCGATTACGGCCGCTTCGGACGACCAGATCTCCATCGGGTCGTGCTCCACCCAGCCGGGCTGGGGGAAATACTGGGGGAATTCCATCTGGGCGGTGGAGCGGATGCTCCCGTCGTGGTCAAAGACGATGGCGCGGGAGGAACTGGTGCCCTGGTCCAGCGCAAGGATGTACTTGTTCATAGATTCGCTTATTGTCGCTTATAAGGCAAATATAGTCCAAAAATGGGGATTTAACGAGAATTTGCCTATCTTTGTACACTTTTGTAACCACATTCATAATCGTATGAAACATCTGTTTACCGCCGCGGTCCTGCTTGCAGCCGCGCTTACCGCTTCCGCCCAGGAAGAAATCAAGAAAACCGGTATCAACTTCGGCCCTCTGCCCGCCGTCGGCTATTCCTCCGACCTGGGCTGGCATTACGGCGCCCTTACGGATATCTATCAGTATGGAGACGGCACCGTTTATCCGGACTATGTCTGGAAGGCCAACGTGGAGATTTCCCGCTATTCCAAGGGAAATACCGTGCTTCACTCCTTCTTTGACAGCAAGTACATCATCCCCGGCATCCGCGTGTCGGCCGCGATCTCGTGGTTCGGCAACAAGACGACCAACTTCTACGGCTTCAACGGCGCCTCGTCGCTGTATGTGCCGGAGCTGGACAAGATCACGGAAGCCGGCCAGGGCATGTACCTGATGCGCCGCGACATCTTCCGCGTCCAGACCTGCTTCCAGGGTGCTTTCGGCGACAGCAACTGGGGCTGGGCCGCCGGCCTGACCTATTGGAACATCAAGACCGGCCACGCCGTCAACAAGGGGCTCAGCGGCGGCGCAAACGACATATCCCTATATGACATCTACGTGCGAGACGGCGTCATTCCCGAGGCCGAGAAGAACGGCGGCCAGCACCTGGAACTCAAGGCCGGCGTCGTCTATGACACCCGCGACCACGAGAACAACCCGACCCGCGGAACCAACCTCGAGGCCTATGTGTTCGGCTCCCCGGACATCATCTCCAAGCACGACAACAGCTACCTCAAGCTGGCGGTCCACTTCAAGCAGTTCATTCCGCTGGCCGACCGCCTGGTCTTCGGCGGCCACCTGGCCTTCCAGGGCCTCGTCGCCGGCAATGCGCCGTTCTATATGCTGCAGACCATCCAGTCCATCAACATGAAGCAGATCAACACCGAAGGCCTCGGCTCCACCTGCACCCTCCGCGGTACCATCACCAACCGCCTGCAGGGCAACAGTTATGCGTGGATGAACACCGAGTTGCGCTGGACCTTCGTCAAGTTCCGCTGGATCAACCAGAACTGGGCCCTCGCCCTGAACCCGTTCTTCGATATGGGCATGGTCGTCAGCCCCTACCGTCTCAAGCAGATGGAAGGCCTGGCCGCCGATGTCCTTACGCCGGTCGCATCCGTGGACAGCAAGGTCTATACTGTCGCGGACTTCTACACCAAGCAGGCGGAGAAACTGCATATGAGCGCGGGTGCCGGCCTGCACGTGATCATGAACCAGAATTTCAACATCAACTTCGAGTTCGGCAAGTGCTTCGACAAGAACGACGGCACCGGTCTCGGCATCAACATCGGCCTGAACTACATCTTCTAGCCGTCAGCTCATCCTCGTGGAGGGCTGTATTTGAGGACGGGGGCGGTTTTACTGCTCCCGTCCTCATTTTCGGGCTCTTTTGAGGATGAGGTTGGATGATGCGGTTGTTTTGCTTATCTTTGAGAAAAGAAGTTGAGAGATGAGAAAGTATGATTGGTCAAGGGTGCGTGTTGAAAAGGCGGTCGCCGAAGCGAACTGTGTTTTTGATTGTCTGGACAGGTTGGGCATTCCAAAGATAGGATGCAACTATCGGACGCTGAAAGGAAAGATAGTTGAATATGGTCTGGATACTTCCCATTTTGACTTTCGATTGGCGAAAGGAAGGAACGGAAGGCACTATAAACGTCAGTTGATCAATCGTTCTAATGATGAGTTGTTCAGTTATGGGGCACAGGTCAAAACGATGAATCTGAAGCGAGAGTATGTGCGTCGGGTTTTGAATGGCGATGCCCACTGCGAGGTATGCGGAATCAGGGACTGGAACGGGAAGGAGTTGATGTTTCAGATTCATCATCTGGATGGAGACCATCGAAATCACGTGGTGGAAAACCTGCAGCTTCTTTGCCCCAATTGCCATTCTCAAACGGAGAATTATTCAAACCGCAAGCGTTAATTAACAAAGAAACCGATCTAATCTGATCGGTTTCTTTGTTGAGAGTAGAAGATTCCTCAATTCCGGGTGCAAAGATAGCAATTTATCTTTTGCTTTTGAAATAATCCTTGACCAGGGTGCCGCATTCTTCGGCAAGCACTCCGGAGACGACCTCCGTGCGCGGATGCAGCAGGGAGGGGGAGAAGAGGGTGTAGCCGCGGCGCGGGTCGGGTGCGCCCCAGACGAGCCGCCCGAGCTGGGCCCAGCCCAGCGCCGCGGCGCACATCGGGCAGGGCTCCACTGTCACATAGAGCGTGCAGGCGTCGAGATACTTCCCGCCCAGGGCTTCCGTCGCGGCGGTCAGCGCGATCATCTCGGCGTGCGCGGTGGGGTCGTGCAGGCGCTCGGTCATGTTGTGCCCGCGCGCGATGATGCGCCCGCGGCACACGACGACGGCGCCGATGGGCACTTCGTCCTCCGCTCCGGCCGCGCGGGCCTCGCGCAAGGCTTCCTGCATGTATTTCCCGTCGTCCTCCATCTTATTCCAGGGCTTCCAGGACGTCGTTCCAGACCGTCCGGCGGTCCGTCTCGTTGAGGATTTCGTGGCGCATCCCAGGGTAGAGTTTTACGTCCACGTGGCGGTATCCCACGCGGCGCATCAGTTCCGCAGCCTGCTCCAGCGCCTCGTCGGAGACGCGGCAGGGGTCCTCGGCGCCGGAGATGAAATGTACCGGCAGCTCCGGGCGGGACACTACCCAGCCCTTGGGGTCATAGCAGTCCTGCATCAGGCCCAGCAGGCCGTAGAAGCCGTTGGCGGTGAAGCGGTAGGCGCAAAGCGGGTCGGCGTGGTAGGCCTTCAGGGTGTCCGGATCCGAGCAGACCCAGGCGGCGGGCCAGCCTTCGTCCTTGAACGGTTTGTTATAGGCTCCGACGGACATCTGCTGCATGAGTTTGGGCCGGTAATGCCAGCCCCGGATCCGCCCGAACAGGCCGGCAAGGGCCTTTCCCAGCCCCTTGGCGGGGTTGTCGGAAGGGCAGCCGCACACGAACAGGCGGTCGATGCGGCCGTCGTAGCGCTTGGCGAACGAGCGTACCGCGAGCGAGCCCATGCTGTGCCCGAACAGGGTATAGTCCAGTCCCGGCCACTGTGCGCGGGCCCAGTCGCAGACCACGCGGATGTCCTCCACGAGGGCCTGCCAGCCGCCGTCGTAGAAGTAGCCGAGGTCCTCGGCCGACTTCACGGAAGCGCCGTGGCCGCGATGGTCGTGGATTACGCACACATAGCCGTTCGCCGTCAGGAACTCTGCGAAGGGAATGTAGCGCTCCTTGTGCTCGCACATCCCGTGCACGAGCTGCACCACGCCGCGGGGCGTCCCCTCCGGGACGCTGACCAGCATCGCCAGGTCCAGGCCGTCGGCCGATGCGGGAAGGGTCATTTCTTTCATCATATCGCGAAGATACGCTTTTTACCGCAACAAAAAAAGGGAGGCTCCCCGCAAGAGGGAGCCTCCCGACCGCTAATCAAATCTATTCGCAGGAAAAAGCGAATGTCGGTTGACTGCTACCAGCCCGGGTTCTGCTTGATGCCCTCGCCGGTCTCTTCGTTGTAGGCGTTGAGCTGTAACTCTCCCAGCGGGTACGGCATCAGTTCGTTCTTGCCGGCCTGGAAGCCGTAGGTGGTGTTGTAGTAGGCCGTCGAGTAGTCGACGACAGCCTGATGGGGAATGCCCTTCTCGGGATCGAACGGATCCACGAAGGAAGGAACTTCCTTGCCCTGGTCCTTGAGGACCGTGGCAGCGTCGCCCCAGCGGACGAGGTCGGCGAAGCGGGTGCCTTCCATGAACATCTCGAAGCGTTTCTCCTTCTTGACGTTCTCCATCGTGAGGGTGGAATAGGTCGGGGCGCCGGCGCGCTCGGCCACCATGTTCAGGTACGTCAGTCCGCTGTTGTCGCCCGTCTGGGCGCAGGCTTCGGCATAGAGCAGCAGCACCTCGGCATAACGCATGACGGGCGTGTTGTTGTCGTTCTTGTGGACGTCGTTCGGGTCGGGACGCTCGGTCTCGAGCGGCATGTACTTGATCATGAACCAGCCCACGTTGCCGAAATAGCTGGAAGCGGACAGGCCGCGGCGGGGATCCATGAGCTTCTGCTCCTTGGTCATGGTCTTGTCGTCCTCGAAGGTGTACTCGTAGTCGGTCAGGAGCTCTTCGTAGGAGATGAGCCAGGCCTTGCGGCGGTAGGAATCGGGCTCGTTCTGCATGATGGCCTCCACGAAGGACTTCGACGGGTTGCCGCCGCCACCCCAGCCGTCGTTGATCTGGATGAACGGCATCGGGATCTTCTTGAGGTCGCGCCAGGTGCAGGAATTGGCGCGCTGGCCGTTCGTGTGTCCGCCGGTGAAGCCCAGGTTCACGTTGTGGACATAGTTGAACTCGAACACGGATTCCGTGCTGCAGTCTCCGGAAGCGTGGAACATCCTCCACATCTCCGTGCCGGGAACCAGTTCGAACATGCCGGAGTCGATGACCTTCTTGAGGGTGGTCTTGGCGCCGTTGTAGTCGCCGGCGAAGACCTGCGCCTTGCCTTCGATGGCCCAGGCGGCTTCCTTGGTCATACGGACGGCACCGTCCCGGTTGGTCTTGCTGCCACGGGAAGGAAGGACGGCGGAGGCTTCATCCAGTTCCTTGATAATCCAGGCCATCAGTTCCGCGTGGTCGGTGTTGGTCGGGTGGACGTCCGCAGCCATGACGTGGTCCACCAGCGGCGGGTTGCCCCAGTAGATGGCGAGGTGCAGGTGGGCGAGAGCGCGGAGCGCGCGGGCCTCGGCCACGTTGCGGGCGACGCTGGCGCTGGTGGCGGGATCGAAGTTGTCGATCACCAGGTTGCAGGCATAGATGAACTGGTAGAAGGCCTTGTAATCGGCGACGATGACACTGCTGTTGCTGCCGAAGGAAGGACGGTACTCGTTGATCTCCAGACCGAAGACGTGGTCGGCGGGGCCGCCGGATCCGTAATAGGTGTCATCCGAAGGGGCGTTGCGGAGAACGAAGTTCGCCGGGGCGATGTTCCAGTGGCTGAAGTCCATGTCAGCCAAGTTCATACACTTGATACCCGCAGCATAGGCGGCAAGGGCCGCGGACTCGGCATTCTCCTCCGAGCCGTCATAGAACGACTCGTAGGCGATGACGCCCTTTTTCGGGATATCCAGCAAGCTCTGGTTGCAGGACGAAAGCGTAAGCAAGGCCGCTGCAAGCGAAAAACCGAGGATAATATACTTTTTCATATCGATGCAGTATTGAGATTAGAACATGATGTTGACACCCAGGAGAAGCTTCTTGGAGTTCGGGTAGGAACCCTTGTCCAGACCCATACCGTTGTAGCTGCCGGTGGAGACCGTTTCAGGGTCGAAGCCCGGGTACTTGGTGAAGGTAAAGTAGTCGTCGAGGGACACGAAGACGCGCAGGCTGCTGAGCATCACCTTCTGGGCGATGTTGCGGGGAAGCGTGTAACCAAGCTGGATCTGCTTGATCTTGAAGAAGTTGCCCTTGAACAGGTTGGCGGTGGAACTCCAGAAGTCGACGTTCTGGCTCATCTGCTCGATGCTCGGGAGGGTCTTTCCGGCGTTCTCGTAGAAGTAGGCGAGGGAGTTGATCTTCGGGTGTTCGGTACGGAACACGCAGGGGATGATCACGTTGCCGCCCGCACCGGTGCCGAAGACGGTCAGGTCGATGCCCTTCCAGTCGGCGCGGAAGGTGATACCGTAGTTGAAGGTCGGCAGGCCGCTGCCCATGCAGATCATGTCGTTTGCAGTCGGCGTTTCGGTAATCGTGCCGTCAGCGGCTTTGAACTGGGCCTTGCCGTCGGCGGTGGCGCCGGCATAGCTGAAGCCGCGCAGGTACCATACCGGGAAGCCTTCCTCGAAGGCGGTGCAGCTCTTGAAGTTGGAGAAGCTGGACCCCGTCACGCGGTCACCGTTGGATTTGTTCATGTAGGTGACCAGATTCTTGTTCGTGGAGAAGTTGGCGTTGACGCTGTAGTGGAAGTCACCCACGGTATCCTGCCAGCCGAGTTCGACCTCGATACCGCGGTTGAGGATGGAACCCGCATTGCGCTGCGTGGAGCCGGCACCCACCTCGAAGGCCGGATTCACGGTCATCAACAGGCCGTCCGTCACCTTGTTGTACCAGTCCACGCCAAGGGTGAGCCGGTTGTTGAGCAGGCGGGCGTCGAGACCGAAGTCAAGCTGCTTGGAGGTCTCCCAGGTCAGGTCGGGATTGGCGAGGCCGGACGGACGGGAACCGTAATAGAGGGTGTTGTCGTCGGCGCCCCACTGATACTGGGCGGAGTTGTAGTTGATGTCGGCCGAATAGGCGTAGTTACTCAGCACGGCGATGTTACCGTTGATACCCCAGGAGGCGCGGAGCTTCAGGAGGTTCAGGACGTCGCGGCTGATGTTGTCCTTGACGAAGCGCTCGTTGCTGATGGTCCAGCCCACGGAAACGGAAGGGAAGTAGCCCCAGCGGTTCTGCAGGGAGAGCTTGGAAGAGTCGAACGCGTCGGCGCGGAAGTTGGCCTGCAGGCTGTAACGGTTGTCGTAGCTGTAGGTCAGACGGCCGAAGTAGGAGATCTGTGTGCTCTGGGTCGGGTCGGAGGTGCCGGAGAAGGTCCTTGTGCCGGAACCGTTGTCCTGGCTGATGTAGTGGAAGTTGTCGGCGTAGCCCTTGAGGGGATCCGTACCCTCCAGGCGGACGCCGACAGCACGGCGGTCGGTGAAGGTATAGGACATACCGGCCATGGCGCCGACGGCGTGCTTGCCGAAGTTCTTGTTGTAGTTGGCGAAATTCTCCCACTGGTAGTAGTGGTTCTGGGAGGAAGTGGCCGTGAGGGCGTAGATGTTATAGTTAAGCTTGAAGTTCAGGTAGTAAGGCTCCAGGTAGTTGCTGGCGTAGCTCTGCGCGATGCGGTAGCCCAGGCGGGAGGTGATGACCAGTTCCTTGATCGGGGTGAAGTTCGCGAACATGGTGCCGCGGATGTTCCAGCCCTCGTTCTTGCTCTGGTTGCGGTCGCGGAACACGAGCGGGTTGCCGCCGTCGCCCTCCTGGATCTGGGAGGTCGCATAATACCAGTCCGGATGGTCCTCCGGGCGGTACACCTTGAGGCCGGCGCTGATGGCGTCCTTCATGCCGGAGGGCAGCTGGTCATAAGAAGTGTAGTACACCGGGGTCAGCGGATCGATGACCAGGGCGCCGAGCAGGGAAGTTCCGTTCTCGCCGTTGGAGTACTCGGAACGCTCGCTCAGGGCCTGGCTCGCGTAACGCTCGATGGACGTGTTGGTGCCCACCTGGAACCAGGACTTGATCTTGTAGTCGGCGTTGATCTGGGCGGTGAGGCGCTTGTAGAAGTCCTTCTTGCCGCGGACCATACCGTCCTGGTCGCTGTAGTTCAGGGATACGTAGTAGTTGGCGCGGTCGTTGGAACCCTGGACGCCGACCGTATGGTTGTGGGTGAGGCCGGTTCCGAAGACGGCGGAAGCCCAGTCGGTCTCGGTCTTTCCGTCCCACCAGCCCTTGGCGATGGCTTCTTCACGCGTGAACCCCTGCTTGCCGGCGTGCTCCATCCAGTCGAGATACTGGGTGGCGTTCATGACTTCGGCCCGCTTGCCGAGGGTGTTGATCGTCAGCTTGTAGTTGTAGAAGATGTTGCCGTCACGGCCTTTGGCGGCCGAGCCGGTCTTGGTGGTGATGAGGACGACACCGTTACCTGCCTGCGCACCGTAGATGGCGGCGGAGGCAGCATCCTTCAGGACCTCCATGGACTCGATCATGGAAGGATCAAGGTACTGGATGTTGTCCACCTTCAGGCCGTCCACGATGAGGAGCGGGCCGAGGCCGGCGGATCCGTTGGATGAAAGACCGCGGACGCGGATGTCGGAACCGGCGCCCGGGCGGCCGGACGCGTTGAAGATCTGCACGCCGGCTGCCTTGCCCTGGAGGGCGGCGGCGGCATCGGACGTGGAGCGGTCCTGCAGTTCAGCGGAGCGCACGGATGCGACGGAACCGGTCAGGTCACTCTTCTTCTGTACGCCGTAACCGATGACCACGGTCTCTTCGAGCATCTCGGTGTCCTCTTCGAGGACGATGTTGAAGACGCTTTGGTTGCCGATGGCGAAAGTCTGGCTCTTGTAACCGATGCTTTCGACGGAGATGTTGGCGTTTGCCGGGACGCTCAGCGAGAATGCGCCGTTCAGGTCCGTGGCTGCTCCGATACTGGTGTTGTCTGAGCGGACACCGGGAGGGTTCCCAGTGAAGCGAGGAGTATCATCAGGATACCCGACACTTTGATCAGATGTTTGAACATGTACGTTTTTGTTTAAGAATTAATATAGGATTGGTTATTGAGTGTCGCTCTATCGGTTTTAACTGTTTTTAATACAAAAATAAATGTTTCACACGCGCAGACCGTTAACTTTTAGATAAAAGAGTTTTGAAAAGGATTTAAATGTGAAAGAATCAGAATAAGCGGGCATTTTTTACTATAAAATGTTTAATTCTTTATAGTACGCCCTGTCAAATAAAAGGGAGGCGCCGTCACGGCGCCTCCCACCCACTAATCAAATATATTCGTACGTAGAACGAATACGCTTTCTGTTATTCCCAACCCGGGTTCTGGACCATGTTCGGGTTCTTCTCCATGACGGAAGTCGGGAACGGGAAGAATTCGTGCTTTCCGGCCTGGAAGCCGACGCTCCACTTGGCGTCGATGGCCTCGTGGGTGTCCACGGTGTAGAAGCGGCTGTTGGCTTCGGTGCCGTTCTCCCACTTGACGTTCACGTCCGTGGCCTGAGGCGTCCTGTAG
>CACWOH010000020.1:2966-34856 GCA_902762435.1 uncultured Bacteroidia bacterium | reverse complement strand
CAATACCGCTTGCATGATATTTGCTACCTTTGCGCCGGAATGCGGAAAAAGGCCCTCATACTGCTGGTGCTTTCGGCGGCGGCGCTGCTGCCGGCGGAAGGACTGCGCGCCCAGAATGCGGACGTGCGGAAGGAGGTCCTGGAAACCGCCCGGCAGGCCAGGCGCCCCGTGCGCGGCGAGCCGATGTACTTCGAACGGGACGAAAACGGCGACACGGTGTTCATGGAGACCCTCGACCCGGTGTGGATCTTTCCCAAGGGCCGCCGGATGAGAGACGGCGACTGGCGCCGGTACTACAAGCTCGTCTTCAATTTCAACAAGGTGTACCCCTACGCCCTCGTGGGCCGCAAGATGATGGCCCAGGTGGACAGCACCATCGCGGCGGACGTGAGCAAGCGCTCCGAACGCAACCGCTACATCAACGACGTGGAAAAGGAACTGTTCCGCCTGTTCGAGAAGGACATCCGCAACATGACGATCACCCAGGGCCTCGTGCTGATGCGCCTGGTGGACCGCGAATGCGGGATGAGCGCCTACGAGATCGTCAAGACCTACGAGAGCGGCTTCGCGGCCAACTTCTGGCAGCTGGTCGCCCGCCTCTTCTCCCAGAACCTCAAGACACGCTACGACCCCTCGAAGGGCGAAGACGCCAAGATCGAGGAACTCTGCAAGATCTGGGATTCGGGGCAGTGGGATCCGTTCTACTACTCCATCTTCATGGAGGCGCCCCGCAAGACCGTCATTCAGCAGGAGACGCTGGACAGCGAAGTTCGAAAGAAGAACCGTTGAACACCCCGCAGGGCATCCCCCCGTCCATCCAGTCCTTGAGCACGAAAAGGCGCTCCCCGCCGGGCAGCGTCAGGTCCACCGCGTCGTGGTAATGCCCGAAGACGAAGTAGTCCACGTGCCGTTCGCGGGCGGCCGCCTCGGCAAAGCGGTACAGCGGCTCCTCCGCCCCGCGGAAATGATAGGGTCTATGCTTGCGGCGGTTGGAATTGGACCAGCCCAGCCCGAAACGATAGGCCATCCAGGGATGCAGCAGGCTGAAGAGCCATTGCGCGGCCCGGTTGTGGAAAACCTTGATCATCAGCTTATAACCGCGCTTGGCGCCGCCCAGCAGGTCGCCGTGGCCCAGGCAGAAATCCTTGCCGTCCAGGGTCACGTAGTACGGCTGCTCGAAGCGGTGCATCCCCAGCTGCTCGAAATACGAATAAGTCCAGATATCGTGGTTGCCCGGGCAGAACCACACTTCCACGCCAGCATCCATCAGGCCGATCAGCGCCGCCACCACGCGGGCGCCTTCACGCGGGATCACGTCGCGGTACTCGTACCAGAAATCCCAGATGTCGCCCAGCAGGTAGAGCGCGCGCATCTCCTGCGCGGGCAGCCCCTTCAGGAAGGCGATGAAGCGCGCCTCGCGCTCCGCCGGGTCCACCGTACGCAGGCCCAGGTGCACGTCCGAGACGAAGTAGACCAGCTTCCGCTCCGCCATCACGCCAGGAACAGCAGCACCAGCAGGCCCGCCAGTGCGCAATAGAGGCCGAACCACTTGAGCTGCGCCTTGCGGACCAGCGCGATCATGACCTTGCAGGCGAAGAGTCCGGAGACGAACGCCGCCGCGAAGCCGACCAGCAGCGGCAGCGCGCCCGTGGAGGACGCGGCCATGTCGCCGCCCACCAGGTCCAGGAAGGTCTCGCCCAGGATGGGCACCAGCACCATCAGGAAGGAGAACTGCGCCATATTCTCACGCTTCACCCCGCACAGCAGGCCCGTGCTGATGGTCGTCCCGGAACGGGACAGGCCGGGCAGCACGGCGAGGGCCTGCCCCACGCCCACGACCAGCGCCTGCCAGAACGAAATCCCGTTGCGGGACTCCTTCACCGCGGCGGACGCCCGGGCGGACAGGAAGTCGGACAGGGTCAGCAGGACCGCCGTCACGAGCAGGCACACGCCCACGACCAGCAGCGAACTGAAGGCCGCTTCCACCTGGTCCTTGAAGAACATGCCCACCACGAACACGGGGACCATGGACACGCACAGCTTCGCGATATAGTCCGTCTCGTCGTTGTACTTGAACTTGAAAAGGCCGCACAGCAGCTTCCAGATCTGTCTGCGGAAGACGACGATGGTCGCAAGGACCGTCGCCGCGTGCACCGTCACCTCGAAAACGAGGTCGCCGGAAGGCTCCACGCCCAGCAGCGCCTTACCGATGGCGAGGTGACCGCTGCTGCTGACGGGCAGGAACTCGGTCAGGCC
Source organism: uncultured Bacteroidia bacterium (assembly GCA_902762435.1). Lineage (GTDB taxonomy): Bacteria > Bacteroidota > Bacteroidia > Bacteroidales > UBA932 > Cryptobacteroides. Next base: position 32,600 of record CACWOH010000020.1, on the reverse strand, counting down.
CTGGACCAGGCCGAGGATCAACGCTTCAAACCACTCCATATCATTCAGATTTCTTCTTCGCGCGGCAGACGCCCAGGATGGCGACCACCTCGACGACGATACCGGCGAGGATCACCACGGGGGCGGCCACCAGGCGCCGGAAGTCAAACATCGCATAATTGAACACCTGCGGGTCGTCGGAGCCGCCGCCCATCATCAGGATGTATCCGGCGACCATGACCAGCAGGCCCGCGAGCATCAGGCCCAGCCCCTTGCGGGATACGGCCATCTTGTCCTTCTTCTCCATATCTTTCAATCAGTAATACAAATCATCCTTGGAGGCGGCCACCAGCTTGTTCACCACGAAGAAGGTGGAGACCACGCACAGCAGCACGCCGCACACCAGCACGATCCCGCACACCATCGGCAGCGTCCGGCCGCCGATCACCGAGAACAGCTCGGGGAACGAGCGTTTCAACGACCACAGCGCCGCCCAAAGCATCCCGATGGCCAGGGCGGATGCCGCCAGGCCCTGCAGCACCGCCCCGCGCAGGAACGGCGCCCGGATGAAGGCGCGTGTGGCGCCGACCAGTTTCATGGTATGGATCGTGAAGCGGCGGGCGAACACGTTCACACGCACCGTGTTGTTGATCAGCACGAACGAAATGAAGAGCAGCAGCAGGATGAACACGCCCAGGATCAGCGAGATCTTCGCCAGGTTGGAGGTCAGCGCCTCCACCAGCGACTGCTGGGAGGCGACTTCCTCCACCAGCGGCGAGGCGGACAGGGCCTTCGTCACCACGGCGAGGCTGTCGGTCTGCACGTAGTCGGCGGTGAGCGTCACATCCACGGAAAGCGGCACCGGAGAAGTCTCGAAGACGTCCAGGAAATCCTCGCCCAGCATGGCCTTCAGTTCTTCGGTTCCCTCTTCGCGCGTGATCACGCGCACGGCATGCACATAAGGTTCCGTCTCGAGCGAGGAGGCGAATGCGGCGGCCTGCTGCTCCGTGGCATCGTCGCGGAGCAGGACGGACACCTGCATGTTCTCCTTGAGGTATTTCGAGACGTTGCGCGCGTTGAGGATCAGCAGGGCGGCGATACCGGTCAGCAGAAGCACCAGACTGATGCTGATGACGCTGGAAAGATACGCGTTGACGATGCGTTTCCTGATCAACTTGTTCTCCGGTCGGGCCATATTCCTCCAAATTAGACCTCAAAGATAGTGAAAAGACGAAAAAATGGAAAATAATTCTTATCTTTGTAGTTATGAGCGATATTAAGCAGAAAATACTCTTCGTCAACTCCGAGATCTTCCCGTATCTCCCGGAGTCCGATATCGCCAAAATCGGACGCTACCTGCCCCAGGGCATCCAGGAACGTAAGCGGGAAATCCGCTCCTTCATGCCCCGTTACGGCTGCATCAACGAGCGCACCAACCAGCTCCACGAGGTCATCCGCCTCTCGGGCATGAACATCGTCGTGGGCGAGGTGGACCACCCCCTGATCATCAAGGTCGCCTCCATCTCCTCCGCGCGCATCCAGGTCTATTTCATAGACAACGAGGATTACTTCCGGCGCAAGCAGACCTTCGCCGACCCGGACGGCCGCTTCTTCGCCGACAACGACGAGCGGGCCATCTTCTTCGCCCGCGGCGTGCTGGAGACGGTCAAGAAGCTCCGCTGGGCCCCGGACGTCATCCACTGCCAGGGCTGGATCTCGCAGCTCGTCCCCGTCTATCTCAAGAAAGCCTATAAGGACGATCCGATCTTCTCCACCAGCAAGGTGGTCCTGTCGCTGTACGACGACACCCCGGCCGCCCCGTTCGACCCGGCCTTCGCCGACAAGGCCTGCTTCGGCGCCGTCACCCGCAAGGACCTGCCCTTCCTGGAGGACCCCACTGGCATAAATCTTGCTCGAACAGCCGCACAGTACTCCGACGGCATCATCCTCGGCGCGGAGCGGATCGACCCGGAAATCGTGGACTACTGCAAATCGCTCGGACTCCCGATCCTCCCGTTCGACCGCCAGGCCCTGGACGACGGCGGCTACATCGACGGGTACTGCGGTTTTTACGATGAACTTTAAGATGAAATTCAGACTTCTCGCCGTGGCGGCAGGCCTTGTCTGCTGCCTTTCCTGCATAGAAAAGGACAATTCCCTCGGGGGCGTCTTCGTCCCCGTCGCCGAGACCTACACCTTCCACACCGCGGAGATCCCCCTCGAGGGCATCACGATGCAGATGGCGGACATGCTGTCCGGCTATTCCGACGACCGCATCACGGTCGGCGCCATCCGCGAGGGCGAATTCGGGCTGACCACGCGCGCCAGCGCCTTCACCCTCGTGCCGGTCTTCGAGGACGAATTCAACGTCGGAGAGGATCCCATCTTCAAGAGTTTCCACTTCGCGACCGCCCGGGACACCCTGTCCTTCCTCGACCCCAGCCAGGAAAACATCCTCCAGCGCTTCCACGTGTATGAACTGAGCGCACCGCTGGACGCCACGGAGGACTACGACCTCAACCACAGCGTCGCGCACGGCGACACCCCCATCACCCGCGGAACCCCGGTCTACAACGGCGTGGACTCGCTCACCTTCGACTTCAGCGAGGAGTTCGGCAGGAAATACCTGCAGATCACCAAGGAGGACGTCTCCGACATGAAGAAGTTCATCGCGAAGTTCCCCGGCATCTACATCGAATCCGACGTGCCCGAGGGCGACGGCGGCCGCATCAACATGCTGGACGTGCAGCTCTCCTACGACGCGCAGAACAAATATGTCTCCGGCAACTTCGCCCGGCTCCGCTACTCCGCTGTCTTCGACGGGGTGCGGAAGGACACGGTGATGATCTTCTACTACGGCGCCGCGGATTTCTTCGACATGGACTCCCTGTTCAACGCCTATACCGGCACCTTCCCGCAGTACTGCCTCAACCTCACCGGCCAGCAGACGCGCGACCGCGTGGGCGAGGCGGGCGAGACCCTCTGGGTCGAGGGCGGCGGCGGGCTCAAGCCGATGATCTCCGCGAAGACCCTGAAGCACCAGGTGGAGCAGGCTATCGCGGCCGTGGGCGGCGACCCCAAGGACGCGGTCATCAACAAGGCCACGCTCTACTTCCCCTTCGATTTCCCGGAGAACTACGAGGACATGACCTTCTGGCCCTACCGGCTCTCGCCCACCTGCCGCTTCTCCGGCGAGGAGGACGACAGCATCACGTCCTACATGGGCCTGACCGACGCCAGTTCCAGTGACGAGAACCAGGGCGACGTGGACCGCTCGCACATGTGCTACGCCCCCGACATCACCTATCATATGCAGGAGCTCGTCAAGATCGACGAGAGCAAGCCGGAAAGCACCGGGGCCAAGAACCTCGCCCGGGGCAACTACGACATCTGGATGCTCATCATGGCGCTGGAGAAGCAGCTGACCGTCAGCACCACCAGCCAGGAGCAGCAGGAGATGCTCAACTACCTCGCCTACTCCAGCTACTACAACAGCATGTACGGAGGCTACGGCAGGTACGGCGGCTATGGCGGATACGGCGGATACGGCTACGGTTACAACAATTACCTCAACTACGCGATGATGGCCCAGTATGCCAGCATGGCGCACACCTCCACCTCCGTCACCGTCAAGTTGGACAAGGACCGCTTCTACCGCGCGGCGCTCCACGGGCCCGAATACCCGGATGCCGACAGCCGGCCGACGCTGTTCCTTACCTTCGCCCTTCCCAACCGGGAAGACTAGCGGAGGATAAGTGACCCATCATACAATAAAGGACCGGCCTGAAAAGGCCGGTCCTTTGTTCTCAGGATTTCCTTGTTGGGATTAGCCGAGCTTCTCGGCAACTTTGTCGCAAGCGTCCTTGACGGTCGCGATCGTGCTCGTTTCCTCGTCGGGGATCTTGATGCCGAACACCTTCTCGAACTCCATCAGGAGCTCCACGGTGTCGAGGGAGTCAGCACCCAGGTCATTGGTAAAGTTCGCGGTCTCGGTAACCTCGGAAGGCTCCACGCCGAGCTTGTCGACGATGATCGCTTTGACTTTCTCTACGATTTCTGCGTATTCCATAACAAATTTTAGATATTAAGTTTTATAGTACAATCGTCATTACTAAAACCGTGCAAAGTAACAAAGAATTATTGAAAAAAACAAACATATCCCCCTATCCCTGCGTGTCGGCGTCCGGCCGGCTCAGCGCCATCCAGATACGCAGCCCGTTCAGGGAATTCAGCAGATAGAACGAGTATTTCACCACGTAGATAAGCGCGTAGGAAGAATCCGGCGACTGCCGCAGGGTGAGCACCCACATCGCCACGGAGGCGACGTTGACTCCGATCCAGAAGATCCACTGCTCCACGTAGGCGGTGGACAGCAGCCACTGGCCCAGCACATTGCACATCATGGACAGGGCATCCGTCAGCACCAGCCAGCGCACCACCCCGGCCGCCTCGGTCTTGTCCAGGGCGCTGAGGATGAAATAGGCCGCGACCGAACCGGCCAGGAAGATGCTCCCGGCGATCAGCCATCCGCGGCCGTCGAGCCGGCGGGCGCGCACCCGCGCGTGCTCTCCGGCGCCCCGTTTCTTCCACTGCACGAAACCCACCGCCTGCATCGGCAGGAAGTAGAGCAGGTGCAGCGCGGCGTTGCCGTACTTGGCGCCGGTCAGGCACATCGCCCCGTAGATCGTCACGTCGATCAGCCCGAAAAGGAAATTGAGGATGCGCCCGTTGGCCGACAGGACGGTGGCCAGCACGCCGGCGAGGGATCCCAGCGCCGCGATGACGAGCAGGGCCCGGCCGTCTTCCGCATCCCGCAGCTTGACCGCCAGCACCAGCACCGTCACGACCGCCATCCCGATCAGGATGAAGGCGTTGAAGATCTTGTTGAATTTTTCCGATCTATCCATGGTTCAGACTTTCGTGTATGCGGGCGGCGAGCTTGGGGCCAACCAGCGCGGAAACGTCCCCGACAGGCGCGGCCGCGATGCGCGCCACGCTGCCGAAATGCATCAGCAGGCGCTGCTCCGTCTGTTCGCCCACGCCCGGGATCTCGCGCAGCGCCGACTGGATGGCGGCCTTGCTGCGAAGCGACCGGTGGAAGGTAATACCGAAGCGGTGCGCCTCGTCGCGGATCTGCTGCAGGAGCTTGAGCGCCTGCGAGTTGCGGTCCAGGAAGAGCGGGTAGGGATCGCCCACGCGGATCACTTCCTCGAGGCGTTTCGCCAGGCCGACCACGGTCAACCGGTCCTGGATGCCCAGCTCGCAGAGCGCCTGCCAGGCGAACTCGAGCTGGCCCTTGCCGCCGTCGATCACCACCAGCTGCGGCAGGTCGTCCGGCGCCTCTTCCAGCATACGGGCGTAGCGGCGGTTCACCACCTCCTTCATCGAGGCGTAGTCGTTGGCGCCCACTACCGTCTTGATCTTGAATTTGCGGTAATCCTTCTTGGCGGGTTCCCCGTTCCGGAAAACCACACAGGATGCCACCGGATTGGTGCCCTGGATGTTGGAGTTGTCGAAGCACTCCATATGCACGGGCGTCTCTTTCATGCCCAGGGCCTTGCGCAGTTCCTCGAGCACCGCCGCCCGAAACTCGTCCGGGTTGGTGTGCTCCCGCTGCCGCAGGGAATTCGCCCGGAACTCCCGGGCGTTCTTGGCGCCCAGTTCCAGCAGGGCGAGCCGGTCGCCGCGCACCGGGATCCGGAACTCCACCCCTTCCAGTTCCACGTCGGGCAGGAAGGGAACCAGGACCTCGCCCCGGAGCGCCCCGAACTTGGAGGAGATCTCCGCGATGAATTCGCTCAGCACCGCGGCCCGCTCCTCCTCGATGTTCATCTTGAATCCCAGGTTCAGCGACTGGATCACGGCGCCGCCCCGGATGCGCAGGAAACTGCCGAACGCCTCGGCCCCGTCGATCTCCAGGGCGAACACGTCCGCGTCGCGGTCGCCCGCGGCGGTGATGATGCTCTTGGCGTAGTGCTTCTGAAGGGCTTCAATGCGCAGTTTGTACAGCTGCGCCGTCTCGAAGTCCAGTTCCTCGGCGGCGGCCGTCATCCGCGCCTTGTAGTCCCGGATGATGCCGTTCACCCCGCCGGAGAGCAGGCGCTCGATCTCGCCGGTCCAGCCGGCGTACTCCTCCATCGAAACGCCCCCGATGCAGCAGCCTTTGCAGCGGCCGATGTGGTAGTCCAGGCAGGGCCGGATCTTGCCGCGCAGGACCATGTCGGCGGTGATCCGGTGCTTGCAGGAGCGCAGCGGCCAGGTCTCCCGGAAAAACTCCAGCAGCGCCCGGGCGTGCATCACGGAACTGTAGGGGCCGTAGTACCTCGACCCGTTCTTCACCACGCGCCGCGTCAGGAACACGCGGGGGAACTCCTCCGCCGTCACGCAGATCCACGGGTAGGTCTTGGAGTCCTTCAGGAGGATATTGTAGCGGGGCTTGTACTGCTTGATGAGGTTGTTCTCCAGCAGCAGGGCGTCCGCCTCCGTGTCTACGACGGAATACTGCACGTCCGCGATCCGGGACACCAGCAGCCGCGTCTTCACGGTCAGGCGCGCAGGGTCCACGAAATACTGCGCGACGCGCTTGGCAAGGTCTTTCGCCTTGCCCACATAGATCACATTCCCCGCGGCGTCGTAATAACGGTACACGCCCGGGGAATGCGGAAGAAGCTGTATTTTATCTCTAACGTCCAAGGACCTCGGCGACGGCGGCGGCCGTCTTTTCACCGCGCAGGTCGTCCCCGCGCTTGAGGATGGTGCCGTCCTTGTCGAAGAGGATCATGTGCGGGATCCCCTCGATGCCGTAGATGGCGGCGGGCTCCTGGTGGCCGTTGTTGAGCTGCAGCCACTTCATCCCGTAGAAGGCGGCGGTGTCGATGGTGTTGTGCCAGTCCATCCGGCGGCTCTCCTCCCATACCGCGACGCTCAGCACGTCGAAGTCGTCGCCGTGGTACTTCTCCCACACGGCCTTGATGTTGGGGATCTCGGCCTTGCAGGGCGGGCACCAGGGGGACCAGAAGTCCACCAGCATCACCTTGCCCTTGCCCACGAAGTCGGACAGGCTCTTCTTCTCATAGACGGGATTGCCGTCCTTGTCCACGCCGGCGACATGGTCCACCGTGAAGTCCTTGAACTTGTTCCCGACGGCGGTGGACTGGCGCGCGGAGTTGCTCTCGATCATGCGGGCGACATACGGGTCGGCCTTGACCGCATCGGGAAGCTTCGCCAGGACGGCGCTGAGCTCGTCCTCCTCCAGGTAGTCACCCACCTCGCGGAGCACGGCCGGAGCCACCAGCGTGTCGGCGTAGTACTTGTCCAGCAGTTTCTTGCCGGCGGCCGTCATCTTGCCGATGACGTCGTCCTGCAGGTCCCCGATCTTCTCGTCCTTCTGCTCGTCGCTGAGCGTGGTGTCGGTCTGGATTATCTTGGCGGACTCGCTGTATTCGTTGACCCAGGTCTCGAGGTCGGAGCGGAAGGCGGCCAGGACCTCCTCGCTGCTCTGCTGCTTGCAGCCCGCGAACGCCACCAGCGCCGCAGCTGCGATCAAAAAGAATCTCTTCATTGTATCGTTGTTTGTCAATTCCTTATAAAAAGCCGGTTTCGGAACCCCGAAACCGGCCTCAAATTTAGTAATTTCCTGATAAATATCAATCAATTACCGATTGTCACGACGCGGACGACGGTCGCGGTCGCCATCCCGACGGGGACGACGGTCGCCACCGCGGCCACCGCTACGGTTCTGGCCGGTAGCCTGCGCGTTGGCGGCGGCGAGGGCGGCAGGAGTCAGATCCTGCTTGCCATAGCGCTCACCGTTGCAGATCCACACCTTGATGCCCAGGGTGCCGACCTTCGTGTTCGCGACGGCCAGGGCGTAGTCGATGTCCGCACGGAACGTGTGGAGCGGCGTACGGCCTTCCTTGAACATCTCGCTGCGGGCCATTTCGGCGCCGCCGACACGGCCGGCGATCTGGACCTTGATGCCCTCGGCACCCACGCGCATCGTGTTGGCGATAGCCATTTTGATGGCGCGGCGATAGGACACGCGGCCCTCGATCTGACGGGCGATGCTGTCAGCCACGATGTTGGCGTCCACCTCGGGGCGCTTCACTTCGTAGATGTTGATCTGGACATCCTTCTTGGTGACCTTCTTGAGCTCTTCCTTGAGTTTGTCGACCTCGGTGCCGCCCTTGCCGATGATGAAACCGGGACGGGCCGCGTAGATCGTGACCGTGATGAGCTTGAGGGTCCGCTCGATGACGATGCGGCTCAGGCTGGCCTTGGCCAGACGGTTGCCGAGATACTTGCGGATCTCGTAGTCCTCGGCGATCTTCTCCGCATAGTTACCACCACACCAGTTAGAGTCCCAACCCCGGGTGATACCGATTCTGTTGCTGATAGGATTAGTTTTCTGTCCCATATTTACTTATTCTCCACTGGTTGTTTGACATCGAGGATGACGGTGACGTGGTTGGAACGCTTGCGGATGCGACCGGCACGGCCCTGCGGGCAGGGACGGATGCGCTTCAGCGTGCGGCCTTCGCCCACCATGATGGTCTTCACATAAACGTTGCCGTTGTCCAGTTCCTTGCTCTGCTCGGGGTTCTTGGCTTCCCAGTTCGCGATGGCGCTGCGGAGAAGCTTCTCGAGACGCACGGAGGCCTCTCTCTTCGAGAACTTCAGCAGATCGAGCGCGCGGTTGACCTCGACGCCGCGGACGGTGTCGGCAACCAGGCGCATCTTGCGGGGAGAGGTGGGGACGTCATTCAGTTTGGCCACGGACGTGTTCTTCTTCGCCTCCTTGAGGCGCTCGGCCATAAGTCTTTTACGCTTTCCCATAGTGATTACTTCTTATTGTTACCTGAATGACCTCTGAAGGTGCGGGTCGGGGCGAACTCGCCCAGCTTGTGGCCGACCATCTGCTCGGTGACGTAAACAGGGATAAACTTGTTTCCGTTGTGAACAGCGATCGTATGGCCGATAAAGTCAGGGGAGATCATGCTGGCGCGGGACCAGGTCTTGACCACCTCCTTCTTCTTGCTACCATCATTCATAGCAAGAACTCTCTTCTCCAGGGCTTCCTGGATATAGGGACCTTTTCTTAAAGAACGACTCATAATCTCTTAAGTATTATTCCTGTTATTTCTTTCTTCTCTCGATGATGAACTTGTTGGAAGCCGCCTTCGGATTACGCGTCTTGTAGCCCTTTGCAGGCAGACCCTTGCGGGAACGCGGGTGACCGCCGGAAGCACGTCCTTCACCACCACCCATCGGATGGTCGTGCGGGTTCATCACGACACCACGGTTGTGCGGGCGCTTGCCCAGCCAGCGACGACGGCCGGCCTTGCCGTGGCTCTCCAGGTTGTGGTCGGTGTTCGACACCACACCCACGGTGGCGCGGCAGGACACCAGCACCATGCGCGTCTCGCCGGAAGGCAGACGGAGCACGGCGTGGGCGCCTTCGCGGGCCGCGAGCTGGGCAAACGTACCGGCGGAGCGGGCCATGGCCGCGCCCTGGCCGGGACGGAGCTCGATGCAGTGCACGAGGGTACCGACAGGAATTTCAGCGAGAGGCAGGCAGTTGCCGACCTCCGGAGCGACGCCGCTGCCGGAAGCGATCACCTGACCGACCTTGAGTCCGTTCGGAGCGATGATGTATCTCTTCTCTCCGTCTTCATACTGCACGAGGGCGATGCGGGCGCTGCGGTTCGGATCATACTCGATGGTCTGAACGGTCGCGGTGCACTCGTCCTTGGCGCGGCGGAAGTCGATGATGCGGTACATCCTCTTGTGTCCGCCGCCGAGGTAACGCACGGTCATCTGACCGGTGTTGTTGCGTCCGCCCGTGCTCTTGAGGGGCTCCAACAATGATTTCTGGGGTTTCTTAGCGGTGATCTCCTCAAAGGTGCTGATCACTTTGTTCCGCTGACCGGGAGTAACCGGTTTGAATTTTCTAACTGCCATTGTCTGTCCCTCCTTTAGATATTAGCGTAGAAATCGATCTTGTCGTCACCGGCGAGGGTGATGTACGCCTTCTTGAAGTGATTCATCCGGCCGCGGAGCAGACCCGCCTTGGTGTAGCGGCTCTTGCGCTTGCCGTGATAGTTCACCGTATTGACAGCTGCCACGGAGACGTTGTACATCTTCTCCACGGCGTCCTTGATCTGAAGCTTGTTGGCTTTACCATCGACGATAAAACCGTAACGGTTCAACTTTTCGCCCTGATCCGTCAGCTTCTCTGTAACGATTGGCTTAATGATAATTCCCATCTTCGTGTACTTTTAGCGCATGTTCCGCTCCGCGAGGATGTCCTGGACACCGTCCACGAGCACCAGGGTGTTGGCGTTCATGATGGCGTAGGTGTTGATCTCGTCGACCGAGATGACGTTCACCTGCGGGAGGTTGCGGGATGAAAGATAGATGTTGGTTGAATTCTGCGGAAGCACGTAGAGGACCTTGCGGTCACCGGCCTTGATGGCGGAGGTGATGCCGAGGAGCTCCTTGGTCTTGGGTGCATCCATCGTGAACGGCTCGAGAACGATGATGGCGTTCTCCTGGGCCTTGTAGGTCAGCGCGGACTTGCGGGCCAGGGCCTTCACTTTCTTGTTCAACTTGTTATGATAGAAACGGGGGACGGGTCCGAAGACACGGCCGCCACCGACGAAGATGTTGGCCTTGCGGGAGCCGTGGCGTGCGCCGCCGCCGCCCTTCTGGCGTCCGAGCTTCTTGGTGCTGAATGCGGTCTCGCTGCGGTCCTTGGTCTTGGCGTTGCCGTGACGCTGGTTGGCGAGATACTGGACGACGTCGAGATACACGGCGTGGTCGTTGGGTTCGATGGCGAAGACGTTCTCTTCAAGCGTAACTTTCTTGCCGGACGGAGTGCCGTCGATTTTCAAAACTTCTAATTCCATGGCTTAGGCCTCCAAAATTACATAAGAACCCTTGGCTCCGGGAACGGAACCCTTGACGACGAGAAGATTGTTCTCAGGAAGCACCCTGAGCACCTGCAGGTTCTCGACCTTCACGCGCTCGTTGCCCATATGACCGGCCATGCGCATTCCGGGAAGAACGCGGGACGGCCAGGAGGATGCGCCCATGGAACCGGGGTGACGAAGGCGGTTGTGCTGACCGTGAGTCTGTCCGCCGACGCCGGCGAAATGATGACGGTGAACAACGCCCTGGAAACCCTTGCCCTTGGAAGTACCGGTCACATCCACGAACTTGACATCCTCGGTGAAGATGTCGGCCACCGTGAACGTGGTACCGAGATTCAGCTCTCCCGGGAAGTCGGCCTTGAACTCGACCAACTTGCGCTTGGGAGTGGTTCCTGCCTTTTTGAAATGCCCCTGAAGAGGCGCGCTGGTGTGCTTTTCTGTGGTTTCGTCATAGGCAAGCTGTACAGCGGCATAACCATCTTTTTCAACTGTACGCAGCTGCGTAACGACGCACGGACCAGCCTCGATGACGGTGCACGGTATGTTCTTACCGTCGGCACCGAAAACGGAAGTCATTCCGATTTTCTTTCCAATTAATCCAGGCATTGGTTTGTTAATTAATTGTTTATAAACACTTTATAAGTTTTCCCGCATTTTTGCGGGCTGCAAATATACAACTATTTTCTCAATTTACAAACACTTGATTTACAAGAAATTCATCTATCTTTGTATCGTAATAGACAAGACGATGTTGGACTTCCTGCATTTTTCCTGGATCGACATCCTGGACATCCTGATGGTCGCGCTGATCATCTACCTAGTGTTCAGGTGGATCCGCGGGTCCACGGCCATCTATATCTTCATCGCCATCATCCTCGTGCTCGTCGTCCGCGTGGTCGCGGAGGCGATCGGGATGAAAATGATCTCCTCCCTGCTGGGCACCATCATCGATATGGGCGCGGTCGCCCTCGTGATCATCTTCCAGCCCGAGGTGCGCCGCTTCCTCGGCTCGATGGGCCGCAAGGCCGGCACGACGCTCGAGAAGCAGAGTTTCCTCCAAAAAATCTTTTTCCGCAGGCAGGCCCGCAGCGTGGACACCCGCGCCGTGCAGGAGATCGCCGAAGCCTGCCAGGAGATGTCCGCGGCACGCACCGGCGCGCTCATCGTCATCCAGCACAAGAACTCCCTCGAGGACATCATCGCCACCGGCGACACGGTGGACGCCGAAATCGGCCGGCGCCTGATCATGAACATTTTCTTCAAGAACTCCCCCCTGCACGACGGGGCCATGATCATCGGCGGCAACCGCATCGTCGCCGCCCGCTGCACCCTCCCGATCACCGAACGCACCGACCTTCCCGCCCGCTTCGGCATGCGGCACAAGGCCGCCATCGGCATCACCGAACAGTGCGACGCCGACGTGATCGTGGTCAGCGAGGAAACCGGCGGCATCTCCTTCGTCCGCGGCGGCACGCTGACCGCCGTGGAGACGGTCAACAACCTGAAACTCATGCTCGGGGAGATTTCGGAATGACAGACGCCCGCCTGGAAAGCAAACTCGGTTTCGACAAGGTCCGCAAGGCCGTCTCCGACCGCTGCATGACGGATTACGCCGCCGGCCGCGTCGCGGAAGAGGGCTTCTGCACGGATCCCTCCATCATCCGGCAGCGCCTCGCCCTCACGGACGAGATGCGCCTGATCCTGATGTTCGAGGAGAACTTCCCCACCACCGGCTACATCGACGCCATCCCCTTCCTGAGTGCCCTGGAGCGCGCGGGATCCAGCATCGACGTGCTGAGCCTGGGCAAGCTCAAGACCGTCACCGACACCCTCCGGCGCATCCTCCACTTCTTCAGCAGCATCAAGAGCGGCATCTACCCCCGCCTGGAGCGGCTCGCCGCCCCCGTCCGGAGTTTCCCGGAGGTCCAGCGCCGCATCGAGGGCATCCTCGACAAGTACGGCGACGTCAAGGACTCCGCCTCCGACCGCCTCTTCGAGATCCGGCGCGACCTGCGCAGCAAGGAAGCCGCGATCTCCAAGCGCGCCGGAGCCATCCTCCGCAAGGCGCAGGAGGAAGGCATCGTGGACGCCGACGCCGACGTGACCGTGCGCGACGGCAAGTTCCTCATCCCGGTGGGGACCTCCGCCAAGCGCAAGATCCAGGGCTTCGTGCACGACGTCTCCGCCTCCGGCAAGACCGCCTTCGTCGAGCCCGCCGAGATCATCGAACTGGAGAACGACATCGCCGAACTCCGTTTCGAGGAGGGCCGGGAGATCCAGAAGATCCTCTTCGAATTCACCGAGTTCCTCCGCCCGTACCTGCCCGACCTGCTGGCCGGAGCCGCCTTCATCGGGGAGATCGACTTCCTGATGGCGAAGGCGCAGACCGCCCTGGACATGATCGCCGGGATGCCCGTCATCTCCGAAGACGGCAGCCTGTCGCTCCGTAAGGCGCGCCATCCCCTTTTGGAAAAGGCGCTCACGCGCGAGGGGCGCAGCATCGTCCCGCTGACCGTCACGCTCACGGAACGCAAGCGCATCCTGCTCATCTCCGGCCCCAACGCCGGCGGCAAGTCCGTGTGCCTGAAGACGGTGGGCCTGCTGCAGTACATGTTCCAGTGGGGGATGCTCATCCCCACCTCGGAGAGCTCGGAACTGCCTGTTTTCGAGCGTATTGCGGTGAGCATCGGGGACGACCAGAACCTCGAGAACGACCTCAGCACCTACAGTTCCTTCCTGGCCGACATGCGCACCCTGCTCGAGCACGCGGACGAAAAGACGCTCGTGCTCATCGACGAGTTCGGCGCCGGCACGGAACCGGCCGCGGGCGGCGCGATCGCCGAGGCCATCCTGGCCGAGATCGACCGCCGGGGCGTTTACGGCGTGATCACCACGCACTACACCAACCTCAAGTTGTACGCCGCCGGGTCCGACACCCACGTGGCCAACGGCGCGATGCTGTACGACGCCGCGAAGATCGCCCCGCTGTTCCAGCTGGAGATCGGCCTGCCCGGCAACTCCTTCGCCTTCGAGCTGGCCCGCAAGATGCGCCTCCCGGAGAGCATCGTCAAGGACGCCGAGGCCCGGGCCGGCGAGGAGTTCGTGGGCATCGAGCGCAACCTGCGCAAGATCGCCCGCAACCGCCGCGCCCTCGACGAGCGGCTCCAGAAGATCAAGCACACCGACAAGGCCCTGGAAGGCCTGACGGAACGATACCAGAAGGAACTGGAAGACATCCGGGACCAGAAGAAGGCCATCCTCGACGAGGCCCGCAAGGAGGCGGAGCAGATCGTCAAGGGCGCGGGCAAGCAGGTGGAGAAGACCATCCGCGACATCCGCGAGGCCCAGGCCGGCAAGGAGCAGACCAAGGCCGCCCGCCAGGAGCTGCAGGGCTTCCTGGGCGCGCTCGAGGAGCGGAAGGCCCGCGAAAAGAAGACGCGGGACGAATACATCGACCGCAAGATCGACCAGCTCCGCAAGCGCAAGAAGACTGGGGAACCCGCCGAGCGGGAGCCCGCCAAGGCCGCCCCGCTGAAGGTCGGCGAAAAGGTCCGCATCAAGGAGAACGGACTCGTGGGCGAGGTCTCCAAGATCAGCAGCAAGTCCGTCACGGTGATTGTGGGCAACATCACCAGCACCATGGCGCCCGCCCGCGTGGAGCGCATCTCCTCCAATGAATTCCGGGAGGCTTCCCGCAAGGTGTTCGCCCCCGTACAGCAGCGCGTGGACAGCGCCATCACCGAGCGCAAACTCAATTTCAAGCCCGAGCTGGACGTGCGCGGCGAGCGCCTCGCCGACGCCCTGGACATCGTCACGCACTTCATCGACGACGCCGTGATGCTGGGCGTGGGCAACGTCCGCATCATCCACGGCAAAGGCACCGGCGTGCTGCGCGAAGAGATCCAGAAATACCTCAGGACCATCCCCGGGCTGACCGTCAGCGACGAAGACATCCGAAACGGCGGCACCGGCGTCACCCTCGTCAAACTTTAACACTATGAAAACGCACAAACCCACCGTCGGCCGGAAAGGCGAAGAGGAAGCCTGCAGCTACCTCTGCCGCAACGGCCACCGCATCCTCGCCCGGAACTGGCGCGGCGGACACCTGGAACTGGACATCGTCACCCTGCTTGGCTCCGAACTCCACGTCGTGGAGGTCAAAAGCCGCACGGCACCGGTGATGGCAGAACCCGAACGCAACGTCGGTCCCCAAAAGCAGCGCCGCCTGGTCGCGGCCACCAACGCATTCCTGCATTCCGACGACCGCCGGAACCTCCCCGCCGACCTCGAAGTCTTCTTCGACGTCGTGTCGGTGACCTTCTACGGTACCGGACGGGACTTTGACATCGAGTACTACCCTAAAGCCTTCATACCGCTATATGCTTAATAACCACTACTACTGCATAATCATGGCCGGCGGCGTCGGCTCGCGCTTCTGGCCCGTCAGCCGGGCGGACCTGCCCAAGCAGTTCCTGGACTTCAACATCCAGGGACGGTCCTTCCTCCGACGCACCTACGACCGCATGAAAGCCGTCATCCCGGAGGAGAACATCATCGTAGTCAGCCTGGAGCGCTACCGGGAGCACGTGCGCGCCCAACTGCCGGAGCTGCCGGAAGAGAATCTCCTGCTAGAGCCGTACAACCGCAACACCGCCCCCTGCATCACCTTCGCCACCTACGACATCCTGCGGCGCGATCCGGACGCCGTGACCGTCGTCACCCCGTCCGACCACTCCATCGGCCGGCACGTGGACTTCAACCGCACCATCCAGGACGCCCTGGCCTATGCCGCCGGCTCCGACGCGCTCATCACCCTGGGCGTCGTACCCACGCGGCCCGACGCCAACTTCGGCTACATCCAGATGGCCGGCCACCCCGAGCCCGGCAAGCCGGTCAAGGTCAAGACCTTCACCGAGAAACCCGACCCGGACCTCGCCCGCGTGTTCATCGAGACCCGGGAATTCCTCTGGAACTCCGGTATCTTCGTATGGCGGGCGGACGCCATCGCCGCCGCGCTGGAGCGCTACGCCCCCGAGATCACCCGCCTGTGGTCCGGCTGGCAGGAAGTGCTCGGCACCGATGCGCAGAAAGCCTTCCTGGAGCGCATCTACACCGATATGCCGCGCAACTCCGTGGACTACGCCGTGATGGAGAAGACCGACAAGGCCTGGGTCTATCCCGCCACCTTCCGCTGGGCCGACATCGGCAACTGGGAGACCTTCTACGACTACCTCGCCTACCACGACGAGCAGGGAAACGCCCTCAACCGCACCACCCGACGGCTCCTGCTCGAATGCAACGACGACATCGTGTATTCCACCCGGGAGGGCAAGTTGCTCGCACTCCGCGGCCTGGACGACTTCATCGTCATCGACACCGACGACGTCCTGATGATCTGCCCCCGCGACGAAGAGAAGCTCAAGGACTTCCTCTCCCAGCTCGCCATGCCCGAATATGAAGAATATCGTTAGAATACTGGTCCTGGCGCTGCTCTGCGCCCTTGCCGGCTGCGCGGAAACCCCCGCCCCCGATCCCCTGGAGGACGCCTTGGGCGGCTACATCCTCCGGGGCCGGGAGGGGACCTTCCGCCTGGACCGCATCGAAAAGATCGATTCCACGACCTTCCGCACCGAGTTCGAGCACCGGCAGAACGTCTTCGAACTCAAGCTCCGGGAGGAGACCCGGCTCTACAACGACTATGTCCGGCAGGGCAAGCCGAGGAACGCCGCCCGCCACTCGGACGCCATCCTGCGCACCCGGGAGGTTATGCAGGGCCTGGACAGCCTGAAGGCCGGCCTGGCGGGACGCTTGGACGAAGTCGCCTACTACGATTATGTCTTCTCCGGACGCGTCGACATCGGCAACCGATACTCCGAATTCCAGGACGCCTTCGCCTGCATCACCCCGGAGGGGGAAGTCATCACCGTCACCACGGACAAAAAGGACCTGCACAAGGCGGGCGGCCGCGCCATCCCCGGTTACGTGCAGATGCTCAAGGAAGACACCCCCGAAGAAGAATAGACAGGATCTCTCCATGTCATTCCCGACCATCCAGGCCTACGTCCGCGCCTTCTTTCCGGAGATACCCGCCGCACACTGGATCGGGATGGGAGTCTTGGCGCTGGTCCTGACCGTGTTCCTGGCCCTTCGCCGGAAGTATCCCCTTTACGGTGCGGTCGCCTTGGGGCTTACCGTCCTGCTGGGGCTGTTCCTGCTGGACGGACTGGTGCTGGTTCGCCGGGGCGGCTCCCAGCCGCTTGCACATCCGGGAATCGACCTGGCCGCCGAATACCGGCGCCTGGTCTCCGGCAACGAGGAGATCCTCTTCCTGATCCTGTTCAATATCGCGGTGTTCGTGCCTTTCGGTTTCACGCTGGCGGAATTCCTCTCCTCCGCAAAGCGCCTGGCGGGCTGGCGGTGCCTGAAATATGTGGTCCTGACCGCCCTCGGACTTTCCCTGTGCATCGAGGGTCTCCAGCTGATCCTCCGCGCAGGCATATTCGAGCTGACGGACCTGGTGCTGAACACCGCCGGCGCGGCCCTCGGCGCCGCCCTCCCCCTGGCCTGCCGGGCCCTGTTCTGCAGAAGCAAAGACCGGTAGAGAAATAATGGACAACTAACCATCAAACGAACAATGTTGGAAAAATTAGACACCCTCGGGGCCTGCCTGCTGGCCGTGCTGATGGCCGGCACTTTTCTCTTCTTCGTGATTGCCCACGCAATCGGCTTCAAATACTGCAAAAAACTCTTCGGTACCCGGAAGATCACCCGGCAAAACCAGGAGATTCCGCTGGATGGGAACCTGTTTGCTGCCTGCTACATCCGGACCAATCAGCCGCGTGTCCTGGATCAGCACATCCATCACGAGTTGCCGGCTGCTTTCCTTTACCGCTGGTACAGCGAAGGAAAACTGAAATTCGTGCAGAAAAAAACCGCGCAGGATATCTTCAACTATCTCTCCATCCGGAAAGACGCCGTCATCCGTGAACAGGAAGAAAACAGTTTGTATCAGAAATTCTGTGAAGCCTCCGGGGAAGACGGACTGCTGGATGTCGATGAAGTGTATAACTGGAGCTACAGACATCCCGGAAATCTTTATGGATATAATCCGGAAGACATAGGAAAGGAATGGTTCGAAGACCGAAAAATGATCGAGCCTTGTAATCCGAAAGACAAACTGACGAACCTTGGGGTTCGGATACGCGCCCTCACGCCAGCAGGGGCAGCGAAAGCCCGCGGACTGGTTGAATTGCAAAACTTCCTGCAGGCCCAGGCTGAAGACAAGCCCTGCGATCCGGTCGATACCAACCGGATCGACGATTTGCTATGCTATGGCCAGCTCTTCGGCATCGCCGACAAACTGGCAGAAAAGTGGAGTACGTATCTGAGCGAAGAAACCACCCTCGTCGTCGGGCTTTGCCGCGACCTGGCACAAGCGTTCTTCGACGGAAACAACGCCGCTACCGATTAAAGACAAAACCGGGAGAAACTGCCGCCTGGGTTCTCAATCGGATCCACCACCGGTCCAGTCAAACTCTTCAACTTCTACACGTCCACCTGCTTCGAAGGACAGGACATCCTCGATGAGAACGGACGCACCTTCATCGTCAGCGAAAAATACAAGGACCATACGAAGATGGACATCCAGACGTCGCTCCTGCAGATCTGCGGTCGCATCCGGGATTCCAGGTACAGAACGGAGATCACCCAGCTTTACTCCTTCTCTAAATATAAAGATGTATCGCGCGAGGAGTTCGAAGCGGAGATAAACCGGGACGTCGCCATAGCAGAGCAGAACGCCCAGGCTTATGACCGGCTGGTTGGTGCAGAACGGGAACGTCTCATCAAAGACTTCCTGCCCAAGTCTCCTTACATCGGTGTCGATGGAAACGGGCGGATCGTCATGGACCGGAACCTCGCCAACTATGAGATCGTGAACTACAATATCGTTAACGGCATCTACCGCTCACAGGTCAACATGGCTGCAGCACTGAAGGATGCCGGCTTAAATGTCGTCACTTCCACGGAAGAGGATGAACCGGATGAGGAGTTGGAATCACTGAAGTCCATCGAACGCACGTCATTTAAGGAGATCTTCGAGGAGTATTGCTCATTAAAGGCCAAGCCTATAAGGTACGACCTTTCCTTCCGGGAGAGCCGTATCGCACAGGAAAAGCCTTTGGTCGTCGAGGCTTACATGAAACTGGGTCCGGAGAAAGTGCGGCAGATGAAATACCACATCTACAACATCAAGCGGGAGCTGGTCAAGTTGTCTCACGAGACGCAGGACGTGAAGATCTTCCTTTTAATTGACCCGCTGTTGGAGAAAGGTGTCGCCATCCCGCGGTCGGAAATCAAGGAACTGCTGGAGAAGGCGTACAGGACACTCGGCATCAACTATAAGGCGAAGGCCACTGAACTTAAGAGGTGGTACAACCTCCGGGAAACGACAAAACGTGGAGATGACGGCAAACCGGTATCCTGCTTCGTGGTCGTGTCTGCCAAAATCAAAGCTGGTCAGTAGAACGCGCTGGTGGGGTCACCATCCCTCAACATCCCCCTCCATACGGTTCCGACGAAAACCGTTTCACACTGCAAATCTATATAATATGGTACTGACGATGGTACCAAAACCAAGCAAAAAGGACGAGGACAATTCCTTTAGAGGTGTCCCCGTCCTTTCTTTTTTTTGTTTTTGGGAGTATGGCTTGCTCATGCCACCAACGACTTGCAATCATCGTACAATTTGCTTAACTTGCCTGCACAGATCAAGTCCGGGTCCACCGTGAAAGCCAACTACACATACCTCTCCGACCTGACGGGAATGGTCTTCTCCGAGCTGGGCAAGGGCGGCAAAGTCGACAGCTACCGCCGCTATCTGCAGCGCCGCTACGTGACCACGGCCATCTCCGTGGTCGGCAGCGAAGCCGCCAGGAGCGCGGACGGACGCAACCTGCTCATCGGCCAGCTGGTGGACATCAAGAAAAAGGCCGCCAAGGCGAAATCCTCCGACACGGCCACCCAGGCTCACTGGCAGGCCCTCGCCCGGGAGATCCAGACGGCCCTCAAACTGGACAAATAACGCTGGACTACAAGACAAACAAGGCGCCGGGATCCCGGCGCCTTGTTTTGTTGAAACTGTGACAGTCAAATTATTTCACGAATTTTTTGCCGTCCCAGCGGTAAAGGGGGAGATCGTTGTATTCTTTGAGCAGGTCCCAGCATTCGTCGGTCCAGATATGGTTCTCATATTGTTCCAGATAGGGATCGGTCGGGCGGAACTCGATCCGGAGGGACTGGTTGTCCGTGCCGCAATGATAGACCAGGAAGGACTCCGGGCGCTCCTTGTAGGCCGCTTTCAGCGTATTGACCAGGTCTTCATGGTCTTCAAGGCTTTCCGGCTTGAAAAAGGGCGTAATGTCCTTGGGGACGGGCAGGAGACCCTTGGCTTCCTCCAGTTTGCCATCCTTGTAGAAGTAGGCGTTGTTTTCGTAACTGGTAGGTTCTCCTTCTGCGGCACCCGCCCAGGTCCAGATGGCCAGCCAATCCCCATCGGGCAGCGGGAGGCAATCGACCGTCCTTTCCTCGTAATATCCTTCGATATCGTCCGTGTAGGAGGTGTAGGTCAGAACGCAGTCGTCGGGGCACTCATCATTGAAAACGAATTCTTCTTCATCATATTCGTCCATTTTGGTGAGCAGGATCTGCTCGTATGCCTTGAAGGCGATGCCCTCACTGCCCTTGGGGACGGGCACGGGCACGAAATTAGTCTGGATTTGTTCGGTCTCGGGATCCCCAGCGGGCTGTTCGTCAGCCTTTTTGTTGGAATTGCCGGCGCACGCGACGGCCACCAACATCACACACAGAAAAAGGGTGAAGGATTTCATACGCATCTCTTTTACAAAACAACCCGCAAGTTACGAAAAAAATGTACTAGGTATTCAGGACCGGGTCCTCTTTTCCGAAGGTTCCATAGACTTGTTCGGAAGCGATGCGGCAGATGGACGAAATCGAAAGGGGAATGCAACAGACCGAGGAAACGCTGAAGGGGATGGACCTGGGGAATATGTCCCTGGAAGAACTGATGAAGTTGGCGAAGTAATTAATTACAGCTGAATCTTAATCCGCTGTCTGGGCATTAACCAGGCAGCGGATTTTGCTTTTTAGTGGCAGAATTCGGGGTGATTTCTAATTAGAAGCGCCACACATTTCAACAGTCAAAGTTAGACAATTGTTAACAGTATTCCAACGGTGTCCTTTATCTTCAATCTTTGTTTACGGAACTCCACTCTACCAATCAAAAAGGACAAGGTTTCTCCCTTTACTGGGATGGCCTTGTCCTTTTTTTGTCTTTCAAATAACTCGAAAACAGTGTAACGCACCTTTTCAAATAACTAAAATACCTGTAAACGGGCTTTTCAAAAAGGTCGAAAACATGCATTTGGGGTATTTGAAAGACTCCGCGACATGTAAACGAGCTTTTCAAATAACCGGAAAACATGTAAACGAGGTAATTGAAAAGGCTTGTAACAGTGTTTACATGGTCTTTAAAACAACAACTTGCAACCGTCCAGGAACAAAATAGCGGAGATGATCCTTACTGGGTTGTCTCCGCTTTTTGTGCTAATCTACCGGTTCCAGGTAATACACCTTCTTTCCATTCCTCAGCGCATACTCGATTTCGCTTCTTGTACTCTCTCCGATATATCCACCCACGTTGATCACATAGATGGCATCGGCCATATCGATCTTCCGCTTGTGCATATTGTCCAGCATCTCCTTCATGCCGGGAGTCCAGACCTCTTCATCACCGGAGTGCCCGAACAGCCCGACACTGATGACAATGTTTCCTTCCAGGGTGAGTTTCTTCTGGACTGCCATGAACTGCTCCTTGAAGCGTGTACTTCCGCAGAGGGTTATGACTGGGTATTTGCCGACCATATAAACATGCTCCCTAGACACTATTATTCATAAATCCTTCTTCGGAATCGTTGTTCTATTTTGGGACTCCATTGGACTTGATATGTGTATCCCCACATAGTATCAAGAAGGATAAAAGTGTACATATTCTTTGTCGGATAGAGTTCGTAACGCCCAGGCTTCTCGGTATCATAGCTCTTAAGCAAGGAAGAATCATCAATAGGGGTTTCAAATGCCCCGTTGTTTGTGTTGGTTTCGTATTGAACTAACCAAAGAGCTCCGGTAGTAGTGTCCAACTTTATTAAGGTGAAGATGTTCTCCGTGTTATACAACTTGAACCGCGGGGTATAGAAATCAAGCCCCTCTTTCAATTCCTTGATAAACTTAGCCCTATCTAAATCTTCTAGTGACACCCAATTATCAGTTTGAGCAGAGCCTAAAACACAAATCAAACTAAAGAAAAAAAACGTTAGGAACTTTTTCATCTTAAATCTTGATATCTTTAACCTCTTTGGAGAATACACGATGGAAGATCAGGGTCTGTTCAACCAACCAATCCAAAGCCTCTTCCACTTTATTTGGATCGGAAAGAACCGTTTGATGTACGTAGGTGATGGTCTTATCTCGCGCCGCTGGATTAGGGTTCCAGTCGGGTTCGCAACCCAGCGCCTTATTGATTTCTGCTTTTCTCGCTTCGAGTGCCGGATAATAGACATCGGCCACTTTACTGCTGATATAAACGCGCACACCTACTATGCTTTTTTGCGTATTGCAGATATTGGACAAGGTAATACCCGAACGCCCAAGTCTCACGTCATACCAATACTGTGGCTGAGGCGTTTGTAAAGAAGGAATCTTCTTTGTTGCTTGGAGTTTGTCTCTAAACTTTGTCCAGAAACTCAGTTGGATATTTCTCGACTCGCTTTCGTTATTTGTCTTGTTTTTGATGGTCTTTACATTGGTACTCGGCGTGCTGACAACATTCAAACGCATTGAAGCCGTGTCCTCTGATATCTGCCACAACTCCAACTGAATGCCCCAAAAAGCCAGATCTTCATTGGTATTATCATTAAGCCAGTCGAGGGCCTTCTTGTGCTCTTCTGTGAAATCCGTAGCAATCCAAACAATTGTTTTAGCACCTAAGGCGGAAGCGTAGGTAATGCTCTTCCCAAGATGATCGTGGTTCGTCTTCTCCAACTGGTTCTCAATGACTACATATGCCTCCGTATTGATGTCCTTTGCCAGGATGTCAGCAGAATATGGACCAACGGAGACTTCTTGACCAACGACTTCCAACTCCATTCCAATCTTTTCTCCTAATTCGGAGATGTTCTCTGCAAGCCACGGGGTGAAATTAGCAGCCTCATTGGGCCACATTTTACGGGGGTTGATCTGCTTCTGTTTAATCAGTTTCATATGATTTAGTCGTTGGTTTTCTTTAAAACAATCCTCCATAATGGGCTTCATAACCTTTCTCTTCAAAGATTCGTGCAAGATCTTCGTCGGAATTTGCCAATGTGATCTTTTCTTGAACCTCAAAATCAGACAGGTCCAATCTCTTTAATTTGGGAATGCCTGTTGTCTTGTCTGGTAGTTGACGGATAAGTTGGATACTATTCACCTGGATATTCTCTTTTGCATAGGCAACAAATCCTTTCGCCTTGGGCAGATTATCATTCCTAGTCCCATCGTGAGGTTCAAGAATATCAACCGAAATCCCAGTATCATCACTCCTCTTGATCACCAAAAAATCAGGATATACTGTTTTCTTAACATTATTCATCACATAAGGGATAGCCAAAGACCAGTCTTTTCTAGGCAAATTCCGTAGCCAGCATAAGTACAAAGGATCTTTTCTCTCTTCTTCCAATAGTTTCTCTTCCCAAGATGAACCAAGCTTTATTTTGATTGACCTCGTCGAGTTGTTTACATACAAATGGTCTTGATACTCCTTTCCATTAGGATCAGAAACATAGCTATAGTCCAACGGAAGATGATATGCATGAGATGTAACTTCGTCGGAATTGGAAACAATTTTCTTATACTCGCCGACCACAACATCCGTACACTTGTTTGCTACGATCTGCCTGTACTTCTTATGAAGATCAAGAAAGCGTTTTTTAGCAAACACATTCAATTCTTCAAGAGCCGCGGCGTCATTTGCAAACAGGATGACATCAATCATATAAGACGTTTCGTCATCCTCTGTTGCATAGAGTTTTCCATACATATCTCCTATGCCTTTCCGACCGAGAGTGGCGTCTGCTGCCCTAAACTGGAGATCCAAATTGCTGTCATCATCAAACAAGGAGATGCTGTCCGCTTTCTCGATATACTTTCCAAAAGCATCATAATAACGCGAATGTAACTTAAAGGAACGGATGCCTTTTGCTAAATCTTCGTAATTCCCGTTTTGTCTGATACCATCCGCATATTGATGAATCCTCTCCGCAACTTCCTTCTGGATATCATATTTCGCATTTGGATATAGCCCTACACGCGTGAGTAAAGCCGATAGGTTCATCAAGCATACAAAATAGGTCTCCATCTTGATATCCCGAACCTTGTATGTTGTCAGATCCATATTGTTGATCGCGCGAATGATGGACTCCCGGTTATATTTTTTCACCTTGGGCTGCTTGTCAACGGTCATCGGAGGCGTTATCTGTGGAGTTCGCCTATAGGTTTGCTTTTCATCAGGCGATTTCCAGTGGACAACGTAGATGTCATCTTTGTTCTCATCACCATAATTAGGCGCCATGGGCTCAGCTAGGCCCCCGTTAGGCTCGTCCGCATCAAGGGAAGAGAATAAATCCTGCTCGGTATGAGATTCATAGGGTTTTACAACCAACGGGACGATGTTACCGTTATCATCAGGTCTAACCGTTGCCACCTTAACCTCTCCTCCCGTGAGAGATTCATCATAGATTTCCGGAATCATTCCGGTTTCAGACGAGTTCAAGGCTGTGACGATATCTTCTACTGTACTCGCATCAAAGAATGGAAGGAACAGATAGACATCATTTAGGGTTGGATCAGTAAGGACCCTTGCGTGGATTGGGGTACGGATTACACGACCAAGTAACTGGGCAATATAAGTGGAATCTTGTGCGTGTTTGAAGGAGACCATCGTTTCCGCCCTGGGGCAGTCCCAACCAGTTGACAAATTCTCTTTAAAGAACACAACACGCACCTTCATGTCGTCGGAAATCTTTGACGGTTCCAGGTATGGGATTTCCAAGCCATTTGCTGTTAGCGTCTCCGTTGTCTGACCGAAAGTGTGAACCACTTCTCCTTTCGTGAATGTAATTCCCGTAGCACTTTCAATCTTCTGGATGCAATCATCCAAGTTCGTCGTGGTTAGTACTTCTTTCGTTCCATTCTCAACCTGAACGATGAATACCGGTTTGACATAGGCATGATGTTGTTCCTGGCAGAATAGGTTCCAGTGATCTACCTTGTTCTTCCATTCTGTGGCGGCAGCTTGAAGGACAGCAATCTTTCTATTGGAGCCGTCATCATCAGGATACTTAATGACGATTCTGTCTTTCAAAAGTCCTGATGCACGAACGTCATCTGGAGCTACGCGGATAGGGAGAATCGTAGCATCTGTGGTTCCCGCCAGCGAATTAAAACGCTCGATAGTAGCCGACATTCCTATGACAATCGGCATTTTGGGCAATTCTCCAGGCGATCCCTTTATAAATTTCTGCATAATTGTTTGGGCTCTGGATGCATCGCGTCCTTGAGCCCCACGATGAGCTTCATCGATGATGACGATGAAACGTTCCCCTTTTTCTGCTACGGTATTTTGCAGGACTTCCCAAATGGTGAATTGTCGGTTGTCAGTATGCTTCGTCAAATTGCTATTGACGCCGAGTTTCTGGGTATTCAGGAAATAGATGTGCCCATCCACCAGGCGTTCCCCTTTAAAACTGTCGTCTATAATCACGCACTGCCCCAGCCGAAGTCGGTCTGCCTTCAAATCAAATTTCGCCTTGGATTGCTCGTTTAGTTCAGGAGAGTCCGAGAGCCAGAGAAACACGCTGTCAGGCATTTCGGGGAAAACAGCTGTTCTGTTCAAAGTATTGATAAAAAGCTCGTCCCCATTAAATACACTCTCAACAAGAGCTGCCATTATGATGGTTTTACCAGCACCAGTTGGTGCCGTGAATGATAGGATTTGCGGGATCCTATCACTACGGTAGCTAGATATGGCACTGTTTAGCTTCAGACGCAATTGCCCAAGCGCTTTCTGCTGGAAGGATAATAAATCTAATCTCATAATGCCTTATCTGCTATGATTGATTCTGAAATTGTCAAGGTAATCCCGATATAGCTGGAAAGTGTTGGGGATACCCAACTCATCTGCCATAATTGCATATTCTCGTTCGAAGTCAGTGATGATATAAAGAGTTTCAATGCTATTGATCATGTTCATCTCCTCCTTGAACGCTCGATATTCGTTATCATCGATAAGAACTGCCATTTTATTCTCGGGCAAAATCAGCCAATTGGGAAGAACATCGGTGTCTAGTTCTGGGCACTTGCCGATAGCACCGGCTTTCATCCAGAGAACTGGCAATAATTCACGGAATTGGCGACCAAGAGCGACGGAGTTCTTATTAAGGAAACCTAGCTTAAAGAAGATAGCATTAGCCTTGAAACCGTCGGCCATAGGAAACTCTTGGTCACTGATATAATTCCCTTTTAGGGGAGCGCCATTCACGTCATGCCCTTCGATGGAGCAGACGGTCCTTGGCCAAGTGACGTACCTGGCGATTCCCAGTTTTTCCCATTCTTCATCTCCGGGCTGAATCCCTTTTGCTGTTAGGGCCTTTGCTTCATCTGCGGAAACCTCGTTATTGGTTACCATGATGCAGCGTCGGTGGCCACCATCTTCTTTATTAAGAAGGTTCACGGCGTTAAGCGTGGTCCCTGAGCCTGCAAAGAAATCGAGAATAAGAGCATCGGGCTTATTTGCGACGAAGAAGCGAATTGCATCGTGGGTCGCATATAATGACTTTGGAAAGGAGAACCGCTTGTCGGGGAAAATCTTAAGCAGGAGTCCGCTCCCATGTCTACTAGCATCATGAGAAGATATAACCCATTGAGTTGCTGGCACAAACCGGGGCTTGTAGTCACTGTCATCCAAATCATATGAATTATCCTCCCGGATTCCACGAATCTTGTATTGGCCATTTTGCACTTTAGCATATTCGCCTTTTTTGAGATATTTAATCGCCATTCCTCGATCTGTGAATCCACCAAGGCGGACAACATGATTATCATATAGCTGAAGTAATGTTTCTCTGCCTATACGCCAGCACCCCTCTGTTCCATCCCGATGGATTGGCCAAATTGCAATTGCTCCTTCTGGGGCCTCAAATGACTGCCTATCATCCTGAAGCCTTAAAGGTTCTCCTGCACCTAGGAATTTCTTTCCATCTTCGGAAACAAGCACCGGATAGAATAAATTCGGGCGGTCCGCCCTCATATTGTTTGTTCCTGTTCGCAAAAGCCCTTCCCAGTGAACCGATGCTTTTGATGTGCTCTTGACACCATTAAGCCATTCTTCGCCTAGCACAAGACTACTAGGGGCTGATTCTCCAAATTTGACGAAATAAATATATTCATCACATCGAGAAAACTCACTTAATCTAGAAACGCCGCCAGGCATAATACAACAACTTACCATTTGGACTCTTGCTTCCGGAAACATCTGCTCCAGCAAGCAACCCAAATGAAGATACTCTTTTTCATCAATGGTGACGATTAGCACGGAATCCTTCGGATTCAGGAGTTTCTTTGCCAGTGCGAGACGCCGCTGCATAAAGGAAAGCCACTTGCTATGTCTGTACTCATCAGCGCCATCCACGTAGTCATTATTATACTTCCAGTCACGGGCACCGGTATTATACGGAGGATCAATATAGATGCAGTCTACTTTGCCGGCATAGAGGTATTCCAGCAACTGAAGGGCGTGGTAGTTATCCGCTTCAATAAGTGTATGCCAAAGGTCGCAATCCGGAGCATTACAAATGGAATCAATCGGTTTGAGATAAGGATAGATTGGCGTTCCGAATTCAGCTATGACCACTAGTTCGGATTCGTTGAAGGTTATTTTCTCCTGGCTCTTCCGTTCCGCACACTCGGCAACACCATCCTGGACGGCGAGGACTTTATAGACCTCTTTCCCGCCCATCTTTTTCATCACAATAGAACCTTTCTTAACTGGGACATCGTACAACTTTACCGATTCGGGAAGATGCTCCTCAAAAACAAGCCCAAATTTCTTCTGCTTGTTCATCCGTTCCAGTTCCGATTGGATTCTCTCGCGTAACGTTTCGTCGTTTATTTGTGCAACAAGGTCATTTATCGCAGCCATCCTTGGTTTGGTGTTATTGTGCTAGGTTGAATCGTGTAAATTTAGCAAAAAATACACGATTCCCACAATAGCAGCCATTTAGAGAGCGTTTCGGCTTTACCGGAACCGGCGGCCCCGGGCTTTGATTTCTGCCTACAATCTATTATCTTTGACTTTGAACCGTTTAACACATAGCATATTATGGAGAAACCCTTGAAAGCTCCGTATCAATCCCCGCTCACCGAGGTCCTGGGGATTCGAACCGAAGGCATCATCTGCAGCAGCGGAAATGCGACGATGAACGTAACCTACGAAGAAGAGACGATATGAAAAAGAACCTGATGACCATTCGGGGACTGCTTGCAGCGCTTGCATCCCTGCTCCTGTTGTCGGCCTGCAGCAAGGACACCACCCCTGCCGCCAGCTCCAGGATACACGTCAGCATCGGAGCCGGATACGGCACAGAAGGGACCAAATCCGCCGTATCGGAGGAACAGGGCTGGGGTGCCCGCACGCTCCTCTTTACCGAGGGAGACCGGCTCTTTTTCAACGAGAACATCGATGACGATTACCGGATGGGAGGGACGCTGACGGCGGTGTCGGTCAGCGAGGACGGGAAGAGCGCCACCTTCTCGGGGGACCTCACCGTTTACAAGAATACGGATGGCAATTGGGTGGCGACGGAATATGACCTGGCGAATCCCGATGACCCGATGATGGAGTTCCGGAGTGCGCCCAGGGGTTACCTCATCCACAAGGATGCGCCGGAGGACTGGTGCACTACATATATTGATGGCGGATACCCCGATTTCAATTACCGAGTTCATGGTCTGTGCGGCGACGTGAACACCCTGATGCGTTCGGTGCTGGAGGTAAACGGCATGTACAGCAGCGACAAAAAATGTTTTGAGCTTGGAGCATCATTCCCTGTTCTCAACTGCACTATCAGCGGGTTGACTCCAAACAGCGAGTTCTACGTGCGAGTGGAAACAGGTAATCAAGACCAGCTTTATGAACAGGCCGTCACTACCGACGACGCTGGAACGGCGCGATTCGTAATCACATTTCCTTTCCGTGAAGTATGCCGGCTCCAATTCTCCAGCAACTTGTCTGATCTTATTTTTGGCGACATAGATTTCGAAGTCAATCTGGGAGCGTTGTCTTTAGGCTCCAAAGTCTATAACGTCACCAGGACGGCTACCGCGGTCCAGTAAGATCCCAAACGGAAGGATTGGATTTGCCATACAGGCCGATTCCCGAATGGAGTCGGCCATTTTTATGTTCAAGCCATAATGGCATACTGCTCCACCACCTTCCCGTCCCGGTAGATCGCCCAACCTTTCTTGCCGCTGCGCAAGGTTATGCCGCCGTACCAGCAGCCGGGTTGTTTTCCTGCTGCCTTGGCTCGTTTGAGGGCTTCTTCGGGATTCTTGAAAT
>CACWOH010000020.1:0-2955 GCA_902762435.1 uncultured Bacteroidia bacterium | reverse complement strand
ACTCCGTAGCCCATCCATACCCCCAGAGAACAGCGAATCCTTCCTCCGACTGTTGGAGAACATCCATCCTAAGGATAAGATTGCCGCATATATCGAAGATGGTATCCAGTACTCCGGATCAGTGTTAAACGGGATCAAATAGCATCCCGATTACGTGCAAACACATCAATTAATTACCCCGTTTACATGTAAACGCGTTCTTTAAAGAACAAAAAAACGTGCGCACACGTACTTTAAAGTACACGAAAACATGTAAACGAGTACAAAAAAGAACCCGAAAACTGTGTTTCAAGTTCTTTTTTGATGGTGAAAACAGTGTTTCGAGGTTAATTATTAAGGTCGTAACAGTGTTACGGGGTTAAAAAACAAGGTGATACACCATTGCTGAATGTATCACCTTAAGAGTTTATGTTAATTTGTCGCAGGGAGTCTATAATCAATATGCACGGGAATGTCTATAACCACTTTGCAAGGTGCGCCATCTTTAGATGCGGGTGTCCATTTGGGGGCATCTTTGGCTGCTTTAATAAATGCTATTGTCAGCGGTGAATCGGGATGATTCCCAGTACCAACAACATCTAATATTTGTCCATCTTCCGCCAGCAACACTCTTACGTTCACACTTGTCGGGATAACACCACTTATATCAACCTTTTCCATATGATTAACCACCCAAAAAGAGAAATCACCAAGAGTGCCACCTTGGAATGTTGGTTTGACATCACAAAGAATATACGGGACGGCATCTTCTTTATGCTCTGGCTTTCTAAATAACGAATCCACCTTTTCCAATCGGATCTTTTTAGTGACTGCGAATAGCGGTTTGTTGACAATCATCAGACGCAAGATGAGCGTATATTCTACGGGGTTATTCTCACTCCACCATTGGGGGTTTGGGATGGTTAATTCCTTTTTTGAGAAGGGAACAGGGTCATATACTCTCATATCTTGTGACCTTTTCTCAACTAAAACACCTTGCGGGTTATAAACCTCATAAAACATTGTATAACCCATTTCGTGGATATGATGGAAACCAGTCTCTTTGTCTGGGAGCACCGTATCATATCCTTCCAGCCCTGTTGCATTGGCATCAATGTAGATGACAACAAAATCATCCCTGATAATACCTTGCGTAATGACAATTGACGATTCATCAATGGTGGAATTATCAGTCACGATACAACCTACCAGACCAAAGAAGCATATGAATAATAGCGTTAGCCAGTGAACACTATTAAGTCGGTTTAACTCTGCCATATCATAAAGACATTTGACTCAAACAAATATAATTACTATCCAATAATCTGCCTTGTGTCTGATGCTTTTCGCATAGATGTAATGATAACACCCCTGCGAATGATGCACTTTTTGTTGGCAAACGGCTTTCCCTCGACAATGTTGAGGTTCTTCAAGTAGGCGTATGAAACCCCGATGGCATCCTTATCCCAATGGTCGGTCAGCGCTTTTTCTTTCTAAGTCTCTTCCGCCAGGATTCCCAGTATCAAGCCCCCCTCCCGATAGGTCAATGGGGAAACACTTTCACGGAGCCTTTTTTCTCCAGCAGATTTGGAAAAGAATGCTTTTCTAAACAAGATCTGTCGCCGGGGTTTCTATCTGTACCGATGGAAAGTATAAATGGTCTTGCCTCCCATAGATTCTTTCTGGAAGACCAGTTTTGTGCGGGTCAATTCAAGGATTTTGTATGTCCCGGAGAGACGCATTTCATATTGGAGGCCTTGTGTGAGCCAGAGCGTCTTCGTGAAGCTGATCTGCTTCCTGGAAGCGTTGTATGAGAACTGCGAACCATCGACATCCACGTCTTTTAGGTCAAGCTGCGTGAAACTGCCTTTCTTGGCTAGGGCTATCCGAGGTTCGCTAAGGGAAAGATAGAAATGGACGCCAGAGTAATCGACTTGGTCGCGGGAATCCAGTTCCCACACGCCGTAAATGCTCCCTGTGAGATCTCCGGTATGTTTGACACTAGACACTCCGCAAGATGTAAACAGGCAGGCGAAAATAGCCGCAAATAACAACTTCTTCATACAATTCCGATTTATCGGTCTAAAGATACTCATTACCCGTAATAACACAAAACCAATTAAGACATAACAACCCTTTACGGGATTCGTGAAGAGCCGTTCTCATCTCCGAGGGCGGCTCGTTTTGTATAACCCTTTAAACAACCTTCTATGCAAGAGAACACTGTTTTCTCGGTGCTCAATGCGCTCAACTGCAACGAGCACGTGGAGAAGAAGGGCAACCTGTCCTATCTCTCCTGGGCATGGGCGTGGCAGATGGTAAAGTCTCACTTTCCTGACGCGTCCTTATCGGCAAGGAGATGGTTTCGAAAGGCACTCTGAAGCAGACGAGCATCGATTGCAGGACCATCCTGCGCCAGGCCATGCTCCTGAACGAGACTGACGGAGAACTCTATGCCGTTGCGACGGTGAATCTCTGCCATCCGCTGCAGTCGGAAAGTATGGCTTTCCTCGACGAGAACAACCATCTCGGTATGAAGATGGGAGTCTTCGCTGCT
This sequence comes from uncultured Bacteroidia bacterium, assembly GCA_902762435.1. Lineage (GTDB taxonomy): Bacteria > Bacteroidota > Bacteroidia > Bacteroidales > UBA932 > Cryptobacteroides. Next base: position 419 of record CACWOH010000020.1, on the reverse strand, counting down.
TCCGGGTTCTGCAGCTATCCGTTGTATACGCTATTCTGAAACACTGAAAAGGTCGGTTCCTAGCAGGGCCGGCCTTTTCTAAAAAACCATACCCGTTTTTCGCAATACCCCATATAATGGCTCATGAGGAAAAGTATGTGTTTCTAGAAGTCTAGAAGAAACGCGCTAGCCATTTTGTCTCAAAAATGGACTTTCTGTCATCTCCCGTGCTGTTTTGTCCTCTTTTCCGGCATTGGTCCCAGGTTTGCAATTCCCTTATGCGGTTCCGATAAGGAACTCCGGGAATAAGGGTCCGCAGGAGGGCCTCCAAACCGGGACGTTTAAAGTTTTTGAACTATGTTACCTGCAAGAAGAACGCATGATAGCTGGTTGCCGGACATTTTCAATGACTTTTTCGACAACAGCTGGATGGAACGGAC
>CACWOH010000019.1 GCA_902762435.1 uncultured Bacteroidia bacterium | reverse complement strand
GCTCCTGGCCAGCTATATGAAGAAAAACGGGCTGCAGGTGGAGTACGTCGCCCGCAACGGCTACCATTTCTGGGACTTCTGGCAGGAGTGCCTGCCGAAGGCGCTGAAGAAAGCCGGTGAGACTTTCTGATTTTTCTATTATATTTGTATTGAAACTAATTGACCTTTAGTATGAAGAAAACGATAAGCATCCTGGCTGTGCTGCTGCTCGGCGTATCCGCGTTCGCGCAGCAGGCCCTGTTCGGCGGGGCGGGCGTGGAATCTCCCGTCATCAACCCCGACGGCACCGTGACCTTCCGGTATGTGGCGCCCAAGGCCGTCCGCGTGACCGTGTCCGGTGATTTCCTTCCCGTACAGCATATGGAGTTCGAGATGAACGGCCAGAAGATCGGCTACGACGCACCCGGCGTGGGTGAACTCCGCGAGGGGCAGAACGGCGTTTGGGAATACACGACGCCGTTCGCCGTAGCTCCCGAAATGTACACCTATACCTTCACCGTGGACGGCACCCAGGTCATCGACCCGAACAACGTCTTCGTAAACCGCGACATCGCCTCGCTGACCAGCGTGCTGCTGGTCCCGCAGGCGGGCGCCCGCAGCGATCTCTACGCCATCCACCGCGTCCCGCACGGGAGCGTCTCCAAGGTCTGGTACCATAGCGCTACGGAGGGTTTCGACCGCCGCCTGACGGTCTACACCCCGGCCGGCTATGAGGACAATCCCAAGGCTAAGTATCCCGTCCTGTACGTGCTGCACGGCATCGGCGGCGACGAGGACGCCTGGGTGACCCAGGGCCGCGCCACGCAGATCCTCGACAACCTGATCGCCCGCGGCCAGGCCAAGCCGATGATTGTGGTCTTCACCAACGGCAACATCTCGCAGGAGGCCGCTCCGCTGGAGAATTCCACCGGATACACCCGCCCGACGATGGACCTGCCGCAGACGATGGAGGGCACCTTCGAGACCGCGTTCCCGGAGGTCGTGAAGTTCATCGACAGCCACTACCGGACCATCGCGAAGAAGCAGGGCCGCGCCATCTGCGGCTTGTCGATGGGCGGCTTCCACACGCTCTACATCACCCTGAACAACCCGGATATGTTCAACTATTCCGGTATGTTCTCCGCCGCCATCGGTACGGGTTCCGAGCAGACCGCCGCGCACAAGGAGATCTACGAGAACGTGGACGGCAAGCTCGCGAAGTACTTCTCCAAGAAGCCCGCGCTGCTGTGGATCGGCATCGGAAGTACCGATTTCCTCATCCAGTCCAACAACGAGTTCCGTGCGAAGCTGGACGCCGCCGGCTACCCCTACACCTATATGGAAACGGACGGTGGCCACATTTGGCGCAACTGGCGCATCTACCTGAGTGAATTTGTCCCCTTACTGTTCAAATAACCAATGAAAAGAATCGTTACTATCCTTTCGGCCGCCCTCGTGCTGGCCGCGTCCCTGCAAGCGCAGGAACTGACCAATTTCAACTTCGGCGGCCAGGCCCCCGTCATCTCTCCGGAGATCCAGGGCGACAGCGTGACGTTCCGCCTGAAGGCTGACTACGCCACGGTGGTGAAGCTGTCCGGCTCCTGGATGCCGAATCCCTGGGGCGACACGATCGATATGACCCGCGGCGCGAACAACGTCTGGGCCGTCAAGATCGCCCTCCCGTCGCCGGAGATCTACACCTACAATTTCGTGGTGGACGGAGTGGCCGTGAACGACCCGCAGAACGTGTACGTGCAGCGGGACGGCACCCGCTACCTCCCGATGCTAATCGTCCCGGGCGAGCGCACCGAGAACTACGGCGAGGCCAAGACCCACGGCACCGTGAGCCATCCCTGGTATGACAGCAAACTGCTCGGCTACAGCCGCCGCCTGAGCGTCTATACCCCGTACGGCTACGAGGCCAATCCCAAGAAGAAGTATCCCGTCCTGTACCTCCTGCACGGCGCCGGCGGCGACGAGGAGGCCTGGATCTCGATGGGCCGCACTGCCCAGATCCTGGACAATCTGATCGAGAAGGGGCTCGCCGAGCCGATGATCGTGGTGATGCCGAACGGCAACCCCGGCCAGCAGGCCGCCCGGACCCTGGGCATTCCCGAGAAGCAGATGGACTGGCGTGCTCCCGAATTCCAGAACATCTATGTCAAGAGCCTCTGCGAGGAGATCGTCCCGTTTATCGAGAAGAATTTCCGCGCCATCCCGAAGCCGGCGTCCCGCGCCATCGCGGGTCTGTCGATGGGCGGCGGCCACACCATTTCCGCCTCCATCCTGTATCCGGAGATGTTCGACTACATCTGCCCGCTCTCCGCGGCCGGACAGGCTACGCCCGAGCAGATCGCGACGCTCAAGAAGGCCGGTGTGAAACTGTACTTCCTGGCCTGCGGTGATACGGACTTCCTCTTCGAGGGTTCCAAGACGCTGGACAAGACCCTTACCGAGCAGGGCCTGGACCACATTTTCTACGTGTCCGACGGCGGCCACGTCTGGTCCAACTGGCGCCTCTACCTGAATACCTTCGCCCAGAAGCTGTTCAAATAAAGGCCGCTTATGTATAGAAGAATCCTGACCCTCGTCGGCCTGGCCCTGTGCCTGGCCGCCTGCAAGACGGCCCCGAAAGGTCCGCAGGACCTGCTGACCGTCAATGACAAGAAGATCGACGCCGTCATCGCGCAGATGACCCTCGAGGAGAAGGTGAATATGCTCCACAGCAAGACGAACATGTCTTCCGCAGGCGTGGAGCGGCTCGGCATCGCCGACATGCATTATGCCGACGGTCCCTTCGGCATCCGTGAAGAGGGTGTCCCGAACGGGTTCCAGTCCGCAGGCTGGCAGCTCGACTCCGCCACCTATTTCCCCACGGGTTCCGCCCTCGCGGCCACCTGGTCCGAAGACCTGGCCTATCAGTACGGCACCGGGATGGGCGTCGAGGCCCGCCTGCGCGGCAAGGACGTCATCCTGGGCCCGGCCGTGAACATCCAGCGCCTGCCCGTCGGCGGCCGCACCTATGAGTACCTGAGCGAGGATCCCATCCTGAGCGCAGCCCTTGCGCTGTACTACACGAAAGGTGTCCAGGATCAGGGTACCGCCGTGTGTATCAAGCACTTCGCGGTGAACAACCAGGAGACCAACCGCGGCAGTGTGGACGCCCAGGTGGACGAACGGACCCTCCGCGAGATCTACCTCAAGCCCTTTGAGCGCGCCGTCGTCGAGGGCGGTGCGATGAGCGTGATGCCGGCCTACAACAAGGTCAACGGCGACTACTGCTCCGAGAACGAGCATCTGCTGAACGAGATCCTGCGCGGCGAGTGGGGCTTCAAGGGATTCACCGTGTCCGACTGGGGCGGCACCCACAGCACGATGGGTGCGATGCTGCACGGCCTGAACGTCCAGATGACGGGCGACAACTACCTGGGCCAGCCGGTGATCGATTCCATCAAGGTCGGCAAGCTGACCGAGGAAATGGTCGACGAGAAGGTCCGGCAGATCCTTCGTGTCCGCTATGCCATCGAGGCCATCCCCGACGACGTGGCCAACACGAAACAGACTTCCCAGCCTGAAAGCCAGGCCATTGCGAAGGCCGTGGCCGAGAAGTCCATCGTCCTGCTGAAGAACGAGGGCGGCGCCCTGCCGCTGAAGCCCGGCGTGAAGAAGATCGCCGTCATCGGCCAGAACGCCGTGCTGAAGACCCAGTCCGGCGGCGTAGGTGCCGGCGTGAAGGCCCTTTACGAAATCACGCCGCTCGAGGGTATCCGCAAGCGCGCCGGCGCCGATGTCCAGGTGGACTATGCGCCCGGCTACAAGAACTTCCCGGGCCGCCGCTGGGGCCGCAACCCCGCCACGCCCGATCCGCTCGTGGCCACCGCCATCGACGAGCCGGCCGACAAGAAACTCCTCGCCGAGGCCGTCAAGTTGGCGAGGCAGGCCGATGTCGTAATCTTCTTCGGCGGCACCAACAAGAGCATCGAGACGGAAGGCAGCGACCGCGCTAATATCGACCTTCCGACCGGCCAGAACGAGGTCGTGAAGGCCCTCTACGAGGCCAACAAGAACCTCGTCACCGTGCTGATTTCCGGCGGTCCCACCGACCTGCGGCAGCTCGAGCCGGTTTCCCCGGCCATCGTCCAGGGCTGGTGGAACGGCACCGAGGGCGGCACCGCGCTGGCCGAAGTGCTCTTCGGCGACATCGCCCCGTCCGGCAAGCTTCCGTTCACCTTCCCGGCCAAGCTGGATGATTCTCCGGCCTTCGCCCTGGGCAACTTCCCGGACAAGACGCAGGGCGGCGACCTCTTCACGATGCTGTACCGGCAGGATCTCAGCCGCGAGGAGCGCGCCGAGATCATGGCCAAGCTCCCGAAGCCGGTCTCCCAGTATACGGAGGGCTCCCTCGTGGGTTACCGTTGGTATGACACGAAGAACGTGAAGCCGATGTACGCCTTCGGCCACGGCCTGTCCTATGTGGACTTCGGCTACGGCGCAATGACGGCCGCCGCCGGCAAGGACACCGTGACGGTCAGCTTCGAACTCTCCAACGAGGGCGCGATGCCCGCCGACGAGGTGGTGCAGCTCTACGTGGCCCGTCCCGGCGCCACGGTCGAGTGGCCTGCCAAGGAACTCAAGGCCTTTGCCCGCGTGAGCCTGAAGGCCGGCGAGAAGAAGACCGTCGAGCTGAGCATCCCGGTCAAGGACCTGCGCTACTGGAATGTCGAGAAGAACGCCTGGGACCTGGAGCACGGCACCCTGCAGCTCCTGCTCGGCGCCGCTTCCGACGACATCCGCCAGACCGCGGAAGTCGCCATCTAAACGTTGCTGATCATCAGCTATTTACAAAATGACTCCGGGAAGAAACACCCGGAGTCATTTTGTAATTCCTTGATATTCAAGGATCAGAACTGATCCGTCATCCAGCGCATGACGCTGCCTTCGGAGTAGTCGTCCAGCAGCGGCACCCAGGAGAAGTGGGCGAGCATGACCGGCAGGCCGTAAGCCGCCATATCTTCGTCGGAATAGATGCGCAGGCGGTCTTGCGTGGCGCCCAGCTGCTTGCGGGCCTCGATGTAGGAGTAGGAACTGGCGATCTTGCAGGTCTGGTCGGAGGAGGCGTGCACGAAATGCATCGGCAGGTCCGTGAAGGCCTTGGTGTCGATGGGGGCGAGCACCATATCCGTTCCGTTCCACTTGTACACCTGGCCCTGGAAAGCCTTGACGAGGTCTTTCACGAACTGGCCGGGGTACTTCTCCGTAACCCGGTGGATGGGTACGATGGGATCCATCGGACAGCAGGGGATTGCCGCCTTGAAGCGCTCCGGGAACTGCATCATGAAGCGCATCGTGCAGCCGCCGCCGCTGGAGGCGCCGGCGCAGAAGAGGCGCGAACCGTCCACCTTTCCCTCTTCGATCAGCGTGTCGATGAAGGCCATCTGGAGGGCGTTGTTCCGGTCCACGAGCTTGATTTTCTCCGGATCGAGCGAAGCGCTGTAGGAGTAGTTGGGGTTGGCGATGGCGAACACCAGCGCGGCGCAGGGGACGCCCTCGGTGGCCAGCGAAACCAGGCAGCGGTTGGCCGTGGCGACGGTCATCAGGTCCTTGTCGTATTCGCCGCCGCCAATCTGCCAGACCATCAGCGGCACGTTCGGGATGGGCTTCCCGTCGGCGTCCTTCGGCAGGTGCAGCATATACTCGCGGGTGAGCCCGGCATAGCTGAAACTGCCGGTAATGCAGTCGTCCAGTACGGCGATGTGCCGCTCCGTGGCCGTGGCGGCCGTGACGTTGAGGGCGGAGTCGGCGCTGCAGTGCAGCTCCCAGGGGATGCGTTTCGTCCAGCCTTCCCGGAGCCCGTCGTAGTTGAAGGGCTCTCCCTGGATGCGGATGCGCTTGCCGTCCAGGCCCCGAAAAGCCACGATGCCGTCTTCGGCATACTCGGCGGGGGCCTCTCCGGTCTTCACGTCGATGAAGCCGCCCGGGGCGTTGCCAGTGAGGTAGAAGTCTGCGGAGCTCAGTCCGCGCAGGGAGGCCGGATTGCTCACGGTGATCTCGATGGCATCCACTTCGAGACTGACATCTCCGACATGGGTGAAGACGTCGGTGCGTTCCACGATGGCCTGCGGCCGGCCGCAGGCGAGGGCCGTCAGGGCGACGGCAATCAGCAGGATACTCTTTTTCATGCTTGCCGGGATTCTATTTGAAACGGGTTACACGCTCGTCGTCGATCACGCCGCTCCAGTTCAGGCCGAAGGCGAAGTCGTAGGTGTTCCCGTCGGCATCTACGTAGGGGCGCATGTCGCGGGGCACGTCTTCGGCCTGCTCTTCGACGGTACGCATGTCGGCGGGCAGCTGCATCGGCAGCAGGGCGGAAGGTTCCGTCTGGCCGCTGACCAGGCTGAGCAGCGCCGTGTTCTGGACGCCGAAGGACAGCAGGATGACATCGGCCCAGGGTTCGAACTCCGGTACGAGCGGACGCGTCGCGGCCACGCACACGACGACGGGTTTGTTCCCCATCTTTTTCTTGGTATCGATGACCAGGTCAAGGTCGGCCTCGTTGGCCGTGGTGACGTGCTTCCCCTTGTAGGAGCGGTTGGTGAAGGACTCCTTGGGATCGCCGCCGGCGATGGAGACGGCCCGGGCGAAATCGGCCTTGTAGGGCCGGTACTGCAGCGAGATGGGCACGTAGCCGTTGCCGCCTTTCTTGCGGTCGTTCACGTCATAGCCGCTGCCGCCGGCAGGCTCCTGGATCATCACGAGGGCGAAATCCGCCTCCGCCGGGTCGTCCACCCACTGCAGGCTGCGCCGTTCCACGAGCTCGCGGTCAATGGGATAATCCCAGTGTGCGGCGGGGCCGGGCGCCAGCCCGAACATCCCGAAACTCTGCGGATAGAAACGCCGGGGGACATAGACTTTTTTCCCGAGCCCCTGCAGGGCGTTCCCGTGGTTCTTGAGCATCACCACGGACCGCAGCTGGGCTTCGGCCCCCGCCTGCATGAAGGCGGGATTGCCCACGACGGCCGTGGCGAACGCCGGGTCGGTGTAGGGATTCTCGAAGAGTCCGGTGCGGAAGGAATTCATCAGCAGACGCACGGCGGACTGCTCGAAACGCGCCCGGGCGCTCTCTTCACCGAATTCCTCCACCCACATCCTGTAAGCCTCCAGCACTGGGCCCTTGTCGTTGTTTCCGCCGAACTGGTCCGCGCCGGCCTTGATGACCTCATAGTGGCGCCGGGCGACGGTCAGCTCCTCCATGCCCCAGCATTTGCCGTCGAAGGATTCGATGGCGGCGTTGTTGCCGGTGATGCCCCAGTCGGTGCACACCACGCCGTCGAAGCCGTTCTCGCCGCGGAGCAAGTCGCTGATGATGTATTTGTTATAGCTGTTCCCGGCATTCTTGCCGGAGGGATCGACACCGTAGGAAATGGTGTAGTAGGGCATGACCGCCGTGGCGCTCTCCGTGCCGTCTTCCAGGCGGAAGGCGCCTTCGGTGAAGGGCCGCATGTGCGTGGCGAAGTTGCCGCCCGGATAGACGGCGTATTTGCCGTAGTTGAAGTGCGCGTCGCGGCCGCCTTCCTCGGGGCCGCCGGAAGGCCAGTGCTTGACCATCGCGTTCACGCTCTCTTTTCCCCAGCCGCCGTCGGCGCCCTCCGTGGTCTGGAATCCGTCCACGTAGGCGCGGGCCATCGCGATGTCTAGCTCGGGATCTTCTCCGAAAGTGCCGGTGAAACGGTTCCAGCGCGGCTCCGTGGCGAGGTCGATCTGCGGGCTGAGCGCGGTGGCGATGCCGAGGGCGCGGTATTCCGACGAGGCGACCTGTCCGAAGTGCTTCACGAGCGCGGGATCGAAGGTGGCGGCGAGGCCCAGCGGCGTGGGCCACTGGGAGATCTGCCCGCCGGAGCCCTCGTTGTATTCCGCCGTGGCGCTGGTCTCGTTGCGCGGGTCGGAGGAATTGTTGGCCGGAATGCCGTGGCCGAGGGCCTCCACGAACGCCTGGACGTTGTTGTTCCAGCGCGCCGCGATCTCCGGGCTGCCGACCGTGGTCACGAGCACGGCCCGGAGGTTGTCCTCCTCGAGGAACTTCTTCTGCCGCTCGGTGATGTCCGGCCCCGGGACGGCCTGGTGCCCGCTGTAGAGCATCAGGCCGGCGATCTCTTCGATGCTGAGCTGCGCGGCCAGGTCGCTGGCGCGTTCCCGGGCGGGCCGGCGCCAGTCCTCATAGACGTCCAGGACGCCGTTGCGGTTGAGGTCCTTGAAGGCGTAGCCCCGGTCCTGCAGGATGGGGGCGGAGGTGACGCCGAGCGTGGCGCCGCCTTTCTGGGTGATGAGGCGGTAGCCGTCGGCTTCCGACTCCTGCCATTTCGGGCCGCAGGCGGCCAGCGCGGCCGTCAGCGCGGCCAGCAGAAAGAGGGAACAGCGTTTCATAGGCGTCGGGTGGCTTATTTCTTCGTCAGGATGTTGTCAATCATGCCGTACTCCAGCGCCTCCGCGGAGGTCATCCAGTAGTCGCGGTCCACGTCGGCGAGCACCTTCTCGTAAGGCTGGCCGGTGCGCTCGGCGAGGATTTCGCAGAGTTCGGTGCGCGTCTTCTCAATCTGCTTGGCGGCAATCAGGATGTCCGAGGCCTGGCCCTTGGCGCCGCCCAACGGCTGATGGATCAGCACGCGGGAGTGGGGGAGGGCGGAGCGTTTGCCCTTCTGTCCGGCGCACAGCAGCACGGCGCCCATCGAGGCGGCCATGCCGGTGCAGATGGTCCCGACCGGCGGGGCGATGAGCTGCATCGTGTCGTAGATGGCCAGTCCGGCGCTCACCACGCCGCCCGGGGTGTTGAGGTACAGGGAGATGTCGGCCTTGGCGTCCAGGGAGGCCAGGAAGAGCAGCTGCGCCTGGATGATGTTGGCGACGTCGTCGTCGATGGGCACGCCCAGGAAGATGATGCGGTCCATCAGCAGGCGGCTGAACACGTCCATCGAGGCCACGTTCATCTTGCGCTCCTCGATGATGGTGGGGTTGATGTAGCCGTTCACGGCAGCGGTGTAGCGTCCCAGCGTGAGGGAACTGATGCCCCGGTCCTGCGAGGCGAATTTCTCGAAATCGTTCATATCTTATTGTGTTTCTTTGCTATACACTCAGTCGGAGTACGGGTTTTGCGGTGCCCAGGATCATCTCGCGCGTGACGACGATCTCCAGCGGGCCGCTCTTTGCCGCGGACTTGGGCGCCGAGAACATCACGTCACGCATCGCCTTTTCCAGGATGCTGCGCAGGCCGCGGGCGCCCGTGCCCGTCTCGGAAGCCAGCGTGGCCGCCGTCTCCAGGGCGTCGGGAGCGAAGGTCAGCTTGACGCCGTCCTCGCGCAGGAGTTCCGTGTACTGGCTCACCAGGGAATCCTTGGGCTCGGTGAGGATGCGCTTCAGCGCGTCCTTGTCCAGCGGGTCCACGTAGGAGACCACCGGCAGGCGTCCGACGAACTCGGGGATAAGGCCGAAGTCGCGGAGGTCCTGGGGCGTCACGTCCGCGAAGATGTTCGCCGGGCCGTCCGCGGGGGCGCCGCTGCCGAAACCGATGCGGCTCTGGTCGCGCCCGGTCCTGCGGGCGATGATGCCGTCCAGTCCGACGAAGGCGCCGGCGCAGATGAACAGGATGTCCGTCGTGTCCACGTAGATGAGCGGCTGCTCGGGGTGCTTGCGGCCGCCGGCGGGCTGGACGCCCATCCGGTGTCCTTCGATCATTTTCAGGAGGCCCTGCTGGACGCATTCGCCGGAGACGTCACGGGTGATGGACACGCCGGCGTCCTTCTTGGCGATCTTGTCGATCTCGTCGATGAACACGATGCCGGCCTGCGCCCTTTCGACGTCGTAGCCGCAGTTCATCAGGAGGCCGGAGAGCAGGCTCTCGATGTCGTCCCCGACGTAGCCGGAGGCGGTCAGCGAGGTGGCGCTGCCGATGTAACAGGGGACGCCCAGCATATTCGCGATGGTCTTCACGAGGAGCGTCTTGCCGCAGCCGGTGGGCCCCAGCAGGAGGATGTTGCTCTTGTCGATGTTCGCCTTTCGCTCCGGGTCGCCCCTGTGGAGGATGCGCTTGTAATGGTTATAGACTGCGACGGAAAGCGTCTTTTTCGCCTCGTCCTGCCCGATGACGTACTTGTCCAGATGCGCCTTGATCTGGTCGGGCCGCTTCAATTGGAATGCTTTCATGCTCAAATATACGATTTTTCCCGGCGAATCTTTCAACCGGGAAAAACGAAAAAGGAATATGTCCGGGAAGCGGCGCCTACTTCATCCGCTCGTAGGTGTAGGTCGTCGTGACCCCGAGCAAGCCGTTCTCCTGCTGCAGGGCGAGGACCTTGTCGCTTAGTTCCACGATGTCGAAGGTGCCGCTCAGGAGCATGTTGTACTTGAGGAGGTCGTCCGACAGCCAGATCTGCTTGTTGAAGCTGATCTTCTTGAGGTTCTCGTTGTAGGAGAACATGACGGCGTCCACGTCGACGTCCTTGAGGTCGAGGTCGGTGAAGCTGCCTTTCTTGCCGATGGCGTGCGGGAAGGGGAATTCGGACAGGGCCAGGTAGAAGTGGCAGCCGGAGTAATCGACCGTCTTGGTGTCGCTGCCGGTCGCTTCGGTCTTGGTTTTCAGGTACCAGACGCCGTACAGGGTGCCGGTTTCGTCACCGGTATGGGGAACGCCGTTTTTCTCGCAGGAGGCGAAAAGGAAGGGGAGGACGGCGATGGCCGCCAGAAGGAAGAATTTTTTCATATCGTCAGATATTTTACTTTTTTTGCTTCAACTTTCGTTCCAAAGCGCGTCCGGACCGTCATTTCTTTTTCAGGCGGCCGCTTTTGCGGAGGGCTTCGCTGATGATCCACTGCAGCTGGCCGTTGGTGCTGCGGAACTCGTCCGCAGCCCAACGTTCCAAAGCTTCCATCGTCTCGGGATCGACCCGCAGGACGAAGCTCTTCACTGCATCCTTCTCCTTGGCCATACTAATAGAGGCTTCCGGAATTCACCACCGGCTGGGCCGGTTCGTCGCCGCAGAGGACGACCAGGAGGTTGCTGACCATCGCGGCCTTGCGCTCCTCGTCCAGATCCACCACACCCTCGGCCTTGAGTTTGTCAAGGGCCATCTTGACCATGCTCACGGCGCCGTCGACGATCTTCTCGCGGGCGGCGATGATGGCGTCAGCCTGCTGGCGGCGCAGCATCACGGCGGCGATTTCGGGGGCGTAGGCGAGGTAGTTGATGCGGGCCTCGGTCACGTGGAGTCCGGCCATCGCCAGGCGCTCGTTCAGCGTGGCGACCAGTTTCTCGTTGATCTCGTCGGCGTTGCTGCGGAGCGTGAGTTCGTCCGGCGTGTCCGGATTGTCATAGGCGTAGCAGCCCGCCACCTGGCGGAGGGCGGCGTCGCTCTGTACGCGCACGAAGTTCTCGAAGGCCAGGGACAGGTAGCGAGAGGTGCTGCTGCCGGTGGTCTTGACGGTCGGCGCAATGGACTGGCTGTCAATCTCGAAGAGGGCCTTGTAGGTGTCCTCGAGCTTCCAGACCAGCACCATGCCGATCAAGACGGGGTTGCCGACCTTGTCGTTGACCTTGATGGGCTCGGGGTTGAGGTTGCGGGCGCGCAGGCTGACCTTCTTCTTGCTCAGCAGCGGGTTCAACCAATAGAATCCCGTGCGCGTGAAGGTACCCTTGTACTTGCCGAAGAACACGAGCGCGGACGCTTCGTTCGGCTCCTGCTTGACGAAGCCGCCCGTGCAGAAGATGGCGAGGAGCATCGTGATGCCGCCGGGAAGGCCGAAGGCGGGGTTGCCTTCCGATTTGACGAAGAGGAAGATGGCCGCGGCGAACAGTGCGATGTCGATCAGCAGTGCGAGGAAGCCGTTCAGGACCAGGCCTTTGTAAGAGAATTCCTTGTTTTCCATGACTTTATGGGTTTTGTTTTGTAAAATAATATCATTTTGATATCACAAAGATACAACGGAAAACGGAATTTCCAAATAAATTATCAAAAATAGGGACCAGGAACTGAATCAAAGCGAGAGCATCGCCTCGCAGGCTGTCAGGAGGTCCTGGAAGGTCCGTTCGAAGTCGCCGGTGTACCACGGGTCGGCGACGTCACGGCTTGAACCCGCGTAGGACATCATCAGGTGGATCTTCCCCTCCGGGTCCTCGGGGATGATGCGCCGGATCCAGCGCAGGTTGGATGCATCCATGCAGATGATCCGGTCGAAGCGGTCGTAGTCGGCCCGGGTGACCTGCCGCGCATGCCGGGTGCCGTCGAACGGCACGCCGTGCTGGGTCAGGCAGCGCCGGGCCGGGGGATACATCGGGTTCCCGATCTCCTCCTCGGACACAGCTGCGGATTCAATCCGGTACAGGCCCTCCAGCCCCCGGGCTTTCACCATCGCCTTGAGGATGTACTCTGCCATCGGGCTGCGGCAAATGTTGCCGTGGCAGACGAAAAGGATTCTCATCAGACTTCTCATGGATCAAAGTTTCCGGATGCACCAGGCGAAGGCGCGGGAGAGCCGCCCTTCGTTGTCGGTAAAGTGGTTGCCGGGTTCCCAAGCCAGGGTGCAGTGCTCCGGCCCGAGCTGCTCCTGCAGCAGCCCGTACTGCGTCCGGATATTTTCCCCGACGCGGGCGATGGCCTGGTTCCGCACGTGTTCCTCCCGGTCGCCCAGGCTCAGGTAGACGTCCTCCGCCAGCGGCACGTGCTTCCGGGCGAAGGGCACCCAGTCGCGGATCCAGACCGAGGGCGAGGCGGCGGCCACGGCACGGAAGGTATCCGTCTGCGTGGACGCCCAGAGGGCGAACAGCCCGCCCAGCGAGTAGCCGCCCAATATGGCAGGCAGGGGGCCGAAACGATCCCGGAGTTCCGGCATCAGCGCCGTCAGGACGTACGCCAGCGTCTCCTGGGCGTGAATCCCGGCTTCCGGGTCGCGGGAGATGTTCCCGTCCCGCCAGGGCATCAGGTCCAGCGTCCAGTCCGCCAGTTCGACGGTCGCCAGCACGAAGGGCACGGCGGACAATTCCGCCAGCCTCCCGGCCTCGGCCGCCAGCGTGGCATTCTCATGCCGCGCCGACGGCTGGACCAGGATGCAGGCCGGAGCGTCGGAGCCGAACAGCCGGCACGTCCGCCCGCCTATGCGGAAGTCGTCCATCCGGGCGTTATTTGACGGGACTGCCCATTTCGGACGCCTCGGCGTCGGCGGAATCGAGCTTGAAGACCATAAAGGCGGGATTCTCCTTCGTGCAGGGCGTCCAGACGCCGCCGTCCGGGCCGTTCGGGTCGCTGTACTTGGCGAAGTTGGTCCAGGCGGTGATCATCTTCTCGGAGAGGTCCCAGTCGCCCGGCGCCCAGGGACGCCAGCAGTGCTGCAGCGACTTGAACACGAACCACAGGTCGGAGGAGTGGAACGCGCCCTTGAGCCGGTCCTCGGGGTGGCTGCCGTCGTCCGGCAGCGGCCGGGCGAACTCGTAGGCCCAGGCCTTGTTCCCCTTCTCGCGGCGGTTCTCGCAGAAGGCGACGATGCCCTCCGACATGTCCCCCATGTCGTTCATCGTGTAGCCGATCATGTACGGGACGTCGGCCAGGGAGCCGTCCGCGGCCGCATCGTCGAACACCTCCACGGACACGCGGCCGTCTATGATGGGCGTGATGGTGATGCCGGGTTTGCCGGTGGCGGAGGTATAGAGGGCGCTGGCGGCGTGGGCGACGTCCGTGGCGGCGGCGCGCATCTTCTTCAGGTCGGTCAGGCCAGCCCAGTCCATCACGGCCTTGCCCTCGGCTTCCGCCTCCTTCAGCGTCTGGCCGCCGAACATCATCTTGATCATCGCCGGCGGAACGGCCGGACCCGCGGCGAGCGTGAACTGCTGGTCCTTGACGACGTTCAGTCCGTTGGCGCTCATAATGACGGCCTTGTGGAAGTAGGGCTTGGCCAGGGGCGAGGCGCAGAGCGTCCTGACGCTGCCGCCGCCGGCGCTCTGGCCGAAGATCATCACGTTGTCCGGGTCGCCGCCGAAGCGGGCGATGTTCTTCTTCACCCATTTCAGGGATTCGATCTGGTCGAGGATGCCGTAGTTGCCGGAAACGCCGTCGGGGCTTTCAGCCGAAAGCTCCGGATGCGCCATGAACCCGAAAATGCCGAGCCGGTAGTTGATGGACACCAGGACGACATCCCGGGCGGCCCACTCCTGCGCGTCGAACTCGGGCTCGGAGCCCCAGCCCTCGCGGTAGCCGCCGCCGTGGATCCACACGGCCACGGGAGCCTTGCGGTCCGCCTGGCCCGGATACTTGGTCCACACGTTCAGGTACAGGCAGTCCTCGCTGCACTGCTTCTCGTCGCCATAACCCCACTCCGTGAAGTAGTTGCCGGGGTAGTGCACGGCCTGGTAGCTCGGGTGGCCGAACGCATCCGCCTTGAGAACCCCTTCCCAGGGCACGACGGGCTGGGGCGCCTTCCAGCGCAGGTCCCCGACGGGCGGGGCGGCATACGGGATGCCCCGATACACGTAAACGCCGTCCAGGTCGGCGGCGACACCCTGGACCTGCCCGCCTTCGATGTCGAGGACGGGGCAGGGTTTTTCCGTCTGTCCGCATGCGGCGGACAACAGCGCCGCGGCGCAGGCGATGATGCTGAAATACTTCTTCATATCCTGTTAATAATTGAAAAGATAGCGGTCGTTCTCCTGGGGATTCACCGGGTTGATGTATCCGGAATACCGCCCGAATACGGTGGCTTCGATGATACCTAGGTTGATGCCCTCCGGCCAGCCGGTAACGGTCAGCTTCACATAGCGGCACTGCCTGGGAGCGATGTCGTCGAAGGTGCAGTCGGCGATCCTGGTATTGTCCGTCCGGTCCACCAGCATATAGAAGTCCTTTCCGTCCATCGAACCCTCCAGTTTGTATTTGTAGACCGGGAGTCCTCCGGCAGGCATGAACATGCCGCCGCCGGTCGGGAAGGACGGGGCGGCCGGGCGTGCGGCGGGACGGGCTCCCGGCGCGGGGGCCGCACCCTGGGCGGCAGGTCCCGCAAAGTTCCTGACGCGCTCGTTGTTGCCGAAGATGATGCGGAGGCCGTCCACGTCGAACAGGTCGATGACGTTGATGCCGTCGGCCGTGGAAAGGTCGATGATCACGCTCGGCGTCTTGTCCGAAGGATCCGGTTTCCAGATGGTGCCGCTGTAGTTGTCGAAGCCGTAGGAGACATAGAAGCCGGGCTGCTCGGTCGCGGGAGCCTGTCCGGGCAGCCGGCTGCGGCCGGCCTTGCCGATGGAGATGGGCAGGGATTTGCCGGAACGCGTGCCGGGTCCTGCGAGCGGCGCGGGCTGGGGCGTCTCGGTCACGTCCACCGACATGTTGCCGTAGTCGTCGAAGACGATCCTGTCCATGCCGATGCGGCGGCCGCCCATGGTCATGATGATGGTGTAGAAGGCCCAGTAGTTGCCGTCGGGGCCCAGGACGATGGAACCGTGCGAAGGACCCTGCACGAGGCCTTCCTTCTTGCGGAGCAGCGGATTGTTGCCGGCGAAGGTATAGGGGCCGAGCGGGGATGTTGCGGTGTAGTATCCCGCCGCGTAGCTCTGCCATTGGGTTCCGGAGCAGGAATAGGCGCAATAGTAGATGCCGTCCTTCTTGAACACCCAGGGGCCCTCGATCCAGGAAACATTCTGGTATTCGTTGGCTTCGCCGAAGTGCTCGAACCAGTGTGTGGGATTGTAGCTGAACAGGTGCGTGGGCGGGGATACGAAGCGCGTCAGGTCGTCCTTGTCCAGTTCCACCCCGTAGATGCCCGTGCGGCCGCGTCCGGGCCAGAACAGGTACGGCGTGCCGTCGTCATCCACATAGAACATCGAGTCGAAGGGCACCTTCCAGCCGAGTTCCGGGCCGCCGGTGTTCTTGAAGAGGCCCAGGTCGTGGAAGGGACCCAGGGGGGAATCCGCTTCCCAGATGGTGATGTCGTTGCCGGTCATATAGTACTTTCCCCTGTATTTGTGGACGTCGGGGGCGGTGACGATGCCCGGTACATAGTGGTACTCCCAGTTCAGGAGGTCTTTGGACACCCAGGCGCCGCCGCCGGTGCAGTACATATAGTAGGTTCCGTCATCGTCCAGGAAGACGGAGACGTCTCCGGAAGCGACGCCGTCTTCGCCGACGGGCATGGGCAGGGGATTGCAGTAACGCTGGGCGCCGGCCGTCGCGCAGAGGAAGAGCGCGGCCAGGGTAAGGAGCAGGAATCTGTTTTTCATATGGTCGAAAGTTTGATAAAACCGAGGGTGCAGCAGGTCCTGCCGCACCCTCAGTAATGGATTATCCGAAGTTATCAGTTCATTACCAGCGGGGTCGGGACGGGAACCTGGGAAGGCAGATACCGGGTCGGGACGCCGAACACGGAGAAGTCCAGGATGCTGAGCGGGCTGGCCTTCGGCCAGTCGAGCATCGTCAGGCGGACATAACGGCACTCGACGGGATCGATTTCGTCGAACAGCACGTTCCGGGGAACGTTGTTGCCGGACCTGTCGAGCACGGTGGTGTAGTTCTCGCCGTCCATGGACACTTCGATCTTGTAGCGGTAGGTCGGGAAGGCGCCTGCCGTGCCGGCGAAACCTCTTCCGGTGCCGCCGCCGAACAGGATGCGGCTGCCGTCGATCTTGAAGATCTGCACCCGGTCACGGTCGACCGCGGGGGACAGGCTGATGGTGAGCGTCGGGTTGGCGTCGCCGTCTTCGGGCTCCCACCAGGTCGCGGTGGAATTGTCAAGCGCATATTCGGGGCCCCTGCCGGGCTTCGAGCTGGAAGCGACCTTGGCCGCGCCGGGGAAGCCCTGGCCCGTGCTCATGCTGGTCTTGCCGACGGAGACGATGATGGAGCCGGAATCGCCCTTGGCGGGATCCTTGACCACACCGGGGGCCCACTGGGGCGTGTCGGTGACGTTGCAGGTAAGGTTGCCGTCCGCATCCACCGTCACGCGGTCCATGCCGATGCGGCGGCCGCCGCTGCGGAGCACGACGGTGTAGAACTGCCAGATGTTGCCGTCGGGGCCGGTGACCATGCTGCCGTGTGCCGGGCCGGTCACGATGCCGTCCGTGCGGCGGAGCAGCGGGTTGTTCGGGGCGTACTCGTACGGGCCCTGGAGGTCCTTCGACTTATAGTATCCTTCCGCGTAGGTCCTCCACTGGGTGCCCGAAGCGGAGTACTGCAGGTAGTAGGTTCCGTTGTGCTTGTAGATCCACGGACCCTCGATCCAGGCGACGTCGATGAACTCGTTCTGCTCGCCCTGACGCTCCCAGACGTGGTTGGGATTGAAGCTGAAATGGTGCGTGACGGGACCCACGAACTGAGTGATGTCGTTCGGGTCCAGCTTGACGGAATAGATGCCGCTGATGGCCATGCCCGGCCAGAAAAGGTAGGGCTGGTTGTTCTCGTCGACATAGATGTGCGGGTCGAAGCCCTGGCTCCAGCCATGCTCGCGGTCCGGTACGCCTTTCCACTGTCCGAGCACTTCGTACGGTCCGAGGGGGTTGTCCGCCACCCAGACGTTCATGCTGTTTCCGGTCATGTAGAACTTACCGTTGTAAGGGCATACGTCCGGTGCGACGGGGACGCCGGCCACATAGTGGTAGTCCCAGTTGAGCATGTCGGACGAAACCCAGGCGCCGCCGCCCGTGCAGAACATGTAGTACTTACCTTCCCACTTGAAGACGCTGACGTCTCCCGAGGCGCTTCCCTGACCTATTTCCATAGGAAGGGGATTGCAGTAACGGGCGTCTTTGCCCAGGGTCTGGGCATCGAGCCAACCTGCCGTGAAAAGCATGGCAGCCACCAAAAAGACAAGCCTTTTCATAATGATGAATTTAATGTGGTTATGTTATACAAAGATAACAAATTAATGCGCCATTGCAAGAAAGTCGCGCCGTTTTTTCATATCTGCATCAGGATTCCTTATCTTTGCAGCCCCCATGGAGATAGCGCTGCACGGCCATTACGGATACAGGCGCCTGGCCGTATCCTCGGTTCCGAGTATCCTGATGATGCTCGTGGAGAGCATATACGGTGTGGTGGACGGCCTGTTCGTGTCCAATTTCGTGGGCACGTCGGCCTTCGCCGCGCTGAACATCATCTGGCCGGCGGTCATGCTGGTGGGGGCGCTCGGGCTGATGGTGGGGACCGGCGGATCGGCGCTGGTGTCCAAGACGATGGGGGAGGGCGACCCGGCCCGGGCCGGCGCCGTGTTCAGCATGCTCGTCCGCTTCACGGTCATCCTCTCGCTGGTATTCATGGTCCCGCTGCTGGTGTTCATGGAACCGCTCGCGCGCCTGCTCGGGGCGGAAGGGGAAACCGTCCGTCTGTGCGTCGTTTACGGTAGCATCTGCACGCTCGGCCTGCCGACGTACATGCTGCAACTGTGTTTCCAGTCATTCTACATGACAGCGGAGCGGCCGCAGCTCGGGACTGTGATGTCACTTGTCAGCGCCGTCACGAACATAGTACTGGACGCGCTGTTCATCGTGGTGTTCAAGTGGGGGCTCGCCGGGGCCGCGGCCGCGACGACGCTCGCCAGTTGCGTCAGCGGCATCTTTCCGCTGTGGTATTTCTCCAGCCGGCGCAACAGCAGTTCGCTCCGCCTCGTGCGCACCCGCTTCGAGCGGGAGCCGCTCCTGAAGGCCTGCAGCAACGGGCTGTCGGAGTACGTGGGCAACATCTCCTGGAACGTCCTGGCCATCTGCTATAACCTGCAGCTGCTCAGGATGATGGGAGAGGCCGGCGTGGCGGCCTATGCGGTGCTGCTCTATTACGGATACATCTTCGCCGCGGTGTTTTTCGGCTTCAATATCTCGGTCACGCCCATCATCGGCTACAACTACGGGGCCGGGGACAAGGCCGAACTGAAGAGCCTGCTGCGGCACTCGGTCACCCTGCTGCTGGCGCTGGGCTTCCTGATGATGCTGGTGTCGGAACTCTCCGCCGGACCGGCCGCCCGGCTGTTCGTCGGTTATGATCCGGAACTGTCCGCCCTGACGAAGCACGCCATCCGGCTGTATATGCTCAGTTTCTTCATCGCCGGCTTCAACCTGTTCATCTCCGCCTGGTTCACCGGCCTGGGCAACGGAAAGGTTTCCGCCGCCGTTTCATTCACCCGGAACCTGGTGTTCGAACTGGGTTTCGTCTTCCTGCTGCCGGCGCTCCTGGGACCCGACGGCATCTGGCTGGCCGTCGACGCCGCGGACGTGTGCTGCTGCATCCTGGGCGTCGTGCTCATCCTGGCCTTCCGCCGGCGGTACGGCTATTGAGCCCCTTTATACTCGGCGACCTCCCGGGCATAGGAGGTTTTCTGTTAATGATGTAACAGGGAGCGAAATACCATCAGAATTTTTCGTATATTGCAGGGTATTCCATTGCAGCGTATAAATAACACTACTATGAACAAAAAAACAATCTCCGTGGCGGTCTCGCTACTTGTCGCCCTGACGGCTTTCGCCCAGCAGTCGAACGTAAACCTCAGCTACAACCCTCAGAAAGACACCGAGGGCCTGATTCCCTTCAGCGCGAACCTGAATTCGCCGCAGGTGAATGACGACCATACCGTCATTTTCCGGCTCAGGGCCCCGAAAGCGGAGTCCGTGGCCCTTTCTGGCGCGATGACCACGGTCATGGGCGCCCGCGGAAACATCCCTTTCACCAAGGGGGAAGACGGCATCTGGACCCTTACCATCGGCCCGCTTCCGGTCGATATGTACCAGTACAATCTCGTCGTCGACGGAGTCAAGATGGCGGATCCCAACAATACGTATGCCTCCTTCACGGCCATGCCTCCTTACAGCGAGCTTATCGTCCACGGCGACGGCCCCTCCTGGTGGGACGCGAAGGATGTGCCCCACGGGGCCGTCACCCGCCATATCTACTACAGTCCGGTTACCAAAGGGGAGCGGGAGATCTATGTCTATACCCCTCCCCGGTATGACCCGCAGAAGGAGTACCCCGTCCTCTATCTCATGGGCGGCAGCGGCGAACTCCCGTCCAACTGGATGTACGACGGCCGCGTGAACTTCATCATGGACAACCTTCTCGCAGAAGGGAAGGCCGAACCGATGCTGATCGCACTTGTGAACAATCAGGTCGTTCACCGCAATCATCCGCAGCACGCGGACCTCACGTTCGATATCATGGAGCGTGAGTACCGCGAGGCCGTCATCCCCTTCGTCGATAGCCACTACAAGACCATCGCCAATCCGCATGGCCGCGCCATTTCCGGTCTCTCGATGGGGGGGCGTCACACGATCTTCGTCGGGCTGAAGTCCCTGGATCTTTTCGCGAATTTCGGTGTGCTCAGCGCCGGTGACAACACGCCCGAGCAGACCCTGGCCGGGTTCCTCAATGACCCGAAAGCCAACGACAAGGTGGATTACCTGTTCATCGGACAGGGAGGCGCGGAAGAGAAGGGCATGTTCAACGTGCGTGTCAAAGGCTTCCGGGATGCGCTCGACAAGCACGGGATCGAATACGAGTACTTCTGTATCGGGGAAACCGGCCACGACTGGTCCACCTGGCGGCATCTCCTCTATTACGGATTCCTCCCGAAACTCTGGAAGAAATAGACCTTCCGTTTGGGGACAAGAACCTCCCGGACACTGATGTGAACCCCGAAAGTCGGACGGTTTAACATTATTTACGAGGCTTTTGATTGTTTTAGCCTCAGTTTCCCGTATTCTGTCGAAAACCGAACAGTATTCACGAGGAAGAATCCGCAGGATGAAAAATAGACAAGTTTATCTGTAAAACACGCGATTATTGGCGTTTTGTAGTACTGTTTACGACCGAACCTGATGCAAAAAACAGCGAGACAAACAAATTAATTTTGCTTATCTCGCTGTAAATCAGTATGTTAAGAGTAAGATTCTCTCTTAATACTCTTCCTCGTTAAAGATTAATTTATGTCTCTTATAACGTATTCTATTGTATTTTAGTTTAAATTTAAGGTGATTATAGATGCGATGTAAAGCGATAAAATGCGATAAATTGCTATGGGAAACTCCACCTCCGGATACCGGACTCCCCCAGGGGGAAACTCCATCTCGGGAAAGCGTCCAGTGTAAGTCGATGAAAAAGTCTGCCGTAGGGTTAGTATGCTCCTAGCCGCCCCCGGAGGCGTGTGTAAATTCCCGGCCGGATTTTTAGTCTGTTCAAAACAGGGTAAGAATTCGTCAACGATTATCCCGAAAATACAGGCGTGTTGAGGCTCCCGGATTGTCCCGTGTATAAAAACTGCGGATTTATGTCACTTTCCGGAGTTAGTAAGTATTTATAGTGTAAAAAGTTTAGAAACTATGGATACGAAGAATTATAAGCGTACCTCCCGCGAGATGCCGGAGTACGTAAAAGCGAAATTAAGAAACAACGCTAACCTGCAAAAACCAAAATCACCCGAAACGAAAGCGAAAATCTCCGCAGGGTTGAGGCGAGCGTGGGCTGCTATTCCTCCCAAGAACGGAAGCACTATGGATGCCGGAGGCACCACCATTGATGACATAATACTAGAAACTGAAGAATATGATGGACAAGAGTAAGCAGAGTTTTGTAATGTACGCCTCGTTCTTGGAGGCGGCGGAAGGTTTGGATGGAGAGGCTTTCAAGGAGTGTGTGCTCAAGTTGAGGGACTACGCGTTATATGGTGAAGAGGTTTCTTCAAAGGACCCGGTTGTCAATATCATCTTGATGATGGCGAAGCCGAATATCAAAGCGGCAACAAGCCGTTATAAGAAAGCCGTGGAGAACGGCGAGTTGGGAAAGGAACACGGGTGAAAGGGCGGCCGGCCGCGCAAAGGAGAGAGCCGGGAAGCCTACGTGGAGAGGAATAAGCGTCGGATAGCACAGAAGCTGGGTGAAACCCCAAGAAAACCCCTTAATGTAGATGTTGATGAAGATGAAAAAGAGAATGATAATGTTGAATATATCCAGTCGCCTGCGGCGATGGAACCCGCAAGGGGTTCCGGGAGGACTATTGGTAATTCTTTTTCTCCTATTCCAGAAAGAAATTCTGGACCCGGGCTGTCGGTATCCTTCGCGATGGAGGATGCTCCTTGGATACACCAACTGGTCGAAGGCATGTCGCGGACGGAACTCGTAGAGCGGTACGAGCACGCTATTGACAAGATAGCACTCTCCAAGGTGCAGGGCAGGGAACTGAACTCGGAAGGGGCACTTGCAGTGGAGGCGGCACTTATCCTCCAAAGATATGAACGGCTCCCAACCTTTAAGGAGGCGAAAGGAGGCGTTATTCAGGACATCCAAGCGGGGGTCCAGGCAATTCAAGAGAGCCGTAACGAGCAAATACACCGGAGCGAGGAGGATGATGAGGACGACAAGCCGTTTTGATCCAGCGGGTTTTGAAGTCCCAAAAACGAGCCCGGGAGGCAAAAGTGAAACGAGTACCAAGCGGCAAAATGCTAAAGTGCTCGTTTTTCGTTATTTACGAGTTTCACTTATGTGATATGTGAAACCCGAGGCGCTGATCCAGCAAAGTTGTGTTTTTTCATTATCTTGATCTTTTGCTGGGAATTCTGCAATAGAATTCGTATATTAGAGCAGTCATCGCAAGATGGCGTACATATTAGCGAAAGTGTTTTCGCGTCCTCTTCAGGAAATTCGCAGTTTCAACGACAGAAGGACGGTGATAATTATTTCCGCTCGTGCATTGGTTATGCGGTATGTCCCGGTTCTCAGGACAGAACTCCATATCAAGCCGAGTGTGGAGTTTTATCCGAAGTTTATTTCTGTCAAGGCCCTGCGAAGCCTCCTGAAGAATATGCGGAAGAGGGCTCCACACTTTTGTTGTTGTTTTTTGTAGCGAGGAGTCAGCTACGCAACTCAGTTATTATGAAACTAATTGAACCAAAAAACGCGAATTATTTCGCAGAAGGTGATGGTAATTCTCTTTCTCTTTCTGAGCGGCTTGCCGAGCTCCTCAAAACAGGTATCTATCCCCTAACCATTCAGTTTGAGTCTGCAAAAGACTTCTCTGTTGTTGAAGACGCTTTACGTTGTTTGAAATAAGTAAAAGGATATGAAAAAAGTAGTAGTCGCTTTTCTAAGCATTTTCATGATTTTCTCCTGTGGTGGAAACAATGGTGGGAATTCAAAGTCGGACACTTTTTTTGAAGGAGTAATAACACCCGGTGTTCTTTCTTCAACACACACTAGCACCAATAATGCTGGTGGATTAAGAGACATATATGAAGAAGAATTAACCATCAATGCCGACCACTCATTATCCAAACATTTGAAGAATACATTTAATGGTGAAGTGTCATATAGGAATTCAACAGGAATGCTGACTGAAAAACTCACCGAGACTTTTGACGGAGAAAAACATGTTTGGTATATTATGCGGATAGACCATGAGAGTAAAGATTATCATTATTGGTATTCTATTGATACAAAAGGAAACGTTGTGTCCGAGAAATGTGATACGTGGTCCCGTTTTAAATCCCTACTTGATACTCCAAGCACTCAAGGATGGCACTGGAAAATGACACGAAAATAACATCGAATATGAGAAACTATTATTTCGCATTATTTATTTGCTGCGTGATGTTTATTGCAACATCATGTGGGAACCAAAATAACGGTAATACCAACCCTTCACTGCCCACGAAAACAGTCTTTACTTATGACGGTGGCAAGATTATTCTTAATGACAAACCTCAAACAGCGTCTGTCAATGGTGTAAGTGGTGATTGGTCATACGTTGAAGATAAAGGGCGGTTGAATTGGCCACCTCAACCATATTACTTTGTTTATTACGGAGGAAGTAAAACGTTGATTATTAGCGAGAAAAGAGGTGCGATATATTTTGGCACCGAGGATGAGGCGGTGCGAGACCTAAATGTAAACAGTAAGTGGCATGAATACCGAAGACAAAGAGAATGAGGTGTATTCCACATATAAACGAAGCCTCAGAACGTCAGCCTTTCATACACCTCCCCAAGTTCTTCCTGCCTGAGGCCGAGGTAACGTTTGGTGACGGAAGGGCTGGAGTGGTTAAAGAGCTCAGAGAGTCTGATTAGAGCCATTTCAGCGTCGGAGCCAGCCATGTCCACGACCCGGCGGCCAAAGGTTTTGCGAAGGGAGTGTGTGCTGACGTTCTTTGCTTTCAACTGATAGGCGGTCTTGATCTTTTTAAGATGGCGGTTTACCATCTGCGAGGTCAAGACCGATCCGTATCTGCTGGTGAAGCACGGCTGCGAAAGATCAACACCCCCAAGGGCCCGCCAGCAGTCCCGGGCGTGCTGCTGGAAGCCCTTGTTGATCTTTATCTCCCGGCGCTTCCCGGTCTTCTGCTCATACAGGGCAAACGTGCCGTCCTTGGAGAGCACCTGCTCCCATCGGAGCGTCCGCAGGTCGGAGAACCTCAACCCGAAGAAGCAGCCGCAGCCGATGAGCAGGGACATCCGGTAATCTCCGTCCCGATACAGGCGGCGGACGAGGTTCATCGCCTCGTCCCATTCGATGTAGTCCGCCGTCGTGTATTGGTTCTTAAGTGCCATCTCGTTGAGGATTAGGAGAGTATGTCAATGATGTTGGCCCAGCGGAAAGAGCGGAACTGCCCTTTCTCGATGTCGAAGTAGCAGGAACAGCCCCAGCTCTCCGGAGATTGTCCGCGTCCGTTGATATGCTTGCCACAGAGGGTGGCGTTGAGGGTTCCGAAAGCCTCCCGAATGGAGCCGTCTTTCTTGACATAGAGGAAGTGACAGGTGCCGGAGCGCATCTGGCGCTTGGCTTCCTCGATGAGGAGGGACTTGGCGATTCCGACGTAAGCGGAGTTTTTCTTGGTGGATACGGCTACGATTTGACGGGCGAGGAGAGCATCGGAGGTGGTGATTGCAAGGGTATTCATAATTCTTGGTGCTTTGTCATATATTTCTAATACAAATATAGTACTTTATAATGTGTTATCCAAATATTCTTGGTTTTCTTTTATGTAAAAAATGCTATTATTTTGTTATTAAAAACCTATTTCTTATTTTTGGAGGTGAAAAATAGGTGTTATGGAACTAAAAATCTACGAAATCCTCAAAGAAAGGGGTATGAGGATGGCTGACTTGGCCAAAAAACTAAATATTGATCAATCGAACCTGTCCGCCAGTTTGAAAGGTAATCCCAAACTTTCCACGTTGGTGGATGTCGCCTCTGCCTTGGGTGTTGAGGTGCGGGAGCTATTCCCGGAGACACAACCCTCTTTCACCGCCGGGACATTACAGATGGGAGAAAGGCATTACGTCCTTGTCCCTGTGGAAGTGTCTGAAAAGCCCTATATTTTCCGTTCGGCGCGTTTTTTAAAAGAAGTGGAGGGGTTCGTGCTTCGATGCCTCAAAACCGATGGGACAATCTCCTTATGCGGTTTGTATGAAGGCGCTTACCCGGTGGCGTTGTTGTATGACAACAAGAGTAGAAGGTTGTTCTTGTCTTTTTGCCCAAAGGGAGATGATTACACAACCATCGTGTATGAGCCAGATGATAAGTTTATTACCAAGTACCACTACACGGACGAACTCGTCGCAAACTACATCGCCCGGAACATAATGAACGACATTGAGGAGCTCCTTTGATCATGTGAAGAAAAATCATTTTTGTATATTGGTACTGCCTTCGGGCAATAATCACTGCCGGCGGGCAGATACCAAACGCAAGAATGACAAATGAAGCAGATTTCTACGCATCACTGACAAACACCCTGCAAGAACTGATTAGGCAGGTTCAAGCGCTGAATAATCCGCAAAGCAAAACCATCTATACCAATAAGGAGATGATGGAACTTCTGGACGCCTCTTCTGCGACCTTGAAGAAATGGCGGGACGAGGGTGAACTCTCCTACTCCTTAATAGGGGCTACCTATTACTACTCCGGTAAGGACATCGAGGACTTCCTGCGGAGCCACCACTACGACGCTTATGCCTGCTCCTTGTAGAGTTTCCGAATCTTCTTGAACTCCTTGTCAATCGTGGTGTCCAGGAACTCTGCATACGTTTTCTCCGTTGCCAGAATACTTTGGTGGCCCATAAGCTGGCTGACGAAGTGTAGGGAGAACCCTTGGGAAATCGCGTTGACACAGAAGGTGTGCCGTGCAACGTGCATACTCAAATGGAACGGAAACTCAAGGTTCTCACCAATCTGTTTCAACGACTGGTTGAGGGTGCGTTCAACGGCATTGCAGCGCATCTTGAACTGCCGTTGAGCCTCTGTGTCATCGGAGAATTTAAAGTCTTCCGGGAAAAAGTCAAAGACAAACCGCGCGTTCCGCTTCTTCGTCTTCCAGCGATTAAGAATCTCTATCGCCTGAGGGGCGAGCATTGGCTGCACTTTGCCCTTCTGTTTAGACTTTACTTGCACCTTGTCAAGCCGTTTCTTCTCCCAATCCACCTGCGACCATTCCAACGTAATGACATCAGATACCCGGAGGCCGCACGCATAATAAGAGAAGAAGAATATGTCCAGCAGTTCCTTCGTCCGTTCCTTGGAATTGGAAGCTGGTTTATAATTCTGCAGCGCCTTGAACTGCTCAGGGGTAAGATACCGGACACTCTTTTTTCCCGTTACATCCGGGTCATAGTGCCTATCCTTAACCTCAACATAAGCATTCTCTATGACCGGCATGGCAATTTTGGGATCCAGCAACCCATTGTCCTTGGCATATCCGATTGCTTTAACGAGCGGAACCAAAGTCTTGTTTATGCCCTCGTTACTGGTGTTGTGGCGTGTATCGCGGCGGTACTTGATATACTTGTCAATCAGTTCAGGGGTGAGTTGGTTTAACGAGAGCGGGGGAAGTTTGAGTTCTTCGGTAACATACCTGCCAAATGTCTCGATGTTCAACTTCTTGTTGTAATAAACCGAGTAGCCAAAGTCCCCACGTTTGTAGAACAACTCGTTTACATTTAATGCATACTCTACTAAATCAGTATGCTTTGCACGTTTGTCCTCTGGAACGAATGAACCATCCAGCATCTGCTGAACAACGTCGGGCGTAATCCTCCCATCATCGTATGCGAGGAGTTGAGCATCCACCTTCTGTTTGATAAGGGCCAAGCGATTGTTGATCCGTGCAGCATTCTTATTTCTGGGCTTTACCTCTTGTTTCTTTGCGTCCCAGTCATCGGGTTCTATCCATACGTCCGTACTGCGTTTTATGTACTTGCCGACGTAGTAGCGAATATATATGGCTTGCTCGCCTTTTCCATTGCATTTATTCAACAAAGCAAAGCCTCCTTGCGGGAGTTGGGCTTTTGTCCGTGGCATAACTTTCTGGTTTTTAGTATTCCTGTCGCAAAGTTAAAGTAAAGTTTTGGATAAACTTTAAGGTAAGTTATATTTTTATGTATTGCGCTCAAATGCGTAGGAATGCGATTGCAAGAAAAGAAAAAAACCGCCCCGAAAGGCGGTAAGGTAAGTGTTATTTACTGAAAATCAGCAACTTGTCCGTTAGTACTCTTCTTCGTTAAAGAAGAAATCGTCTTTGGTAGGGTAGTCGGGCCAGATGTCTTCGATGGTTTCGTATATCTCGCCTTCCTCTTCCAGTTCTTCCAGGTTCTCGATCACCTCTTCGGGGGCGCCGGAACGGTTTGCATAGTCGATCAGTTCTTCTTTGGTAGCCGGCCACGGAGCATCGTCCAGGGCGCTGGCCAGTTCTAGTGTCCAATACATAGTCGTGCCTTCTAGTTTTGCGCAAAAGTATAAATAAAATCGATATATGATATGCTTTTGCGTAAAAAAGTTTTCAACAGACTAGGACAGGTGCGGAAAGGTGTCGTCTAATCAACTGATTGTCAAGTGTTTTTCCAGCTCATCCGGAAGGTCCCTCCAAGGATTTCCCGCACCTGCGCGAGCAGTTCCGGGTCGGGCTCCGAGGCGATGAATTCCAGGTTGGCCCGGACGTTCTCCGCACGTGTGGTAGAGAAGAGCGTGGAGGTGATCCGGGGCTCGCGGACGGAGAACTCCATCGCCAAACGCTCGATAGGGTAACCGGCGGCGGCGCAGTGTGCGGCCGCGGCACGGCAGGCCTCCTGCAGGGGAGCCGGTGCCGGATGCCAGGCGGGCGCGCCCCGGCCGGACAGCAGCCCCATCGACAACGGACTGGCGTTGATGACGCCGATGCCGCGCGCCTCGAAGAAGTCGAGGAAGTCGAGGAGTTTGTCGTCGCACAGGCAGTAATGGCAGAAGTTCAGCACGGACTCCACCGTGCCCGCCGGGGTGTGCTCCACCACGTACT
The DNA here is from genome assembly GCA_902762435.1 of uncultured Bacteroidia bacterium. GTDB lineage: Bacteria > Bacteroidota > Bacteroidia > Bacteroidales > UBA932 > Cryptobacteroides. The sequence continues at coordinate 7,117 of CACWOH010000019.1, read as the reverse complement.
GCAGGTTCTCGAGCTGGAGGTCGGTGATGCCCACGTGCCCCACGACGCCCTGCGAGCGCAGTTCCACCAGGGCGGGGAGCGTCTCGTTGCAGACCTGGTCCAGGTCGGCGAACTCGATGTCGTGGACGTTGATGAGGTCGATGTAATCCACGCCCAGCCGCTCCATGCTCTCGAACACGCTGTCGTGGGCGCGTTTCGCGGAATAGTCCCAGCTGTTCACGCCGTCCTTGCCGTAGCGGCCCACCTTGGTGGACAGGATATACTTGTCGCGCGGGATCTGCCGCAGCGCCTTGCCGAGCACCTGTTCCGCCTTGAGATAGCCGTAGTAAGGGGAGACGTCGATGAAGTTGATGCCGCCTTCGATGGCGGCGAATACGGCCCGGATGCCGTCTTCCTCCCGGAGGGAATGGAAGACGCCGCCGAGGCTCGATGCGCCGAATCCCAATGCGGAAAGGCGCAGGCCGGTCTTGCCTAATTCTCTGTATTCCATTGCGTAAGGATTCTGAAGACTTTGCCCGGAGCGGCGTCCCAGCGCTCGAGCGCCGCTTGCGCTTCGCCGGGCTTGACGGTTCCGGAAACGAACTTGGCGAGGAGATCCCGGTTCAGGCCCGGGGACGCGGGCGCGTCGTATGCCTGGCGGACGGCCCGGATGACGGCCTCAAAGTCGGACGGGGTGGCGTTGCGCGAGCCGCGCACGTCGAGTTCCTTCTTGACGATGAGCGAAGTGGGCAGTTCCACGTCGCCCTTGGCGTAACCGATGCAGACCACGCGCCCGCAGAAGTCCACCCGCTCGATGGCAAGCCGGTAGGTGGCGGGGGCGCCGACGGCCTCGACGACGACGCTCGGGGCGGGGAGGCCGCGCCATTCCTCCGCGGTATTGTAAGTAAAAGCGGCCCCCAGGTCACGCGCCAGGGCGAGTTTCTCCGGGTCCAGGTCGGCGGCGATCACGGTGGCGCCGCGCCGGACCGCACGGATCACGGCGCCCAGTCCCACCATGCCGCAGCCGATCACCAGCACGGTGTCGGTATCGACGACGCAGCCGCGGTCGACGGCGTGGAATCCCACGCTCATCGGCTCGATGAGGGCGGCGTCGCGCAGGTCGATCCCGTCGGCGGGGATGATCTTCTGCCAGGGGAGGGCGATGTATTCGCGCATCGCGCCGTCGCGCTGCACGCCCAGCGTCTCGTTGTTCTCGCAGGCGTTGTAGCGGCCCGCACGGCAGGAGGCGCAGCCGCCGCAATTCGTATAAGGGTTCACGGTGACGACCTGTCCGGGCCGGAAACGCTCCGGTACGCCGGGGCCGGTGGCGGCGATGACGGCGCCGATCTCGTGCCCGGGGATGACGTCCGGCTTTGCCATCGCGTTGCGCCCGCGGAAGGTGTTGAGGTCGCTGCCGCAGAAGCCGACATAATGCAGCCGGAGGAGGATTTCGCCGGGGCCGGGGGTGGGTTCCGGCAGGTCGATCACGCGGACCAGCCGGGGCTGGGGAATCTGTAATGCTTTCATTCAGACATATTTTTGATGTACGGAAGTTCAGGGAGACCACGGAAGCCGTAGAAGGCCTGCGCGTTGCTGCCGAGGAAGGCGGCCTTGTCCTCGGGGGACAGTTCGGGGGTCTTGAGGATGAAGTCGTAGGACATCCGGTAGGTAATGGCGGTGATGGTGCGCGGGTAGTCGCTGCCCCACATCAGCTTGTTCATCCCGACCTCGTCGGCGGCCTGCCGGATGGCGCGGACGGCCGAAGGGAAAGGATAGAACTCGTCGTTGTAGAGCCAGGTGATGCCGCCGCTCTCGATGCGGACGTTCTCCGCGCGGGCGAGCCGGACCTGCGCCAGCCAGTGCTTCGAGCGGGCTAGTCCGAAGTGGCCGACGGCGACCTTCAGGCGGGGGCATTCCTGGATGACGGTGGCGAACCGGGCAATCTGATCAGCGTCGTCGCCGAGGCACATCGACAGGATGATCCCGCGCCGCTCGAGTTCCTTGAAGGCGGCCATCATCTCCGGCGAATCGAGATCGCGCCGCATCCGGTGGCCCGGAATCGCGGCCCCACGGAAACCCTCCGGCACGGTCAGGCCGCCCCGGTCGATGTCCATCATCGCACAGCAGAAGAAGCGGTCCGGCCAGCGCTGCTGCACCTGGCGCAGGTAATCGTCCTGGTTGCCGTCGATGATCTCCTGGACGACCACGGCGGCGCCCACCTGCGCGTAATTCATATTGGACAGGAACACCTCGGCGCTGTTGCGTCCGTCGATCAGGAAGGGCGGGAGCATCTGGCGCTCCTCGCCGAAGAAGAGGGCCCGGCCGTCCGGCAGGGCGCGGATCGGCTGCCCGTCCACCACGGCATCCTGCCGGAGCCAAAGGTGGGAATGTGCGTCTATGATCGTCATCTTGGCTGTAGTCTTGGACAAAGATAGCAAAAAAGGCGTATCATTCGTCCCCGTAAGGGTTGGGACAAGCTTGAAATTACCCGTTTTTCGTCCCTTGATCTATGGGAAAAGTCCGCCGGAGTGCCATTTCGGTCACATTCCCGGCCCGTTTGTGTGGTTTCCTTGCCGGAGGGGGCGGAGCTGGGTATTTTTGTGTCAGCAAAAACAAAGAGATCATGGTTGCACGGAATTTGCTGAGGCTTGACAACGCCTCCTTCATATATCCCGCGAGTCAGTCGAAGAAGTATTCGTCTTTGTATCGGATGTCCGTCACGCTGAACGAGCCGGTGGACGAAGCCGTCCTCCAGCAGGCGCTGGAGGCGTCCGTCGCCCGCATCCCGACTTTCGGCTACACCCTGACCGGCGGCACGCTCTGGTGGTACCTCCGCAAACTGGACTGTACGCCCCGCGTGCTGCCCCTGCAGCCGCTGCATCATTTCAGCATCCCCGGCAACGGCGGCTTCCTTTTCCGGATCTCCGCGGACGGCTGCCGCATCGTGCTGGACATCTTCCACGTGCTGACGGACGGGAACGGGGGGATGACCTTCCTGCTCACGCTGACGGCGGAGTACCTGCGCCTGCGTTACGGCATCCAACCGGTGTATGGCGGGCGCATCCTGGACACTTCCGACGCCCCGGCGGCATCCGAACTGGCCGATGCCTTCGACGATTTCAGCGGCAAGCGGGGTTGCCTGGAGCAGAACGATCCCGCTTACCACATCTGCGGCCGGCCCCTGGGAATCAAGGTCTTGCGGAACCTGCGCGTCCGCATTCCGATGGCGGAGGCCGCCGCTGCGGCGAAGGCCCGGAACGCCACGGTGACGGAACTGCTGACGGCAGCGATGGTGGCCGCCCTGCAGGATGTCCGCCGGAACGACCGTTTCGCCCGCCGCTCCGTCCTCAAGGTCAACGTGCCGGTGGACCTGCGGCGCATCTTCGGTGGCAATACGCTGCGCAACTTCTCCTCTTACGTGATGCTCGGCGTGGACGTGTGCAACGGAGAGTATGACTTCGGGCACATCCTGGAGGTGGTCTCCGCCCAGAAGCGGCTCTTCTCGATGCCCAGCCAGCTGGAACCCAAGGTGGCGAAGAACGTGGAACTGGAGGACAATTTCGCCATCAACTGCATCCCCCGTGTGCTCAAGAAGCCCATCATCGACATCATCAACAGACTCAAGGGTGACCGCTATTGCTCGCACACCCTGTCCAACCTGGGCCGGATCGAACTCCCGGAGACGCTGCGCCCTTACGTGCGCGACGTGGACTTCATCCTGGGCCGCCAGCGCGGCAATTCCGGCGCCTCCGCCTGCACGGGCTACGGGGACCATCTGGTGCTGAATATGTCCCGCCGCATCGCCGACCGGGCCTTCGAAGACGCTTTCCTGCGCCAGTTGGACGCCCTCGGCATCGGAACGGAAGCGGAAGAATCCGATATCTAGAAACTTTTTCGTATCTTGCGGAATAGAATCAGTTATTCCAGGAGATATGAAGAAATTATTGACCATCGCAGCGGGAGTGGCTTTGCTGCTTTGTTCTTGCGGAAACGACCGGCAGGGCGCCGTCCTTGGCCCCATCACCACCGGAGAGGATTGTATCGTCAGCACCGCTTATGGTAAGATACTGGGCTACAACGACGCCGGCATCTATACCTTCAAGGGCGTCCCGTACGCCAAGGCAGAACGCTTCATGCCCCCGCAGGCGCCCGACAAGTGGGACGGCGTCCGGAAGACCCAGGTTTACGGCCCCCAGGCGATGCAGGGCCAGAACATGAACTGGGGCGGCACCCCCAGCGACTACGACTTCGGTTTCCAGTTCAAGAAGGAGCTGAACTCCGAGGACTGCCAGATGCTCAACGTCTGGACCCCGGCGCTGGACGGGAAGAAGCGCCCGGTGTTCGTCTGGTTCCACGGCGGCGGTTATGCCAACGGTTCCGCCATCTTCCTCCCCGCACAGGAGGGCCGTGCGCTGGCCGAGAAGGGCGACATCGTGGTCGTGACCGTCAACCACCGGCTCAACATCCTGGGTTACATAGACTTGACCGCGCTCGGCGGGAAGTATGCCGAGTCCGTCAACCTGGGCCAGCAGGACCTGGTGAAGGCCCTCGAGTGGGTGCATGACAACATTGCTGCCTTCGGCGGCGACCCAGGCTGCGTCACGATCGGCGGACAGAGCGGCGGCGGCGGAAAGACCTCCACCCTGATGGCGATGCCCTCCGCGAAGGGCCTGTTCCACCGGGCCATCGTGCAGAGCGGCTCCACCCTGCGCCAGCAGGAACCGGAGCAGAGCCGGGCACTGGGCCTTGCCGTCGTGGAGGAACTGGGCCTCAAGCCGGGACCCGACGTGGACCTGTCTGGCTTCTCCTATGAGGAACTGGTGGCTGCCGGCAACCGGGCGTCCCGCCGTTTCGGACGGGGCGGATTCTCACCTGTCGTTGACGGGAAGTACCTGGTCCAGCATCCCTTCGACCCCATCGCGGCCGAATGCAGCAAGGACGTCCCGATGCTGATCGGCTCCAACCTCAACGAGTTCTGCTATACCAACAACATCCCGATGACGATGGACGAGGCGAAGGCCCGCCTGCAGCCCAGGCTGGGGGAGAAGTTCGATCAGTTCGTGCAGGACTTCGAGAGCGTCTATCCGGGCCAGGCCCCGAAGGAGCTGGTCAATACGGACCTCCGGACCCGCGGCAACGTGCTGCGGCAGGCCGCGGCGAAGCAGGCCCTGGGCGGTGCGGACGCGTATGTGTACCTCTTCGCCTGGAAGTCCCCGGTGAACGACGGGGCGCTGGCCGCCTGCCACGGGATGGAACTTCCGTTCATGTTCCACAACGTCGCGAACCAGCGGGAGATGACCGGCGGCACGCCCGAAGCGTACAAGATGGAGGAGGTTGTCAGCGGTGCCTGGCTCGCCTTCATCCGGACCGGCGACCCCAACTGCAAGGGCCTTCCCCGCTGGGAGCCGTTCAACCCGGACGAGAAACCCACGATGGTGTTCGACAACGTCTCCGTCCTCAAGAAGAACCACGACGCCGTCCTGCTTGCCTATTAACCGCTTATGGGTAGAAGATCGTTCCAGGCCGCCCTGTTGGCGGCGCTCCTGATCCTTCCGGTGTCCTGCGGGCGGAAAGCCCGGCAGGCGGCGTCCGGCACCCGGGCGCCCGCTTCCTGTTTCGAAGTCCTCCTGGACTCGACATCCACGTTCCAGCAGGTCCGCGCGGCGGTCCTTCCCTGGGCGGACAGCCTCCGGCGGGCGGCGGCGGACACCGTCAGCCTGCAGACGCGCATGACCGCGCAGCAGTACGCCTACGTCACCATCGAAATGCTGGCCGCCAAGATCGGCCGCCTGGGGAAGGCCGGGGAGGACATCCCCTATGAAGAGTTCAACGACATGATGAACCCGCTCCTCGAGGCGGTGAACCTGTGGCTCTATACCACGGAGGACGGGCTGACGAGTGTCTGGCGGGATATGTACTATGCTTCGGACCAAAGTGCCGGCAATCCCGTCGAGAGCTACTTCCACATCATGGTCGTGCTGCCGGATGACGTGGATTCCGAGCCGGAACTGCACATCTTCTTCCCCGAGTCCGCCCAGGAGAATCCGGGCCTGCTTTTCCGCAAGTACAAGGACCTGGAAACGCTTGAGGAAGATGAGGACAGCCAAGTACTCATCCCCCTCGAGGAATGGTACCGCAAGGGGGAACTGGATGCCGGTTATCCGATGTATGCGTCCGCGGGTGCCGACGTCGTGGAAAAGATGCTGGAGTATGACCTGATGTACATCCTCTTCAGCGGTGGGAGCACCCTGGACGGAAGTGTGGGGACGAACGAGATGGCCCGGCTCGGCCTGATGTATTTCCAGGACAAGTATACCGAGGCCGTCGGGTTCGATTGATTCCCGCTATTCGGCGGAGAAGTCGTCCTTGCCCACGCCGCAGAGCGGGCATACCCAGTCGGCGGGAAGGTCTTCGAAAGCGGTGCCGGGGGCGATGCCGTTGTCCGGGTCACCCACTGACGGATCGTACTCGTATCCGCAGATGTTGCAAGTGTATTTCTTCATATTATCAAAGGAATTGAGGTAACTGTACAAATATAGTAAAACTATCTTTACCCTATGCAATTTAAAGAAGGACCCGGCTGGAAAGCCTGTTTCGACGAGGATAGGGAGCTGTACACGGCACAAATCGGCGGCGGAGTGAACTGCTCCTTATTTGAGATAACCAAAGAGATCTACGATCACGTGGACGATCCCGACGTTGAATGGCCGGCAAGCCTGATCCATGAAGGACGCAGTCTGTTCATGTCCGTCAACGACCGGTGTGGCCCCCCGTATACGATCGTGTTCGATTCGGATTATGAAAGTTTATGCCCCTGGTCAGATGCCGTTGTCACGGGAAGGACATGGCCGGACGAAATGACGGACGCCGTGGTGGAAGTGCTTGAATCCCAGAAGAATAATCGGGAACAACGTCGAAGGAAGCGCAAAGAACGGGAGGGCTCTTCATCCGGCTAGAGCCGCCCTTGGTCTTTCAGCATCTGCAGGGCGGGATAGGTCGGCAGGGAATCGGGGTCCTTGGTGGCCTCGAGCAGCCGGCCGTCGGCGCTGAAGCGCCCGATCACGAAGTCCTGGAACTTTCCGCCGGTTTCCGACCTGAACCAGAAATAGAGCGTGCGGTCATAGCAGGCGACCTCGTT